>JBPCQC010000138.1:0-5180 GCA_050998515.1 Verrucomicrobiales bacterium
GGCCGCTGAGGCGATGCCGTCGGTTATGCCGGGCAGAGAGTGTGGTCTGCAACCATTGCATGCCGACAACCAGATTGGCTTGTGGCGTATGGAGCAGAAGGTGGTAGTGGTTGCTCATCAGCACCCAGGCCAGGACCCGCCAGCCCGTCCGCTCACAGACCTCACCAAGAGTTTGTAAAAACCTTCGCCGGTCCTCGTCTTCGACAAAAATGGCCTCTCGCCGGTCACCGCGCGCCATCACGTGATAATAGGCCCCCGCAAATTCGATCCGCAGTTGTCGCGGCATACGGCCAGTATGACCGCCTTTGCCAGTTGGTCAAATGTTGCGTCCTGACCCCTTTTGGTGCCGCTGACCCCTTTTGGTGCCGCCGCAAACGCCCCCTCGTCGCCCTCCCGGGCAAAGGCCGACAACAACTCCGGTCTGTGAATTCGTTCATCATCCATGTCATCCGGCGCGGGCGCGGAATCCGACAGAAAATTTTCGCGATTCCGCATCCGGCGCAACGTCGCCTGAGCCAACAAGATCGCTCAAGTGCGGGCAACTAAAATGGGCAAACATGCTGCGGATGCAGAGGAAACGGTCGCTCTGGGAGGTGTCTGCCGAAAGGAAGCGAAAATCGAAAGAAAAAAAGTTGACCTAGGGAGAGTTCCTGCCCTTAATGGCCCACCTCAGCATCCTTTATCTGAAGATCCCTGAAATACTTCCCTAAATACATGAAAATCGCTACTCTTGGATTGACCGGCCTGCTGGGCCTCGCCCTCACTTCACACGCTGCCCTCACCGGTTTCGGTACGTTCGACCCGAATGGAACCGCCACGATTGCTGGCGACACCCTCACCTTGACGACCACCTTCGGCCAAGCCGGCAGTGGCTTCAGCACCGTCGCCCAACCGTATAACCTGGGGTTTACATCGGTCTTCACCTTTCTGGCATCCAATGAGGCTGGCGGCGGGGCAGACGGGTTTACCTTCACTTTGCAAAATGCCCCTACCGGATCAGCAGCTTTGGGAGGCGGCGGCGGTGGAAAAGGATATGATGGAATCACTCCGAGCGTGGCCATCGTCGCCAACAACTTTAACGGATCGTCTTTGGGCACGGGTACCAATGGTGCTCAGGGTGGGTTTGTCGACACTCTGCCGAGCGGGGTGGATTTCGGCGCCCCGATACCGGTGAATTTCACAGTGACTTACGACCCATCCAGTGTGGGCAGTGAAGTTACGGTGACAGCCGCGCAAGGCGCCGGGCTTTACAGCACCACCATCGCTACGGGCGATCTGACCGCTATCCTTGGCGGAACGACGGCATTTGTTGGATTCACCGCAGGCACGGGCGGCGGCGCATTCCAGCACGATATTTCCAACTTCAGATTCCAGGAAGTCCCGGAGCCTGCTTCCATGGCAATGTTGGCCGGCGGGCTTGGCATGCTGATCGGACTCCGGCGTCGTCGCTCCTAAATCAGACGGAACGAATCGCTTCAAGAGCCCGCCCCAGGAAACTGGGTCGGGCTTTTTCGCTGAAACAGGAATCGACCCTCGCCGGATGCTCTTCCGCGCTTTCCTCTTCGCGTGTGCCGTATTCGCATACGGCGCGGCGGGGTGCCGGAAGTCCGTCGAGCCCGTCGCGCACGGCCCGCATGGGGGGCAGCTATGGTTTGAGGATGCCACCGGGAAACTGGGAGTGCAATTCGTGCATGATCCCGGCACGACCGGGCGTTTCTTTTTTCCCGAAAGTGTCGGCTCCGGGGGGGCGGTTTTCGATTACGACAACGATGGCCGGCTCGACATTTACCTCGTGCAAAATGGCGGACCCGATTCGCTCTCGAAGAATCAGCTCTTTCATCAAAAAGCAGATGGCGCGTTTGAAAATGTCAGCGCTGGCTCAGGGCTGGACATCGCGGGATACGGCATGGGTGTTGCCTGCGGGGACTACGATAACGACGGCCTGCCGGATGTGCTCGTTACTGAATACAATCGGGTCCGGCTATTCTGCAATGCCGGTCGTGGCAAATTCATCGACGTCACGAAGGGCGCTGAAGTCGAAAATCCCGCGTGGGCGGTCTCAGCCGCATTTTTTGATTATGATCGCGACGGCTGGCTCGATCTCGTCGTCGCAAATTATGTGGAGAACAACGAGACGCAGCGCTGCTACGATCGCTCCGGGCAACTCGACTACTGCGGACCGAGTGGATTTCTGGATCGCGTGACTACTCTGTTTCACAATCGCGGACGGGACCCAGCGGGCCGGGTCCGCTTCGAGGATGTGACCGTGAAATCAGGCCTCGGCGCCGAACCGGGGCCGGGCCTCGGCGTGACCTGCGCGGATTTCGACGACGATAAGTGGCCGGATATCCTCGTCGCCAACGATGGAAAGCCTAACGCGCTCTGGATGAATCAGCACGATGGCACATTCAAAAACGAAGCGGTCGTCCGCGGCGTTGCCTACAACAACATGGGACGGGCCCAGGCAAATATGGGGATCGCAATTGCCGAAACTACGGGCCGCGGGCAATTCGACATCTTCATCACGCATCTGATCGAGGAAAGCCACGTTCTTTGGAAGCAAGACCCGCCCGGCGCCTTCCTCGATCAGACAGGCGCCGCTGGCCTTACCGGGTCGCGCTGGCATGGTACGGGATTCGGAACAGCGTTCGCGGATTTCGACAACGACGGAGCGCCCGACCTTGCGGTCGTCAACGGCGGCGTGCGTCATCCGCGCGTGGATGACGGCCGGCCGAAGCTCGTTCCGGCGCTCGGCCCGCATTGGAGCCGGTACGTCGAACGCAATCAGCTTTTCGCCAACGATGGCACCGGAAAGTTCCGTGATGTGTCGGCTGCGAATCCCGCCTTCTGCGAAGAATATCAAGTCGGGCGCGGGCTGGCGTGCGGGGATATCGATAACGACGGTGGCGTTGATCTGCTGGTCACAGCCATCGCGGGGCCCGCAAAGATTTTTCGGAATATCGCGCCCCGCGCTGCGAATTGGCTGAGCATCCGCGCGATCGATCCGATGCTGGGCGGGCGGGATGCCTACGGCGCAAAAATTACCGTCGTCGCGGGTGCCCGCCGGCGTGTGGCGTGGGTGAATCCCGCATTCAGCTACGCTTCGAGCAGCGATCCGCGAGCGCACTTCGGACTCGGCGCGGCGACGCACGCAGATACCATCCACGTGCTTTGGCCCGGGGGGGAGGAAGAAGGGTTCCCCGGAGCGCACGGCAGACAGCTTTTGGTTTTGAAAAAAGGCACGGGCCAGCCTGCGGCCGGCGTGCCGTCTGCGGCGCCATGAAGTCACGCCGCTGGAAAGTCTCCGTCCTGATATTCATCGGGGGCAGCCTGCTCGTCGCCGGTGCCGGCGGATACAAGCTCTGGCACAAGCTCTCCGCTCCGGAAGTGCCTCAGCTCCACCTTCAGGGTGTCGAGCCCGCCATCGCCCGGGCCGTAAATGACGCGGGAGCAAGGGTGCGCGCCAATCCGCGCGCCGCCCTCGCGTGGGGGCAACTGGGCGCCGTCCTGTTCACACACGAACTCTACGGCGATGCCGCAACGGTTTTCGCTCAAGCCGAAATCCTCGATCCACAGCAGCCCCGCTGGCCGTATCTTCGAGCTCTCAGCCTCGCCGATCTCAACCCCGACGCGGCAGTGCCCCTCCTCGCCCGCGCCGCAGAACTGACTGGCGCCGCGCTTCACGCTCCACGCTGCCGCCTCGCGGAATTCCTCCTCGAACGCGACCGTCTCGACGAGGCCGCGAGCGCCTTCCAACAGGTGCTCCGGCATTTTCCCAATGAGGCCCGTGCCTTTCTTGGCTTGGGGCGCATCGCGCTGTCCCGCGGAGACGCGGCGGGCAGTGTGGAGTGGCTCGAGCGTGCCGCCGCCGGCGCGCCCCGGGTGCGCGAGACGCGTGTCCTGCTGGCCACTGCTCATCAGCGTCTCGGCAATAGGGCGAAGGCCGAAGCGGCTGCACAAGCTGCGGCAGGGCTTCCCCTAACGGCGGAGTGGCCGGATCTTTTCGTCTCCGAGACGGAACAATTCCGCGTCGGCAAAGAAGCCGATTTGAAAAAGGCGCAGCAGCTTCTCGATCAGAATCGTCTCCCGGAGTTGGTGACTTTCATGCAGGAGAAAGTGGAGCGATACCCGGAGGATCCGCGCGCCTGGCGGCTCCTCGGCGCCGCATGGATGCGGCAGGGAAAATACGCGGATGCCGAACGTACGCTGCGCCGCGCGATTGCACTGCCGCCGGAAACCGCCGATGCGCTCACGCAACTCGGAATGGCCCTCTATCAGCAGGACGCCAGCCTGGAAGCTGAGTCCCTCTTCCAGCGCGCGCTGCAACTCCAACCGGAAGACGCCGGAGCGCATTACGGGCTCGGGCTTTGCATGATGGAAGGTCAAAGCTGGCAGGGGGCCATGAACGCCTTCCGCGCCGCTATCCGCGCCAAGCCCGACTGGGCGCAGCCATGGTTGGGTCTCGGCGACGCGCTGACCAAATCCGGCCAGCCTGCGCTCGCCATCGAACCGCTCGCGCAGGCGCTCAAGATCGAACCCTCGAACGCCGACGCCCGCAGACTCCTTGACCGTGCGCGCCTTGATGCCGCGGGACATTGATTACACACAATGATTGTCCGTCTCTTTCCGCTTCTCGCCTTTCTCATTGCTTCCACCGCCCCCGCTTCGCCTGACGCCGGTCCGTTCCCCACTCCTCCGGGCATCAAGGGTCTCCAGGTGCAAATGGAGGATGATGCGATTGCGCTGGGGATCCATCATGCGGGCATCAACGTGAATTTGACCGCACTGCTCGACCTTGAAAGGAAGCCGGACAATCCCAAACGGGCGGTCGGGGGACGGACGTTCAGTTTCCATGCCGGGTATCTCCGGGCGCTGGACGGGCAGGTGAAGCCGCTCTCCGACAAGAGGATCGTATGTTATGCGATTCTGCTGGCCTATCCGTCGAAGGATGCCGCGCGGGAAGGGATCACCATTCATCCCGGGAGCCGGGAAAGAAAGAAAAGGGTCAGGACAAAACATATGACAGATTGTTCAGCTTCTTCCAAGTTCGATGCAGGTCTCGATTGTGGCTGATCTGTTGACGGCAACGCTTGATTTGCTGGGAAGTGCTGGCGGCGGGGCGGAAGTGGAGGCGGGCTGCGACCCAAGCCAACGACACGGTGGTTTGTTCGCGGACCATC
>JBPCQC010000005.1:0-20302 GCA_050998515.1 Verrucomicrobiales bacterium
AAGACCCCCGGCGGGGCAGGACGCTGGTCTTGGTGTGGAGGAGAACGGGGGGGGGCGGAGACCCGAGGGCACCCCCGCCGCTCCCAGTGCGTGCCTCGCTTTCGCTGCAATGTTCCCGGCCAACACAAAACCTCCCCACGAGGGTGAACGTTAGTGGTTTCGCAAGCTCTTCTCTTCGTTCTCTTTGTTGCCACGGCCGTTCCCCTTGACTCACATGCAAAAATCAATCGTGGAATGATTCCGTTATTGGTTATTTGTTATTGATTATTTGTGCGCATGCCATCTTACAACCCACCCTGCTGTTCGGCTGGCATCTTTTGCTTTTCCTTGTAAGTGCTGGCGAGGTAAAGCTCGCGCAGTTGCTTGAAATCGACGGTGGTCGGGGAGTCGGTCATCAAGTCGGCCGCCTTGTTATTTTTCGGGAACGCAATGACTTCCCGGATGCTCTCTTCGCGGCAGACCAGCATGGCGATGCGATCGAGGCCGAGGGCGATGCCACCATGCGGGGGAGCCCCGAAGCGGAAGGCATCGAGCAGGTGGCCGAATTTGACCTTCTGCTCCTCTTCGGTGATGCCAAGCACCGAAAAGAGGCGCATCTGCAAAGCGCGCTCGTGAATCCGGATGGATCCGCCGCCGAGTTCATAACCGTTGAGCACGACGTCGTAGGCTTCCGCGCGCATCCGGCCGAAGTCGCCCGAATCGAGCAGGGAAAGGTCTTCCGCTTTCGGACGTGTAAACGGGTGATGCACGGCGTTCCATTTTCCCTCCTCAGCCGAATGGGCCAGCAGCGGAAAGTCCACCACCCAGAGAAAGTTGAGCGCTGAACTTCCTTTTGCCAGTTCCTGCATCGAGGCAATTTCAGTGCGCACGCGGCCGAGGATGTGACACGTCTGTTCCCACTCACCGGCCACGAATAAGACCAGGTCCCCTTCCCCGACCTGAAGTTTGTCGACCAGGGCTTGCTTCTCAGTTTCGGTAAAGAATTTCCACAGCGGGGATTTGTATTCGCCGTTCTCGACTTTGATGAAGGCGAGGGTTTTGACGGGTAATCCTGCTTCAATGGCGAGTTCGTTCAGCCGGTTCATCTGGCCGGTCGTAATTCCTGCGAAACAGCGGGCATTGATGCCGCGGACGACTCCGCCGCCTTCGAGTGTGCTGCGGAAAATTTTGAATTCAGATTTGGCGAAGACATCGCCGAGGTCGAAGATCTCGATCCCGACTCGAGTGTCTGGCTTGTCTGAACCGAAGCGATCCATGGCCTCGCGATAGGTCAGGCGTGGAAACGGAAGCGGAATATCGACCCCCATGCCGGTTTTGAACATCGAGGCGAGCAATCCTTCGATGAGCTTGTAGATATGCTCGGGGCTGATGAAGGAAGCCTCGATGTCGATCTGCGTGAATTCAGGCTGGCGGTCGGCGCGCAGGTCCTCGTCCCGGAAGCACCGCGCAATCTGGAAATACTTTTCGAGGCCGGCGACCTGGAGCAATTGCTTGTACTGCTGTGGCGCCTGCGGCAAGGCATAAAAGTGGCCGGGATGCATGCGCGCCGGCACCAGAAAATCCCGCGCGCCCTCCGGCGTCGGGTTGGATAGTATCGGGGTCTCGACCTCGATAAAGCCCTGCGCATCGAGGAAATTGCGCGCCGCGGCCGTAATCTTGTGGCGCGTGCGCAGATTGCGATTCAACCGCTCCCGCCGCAGATCGAGAAAGCGGAACTTCATCCGCAAATCCTCATTCGACAGTTCGCGGTCGAGTTGAAACGGCAGCACGTCCGCCTGGTTGAGGACGAGCAGCCGGCTGGCCACCACCTCGACCGCTCCTGTATCAAGTTTTGGGTTTTCCGTTCCGGGCAAACGCGCGCTCACCCGGCCGGCAACCTGCACCACATCCTCTTCCCCCAAATGGTGACTTGCCTGGGCAACTTCTCCGCTTTCCTCAGGCCGAAAAACCACTTGGGTCAACCCTTCGCGGTCGCGCAGATCGATGAAAATGACACCGCCGTGGTCGCGGGTCGAATGAACCCACCCGCAAAGCGTCACGACCTCACCGATGTGTGAGTTGCGGATTTCATTGCAGTGGCGGGTGCGATACATGCGTTGGCGAAAAGCGGGAAAGGTGGCGGTGCGCCATAGTTTTGCAATGCGCGTTTCTTGAACAAGAAGGGAGGGCAGGGATTCCTCATTTCGCCTCGCAAGTGAATTCCAGTGCGGGGCGACGGCGCGCCCTCGCGCCGCCATGGAACCCAGCGGCCCGAGGGCGGGCCGTCTCCAATGGCGGCTGTCTCCAGGGCTTGGAAAGACCGTTTCGCCAGCTATCAATGAGGCTCATCGATGTCCCAACCTGCCGCAGACGAAAACCCCGCCAGCCCTTCGGACGGCGCTCGCGCGTTTTCACGGCTCAGTGTCTATGGCGATCTTTGGTCGCGGTTTATGGATTGGGGCGTGTGCCGGTGCCCGTATTTTCTCGAGCCACCGCTCGCGTTTGGCTACACTTTGGTTTTTTTTCTTCTCGCCGGCCGCCAACGCCGTGCCGTTCAACGCAATCTTGCCGTCCTGCTCGAGGCCAGCTCGCGGACGGTTAATTTTCTTCGCTCGTTCCGCGTCTTCTGGGAGTTTGCGTGGATGCTGGCTGATGCCGCCCGCTCACGGCATGGCGAGCGCGCGCTGTCCTGGGAACTGGAGGGTGCCGAACATTTTCACACCCTCGCAGCCAGCAAGGAAGGTGTTATCGTCCTGACGGCTCACATGGGCAGTTACGATGTCGCAGCACCCTTTTTCGCCAGCAAGCTGGGGCGGCGATTGACGACGGTGCGAGTGCCTGACCGGCAGACTGACTTGCAGGCCTATCGAAACAAAGAGCGTGTCGCTCAGCAGTCAGAGACCTTCCGCATTCGCTATAACGAGCCCGGCGCGTTTCTCGGCGTCGAACTCGCGCAGGCCCTGGCCGCCGGCGAGGTCATCGCGCTTCAGGGCGATCGCGTGCCCGATGACGTCTCGCCATTGCTCGCTCTGCGTCACGGGCATGCCTGGCTGCTGCCGCGCGGACCGTTTGTTTTGGCCCAAGCCACAGGGGCGGCCATTTATCCGATCTTCATTCTGCGCATGGGCTGGCGGCGCTATCGCATCGTGGTGTGGCCGCCGCGCCAGCCCTCTGTCGCCGACTCCCGTGAAGGGCGGGAGCGCGAGTTGCGCGCCCTGGGGGAATGGTGGAGCGGGGTGCTCGAGAGGATGCTGCGCAAAAACTGGTGGCGCTGGCATGCGTTTGAGGACTTCTTTCAAAAGCCCGAGACCGCCCCGCCGGAAGGGCCTTGACGGTGTTCGCGATCGAGGTTGCGCGCGCTTTCATTCGTGGTAGGGACGAAGTGCCTCTCGTCTGCATGCCTCGCAAGCGCATCATCCTTGGCGTCACCGGCTCGATTGCCGCCTATAAGGCTGCTGATCTCGCCAGCCAACTGACCAGGCTCGGCTGTTCGGTCACCTGCGTGCTGACCAGAGACGCGTGCGAGTTTGTCTCTCCGCTCACGTTGCAGGTTCTTTCCAAGAACCCTGTCATAACCAGCCTCTTCGATGAAAAGGAGAACTGGCGGCCAGGGCACATCCAACTCGCGGACGAGGCAAATCTGTTGTTGATCGCGCCAGCCACGGCGAACGTGATCGCCCAGCTCGCGCATGGCCTGGCGCCGGATGTTTTGACCGCCATCGCGCTCGCCACTCGCGCCCCGCTCGTGATCGCTCCGGCCATGAACGGGAAAATGTGGGAGCACCTCGCAACCCGGCAAAACGTGGCCACGTTGCAGAGCCGGGGCGCAGAATTCATCGGCCCGGATGAAGGGATGCTCTCTTGCGGCTACGAGGGACTGGGCCGCTTATGGCCGGTCGACGGCATCGCCACAAACGTGCTCGAGAAACTCAAAGCGGATAGCCGTTAGGCAAGGCGCGAGCCAGGCGCAAGCGGGTGGCCGGACAGGAATTCGCAGGCCGTCATTCGGCGCCGTGCTTCCGGCTGCACATCGAGAATCCTCAAGGCATCGGTTCCGGCGCTGACGAGAAGGCCGCCGCTTCCCGCATCCAGGACGGTTCCGGGCACCCCAGGGTGGGGCAAATGGTGAGGCGAGACTTTGTCCCGCTCGAATTCACGGGAGCCTGGCTCGACAGAGTCTCGCCCCACCTGTGGATGAATGTTTGTCTCATGGGAGAGCGCGGCTTTGTCCGAGCCGAGGCCGTGCTCCACCACCACCGGGGGAAAGATTTTCAACCGCGTGCCATCCGGAAGTCGTGTGTTGGTTCCCGGCCAGGGATGAAAGGCGCGCACGAGGCGTTCGATTTCGACGGCTGACACGGCCCACCTTATGACGCCATCCTCCCGGGCGAGTTTTCCACAATGGGTCACGCCGGCCGGATTTTGGGCCATTCGGGGAGCCCCGGCTTCGATCAGCGGAAGCGCGCGCCCCAGCGCTTTGGGCGCCAGCAAAGCCAGCCGACCTTGCAGCGACTCCCCGGTGTCATGTGGCAAAATGGGAGTCCGTTCAGCTAAGATCATGTCGCCGGCATCCATTTGCGCTGCCACGTGCATGACCGTGATGCCGGTTTCGGAATCCCCGGCTGCGATCGCGGCCTGAATCGGCGAAGCACCACGCCACCGCGGAAGCAGGGACGCATGCAGATTCACACAGGCGAGTCGCGACGCCTCGCGCACGTACCGCGGCAAAAACTGGCCATAGGCCATCACCACGATGATGTCGGTCTGCAAGGCGCTCAGGTCTGCCGCGGCATCCAGGATCTTCTCCGGCTGAAAAACCGGCACTCCGTTTTCCAACGCCAGCACTTTTGTCGCCGGGGGCGCAAGAATTTGCTTTCTTCCCACCGGCCGATCCGGCTGGCAGACCACCCCCGCGACCTGATGCCCGGAGTCGCGCACCAGCCATCGCAATGCCGGCACGCCGATCTCGCCAGTGCCAATGAAAAGGAGGCGCATCGCTTTCGTTATTGATTATTGGCTATTGGTTGTTCGCGCAAGAATCGAAAGCATGCGGTATTCGTACCGCAGAATTGGGCTGCCTGGTGCTGCCTTTACCGGCCGCGCGGGGTCAATTTGAAGTGGTGCGGTTTTTGGTGCGCTTTTTGGTGCGCTTTTTAGTCGAGAACGCAGCTGACGTTAACTTCCTCATCGAACGTGGTGGAACTCACTTGATGTCGGCGGCGTCGACCGACGGGCAGGATTGTTAAAGCAGCATTGTGAAGACAACCAACGGTTGCGGCAGTCAGCGGTCGCAGGGTCGCAATACGACATGATCCCTTACGAGGTGCGTTTGGCCGAGAGGGGCTCCCTCGGGGGCCGTGAGTCAGCTCATGACGGGAGCCAATCTGATGCGGCGCTCCGAGAGCCAACCGATTTGTGTCAGATCCTCGACGTTTTGTTTGGAAATTCGCGGTCGCCTTTGCTATGCTGTTCGCCGATGCCCCAAGAATCGGATTCATTGCACGAACGTTCCCGTCAGGCGGACAAGATTGTTAAAAACCCTTCGCGGTACAAAATATGCGAAGGATGCGATTCGATCGTCGTCAACACGGCGGCCACCTGCCCGTCGTGCCACGGTTATCGTTTCAACGATGACTCAGCTTCCGTTTCGGCCCAGGCCCGGCTTCTCGCGCAGCGCGAACGGCAGTCGGTTCTGGCGAGCGACCTGGAGTAGTCAGTGAGTCAGTGAGGGGCTTGGATGGGCGCGCGCGACTGCTTCCCAACCGTGCAAACCTCAGGTCTGCGACACAGCAAACTAAGTCTCCGGTAACGGCGCTCTGACCGCCGCTTTGGGGGCCTGCGGTGTCACGGGTTTCAGCTTACGGCCCAATTGAACGGGTTTCGCGCCCTGCAACCACGGGGGAAAATACCGGGGTGTTACTGCTGAATCTGGCACGAGGCCTGCTTGCTTACCTGGGAGGGGTGATAAACCTTGACCTTGATAATCAATTCATTCCAATTTTCACAATTTCTGTATCAATAACCATCAACCACAATCATCACGATGAGGATCTTGTTAGCACCGTTTGTTGCCGTCATTTTGGGTGGTGCCGCAATCGCGGGCACTGCTGAAACCGCGAGTAAGAACCCGCCGCCGGAACCGCCCCCCGAATCGCCACTCTTCACCGGGAGTGTTTCTTTAGGGTACGACACCACTTATGTTTATCGCGGCTATGAAGTTCTGGCCGCCAATGGCGACGACGCCGATCATTTGTTTTGGGGAGCTCTGGACCTCAACTATGCGATTAGTGACAAGCTCACCTGGAATTTCAACGCCTGGTATGCCAGTTCCGGCAGCGCGAACTACGACGAGTTGGATCTCTATACGAAGTTCAGCTACAATGTTGGTCCCTTCGCGATTGGTCCCAGCTTCAGATGGTATCACTATCCGCATTACCCGAGCGCGATCGATAATCAGTACGAAGTCGGGCTCGAGTTGAGCGCCGCGCCGGTCGAGAACCTTTCGTTAAACTTCGGAGCGTTCTACGAATTCGAAGCTGAACAATGGTACCTTCAGGCGGATGCGAGTTACACCATCAAGATCAATGAGGTTTTCAGTCTGGTGCCCGGCGCCACGGTTTCGTTCATCGATGTATCGAGCGCTGACTTCGGTTTGAACGAAAGTGATTTCCACCATGTGACAGCTTATTTGAAGGCTCCGATCAAGCTGAGCAGCACGGTGACGCTGACGCCCTACGTGGCCGGCAACTTCCCCGTTGGAGACCAGGTCAGCGACCTGCAGGATCCGATCGTTTATGGCGGTGCGGTGCTCGCAGTGAGTTTTTAGGTCGGTTGACGCCTGATTTCAGGCGTTCGGCGGAGTGGGACGCCTGCTTGCAGGCGTTCCTGGCGAATCGCGGTGACGTTTTAGCAGACTGAGCGAAAAGCCTTCCGGCTCGAAAGGGCGGAAGGCTTTTTTGTTTTTGCGTTGGTGAAATGCGAGCCATGCTCCAAGCCGCATGGCGCTGGTGGCAAAGGTGTTGATCGATGGCCCGTCGGAACTGGAGTTCGACTACGCGGTTCCGGAGTCGTTAGCCACGAGTGTGATGGCGGGGGCGCGGGTGCGGGTGCCGTTGCGAGCGCGGCGCGCTACCGGGACTGTCACCAGTGTTCAAGCCCGGGAAGCTCCGGCTGACGGCGAGGCGTTTACGTTGAAAGCGATCAGCTCGATAATCGAAGAGCAACCGCTGATCACTCCGGGTCTGCTCAAGCTGGCACGCTGGATTTCGAGCTACTATTGTGCCCCCCTCGAACAGGTGATGCGCAGTTTGTTGCCCGAGCCGGTTCGCGCTGAAAACACGCCATTCAAACGCAGGAAGGTGGCCAAGCTCGCTCGTCCGGCGACGGAAAAAGAGCGCGCCCATTTTGAAAAGCGTGCACCGAGGCAGGCTGAAGTGATCGCGAAACTGGAAGCGGCGGCTGCGCCGCTGCCGTTGATCTCGCTTCACGCCGAAGCGGTGCAGGCCCTGGTGAAGAAAGGTTTGGTTCAGCTCGAACACCGCACCGAGGAACGCGATCCGCACGCCGGCACTGAATTTGTCGCCAGCGGTCCGCTCACCCTCAATCCCTCCCAGATGGTCTGTCTCGAAGCGGTGCTCGAAGCCGTCGCGGCGCCGGAAAAAAGCCGCCCGCTCCTGCTGTTTGGTGTCACCGGCAGCGGAAAAACAGAGATTTATCTTCAAGCCGTGCAGCGGGTGCTCGATCAAGGACGAACCGCGCTGGTTCTGGTGCCTGAAATCTCGCTCACCCCGCAGACGATCGAGCGTTTCAAAAACCGCTTTGCTTCACTGCAGCGTGAAGTGGCGCTCTTGCACAGTCATCTCTCGACAGGGGAGCGGCACGATGAATGGCACAAGGTGGCGCGGGATGAAGCGCGCATTGTCGTTGGCGCGCGAAGCGCGATTTTTGCTCCGCTCAGGAGGCTGGGTCTCATCGTGGTCGACGAAGAGCACGACCAGTCCTACAAACAGGACACCGTGCCGCGTTATCATGCGCGGGATCTCGCAGTGATGCGGGCGCAGATCGAAGGTTCTGCGGTCCTCCTGGGCAGCGCCACACCCAGCCTTGAAAGCTGGCGCAACGCTCAGCGCGGAAAGTATCAATTGCTCGAATTGCCCCAGCGCGTGGACAATCAGCGGCTTCCGCTGATGCGGATCATCGATATGCGGCTCGAAAAACGCCGCGGCGACAAATTCGCTCCCAGCATCTTTTCAGAACCTATGCGCCTGGCCATCGAGAAGCGCCTGGCCCGTTCAGAGCAGGTCATTCTTTTTCTCAATCGCCGCGGCTATGCGGGGGCGATCCAGTGCCCGGCGTGCGGGCATGTCATTACCTGTGTGCATTGCAGTGTAAGCTTGGTTTTTCATCGCGAGCCGCAAAAACTGGTCTGCCATATATGCGGTTACCAGGCTTTGCCGCCGAGGCAATGCCCGTCCTGCAGCGATCCTGCGGTGCGCATGGCGGGATATGGCACGGAACGGGTCGAGGAAACCCTCAAGCGGATGCTGCCCTCGGTGCGATTGGCTCGTGTTGACACCGACAGCATGTCCCGCAAATACCAGTTGCGCGATACCCTCAATGCCTTTCAAGCCCGCAAAATCGACATCCTTGTTGGCACGCAGATGATCGCCAAAGGCCTTCATTTTCCCAACGTCACCCTGGTTGGTATTCTCAATGCCGATCTTGGCCTGCATGTGCCCGACTTTCGCGCTGGCGAACGCACTTTTCAGCTGCTGACCCAGGTCGCGGGCCGGGCCGGGCGGGGCGATATTTCCGGCGAGGTCATCATTCAGACTTACAGCCCTCACCACGCCGCGATCCAGCATGCGCGGCACTGCGATTTTACCGGCTACGCCGAGCAAGAACTCGAATTTCGCAGCGCGCTCAGCTTTCCTCCATTCGCGCACGCCGTCATGGTGACCATCCGGTCGGAAAAGGAAAATCTAGCCGAGTTTGCGCTGAAAAACGTCCATCAGCGGCTGATGCGTGAACTGCCCGAAGATATTATTCTGGGTGACCCGGTCCCTTCGCCGCTGTTGCGGGCTGAGGATCAATTTCGCTTCCAACTGATGATGCGGGCGAAAGCGACGCACCGCATGACCGATCACCTCAGGGCGGTGCTCGCGAAGCTCAGCTTTCCCAGGGAGGTCACGCTCATGATCGATGTAGATCCGTATAACCTGACGTAAATGCCGCATGCGGGCTTAACGTCAGGTTACTCGCGGTTCGCCTGCGGTACTCGAACCACAGTACCGCAGACTTTGAAGTCTGCCGTGTCGCGGACCTCTGGTCTGCTGTTCTCAAGACCGGCTCACTATTCGAAAACCGCTGAGTCTTTTTAATTCCGGCGTTGCCGGGTTTATCGAAAGATTGAAAAAATCCGGTCCAGAACGGAGCGTCGGGATCTGGGCTTGGCGGGGCGCGTTTCCGCGCGCCAGCCGAACGGGCCTCCGCCGTGATCGGCGCACGCGGTGGTCGCAAATCGCTCCAACAAATCCACTGGCAGTTCGGTGATGACGGCACTGCCAGATCCGCGGCATCCGCCGCCGGCTACCTGGCCACTGATCTGGCAAACCTCGACTTTGCTGGTGGGGACGTCGGGGGTTGGATCACCGCCTTTATAACCTAATTTCTCACTGGCCTTCATGACATCGACCCAGATTGGCAGGGCCATCCGGCTGCCGTAACCTTGATAAGTGATGCGTTCCGGCTGGTCCATGCCAACCCATACCCCACAGGTGAGCTGTTTGTTGTAGCCGATGAACCAGGCATCCTTGAAATCATCAGTGGTGCCGGTTTTGCCAGCGGCTTTCGACTTGAATCCGAGAGTCCGGGCGTACGCTCCGGTGCCCGATGGCGACAATACCTTTTGCAGCATCCTGGTGACACACCAGCTCGCACCTGGCGACAACACCGGCACGGTTTGCACCTCGTTGCGGAAAATCACTTCGCCGTCCCGATTTTGAATGTGGCTGATGACATGGGGCCGGCTGCGGACGCCGGCCATGGGAAACGCGGAATAGGCGCTGGTAACCGCGGAGAGGGTCGCTCCAAGATTGCCGATATAGAGTTGCGGCGTCGGCTGCTCGACGGTGCCCATGCCTGCGCGCGCGGCAAGTTCAGCGACCCGGTCGAGACCGGCGAATTCGCCCACTCGGACGGTCATCGTGTTGCGGGATTTGTAGAGACCAGCTTCCGCAGGCAGAGGTCCCCTGAATGCACTGTCGGAATTTTGAGGGGCCCAGCCATTGATCTCGACCGGCCCATCATCGACCAACGTCGTGGGAAACAAGCCACTCTGAATGGCGGCGGTATAAACGAACGGCTTAAACGTCGATCCCACCTGCCGGGTGGCGCTCAGAGCGCGATTGAATGAACTTTCATGAAAATCGCGCCCGCCGACCACGGTCAGCACCGCGCCGGTTTCGTTCTGAAAGACAATTACGGCTCCCTGGAGATAATCGGGCTGAGCGGGAGGATTCGCTCCCTCGAGCAGCTTGAGATAGCTGGAGCGGGTCGGATGTTGATAGCCTTTGGTTTTTTCAACATCACTCAATCGGGCCTCGAGGGCCTCCTCGGCGGCCTTTTGCAGGTGCAGATCCAGGGTGGTGTGGATGCGCAGGCCGCCATCGTCCTCGTCTTCGGTGTTGAGGACGCGGTCAAGATCGCGACGGACGGCATCCAGGGCATAGCTTTCCTGGGCCAACCCATCCGGCGGATTCTGCACTCTGGTGACCACTCGCTTGGCCTGCCCCGCTTGGTCAGGATCGAGGCGGTTTTTCAAGACCATCCGGTCGAGGACCATATTGCGCCCCGAGGTGGCGACATCATGGTTGCGAAAAGGGGAGAATTTATTCGGGCCGCGAATGATGGCGGCGAGCATGGCGGCTTCATCGAGCTTCAAGTCTCGGGCAGGCTTTCCGAAATAGAGTTGTGAAGCGCGTTCGACGCCATAAATGCCGGTGCCGAAGAAGATGCGATTGACGTAGAGCTCCAGGATCTGGTCCTTGTTAAGTTCAGACTCGATCCGGCGGGCGATGGCCATCTCGAGCAGTTTGCGGTGGAGGGTTTTGCCCCCCAATTCAAGGGAGCTGCGGGCGAGTTGCATCGTGAGTGTGCTCGCGCCCTGGGTGAAGTCGCGGTCCTTCACATTGCGCACCAGCGCGCGGCCGATACCGAACAAATCGATGCCGCTATGTTTGTAGAAACGGTCGTCCTCACGCGCGAGAAGGGCCTGGATGAAATGCGGGGAGACGGAGCTGAGCGGGACGACGACGCGATTTTCGCCGTGCAGCCGGCCAATCACTCGCTCGCGAGCGTCGAGCACCACAGACCGCTCGGGCATTTGGCCGAGTTTGCTCAAATCGAAACCACGAGCCAGACTGCTGTAGACCATCCACACCAGCCCAATCCCGAGCAACGCGAGTGATCCGCTCAGCAGAACGGCGAGCACCAGCCAGCGCCCCCATCTCGGCAGAGCGTACAACCGCTCGCGCCACCACCGCCAGGAGCCGGTGGACTGAATAAAAGTTCTCGGATGGTTGGCAGGTGATGGCATGCGAAGCTGAGGAAATTGATCTGCGAAAACCGATACGTCCAGTGGCAGTAGACCTTATCGGGGCTGCGTTATCCTTTGACGCAATCGCCCGGATTTCATTTGGTTCGTGCCGCGTAAAAGCCTAAAGTAAGAAGTTATGAGCACAGCAGTCGATGAACGGCCGGCGACTTACGAAGAGGAAAGGGGAAAACCCATGCCCAGTTTGCATCATTCACTCGTCCAATCCCGTTTGTTGCTTGAACTGAGCAAGACCCCGGCCTATTTCGCTCTCAGCGAACTGACTCTCGAATTCAACGGAAAGCCGTACACTCCCGACATTTGCGTTTATCCGCGCGAAGATATCGACTGGCAGCACGATGAGGTCCGCCGCTCTGTTCCGCCACTTCTGGCAGTTGAGATCTTTTCGCCGATGCAAGGTTCCAAGGAAGTGATGGACAAGGTGGATGTTTATCTGCAAAACGGTGTCAAGAGCTGCTGGGTGGTTTCGCCGCCCCTCAAAACACTTGCCGTTTATCGTGCGGGGCAAGTGTCGGTGAGTCACACCTCGGGCATCGTCACGGATGAAGCGACCGGCTTAGCAGCTGATTTGGCGGCTGTATTTGCCTAGGCCGCTTGGCGCAAGGGGCGGCTCGGTGAGAGGAATTTGCTGAAAGCCGCTCTTCACAAGTTTATCGGTCCCTCATTGCCTTGATCAATGTCTCCCCGATGTCGGCTGGAGTTTCGGCCACCGCGATGCCCGCGCTCACGAGCGCCTCTTTTTTCGCTTTGGCTGTGCCTTTGCCTCCTGAAATGATGGCTCCGGCGTGCCCCATGCGGCGACCTGGCGGCGCCGTCGCTCCTGCGATGAAGGCGGCGACTGGCTTGCGGCAATGTTGCTTGATCCAATCTGCCGCTTCCTCCTCTTCGCTGCCCCCAATTTCGCCGATGAGAATAATCGCCTCGGTGCCAGCATCGTTATTGAAAAGTTTTACGCAGTCCAAATGGGTGAGGCCGTGGATGGGGTCGCCGCCGATCCCGATGCAGGTGCTTTGACCGTATCCGCGCGTCGTGAGCTGCCAGACTGCCTCGTAAGTCAGGGTGCCGGAGCGCGAAATTACACCGACAGTGCCGGGTTTGTGGATGTAGCCGGGCATGATGCCTATTTTGCATGCGCCCGGGGTGATGATGCCAGGGCAATTAGGGCCGATCAGGACCGCGCTCGAGCCCTGCAGCCCGGCTTTGGCCCGCATCATGTCGTTGACGGGAATCCCTTCTGTTATGCATACGATGGCTTCGACGCCGGCATCGGCCGCTTCCAAAATGGCATCCGCCGCGAAGGGCGCCGGCACGTAAATCATAGTGGCATTGCACCCGGTTTGCTGCCGTGCTTCCCAGACGGTGTCAAATATCGGGATGGTCTCGTCAAACAACTGGCCGCCTTTTCCAGGCGTCACCCCGGCCACCACGTTTGTTCCATAATCCCGACAGCCGCGCGCGTGGAAAGCTCCCGCATTGCCGGTAATCCCCTGAACGAGCAGACGCGTCTTTCTATCCACTAGGACCGCCATGCCGGCGGATATGGGCGCGGCGCGCACCCTTGTCAAAGAGACAAACAAAAAGCCCGCTCCGGGTTTTCCGGAACGGGCTCCTGTGGCCTGCTTGCGCGGGCGATGGAGAAACCTTAGAGGTTCAACTCCATCTTCGAGTTGATGAGGCCGCCGCCGATACACAGCATGCCATCGCCAAGGACGGAAGAACCCAGCGTGGCATCGAGGAAGCCGCCGCTGACTGCTTCGAGTTGGTCCTCGCTCAATTCGTCGCTGGCCATGGGCGGGATGACAATGTGGACCCGTGCATCGGTGTCTTCGACGACGGAGACCTGCATGTTCGCGGGCAATGAGGTGCCGAGAATCCGTTCGACGGCTGCCTTGGGATCGCTCAGAAACGAGGTGCGAAAAGCGGGATCGCGATGCGATTTGATCGCGATGATTTCGCGGAGTTGACCTTCGGTGACTTCAGACATAAGCGTGGATGGGTTTTTGGTTGGTTGGTTTGGTAAGTTTACTAAGGCCGGGAACTTCCGGTGCTGGAGAGGACACCGCGGGCATCATGCCAGGTTTCGGACAACCAGCATAGCGGATTGATTTTTAGACCATTGGAGTTTAAAACAAAGTTTCGCCCTCGGTCCTCTCCGCTTCCGGGGACAGAAAATGGAGCGGCAACTCCACAAATTGGAGCGGTGATTCCATCCTGACTGAAAACGATTCAACGCTGGTCTCCTCGGCCAAATGGTCTATAAAGAAGCATGCCCTTCGGCTACTGTGCTGCGTAACCCATTTTCTCTTGCCGTGTCCAAAGTCCTTCCGCGACTCAACCCCTTTGTTCCGTATCTGCGCGATGCCTATTTTTTGCTGAATGAAGCGCTGATGCACGAGGCTGAGGACGCCGATTTTGCCGGGACACTCGCGCGCAGTTCCACATTCCATGCCGTCTCCGCCCTGCACGCCGCCGCCAATTCTTCGCTTTGGTCCGAAGATCAGCAACTCTACGAAACCGCCACGCTGGCCTACAAATTCGAGATGTATTTAAAGATCATCGTCGCGCAGCAACTCGAAGACCTGGAAGTCGCGACCCTGCACGAGCTCGAGATCGTTTCCCAGATACTGGTCAACCCGCAGGTTGCCCAAGCGCGTGATTTTCCACATCCGGAGCGGACCAATCTGGTCGAATTCGAGCGGACACCAGTAAAGAAAATCTCGTACGATGCCAGCCATTGGGTCCCTGCCTATGCCGGGGCCTCGCTGGGATTGGCCGCCGGATTTTTGAGCCGCTTTTATCGCGAGCGTTGTGGCTTCGATGTCGACAAGCTGGAGATTCTTTTCGGCACCCATGCCTGCAACGATGATCGGTACACGCTGGGATTCGATGACACTTTGCTGCGCCGTTTGCGTGACGAACGCGATACCCTGCTGGCGAATGACTATTTCCTCGAGCTGATGGCTTCCCCACGTTGGAAGGTGGATGCGAGCGAGTTTGCCCTTGAACTCTTCGATGGATGTCCTGCGTTTTTGTAGCACCTGCCATTTGTCTGTTTCTGACCTGCTGATCACCCACCACGCCCAATCATGAGCACCCCGCCTTCCTCCAAAAAGCCCACCCTCGTCGCCAATGTTATTCTGTTAGGCATCGTCGTCGTTTTAATCGGCGCTGTTGCTGGGGGCGGATGGTGGGCGGTTAAAAAGTTCGTTTTGGGAACGAAGAAAGCGCCGCCCACACTCGCGAAAGTCAACCCAGATCCCACCGGCCAAGCACCCCCCGCTGCGCCTCGTGAAACACCTGCGACCAAAAAACCCCCCGCTTCACCCGGAGTTTTCGAGAATCCGAGATATTCGCAGGAAGCAGGTGCTGCCACCACAACGACCCCGGCTGCGAGTGGGAACGTTGCTAAAAAAGAGACCGAAAGTCCCTTGGTGACAACTAACCGGGAGGCGATTCCGACACCCGCAACCCCGGCGGAACAGATCGACGATGCGAAGCTGCCGGGTTCAATTCCCGGGACGACTCCGGGCGCGACATCCCCTTCGGTGACGGCAGCGACGGATCCAGACGTCGTCACCACCACCCCCAATACCGCCATACCCGCCAAAGCAGCGACTCCGGGCATTTCCGATGATCCCTCGGAGGCGCTGCCACCGGATTCACCAGGCGTGGAAGTGCCGGTGCAACAGGACGAACCGGTCACCGTTTTCCAGGAGGACTCGCCAGAAGTGCGCGCATTGAAAGAAGACGCCGACCGCCGCATCGCAGAAGCGCCAGCCGATCTCTATCCCGACCGCGAAAAGTCCCGCGTCCGCAGTGCGCTTCGCAACGCCAAACGCCTGGCCCGGGTGGCCACGCTTCATTTTGCGCCCGGGGCCACACGGCTCGGCCGTGGCGAGGAAGCGCGCCTGAAAAAGGCGTTGTTGACGCGGGAAGCCTCCGACCTCATGGAAGACGCCGAGGCGGCGATTGTTTGCATTGGGTTTGCCGACCAGTCGGGCGATCCGCAGCGAAACAAGGAGATTTCCAAACAGCGGGCGATGGGTGCGATCAACCTCTTGAAAAAGCTCGGCGTTACAAATGTCACCTATCCAGTCGCCATCGGCGGCACCGAGTTGGTGGCCTCGGGGAACAGGAACAAGAACCGCGCCGTCGAGGTCTGGATCGTGCTGCCATGATGGCGCGCGCATGTCTGTCGAGGCTCCCAAACTGACTCTCGCCGGCGGCACCAAGCTGAGCCGCCCGCTCGAAATCAACGTACCCTTCGAAATAGGGCACGCCCGAACCGCTTCGTTGCGAATCCCCCACCCGAGCGTTTCCCCGGTGCATTGCACCGTGATCTGGGACGGCCCGAGCGCGCGGCTGCTTGCCGCTGAGACCTCCTCGGGCACTAAAGTGAATGGCCTGGATGTCGATTCCGAAATCTCCCTGCACGACGGCGACCAGATTTTGGTAGGCATTTTCACCGTGCTATTCGAATGGCCGGCGCAGCCGCTCATCGGTCCAGAGCCAGGCGAAGAAATGTCGAGTGCCCCGCAACTTTCCACGGTAGCGTCCGCTCCTCCTTCGCACGGAGACGGCGCACTGACGGTTTCCTTTCGTGGCCTCGAGGTTCCTGAAGTGCCCGTCGAAAGTGACCTGGTTATTGGCAGCGGCCAGGAGGCCGACTTGCGCCTGGCCGATCCGCTGATCTCACCCAGCCACGCGCGGATCCAGCGAGATGGTTCAGGGTTTGTCGTCGTCGATCTGGGCCGCACGGGATCGCAGGTAAACGGAAAATATTTCGAGCGTCATCCGCTGGTCATCGGCGACCTGCTGCAATTTGGCGAGCGCCACTATTTTTGTTACGACGGATACTCGTTGCGTCGGGTGCGGGATGGTCTGGGCGCGGGCATGGAAGCGTGGGGGTTGCGCGTCGCCCGCGGCAGAAAAGGGAGTTTGATTTTGCACGATGCGAGTTTTGAAGCCCGACCTGGGCAATTCGTGGGAATCCTCGGTCCTTCCGGTGCTGGAAAGACGACTCTTCTCCGCGCTTTGATCGGACTGAGCCACCTCGATGCCGGCACGGTGCTGGCCGACGGCCGCGATTTGCGAGACATCGAAGACCCCAGCGAGTTTTTTGGCTACGTCCCCCAGCAGGAAATTGTTCACCTTGACCTCACCGGACGGCAGGCCCTCCACTACGCGGCGCTGCTGCGGTTGCCGCGCCGCACCCCTCGCGCCGAGATCGCCAAACTCATCGCTGCCCTCAGCCACCGCCTCGGTCTCGAAGAACATCTCGATACCCGCGCCGGCCAGCTTTCCGGCGGTCAGCTCAAACGGTTGTCGGTGTGCGTCGAACTCCTGAGCCGCCCGCAGCTTCTCTTCCTGGATGAGCCCACCAGCGGCCTCGATCCCGAATCGGAAACCGAACTGATGCAGCACTTGCAGGAGTTAAGTTACACCGGTTGCACGGTCGTGTGCACAACCCATGTAATGGAGAACGTCTATCTCATGTCCGGCCTCGAAGTCGTGGCAGCGGGCCGGGATGGGGAGGGCCACCCGGTCGCCGGCCGCACTGTTTTTCGCGGCAAGCCGCGGCTCGCTCGCGAGCACTTCGAAGTGCCGGCGCTGTCCAAGCTTTATCGGCGCCTCAAGGAAAAAACACCTCACGAATGGCAGCGGCTCTTTCTGGAAAAGTCGGGCGTCGATCTCACTGCGCGGCCGGGTGCCGCTACGGAATCGCCAGTCCGGCTGGGTGCGCAAACCCCGCGGCGGTTGCCACGCCGCCGGGCCGTGCCAGTGCTGCTGCGGCGGCAATGGCATATCCTTCGCGCCGATGCCAAGAATCTAGTGCTTTATGCCGGTCAGCCGTTGCTCATCGCCTCGCTCATTGCCCTGACCGCCACCGGCGAACACCCCACCGCGACGAAACTTTTCCTCGCGTTCATCGCCACACTCTGGCTTGGCTGCGGCAATGCCGCCTCAGAGATCGTTGGCGAGCGCTCGATTTTTGCCCGGGAACGCTTCATCGGGCTCCGCCCGTCGAGTTACCTCGCCAGCAAATTCATTTTTCTCGGTCTCCTCACGACGCTCCAAAGCGCCGCCATTTTTATCGTCCTTGATTTTGCCGGCAGTGGCCTCAGCGGCTCCCCGAAGTGGCAGCTTGCGGGCTTGATCGGATGCGCCCTCGCGGCCACTGGCCTCGGCCTCGCCATTTCGGCCTGGGCCAAAACCTCCCTCCAGGCAGTCCTCCTCGTCCCCATTTTTATCATCCCGCAGATTCTTTTTTCGGGATATGTCTTTCCTATCAAGGATTGGGATCAGCACGACTTCCCCAGGCTGGTCAGCCGCCTGATCCCAAGCTTCGCCGCTCAACGCGTCATGGATACCAGCCTGCTCTGGGGGGAGCCGATGCGCAATGCGCTCGACCTCGAAGAGGCCGGACTTCAGACGTCGTTCGACAATCTTTCCACCGTGTTAAGGCCGCTGCGCGTCCTTTTGAATCCTAACCAAACCACAAAGTTTATTCTCGATGAAAGCGAGCACTTTGATCCCGTTCCGGGCGCGCCGCCCTTTGGTCCCCGGGAAGCCGCCTGGTCACTCGAGCGCAACACCGCGAAATACAGCCTGCCCACCGTGAGAGATGACCGCCCCCGTGTCTTCCGCCATGCCCGGCCAGCATGGAATGGTCTCGGTCTGCTTGCCCTGTGGACATTTGTCAGCGCGCTCGTAGCGTGGTGGCTGCTTCGCAAAAGAGCAGAGCAGTGATAGGCATTCAGCAGGCCGTGATTGGGCGGAATCCGCTTTGTAGGACTACGAACTTCGCTTCCACATTTCCTCCGGATAGTGACCCTTTTCGTGCAGCCGCCGCAATGATTCCCTGACGTGCGCCACATCCTCGCGGTAGGTCACGCCAAACCATTCTGAGTGCGAGCGCAGCACGCGGCATTGCTCACGGCCTTCCTGAATCAACTGATCGAGCGCGAAGGGAATATAGAACTCAGCCTTCGGATCGTGGCCGCGCTCGGTTAGAAAGCTCGCGAAGACGCGCTCGAATTCGGAAAAAATCCGCGGGGTGAAGCCCCACATGTTCAGCGAAACCGGTTCGTCGCCGGTGAAAGTGCGCTCGTCTCCTTTCGCAGGCCGGTTCGAAGCGCCGGCGGGCGTTTTGACAAGATCCGTCAACTCCTCGACCCTTTGCAAATGGCCCTCAGGTGAAACAGTACACACTCCGCGCGCCACCGTGCCATGCTCGGACAAGGTGTGACGCATGGTGAACGCGACCATGCAATTGCGGCAGGGCACTCCGGCCAGCCCGGGCTGGGCCAAAAATTCCGCCATCGTGACAAACGAAGCACGGCCATAAAAATCATCGGCGTTGATGACGCCAAAAGGCTCTTTGATGGCGTGGCGCGCCGCGAGGGCGGCATGGCCGGTGCCCCAGGGTTTCTCCCGACGTGCCGGCGCGAATCCGGCCGGCAAGAGGTGCCGGGGCAGATCATTTTGATCCTGCAGCGCCAACTCGACTGCCATGAAGCCGGAAAACCTTGCTGCGATCTGATCCCGAAATTGATCTGCAAATTCGCGGCGAATGACAAACACGACTTTCGCGAACCCGGCGCGCTGCGCATCAAAGACCGAATAATCGAGCAGGGTCTCGCCGCCGGGCCCCATTCCTTCGATTTGTTTCAGTCCGCCGTAGCGCTTGCCCATGCCGGCAGCGAGTATAACGAGTGTCGGAGCAACTGGGACCATGTCCTTTTCTTAATCCCACGGCGCCTCAGCGCAAGGACAGCCGGTCCGCTTCGTGGCAGCGACACTCTTGTCGCTGGGATGAATGCAGCCAACGGGGCACGGACGTCTCGCCCGTGGCGATGATTCAGCTTCATTCACCGCCATGGTCGATACGCCCATGCCCCTTTCCTACCGTGGCAGCGACACTCTTGTCGCTGGGATGAATTCTGGCGGCGGATCTCACAAATTCTCTATCATCGCCCTCACCTTGATGCCGATCAGATCCCGTACTGCACGAAACTCATCCGGGGGAAGGTGCTTTGGATCGGGGACGCTCCAGTCTTCCCGGCGCCTCGCTCTAACAAAGTCACAGGCGTCACCACAACCGACCGTA
This sequence comes from Verrucomicrobiales bacterium, assembly GCA_050998515.1. Lineage (GTDB taxonomy): Bacteria > Verrucomicrobiota > Verrucomicrobiia > Verrucomicrobiales > V1-33 > JBPCQC01. The sequence continues at coordinate 19,704 of JBPCQC010000005.1, forward strand.
GCCAGAAAATCGAACTCGATCCTGGGCAATTCCTCGAGCGACTTTGAACGATGGCGAGTCAGGTCATAACCGAGCTCGCTCATTGACGAAATGGCCGCGGGGTTGACCACCCCCGAGGGATGCGACCCCGCGCTAAAGGCCTCAATGCCATCCCCCCCTTGCAGGCGCGCAAAGGCCTCAGCCATCTGGCTGCGATTCGAGTTTTCCACGCACACAAAAAGAACGCGCTTCATGTCATGAATCATTGCTCGGGCGGAAATAAAACCATGATCTCGAATGCCGCAAGCGCACAGCAGACGGACGATGTGCTCCAGGCACCGCGGGCGCCAGCGGGAGACGGGCACGGGCGACACCGCCCATGGCATTGAACACATTCACGATTAATAAGTGAGGCGGTGGGGTCAAAGGGGACGCCGTTCTATCCCAGAACCGTGTGGCCCCGCGATATTCTCAGGGCTGATTTTTTCATTGTCGCTGACGTCAACCGTCGTCAAGGGTTGCGGTTGATTTCTCCGGCCTCACAGAGGCCGGCTACAACGCTGTAGCCGGGGTCTGAGACCCCGGTCGGATGGGCAGGATTGGAAACCTGAAGTACCATG
>JBPCQC010000041.1:0-48323 GCA_050998515.1 Verrucomicrobiales bacterium
TTCTGCGGGCCAATGCCTCGCGTCGGCAGACTTTGCGGGTGGAGCAAATGGCGGAAGAAGACCGGCTGCTGGAAGAGAAAATCAAAGCGCTGGAGCAGCGTGCGCAATCCCTCGATGAGGCCGAGGCTCAAGGAAATCGCAGCACCCGGTCCTCCGCTTCGTGAGGTTTTTTCGTCGTTTTGTTCGTCCGCTCGATAAACGGCACATCACCTCCCCACTCATCGGCGAGGTTAAACCCTCGCTGAACCTTCTCCGTGGCATCGACACTCCTGTCGCTGGGCCTTCTTAGTGGCAGCGACTTTCTTCAGTCTGCGTCGAGGGACGCCTGACCCAGGCGTCCGCCAAAAGGCGCGGCGCGTTAGAGTCATCGCGCCCTTCCTGGCAGCGAGAGGCGTGCAGCTGCCACACTGGGTTCTCGCTGCTACTTTGATTAAACAAAACCTTCTCCCGCTCTCACTTGCGGCTTACATTCGAATCGATGCGCCTTGTTATTGCTGCGCTGCTATCTTTCACTGCGGCGTCTGTCGGCGCCGAACCGCCTGAGTTTGCACCAGGCCGCGCAGTGAGTGTCCCATGGGAAGGTCTGAGAAATCCGCTCGTTGTCCGGTTGCCAGGAGACTATTCGACCGAGCGGCTGTGGCCGGTTGTTTTTCATTATCACGGAACGGGCGGCGAACCAACGATCGACATCCCGCTGCGTTACACCGATGGCAGGCATTTCGTCCTCGTGGGCATGGAATACATCACGCGCGAGCTGCCGGCAGTGACGCCCGATTATCTAGCACGCGAATGGGCGCACCTTCTGGCCGTGCGCGACGGCCTGGCAAAACAAGTGCGGATTGATCCCGCTCGCGTCTACGTCGGGGGCTTCAGTCAGGGTGGCTGGTTTGCCAGCGAGTTTGCCGAGATGTTCATGAAAGACCTCGCCGGTGCTTACGTGCTCGGGGCCGGCAAACGTCCCCGCAACAAGCGACAGCCCAAACCGATCGCCCTCAAAAAGCCGGTCTACCTGGGGGCCGGTCAGCTCGACATCAATTACATCTACACCGTGGCGGGCATAAAACACTTTGGGCAGCTTGGCGCGAACGTCACTTTCGACGATTACCTGGGTCTGGCTCATCACATGCCCATGGGTGGAGACCAGCCGCCCGCCTCCTCGCTCAGGCAGTGGTTCACCGTCGAAGCCCTGCGCGACAAGCCCGAAACCCTGCGCGCGGAAGCCGCGGCATGGAAAGACACCCAAAGGCGCCTGATCGAAGCGGAAAAAAATGTGACGCGTGCCTGGCTACGAGTGACCCGGCTGACGCGAATGCCATTTTTCCAATGGCTGCCGGCTTCGGAACGCAAGTTCTTTGACGACCATTTTGCGACACTCGAAAAGCTTCCCGAGCTGCGCAACGAATTGGCGTCACGGATTGCATATTTCGGTCTCGTCGATCGCGAGCTCACCCCGGCTCCCAACGGCAACCTCTGGCGGTTTTGCCGTGAGATGGCGCTGCGTTACGACGGCTGCTGGAAAAAATACCCGCAAACCTATCACGGCCGGCGCGCCGCCATGGAACTGGCCCGCCTTCGCGCACAGTTGGGGCACCTGGAACTGTGGCGATTCCCGGATGAGGAGACGAAACAAAAAGCCCTGAGCGAAGCGGCAGCGAAACCGTTGCCTGCAGTCCCGGACAAGGAATTGAGCCAGGCCTTTCGGCAGTTGCACCGCGACCTCGAAGCGCCGCCATCGTGACTCCGACCGCCTCCGAGAATCCTCTCAGCCCGGAAATGGAATCACCCATCGATTCCTTTCTCCAGCACCTCGCCGTCGAGCGTGGTTTGTCCGACAACTATCAACTACTCACCCGCCGCAACCTGGAAACCGGCGCGGAATGGCTGCGCAACAAAAGAAGCGTAATCGAACCGGCCGCGGTGCGAGCTGAGGACCTTACCGATTATCTTGCGGAACGAAAACGAAACGGACTGTCGGCGGCCAGCATCCGGCTCATCATCGTTTCATGGCGCCTGTTTTTCCGATTCTTGCTGGCTCGCGGCAAAGTCGACGCCGATCCCACTGGCGACTTGATGTCGCCGCGCATTGATCGTTACCTGCCTGACACGCTGCCCACTCAACAATTGAGCCGGCTCTTCGAGTCGATCCGCGACGATCAGCTGTTTTCAAAGAGAGACCGGGCGATGCTCGAGCTGCTCTACGCCAGCGGGCTGCGGGTCTCCGAACTGGTCAGCGCCCGCCTTGAAAATCTAAACCTCGATGATGGCTTCATTCGCGTGACCGGAAAAGGCAATAAGACTCGCGTCGTTCCCGTGGGGGCAAAAGCCCGCGAGGCTCTCGAAGTCTATCTGGCCAAAGAACGGCCGCAGTTTGTAAAACGAGTCACCGGCAATCACATCTTTCTCGGTGCCCATGGCAAAGGGCTTACGCCCCAGCGCGCGTGGCAAATCCTGAAAAGGCGCGCCAAGGAAGCCGGTTTCGAGGAAAATATTTATCCGCATCTGCTGCGCCACAGCTTCGCCACTCACCTGTTAGGCAACGGCGCCGACCTCCGCGTCATCCAGGAACTCCTCGGCCACGCGGATATTTCCACCACCCAGATTTACACCCACGTCGACGAAAAACGCCTCAAGGCGGTGCACAAAAAGTTTCATCCGAGGGGGTGATCAGGAGCCACAGAGAAAGGGGCACGGGCGTCCTGCCCGTGGCGAAGAATCCTGCGAAGTCCAATGCCACGGGCGAGACGCCAGGCGAGACGCCCGTGCCCCATTTATGGCAGGCGGCTTTCGCCTGCGCGACTCCTCGCGTTCACAATGTGCAACTCACGAGTTCCTGATTTTTCATGGTCTGCGCCGTAGGTGGGCCGTTCAGTCATTCAACCGAGCCACGGTGACTACGCTCGGCCTCCCGGCGGGAATGGAAAGCAACGTGAGGAGGGCGAGCCTACCGGCGAGCCGCAGTGAATGTCGCTGCACGAATTCAGCGCGGGCGGGGTTCAGCGCGGCTCGCGAATACCCTCGCTTTCCCGGTGCGAACGGAGTGCATCGCGGGGAGGGCGAGCCTACCGGCGAGCCGCGGTGAATCCCGACGCATTGGATTCAGAGCAGCAGCATTTGCGTGGTCTCTAATACCTTCCCCGCACAGCCGCGTGAATCCTTTCGCGATAGAAGCTGGCCAATCGTTCATGGGCCTCGCTCGATAGCGCTGGCAGCGCGGCGGCGCCGGCGTTGTCGCGGGCCTGGGTCGGTGATTTGGCGCCTGGGATGACGGTGGTTACAGTTTCGAAATCGAGAATCCATCGCATCGCTTTTTGCGCGAGTGTCGCCGGCGGTGATTCGTTGGCGAGAAGGCGCCGGATTTCCTCGGCCAGCTCGACCGCGGTGTCGAACTGAACGCCGGCAAACGTTTCACCGACATTGAATCGCTCGCCGTTGGCGTTGTAATGTCGATGATCCCGCTGGTCGAAAGCCTGGCCGGGCTGGAATTTGCCGGTGAGGACGCCGCTCGCCAGTGGCACGCGGGCGATGATGCCGATGCCGAGGGCCTGCGCGCTGGGAAAAAGTTCATCGATCAGCCGCTGCCGGAAAATATTGAAGATTACCTGAAGCGAGACGATCCCGGAGTTGTGGATGCAAAAAAGACCTTCGCCGATGGTCTCGACGCTGGCGCCGTAATGGCGAATGATCCCTTCGCTTTTGATCTTTTCGAGGTGCTCGAAAACCTTGCCGGCCTGGAGGAGGCTCAGATCGATGCAATGCAACTGCACCAGATCGAGCGCATCAACCCCAAGTCGTTCGCACGACCCGAGAGCCGCCAGGCGCACCGATTCGTAGTCGTCGGTCCATCCGGGCGCCTTGCCCATTTTGGTGGCGACGTAAATGCGTTCACTTTGGCCGCTTCGCTCGCGCTGCACCTGGCCGATCAATTTTTCCGAGCGCCCCATGCCGTAGATGTCGGCGGTGTCGATGAAATTCATCCCGGCGTCGAGCGCGGCGTGGAGCGCCTCTTTGGCCTGCGCTTCCGGGACGGTTTCGCCCCATTCAGCGCCGATGGCCCAGGCGCCAAAGCCGATTTCGCTGACGGAAAATCCGGTCTTGCCGAGGGTGCGTCGTGGAATACTCATAAGGTCGCATGCGTGAAGAGCACTGCCATATGAGCGCAGAGCCGGGGAAAGTCGAGGCCCTAGTCGAGGAGTGTGTGGCTCAGTTGCGCACTCGCGGACTTCGCCGCACCAAAGGGCTCGATGCCCTGCTTCGACACATGGCGGTTCGGCATCGTCCGGCAACATTGGCCGACCTCCAGGACGTGCCCGGCCTGGCCGGTCACGATCAGGCAACCATCTATCGGCTGGTGACGAAGTTGGAGGAGGCCGGGCTGGTGCGGCGGCTCGGCTTGCACGGGCGAGCGATGTTCTTCCAGCTCGTCGTGGCCGACCACCATCACGATTACCTCGTCTGCACCGCGTGCGGAAAAATCGAAGACCTTGACTTGCGCTGCCCGGTCGAAGCCCTCGAAAAAGAGATCATGAAGAGCCGTGGATACCGCAGCGTTTACCACGAGCTCGAATTTTATGGCTTGTGTCCAGCGTGTACGCGGGACGATTAGGGGAAAAAAGAGGGCAGAATGCAGAGTGCAGAAGCAGGCTTCCCAAACTTTGTCGCATATGCGACAAAGGTTGGGAAGCCTCCTGGCAAGCCGCATTGAATCGCCCCAACAGGATTACGACGGCGCTCTGTTGAGGGTGTTTACAAATGGGGCTGAGGCATGCATGGTGCCGGTTCTTTATGTCCGCCCTTTACACTATTCTTATCATTGCGTTGGTGGTGGTCTGCCTGCTCATGCTCCTGTTGGTGCTGATGCAGCGGCCGCGGCAGGAAGGTCTTGGCGCCGCGTTTGGCGTGGATGTGACCAGTCAGATGTTCGGGTCCCGCACAACCGATGTCCTCCAACGCGGCACCGTCTACCTCACCATCCTCTTTTTCCTGCTTTCGATTGGCATTGCGCTGATCACGGTCCGGGAATCGAAAAGGAATGCCGCCATGGGAAAAAATTTGTCGAGCCTGCCGGCGCCTGCGGCCACTCCGACACCGGCGCCTGAAGGCGCCGCCGCCGTGCCCATACCGCCAGTGCCGCAAAGCCCAAGCGATGGGACGCCAGCTCCGGCGCCGGGGACTGCTCCCGCGCAAGTCCAGCCAGCAGATGGCGTTCCGCCAGCGACACCTCCGGGCACCCCGCCTCCAGTCGAGGGCAGGGTCCAGCCTCAGGCGCCCGCTCCCACGACGCCCACACCTGCGACGCCACTACCGGCGGTCCCGGGCAACTCAGCCAGTCCCGCACCTGCACCGCCTCTGGACCCTGCATCCGGGGAACCAAAGCCGGCGCCAGGCACCAACCCTTAAATGCTCAACCTTGCGGGCAGAGCCTGCGCTGGGTTGCGTCAAAAAGGCGCCTCGTCCGTGGCATCGATCTCTATGCAGATTCTTCGTCACGGGCGAGACGCCCGTGCCCCTTTTCCCAAAGCCAGCTCAACCCCTGTTGGACCGGCAGGAGTTTTTCCAAAGCGTCTTGAAAGGTAATGAGAACGCCGGCTCCTCGCGATCTGAGCCGGCGCCGCTGGCTGCAAATGGTGCCTTGGGCCGCTGCAGCCACGAACGGGGCCTGCCGCCATCGAGAGGCTAGGGCGGACCTGATTTTCATCAGCCCGGCGGAGCCGGAGACGCTGGATCCCGCCCTGGCCTCCGATCAGGCCTCTGGCCGGGTCATCACTTCGATTTTCGAAGGACTCATGCGCTGGACGGAAGCAGGAGAGGCCGTCCCAGGCGCCGCTGCGGCCGCGCCTGCAATCAGCGGCGACGGCCTGGTGTTCACGTTTCACCTGCGTCCAGAGGCGCGCTGGAGCAATGGAGATCCGGTTACGGCGCCTGACTTCCGTGATTCGTGGGAACGGCTGCTCAATCCGAATACGGGGGCCGATTACGTGGCGCTCCTCCATGTGGTTAAAAACGCGAAGCCCTACAGCGAAGGAAAACTGACCGATTTTTCGCAAGTGGGTCTGCGGGCGCTGGATGATTTGACCTTCGAGGTGACGCTCGAGCACCCCGCGCCGTATTTCACCGACCTGTGTGCCCTCTTTACACTGTGTCCGGTACACCTGCGCTCGCTGCGAGCAAACGGGAAAGATTGGGCGCGGCCAGGCAAATTGATCGGCAATGGCGCCTATCAACTCAATGAATGGCGAATTAATTACCGCCTTCGGCTCGATCGCAGCGAAAGCTACTGGGACCGCGCGAATGTCCGATTGCGGACTGTCGAAATGCGCACCATCAACAACCCGGTCACCGCCCTTAATTATTTTCTAACCGGGGCCGCTGACCTCACGCTGGACAAGGACGGCGTGCCCACAACGCTCGTGGATAAGCTCGGCCGCGCCCCGTATTTCCACAGCGGACCGATGCTGGCCAGTTGCTTCATGCGTTTCAACTGCGCCAAAGACGGACCGCTGAAAAATCCGAAAATCCGCCAGGCTTTCGGACTCGTGCTCGATCGGCGAAAAATTGTTGAACGCGTCACCAAGATGGGCGAACCGCCGGCTTACAGTTTGACTCCGCCAGGATGCGGCGGCGGTTACCGGCCTCCCCAACCGCGGGCGCTGCATGACCTCCCGCTGGCCCGGCAGTTGCTCGCCGATGCCGGTTACCCGGAAGGCCGCGGCTTCCCGCTGGTAACTTATCTTTATCCGAGCCGTGACGTCGATGTCTCGCTCGCCATCGAAGTGCAGGCGATGTGGGAAAATGCCCTCGGGGTGAGAATTCTTCCGCAAAAGCAGGAATGGAAGGTCTATCTCGATTCGATGCGCAAACTTAATTACGATATCGCCCGCTCTCCATGGGTGGGTGACTACAACGACCCAAACACTTTCCTCGACATTTTCACATCGGATAATGGGAACAATCGCACCGGTTGGAAAAACGCCGTCTACGATGAGTTGATCCGCACTGCCGCACGCGAGGCAGACCGCGCGAAACGCTTCGAAATTTTTCGGGAGGCGGAAGATTTGCTGATTCAGCGCGAGGCCGTCATCAGCCCGGTCTATCATTATGTCGGGGTGCAGTTTTATTGGCCCGAGAAACTCGGCGGGGTGCAAAGCAACCTGGTCGACGAGCATCCATTTCGCTGCATGTTCTGGAAGTCGTGACGCTCGACTGCACTCAGCGAAGTCGTCGCAGGCTCGAAAGATGCCCGCCAAAAAAGCAAAGAAAAGCAAACGCAAAGAGAACCGCAGGGTCAAACAAGCGCAGGACTTTTTGGCCTATCTCGCTTTTCGTGCCCTCGAATGGGTCGTCATCTCGTTGCCGCTGCGAGTGGTATTCACGCTTGGCCAGGGCTGTGGCTGGCTGGCGTGGATGTTGGCGGTCCCGTATCGGCGGCTGGCTCAGCGGAATCTGCGCATTGCCTTTGGCGGGGAAAAATCGGACGCCGAGCTGCGTGAGTTGTGCCAGGCGCATTTCATAAGTCTCGGCGGCAATCTGCTATCGAGCCTGAAGATTCCCGCCATGAGCGAAGCCGCGGTGGCGGCCTGTGTCGAATTCGAGGGCCTCGAACACACAAAAAATGCGCGACGAGGGGGTCTCGGCGCGGTTTATGCCGGCAGTCACCTGGGCAACTGGGAGATTATTCCCCAGGTTCCCCAAGGCATGTGCCACATGCCGACCGCAACGCTTTACCAGGCGCTGGGAAATCCTTACCTCAACGCTCACATGATGCGGCTGCGGTCGCGGCTGAGCTGTCGTCTCTTTGATCGACGCGCCGGATTTCATGCGCCGGTCCGGCATTTGAGGGAGAACAGCGTTCTGGGGGTGTTCGTCGATCAACATGCCGGCGACGGAGGAGCCTGGGTGCCGTTTTTTGGTCGTCTCGCTTCGACGACCACGCTGGCGGCGCTGTTCGCCCTGCGCACAGGCGCGCCGATTTTGCCGGTCGGTATTTTTACCATCGGACGGGCGCGCTGGAAAATGGTCGTCCGCGAGCCAGTCCATTCTTCAAGCGCCACTCCCGAGGCGCTTACCGCCGCGATGAACCAGGCGGTGGAAAAACTAATCCGGGAATCGCCGGCAGATTGGTTTTGGGTTCACAATCGTTGGAAAACACCATGCCCAAATTTCCTGCTCGCGCGCTACAAACGAGGCATCGAGCTGCCGGCCGGCATGGCGCCACCGCAGTTGAAGCGCTTCGAAATTCTCGTGCGCGCGCCTAATTGGCTTGGCGATGCCTGCCTCGCCTTGCCCGCCGTGCGTGCCATCAAACGCGGGCGCCCCGATGCCCGCGTCACCCTCCTCACCCCGGCCAAACTCGCTGATTTCTGGCGGCGAGTCACCGAGGTCGATGCCATCATCGAAAAGGACAGCGACGGAAAAAGCGACACTGTTTTTGCTGTGCGCAAAAAGGTGAAGCACTCGGGCGTTCGCTACAACGCGGCGGTACTGCTCACCGATTCGCCGCGCAGCGCCTTTGAGATAACTTCCTGCGGCATCGGCCGCATCGTTGGGTATCGCGGAAAGTGGCGCAAGCGGCTGCTCGACCAGGTTGTGCCCGAGCGGGAGCCGGGACCCATCGAGCATCATGTTAACCACTTTTTGCGTCTGGCGGAACATCTGGGCGCTGACGTTGACGATCCCTCCCTGTTGGCGAGCCTGCACCCTGGTAGCCCCGGTGGTAACGGGGGCCCCTCGACTCTCGCGTTGTGCGCCGGAGCAGAATACGGCCCGGCCAAACGCTGGCCGGCGGAGAAATTTGCTGCTGTCGCGCGCGAAGTCGCCGCGCAGCGGAATATCGAATGGTTGCTCGTGGGCACCGCCGCTGAGAAACTGTTGGGCGAACAAATCGCTGCAGGGCTGAATGGCTCGCATCGGAATTTGATCGGCCAGACTTCACTGGTGCAACTGATGGATGAGCTCGCGGGCTGCCGGCTGCTCCTGACCAACGATACCGGCACCATGCATCTGGCCGCGGTCCTTGGCGTTCCGGTGGTCGCGATCTTCGGCTCGACGGAGCCGGCTTGGACCGGCCCATTGGGTCCCGGGCACGCCGTGATCCGTCACCATGTCGAGTGCAGCCCGTGCTTTCACCGCCAATGCCCGCGCAAACACGATCGTTACCGATGTATGGAGGCGGTGACAGTCGAGGAAGTCATCTCTGCCGTACTGCACAGGCTGTGAGAGCGAGCTCTCTGCGCGGTCAGGTGTCCCGACTTGGGCGCGATGACCTATTCCCTCGCAGGATTCAAACGCGGACACCTGTGGTCAGGTGTCCCTACCTGGGCAGGGCGCGATGACCCATCGCGCCGCAGGATTCAAAACGCGATGCCGCCGCGTCGGCGCCAACATCTTCGTTGCCCTGAACTTGCCGTGGGTCGTCCTCTGGGCAAAGAGCCGCGAACAACAAATTCAACGTCAGGGGCGGCCGCTCACTCCGCGAGAGCTCGATTATGCGATCTCTGTCGGTGTTCAGCGGCCGGAAAAAATCCGAGTCCTCGTCGTCCCTGCGATTCAATTTCCAGGCCCGGGATTTCTCCATCGGCTCTCTGTGCGCTGGGGGATCGATGCCAACGCCGTTTCTGGACTTTCGCTGCGCTACGGGATTTTCCTGCGGTGCGACGCCGCGGAAGTTGCGAGTGCCCTCGTCCACGAATGCGTTCACACTGCGCAATATGAGCGCCTCGGAGGATTCGGGCCTTTTCTTTCCCGCTACCTCACTGAATGCCTCACCGAAGGCTACCCCAGTTCCGGACTCGAACATGAAGCCCGCCAGCTCACCGCGAGAGCATTTCCCGTTGCGTGACGCTGGTCCAGGCGTCACGCTCGGGGCATGAAATTTCCTTACTTGGCTCTCTGTCTAGGCGTCACTTTGTCAGCGCGGGCCCATGATGCCGCGGCCGAGATGTCGTCTTCCGCCGTGAATTTATTGTCGTCACTCGACGAGGCGCAACGCTCCAAGGCCCAATTCAAGCTCGATGCCGACGAGCGGCTGAACTGGCATTTCATCCCGAAGGAGCGGAATGGTCTATCTCTCAAGGAAATGACGCCGGCCCAGCGGCACCTCGCTTACGCCCTGCTCGGCAGCGGACTGAGTTCGGACGGCTTTACCAAGGCGACCACCATCATGAGCCTCGAACAAATCCTGCGGGAACTGGAAAATGCCCCCGACCGGCGCGACCCGGAAAAGTATTTCTTTTCCGTGTTTGGCGATCCCAAAGGCAAAGCGTGGGCGTGGCGCTGCGAAGGTCATCATTGCTCGGTCAACTTCACGATCGCGAATGGCAAAGTCTCCGGCACGCCGTGCTTTTTTGGGTCAAATCCGGGTGCCGTGCGCGAGGGGCCGCGCCAAGGTCTGCGGGTCCTCGGCGCCGAGGAAGAGGCGGGTCGCACCCTGGTTAAACATCTCAGCGATGACCAAAAAAAGGTGGCAGTACTGCCCGGTGAAGTGCCCAAAGACATCTTGAGCGAAGCGAAACGCAAAGCCGATCGACTTCAACCCGCGGGTCTTCCTGTTGGCAGGATGACACCCGAACAAAAACCCCTTCTCCGCAAGGTGGTCGAAGTTTATTTGCGCCGTCTGCGTGGAGAAGTCGCCGAGGCGGAACTGGCTGAAATCGACAAGGCTGGCTTCGATGACGTTCACTTCGCGTGGTCAGGAGGCACCGAGCCTGGGCAACCGCATTATTATCGCGTCCAGGGGCCCACGTTTTTGCTGGAATACGACAACACTCAGAATAACGCCAATCATCCGCATGCAGTGTGGCGCGAATTCAACGGTGATTTCGGCGCCGATCTCCTGGCCGAGCATCACAAGCAGTCGCATTAACGAAGGTAAGCCGGGCAGCTTGCCTGTTGTTGCGCTGAATGCTGACTCGAGCGCCGCCGCCTCGGGCGGCTGGAACTCTTTTGCAGCGGCTTCGCCGTCTTAATGACGGCCGGCCGGAGTCCGGCGCTCCCAGCGACAGCAGCGCTACTTCCAAAATGAACTTAACGCCAAAGTTTTTGAATTCGACTGCGTTGGTCCTCGTCTGATGGGAAATCACATCAGATGCCATGAAAATATTCGCCCCGTTCGCACTCGCTCTCGGCCTCTCATTCGCCGCCGCCGCGCAGGAAGACTGGAATGAAATCGAACCCATCGCACAAAGCATAGAGCGGCTCGATGCATTCTCTCAGCAGTTCGTCACGGAACTCGAGGTGCTTTTAAGAGAGCGCGGGCAATGGCCGCCCACCGAACGCGAGCAAATCCTCAATGCCACGGCGTGCGGTCTGCGCCGCTCGGTCGCCTGTCTGCGGAAAAGTTTCTTTTCAGGCGCAGCGCAGGAAGAAATTGAAGAACGAATTCATCTGTCAGAGGCATTGGCGGCGCGCGTGCGCGGGGCCGCCAACCGCGTCAGTCTTTTTCAATACGCACGCCATCCCTTCATCCAGTTTCAAAACGAATTGGACTGGCTGAAAAAGCAGCTCCGCCCGTAGCCGGGGTTTTGGAGAGCGCACGCACGCTCGCGTGCTGTAGGTCGGCGCCCTCGCCGACCACATTGCCAGGCCTGACAGGCAGAATGCCAGGCAGAATGCCTGTCTTACGTGTCGGCCTGGCTGGCGGGGCCCGTGGTCAATCGCCGCGCGAGTTCATCCGGATCGGTATCTGGCGCTTCGCACGTAAAATTTTGGCAGATGAAGGCGGCGGCCTTGCCGTCGATCGGTTTCATGCCGGAAATCGTTGGCACGTGGTCGGACAAAAATATCTGCCCCACCCCACCGTCAGCGGCGAGCACAACTTTGTCCGGCATGAAATGCCGATGAACCGCGGCGCGCAAAGCGGATTCGTTTTCGCCCTGAGTTAGCACGATTTGCGCTGGAGTGCCTCGCGCAAAATCAAGCGCGGCAACCATGCAGGGCATGCCGAACGGATGTTTGGCCAGCATCTCGCCCACAGAACGCAACAGCAGCTCGGCTCGTTCGCGAAAAATACCGCTGTCCAACATCGCCGCAAGCCGCAGCAGGTTGCCTGCGGCGATCGAATTTGGTGATGGCTCGGCCCCGTCGTGAGTTTGCTTGAGGGCGACCAAAGTGTCCTTTTGGCCCCGGGCGGTCAGGACATAGCCGTGCTGGGTGGCGTCCCAAAAAAGTTCGTCCATTCGCTCCTGCAGACGGACCGCCCACCGCAGCCACTCGGCATCCCCGGCGGCTTCATAAAGGTCGAGGCAGGCCTGGATGAGAAACGCGTAATCGTCGGCAAAGCCCGGCACTTCGCTTGCGCCTTCCCGGAAAGACCGCCGCAACGTACCCTCCGTTTCATCGAACAGATGATCGTGAATGAATCGAAGCGCGCGTCGTGCTGCGTCGACGTAATCGGCTCGTGCAAAAGCGGCCGCGCCTTTTGCGAACGCGGAGATCATGAGCCCGTTCCAGGCGACAATTATTTTGTCGTCCTTGTGTGGACGCGGGCGCTCCTGCCGGGCGGCAAAGAGCAGCTCGCGCGCTGCCTTGTCCATGGCTCGAACTTCCTCCGCGGATTTTTGCAGTTCCTTGGCGACCTCCTCGACGCTCTGGGCGACGAACAGCGTGTTCCGCCCTTCCAATTCGCCAAGGGGGTCGCTTTCGGGCCGGGCATTGCCCTCAGATTTCACCCAATAATAAAGGCAGAAGAACTGGGCCAGATCTGCAGAAAGAAGCCGATGAACTTCCTCGTGGGTCCAGGTGTAAAACCCGCCTTCCGCTTTCTCAGCATCGCCTTCGTTGATCAGGCTGTCCGCGTCTTCAGCGGAGTAAAACCCCCCGAGGGGATCGGTCAGATCGCGCAAGACGTAGGAAAAGATCCCTTCGGCGGTGTCGCGAAAAAGCGGATCGTCGGTTAGTTGCCAGGCCTCGATGTAGTTAACAGCCAGTTGGGCCTGGTCGTAGAGCATTTTTTCGAAATGGGGCACATGCCAGTAGGCATCGACCGCATAGCGATGAAACCCGCCTCCCAGGTGGTCGTGGATGCCGCCCTGCGCCATGGCGGACAGGGTGAAATTAAGCATGCGCAGACAGCGCTGGCCACGCTGGCTCGAGGCTCCGCCGAATCGCCGATGCAGTCGCGCCAGCAAAAGATAAAGCGCCGCGCGGGGGAATTTCGGCGCGCGCCCAAAGCCGCCCAGGTTCGGATCGTAAGTGCGCGCAAGCTGGTCGAAGGCCCCCGCGAATACGTCGTCGGAGGGCAAAGCTGGCGTCGGTTCCGGCACTTCATGCATCGCCTTGATCATGTCGATGGCGCGCTCCGACCCAGCTATCACATTTCCACGCTCATTTCTCCAAACCTCTGCCAGCCTCCGCAACAATGTGGGAAAGCCGGTCCGGCCTGCGCGATCATCCGGCGGATAATAGGTGCCGCCGTAGATTGGTCTCAATTCGGGAGTAAGCCACACACTCATCGGCCAGCCACCGTGACCCGTGGTCGCGTTGACAAAGGCCATATACGTCGCATCGACATCCGGGCGCTCCTCACGATCGACTTTGATGTTCACAAAGTGCTCATTCATCAGCGCCGCGATCGAGTCGCTTTCGAACGACTCGCGCTCCATGACATGGCACCAGTGACAGGTCGAATAGCCGATCGAGAGAAAGATCAGCTTGTCCTCGCGGCGTGCCCGCTCGAACGCCGCCTCGCCCCACGGCATCCAATCAACCGGATTGTGCGCGTGCTGGAGTAAATAAGGCGACTTTTCCTGAGCGAGAGCATTGGCCATGGCTCTCCCACCATAGATGGGAAACGTTCACTCAAAAGCCCGGATGCCCCCGACCTGGGAGATTTTCAAATATGCGCACGCCTAGATGGCGCGCTGGTAGGCCGAAGCTTCTGGTTTGGCAATCAGGTCTTTGTCGTTGATGCCACAACCGCGTTCGATCAAATCGGTGAGCAGTGTTTCATCGACGAGGTGCACCTCACTGATCGCGGTAATCAGGCCCTCTGTGCTCATATCGCCGCCGAACTGATCCGCGGCGGCTTCACGCCGGGGCGCCTCGAAGTCGCCGCGGAATGACAGAGGGCGGGAAGGCACTTGCAAAGCTTCGCGGGCGCGCCTGCTTTTGCGCTGATGACTGAGAAGCTTCGTTATCACGTGGCGGATTTCGCGGAACTCGAACCAACCCGCTGCCCGTGCGGCTGGGCGAGGCGTGCCTTTATGGGTGTGGCCGGCGCTCCGGCCAGCGTTCACCTTGTGGAAATCCTCGACGATGCCCAGCCTCATTATCACAAAAAAATGACCGAGATTTATGTGGTGCTGGAAGGAGAAGGGCATCTCGAACTCGATGGCGAGAAAGTGCCAGTGCGGCCGATGAGCGCGGTCATGATCCAGCCAGGCTGCCGGCATCGTGCGGTCGGGGCATTGAAAATCATCAACATTCCGGTGCCTGCCTTCGACCCTGAAGATGAATGGTTTGATTGAGTGCGCGCGCGGTACCGCACTGATGGGCGATACTGCATGGAAATTTCGAAGGGTGGACGATTTGATTTCGATGCTTAGCCGTGTTCATTCAGTAGTTCACAAAGGAAACGAAGTAGGGAACCGAGAATTGGACCGACTGCGGACGTGGGCGATCCCGCCACCGGTTGGTGAGCATCGCTGCTGCGTCGAAATCCAATTCTGCCTCCGGTTTGATCCTTTGTTTTCTTCGTTGCCTTCTGTTCAATTGCATCGTTACGGCTTAGAGGGCCCCTTTCGCGTCCAATTCACACCACTCACCTGGCTGCAATCGTAACTCGCGGAGGTCAATCTTCCCGATGCGCACCCGAATGAGGCGCAGGACGGGAAAGCCGACGGCAGCGGCCATCCGGCGCACTTGCCGATTGCGGCCTTCGGTCAACTCGAGGCTCAGCCAGCAGTCTGGAACACTTTTGCGATAACGAGTCGGCGGTTCGCGTGGCGGCCAAATGGGCGGTGTCTCCAAGCGTTGGGCCTTTGCCAAACGTGTCCGTTTTCCTTGAATGACGACGCCTGCGGCAAGTTGATCCAGCGCCCGGGGGGTGATGATTCCCTCGACCTGCACGTGATATTCTCGCGGGTGGGCGCGGCGAGGGTTCAGCAACTCATTCCAACCAGCTTGGTCACTCAGCAAAAGCAGGCCTTCGGAATCGCCATCCAGCCGCCCGATGGGATAAACGCGGGGTGGAAAACAAAACTCCGCGAGGGTTCTTTGGTTGGGTTGATTCGGGGTGAACTGAGAGAGCACGCCGTAAGGCTTAAAAAACGCGAGTAACATTTCGGCCTCGCGGCTAATGAAATCCGCGATTAGGAAATGACCAATACGCAAACTGATCAATGAATCGCCGACAATTTCTTTTCTGTGCCCACGCGCCGGTGTTCGCTTCAGCTCTTTCGGCCATCGAACCCATCAAGCGCGCGGGAAAGCCGCGCCTGCTCACGAGCCTCGCCGCCTATTCGTTTCGGGAGACCTTTACAAAAAATCCGGCGAAGCTCGACATGTTCAAGTTCATCGACTATTGCGCCGACCACGAGCTCGCGGGAGCCGAAGTCACGAGCTACTATTTTCCCAAAGAGGCAGACGACACCTATTTTCTGCGCCTCAAACACCACGCCTTCCTCAGAGGAGTCGCACTGAGCGGCACCGCGGTGGGAAACAACTTTGCATTGCCCAAAGGTGAGGCGCGGGACAAGGAAATTGCCGGCCTGAAAGTGTGGATCGACCGCGCGGCTTTGATGGGGGCGCCACATATTCGAGTATTCGCAGGGGCTCCGCCCAAGGCGACGAGCGTCGAGGAGGCAATGGCGAATTGCATCGAGGCGATCGAGGAGTGCGCGGCTTATGCCGGCCGCAAAGGCATTTTTCTCGGTGTTGAGAACCATGGCGGCCTTGTCGCCGAGCCCGCCGGCTTGCTCCGCATCATGCAGGCGGTAAAAAGCCCGTGGGTGGGCATCAATCTCGATACGGGCAACTTTCACACGGAAGACCCTTATGCGGCATTGCAGGCCTGCGCTCCTTATGCCGTAAACGTTCAGGTGAAAATCGAAATCAGCCCCAAAAGCCAGCCCGCCAGGGAAGCCGATTTTTCGCGGCTGATCAAGACGCTGCGCGACGTGAATTATCAAGGGTTTGTCGCTCTCGAATACGAAGGCCGTGAGGATGCGTGGAAAGCGGTGCCAGGTTATCTCGAAAAGTTGAAGGCACTGTGTGCGTAGCGCACTCGCTTGCAGGCCGCTGAGTCTGAATGCAGTTGTCCAGAGCGCGTGCGGACGGCAGACTGAATGCAGTAAAGTGTGCGGCCTCTCCCGCATCGGAGCCAAAACATGAAAGATCGTCTGGCGGGACTTCGTTTTATGGCCACGACGAACTTCATAGCCTCCTTGACCTTCCACGGAAACGAACGGAATTTCCCGCGCGGTGGCTGGCGACGGCTTCCGCGATTTAGTTCGGGCGGCGAGCGCTGCGCCCTGGTTCTATCTTCGCTGCCAATGAAATTTTCTTTTGGTTTGTTGTTGCTGTTGCTGGCTCCGTCCACCTTGGCCCAGGGGACCCTCGGGCCGCCGGGACAAGCCGTGCCCCAGCCGCCGATGACGCTGACCGAGCTGTTTCACGCCGGCGGCATCATGATGTATCCGCTGGTTGGCCTCTCGATTTTCGCCGTGACCCTGATCTTTTTCTATACCGTAAGCATCCGCCAGGGAGCCGTGGTCAGTGACCGGTTCATGGACGAGGCGGAAACGCTCATCCGCAAAGGCGATTACCTCGGGCTGTTGCAAATTTGCAGCCGCCGCAACGAATGCATCGCCCGCGTGACCCAGAAGACGCTCGACTTCGCCACCAAGAATCCGACCGCCACCTTCGAGGATGTGCGCGAAGTCACCGAAGCGGAAGGAACGCGACAGGCCAGCCTCTTAAACCAGCGAGTCGCGCTGCTGGCGGACATAATCACCATGGCCCCGATGATTGGGTTACTCGGCACAGTGTTGGGGATGATTGCCGAGATGCGCACCATTTCCAACAGCGTCAACAGCATGCAGGTTCAGTTCGCCAGCGGGGTTTCGGAAGCACTGATCGCCACCGCCGGCGGACTGATTGTTGCCATTCCCGTCGTGCTGGCTTATGCCGTCTTCCGGGGCCGGGTGCAGCGTCTCATTGCCGAACTCGAGGCCGCCGCCACCCACCTTATGGCGCTACTCTCGGCACAGTACAAAAAAGCCACGGCCAGAGCGGCGGCGCAACGGGCAGCCACCGCTTCAGCCGCGGCCAGCCGCCATGAATAGCCGGTGAGGAAGCCAGGTTGAATGAAATTCCGCAAAACGACGCAACTGGAAGCCATGGGCATTCAAATTGCCCCGCTCGTCGATGTGCTCATTTTGTTGCTGGCGTTCTTCATCATCACCTGGAAATTTTCACGCTTCGAAACCGAGATCGACATCAGTCTGCCAGCCGCGGAAAAGGGACAGCCGCTTAGCCGCGAGTACAATGAGATCATCGTCAACGTGCACCAGGATGGCCGCGTGGTAGTCGACTCCCAGGACTACGACGAGGATAAACTTCAAAGCCGTCTGAGCAAAATTGCGCGGATCAATCCAAACGTCGCCGTGATTGTGCGAGGAGACCGAATAACTCCCTACGAACACATCGTGCATGTGCTCGATTCCTGTAAGAAATCCGGGGTATGGAATGTTTCCTTCATGACGGTCCGGCCAGAGAATCAGCGATGAAAGCGCGGCGAAATTGTCTGGACGGCGCGGGTTGTCGCCTTTTGTTGCGGCCAGGCTTTATTTCGCTGGCGGTGTGCGCTGCGGTTCTGTCGAACCTGGCGTCCGCGCAGCAGCCACCAGTCCGGCGCGCTGAGCCAGTCGAGGAACCACGACGCCAGCCGCCTGTCAGAAAGACGGAGCCGCCTACCAAAAAGACAGAGCCGCCTGTCAAAAAGACGGAGCCGCCGATGAAAAAGTCGGAGCCGCCTGTCAAAAAGGCGGAGCCCGTAACGGACGACGTGACCTTGCCGCCCGGGGGGAGTCCGTCGAAAACGGCGGATGCCGGGCCTCGACGCTCGAAGAAGCCGCCGGCAAAACCGGCCGCCGGCGCGAACTCACCCGAGCAAAACCTTTTTGACTACGCCAACCTCTGTTACGGACAAAAGGCCTATGACCTGGCCATCCAACAATATCTTGAGTATTTGCGAGTATACCCGCAGGGCGAGTTTGCCCAGGTTGCCTGGTATCGGATGGGCGAAGCCTATCTCAACCTCAATCAGGTCGCCCAGGCAGAAAATGCATACAAGCAACTGATAGAACGCTTCAACACCGGAGACTATGTCGGCAACGCGGCCTACCGCATCGCCTCGCTCGCTTACAACAAACGAACCTACGCTGCCGCAGTGCCCTATTTTGAGCTGGCGGCAACAAATACCAAACAGGAAAAGGTCCGCAACTCTGCGCTCTATTACAAAGCCCGCTGTTT
Organism: Verrucomicrobiales bacterium; assembly: GCA_050998515.1. GTDB lineage: Bacteria > Verrucomicrobiota > Verrucomicrobiia > Verrucomicrobiales > V1-33 > JBPCQC01. The sequence continues at coordinate 18,466 of JBPCQC010000041.1, forward strand.
GATGGAGGATTCTCGCGCCACCGAGGCCTATCCCGAATTTCAAAAATTGGCCAAATCCCGTGAGGGCAATCCGTTTTGGGATCGCGCTGTGCTGCAAATGGCAAGGCTCGACAAAGCTGCGAAAAAATCCGAGAGCAGCGTGGGGCACTACCAGCGGCTGGCCGACGAGGCGAATGATCCTGAAGTGCGATGCGAAGCCCTGGTCGAGATGGGGGGGTTGCATGCGGAGGCAGGCCGAACCCAGGAGGCGGCTGCCGCTTTCCAAAAGGCCCTGCAAACCAAAAGCGACAAACCGGAAAGCCCCGTAACCGCCATGCGGGGCGTCGCCCGGTATGGCCTCATCGAGGTTTATTACAAAACAGGGCAATGGCAGAAGGTCGTCGACATTTATCAAACGACCGATGCCATTCAGTTGCCGGAAAACCTGCGGCCGGTGATGTGGCTGCGGGTGGGGGAAGCACAACGCAATCTCAAGCAATGGCGCCGGGCCATCGATATGTTTCAGATGATCGATCAGTATCATCCCGCTTCGCCCGAGAACGCCGAGGCCGGATTTCGCAGGCTCCTTTGCCTAAATGAAATGAAAGATCCCAGTCTGCCCGCGATCGCGGAACAGGTCATTCAGCGCTTGAAGACAATCAACCCGAACAGCGAGCAGATTGATCTGAGCCGCTTCCTGGTCGCCGAAAACTTCTTTGTGCGTCAGGATTACAAAGGCGCCACCCAAGCTTACAAGGCGGTTCGCACGGAAAAGATACCCGAAAAATTTCGTGGAGCGCTCCTCTTTCATCGCGGCTGGTCGTCTGCGGAAGTGGGAGAAAACGCCAGCGCCATTGTTGCCTTCACACAATTTCTCGAAGAAAATCCCAAAGACCCCCAGGTGCCGGAAGCGCTGGCCAAACGCGGCCTCGCGTATAAGGCGTCTGAAGACTGGAAAAATGCGCAAGCGGACTTTGATCGCATCATTGCCGCTCATCCGGAGAGTTCTGTCGCCGAATTGGCTTATGAGCAGAGCGCTCTTCTAAAAGGCAACCGCAAGGACGTCCCCGGCATGATTGCCACTTTCGACGAGCTTTTGAAGAAGTTTCCGGCTTCCAAAGCGGCTCCCGAGGCCTGGTTTTGGATCGGCAGTGGACGCTTTGATTTGAAGCAGTACCTCGAGGCCATCGCGCCACTGGAAAAAGCGCGGCAGCTCGACCCCACGTCATATGACAAAGAAGCCAGCCTTAAAATACTTTTATGCCATTATTACCTCCAGGATGTGAAAAATCTGGTCAAGGCGGTCGAATCCGAGCGCACGAAGGAAGGAGGCGAGACTCGAGTGCCAAAGCCGGTCTTCCAGTTCCTTGGGCTTAAATACTTTGAACTCGAGGAGATGGCAGTGGCTGACAAGTATCTAACTTTAGCCAGCACGCCTGCCCGGCCTGAGGAGACCGACTATCGAGTCTGGTTTACTCTTTCCGAAGCGCGCCTTGCCAACGCGCGCTACGAGGCAGCACTTACTGCAGCTGAAAACTATCTTCTGAAAGTCGAGTTGCCGCCTCCTCAGAAAGCAAAGGGCCTGCTCAATAAAAGTCTCGCTCTTTTCCACCTTCAAAAATTTGATGAAGCCTCACCGTTGATTAACGAAGGATTGCGCCTCGAACCGGAGGCACGCGTGCGGGCCTATCTTTTTCTGCTCAGGGGGGACATCGCCGTGGCCAAAGGTGAATTCGACAACGCCGCGCAAATGTATTCGGTTCCAAGTCAGATGTTTGATGATCCCGAAATAACCCCGCTGGCACTCTGGAAGACAGTGCAGGCGTTGAGCAAGGCTGGAAAAGCAAAGGAAGCCGCCGAATACCGGCAGGATTTGGAGAAGCGCTTCCCCAAGTTTCGTCCTCCCGCGGAAGCCAAACCCGAGCCGCGAGCCGCCGAAATTTAATCGCGCAACAAACGTGCCATCGCGTCGTTAAGCACCTTTTCCACATGCGGGGCGACAAAAGAGGAGGTCGGCTGAGTTTCATAACCTCCCTGGCTGTAGGCGATCTCGGTGCCGATATAACCTGGGCCGTAGTCACCGTAGGCAGCCATGGCGACGTTCCTGTCCGGCCGCATTTTTTGCGCGGCGAGCTGATACTCGACGAATAATTCGCCTGGCATGTGCAGGATGCTGACTCTTTTCAGCTTGAGGCAGCTCAGATCAATCCGGTGGCCCGACCGGCAGCGCCGAAGCCAGGCCAGCCGATGCGCGGAACCAAGAATAGACGCGGTCTTTTCAGAGACCCCGGTCAACTCACCCAGAAGCTTCTCTTCATCGAGGTCTGGCGAGGGTGGGAGCGCCGTCGGCTCGACGCGCCACTCGACATCCCCATCGGCAAGAGGGAACTTGGCGATCGTTGACCACGCGCGCTGCATGCCGTCTGCGAGCCGGGCGGCGAGCAGGGCGCGGTTGGCGGGGGCGCCATCGTTGTACTTTCCGGCGCCGATGTTTCCGCCCGCGCCGGTGAAATGGATGTGCAACGCCGTCGGCACCGCTTGCTCGCGAAGGAACCGGGCGATTCCGGGGAAATCGGGATTCGCGATCCCAGTGCGATAATAGCTCTGCGGGTGGGTGGCGTAGTAGCTGAGTACCGCCAATGGCTGGTCCTCGCGCCAGAATCCCACCACTGCCACGTTTGAATCGATGGTTCCTTCCGGTTCAGCGCGAACCTTTGGGTCCTTGCACGACGTCATCCGCATAAATTTGATTTTTCCATCGGGACCCAGGACGCGCCGGGCTGAAGCGACCTCCTTGACCTCGGCGCGGCCGAAGCCCGCGTGTGTCACGGTTTCCGCGCGTTCAAGGCATGCCTTCACAGCGGCCGCGGCCCGCTCAATCGTGGGTCGCGTGTAGTTTGAGTCAAAGATCACGGGGGCCTGCTCATGTGCGCGAAGTATCTTTTCCGATGAGAAATCGCACAGCGGCGCGTCATGCTGATGCAAGGCCTGCACCGCCACGCGTTCACGGGTGGTCCCCGCCGCTGCCGCCAGAGCAGAGCGAAATTCGTCGTGCCCTTCGTTGGCGACGCCAATCCAATCAACCGCGCAAAGAACAATCGGCGCCTTCGCGCCCTGCAGGACCAGGCCGCGGCAACGCAGGGTCAATTGACCCGCTTCCTTCATCGGATCGTAAGTCAGCCGGCTGCCGCTTGGCGGTGTCGCGTCGATGTCGAAAGTGGATAGGCGCAATTCCCCAAAAACCAGCCCTGGGGCCAGCGTCATCAGGGTCAGGCAAAATCGTCCGCCGAATCTCATGCGCTCCATCCTGTAATCTCAGCGGGAGCTCTGTCGAGAAAAATGCGCGCAACGAAGTCCATGCGAATTGGGGCAACGCTCGCGCCCAAACTTTGTCGTGCGTACGACAAAGTTTGGGAGGAATATAAGACTCAGCCAAAATGCTTGTTTTTGAAATTGATGAGGCCCGACGGGCGGACCGTATGTCATCGGGTTTGGCATCGGCCGATGGCCGATGGTGTGCCAGGCGGCGCTGGCGCCTCGTTGGGCAGCGGCGAGCCGCCGCTGGAACTCACGGGCGGGCCGCCCGTGCCACCATTGCGCCCTCGTTTGACCCCCTCCCCGGCTGGTGGTAGCCTCGGCGCTTCGTTTTTTTGATGAGCAAGAGCGGCGAGACATACAAAGACACGGTCCTGTTGCCGAAGACTGACTTCCCGATGCGCGCCGACCTCGTGAAGCGCGAGCCGGTGCGGTTGGAAAAGTGGGAACAGGGCCGCCTTTACGAGCGCATTCAGGCCCGGCGGAAGTCACTGCAGGCTCCCCGCTTTGTCCTGCATGACGGCCCGCCTTTTGCCAACGGCGACGTGCACATGGGCACCGCGCTGAATAAAATCCTGAAGGACCTCGTGCTCAAATCGAAGACGATGGCGGGTTTCGAAACCCCTTATATCCCGGGCTGGGACTGCCATGGACTACCCATCGAATTCAAGGTCGTAAAGGAGGCTGCGGCCCTGGCGCCTGGTGAAGTGCGGCGGCGGGCGGAGGAATTCGCGCGCAAATTCATCGACATCCAGCGCAGGAGTTTCCGCCGGCTCGGCGTCTTTGGCGATTGGAACCATCCGTATTTGACTCTCGATGCGAATTACGAGGCGGATATTATTCGCGTCTTCGCCAAGTGCGTCGAGAGAAACCTGGTCTACCAGAGCAAGCGGCCGGTGCTGTGGAGCTATGGAGCGCAAACCGCGCTCGCCGAAGCCGAGGTGGAATACAAAGAGAAAACGTCGCCTGCCGTTTATGTCCGTTTTCCCGCGGTGGGAGATGATTTCAGTTACGTCATCTGGACGACCACGCCCTGGACGCTGCCCGCGAATCTGGGCGTCGCCCTGCATCCGGATTTCGAATATGTGTCCGGCGAATTCTCGCCAGCGGAGGGCGGCGGCTCCGAGAAACTGCTGATCGCCCGCCAGTTGCTCGACAGCTTCCAGGAAAAATCCGGCCGGCGTATGCTGCGCGAGTTGCGGGTAATAAAAGGCACCGCTCTCGAAGGCGGTGCCGCTCAACACCCATTTTTGCCCCGCCAATCCAAAATCATAAACGGTCTTTTTGTCACTGCCGACACGGGCACCGGGGCGGTGCATGTGGCTCCAGGCCATGGCCTCGACGACTACATCGCCGGCCGGGAAAATGGTTTGGGTCTCATCTCGCCGGTCGATGACGCGGGCCGATTCACCGCGGAATGCGGTCTCCCTGAGCTGGTGGGAGTGCATGTCTTCAAGGCCAACCACCGCATTATCGAGATCCTAAGCGAAAGGGGCGCGCTCGTGGCCCAGGAGAATTTCGTACATCAGTATCCTCATTGCTGGCGCTCGAAAACCCCGATCATCTTTCGTTCCGTCGAGCAGTTTTTTATCAGAATCGACGACGTGCGCGCCGATGCCTTGCGCGCGATTGATGCCGTCGAATGGCTGCCGCATTGGGCGCGCAAACGCATTCAGGGCACAGTGGAATCGCGGCCGGACTGGTGCATCAGCCGCCAGCGAACCTGGGGGGTGCCGATGCCGGTGTTTTATGACGAACAAAAACGCCCCATCGTAGACGCCGCCGTGGCGCGAAAGGTGGCGGACATCGTCGAGCAACACGGCACGAATTTGTGGTTCGATAAAAGTGACGCCGAATGGGCATCCATGCTTGGACTGCCGGAGAATGTCAGCAAGGCGCGCGACACCCTGGATGTATGGATCGATTCTGGCTCGAGCCACGTCGCGGTTCTCGACCGGCATCCCGAACTCGGCGGCGCACCGTGCGATCTTTATCTCGAAGCCACCGACCAGCACCGCGGCTGGTTTCAATCCTCGCTCATGCTCAGCGTGATCATCCGAGGCACAGCGCCGTACCGAAAGGTGCTTACGCACGGCTTCGTCATCGATAGCTCGACCGGTGAGAAGATCTCGAAGTCCGGCGACAAACCGATTAACGTCGAATTTTTTTACGACAAATATGGCGCTGACCTCGTCCGATTGTGGGCGGCAAGTGTCGACTACCGTGAGGAAGTGCCATTTTCCGTCGCGCTCTTCGAACAAACCACCGAGGCTTACCGCCGCATTCGCAATACGCTGCGCATTTTGCTAGGCAACCTGCACGGCTTTGATGCTGCAGTTCACGCCGTAAATGACCGCGAGTTGACGTTGCTGGACCGCTGGGTCCTCGAACGGCTCCACTCAGTGGTGACAGAATGCCGCGACGCTTATAGTGCGCTCGAATTTCGGCGCGTCTTTACGGCATTGAACCAGTTCTGCACCGTCGATCTGAGCGCCCTCTATGTCGATATGGTGAAGGATCGAATGTATTGCGACGCGGCGGCCTCATTGCGGCGTCGCAGCGCTCAGACCGCGATGCACCGCGTCTTCGATGCTCTCTGCCGGCTGCTTGCGCCAATTCTCGTCTTCACTGCCGACGAAGCGTTCGAGTTTGCCGGCAATCCAGATTCGGTGCACCTCGAGGATTTTCCGCAGCCTGATGTGGCGTTCGCGCAAAAGGCCGCCACACCCAGGATTGAATCGCTGCTGAGGCTGCGCGAAATCACTCAGAAGGAGATCGAGAAGCTTCGCCAGGCGAAAGTCGTCGGCAGCAATAATGAAGTGGCAGTCACCCTCGACGTTCCGGCCGATGATCCCGCGGCCACACTTTCGAACGACCTCGAGACGGTCAAGGAGTTCCTGATTTTGAGTGAACTCACCCTCCATGTCTCGCCAAAAGGCAGCGCGGCACGTGCCGCGGCCGTCCGAACCGACCATCCGAAGTGTGAACGCTGTTGGCGGCATCTTGGAGATGTTGGCTTGCACCCTGATCATCCCGAACTGTGCGGCCGTTGCCGGGACGTAGTGCGCGCTTGAGCAACTTCGAAGCTGGCGTATGGACAGTGGCGCCAGCTTGCCACCTATGATTTGATCACAGTGAAATGAAAGCCGTTCTGCCAATGAATCTTCACCACCCCAACCGTCACGGCATCGGGCAGCGGGTTTACTGTAATGCCCGAAAGCCTGGACTCCGACCGTGATTCGATACCTCACTTTTCTCACCCTGCCACTCTACCTGCTTGACCAGATCACAAAAATCCTGGTCCTCAGGCGCTTTCCTCCGCCGGATGAATTGGGAAATTTCGAGGAGATCGAGGTGGTGCCTGGATTCTTTTGGCTCCACCGGCTTCACAACACAGGCGTCGCTTTCGGGCGCTTCAACGAGGTGGCGTACTCGAACCTGATCTTTGGCGCGGTTTCAGTGGTCGCGCTGATCGCGATCGTGATCATGTGGGCAAAGAACACATTTCCGACCCGGCTGGGCCAGATCTCCGCGGCTCTCCTGATGGCTGGCATTCTCGGCAATCTGACCGACCGCGTCTGGCATGGCTACGTGGTGGATTTCCTCAAGTTCGACCTTAAGTTCATGGTCTGGCCATCATTCAACGTTGCCGACTCGTGCATCTGCGTGGCAGCCGTCTTCCTGTTCCTTTCCGCCTGGCAAAAAACTGAGGCCACGACGGAGAAAGTCGCGGGTTGAGAATTGCCCGTGTTGCCATTTTTCTTGTGACTTCGCGTGCGCTTTGCTACAAGGTCAGATGGAGTTTCACGCCAGCCCCCGCACAACTGACCATCATCCTTTCCGCCATGAAGTTCCTGGTTTCGACCGCCCTGCTTGCCACCGTTGCCGCCGCCCTGGCCCAGTCCACCATAGATCCAGCGGAGAGATTCTCTTACGGCGCCAACATCGGCTGGATCAATTGGAAGCCTGATCAGCCGCTGCCCAGTGGTGGCGCTGTCACCGGCGAGGCCGTCCTGAGCGGAAAAATCTATTCAGCCAACTGCGGGTGGATCGATTTGGGCGATGGCACGCCGACCAACGGCATCAATTACCAGAACAATGCGGCGACCGACTTTGGTGTGAACGTAGCCCCGAGCGGTCTCCTCACTGGCTTTGCCTACGGCGCCAACATCGGCTGGATTAATTTCGAGCAAACTCACGGCCAGCCAAGAATCGATCTGGTGACGGGCGAATTCGCCGGGTATGCGTGGGGCGCAAACGTGGGATGGATCAATCTCGGCACTGGAGACTTAAGGACGACTAAGCTCGAATGCACCGACACGGACGGGGATGAGATTGGCGACGAGTGGGAGCAGCAGGAATTCGGCAATCTCAACGCTGCCAACGGCACCTCCGATTTCGACAAGGATGGCGCCACAGACCACGCCGAATACACAGCGCTTACCAACCCCAAAAGTCCCCAGAGTCGGCTTGACATCACCTCAATCGGCCCGAGTCCGAACCTTTCGGCGATCTATCGCATTAGCTGTGCTCCGACAGGTCCGGGTCGGGTGTACTCGCTGCAAGCAGCCGCCGACTTGCAGGGGTTTGCGGACGTGCCGGGCCTCGTGGATTTTTTGGCCGATCCCGGAACATCAACCCAAAAGGACATCCCTGCCGCAGGCAACATCGCGCAACGCCGGTTCTTCCGCGTCATCGTGGAAAAACCGCTCCAGTAAATGGGCATAGGTCATCGGTCTTTACAGTTCCCATGATGCATGATCCCCGTCTTGATCAATTGGCCCGCCAGCTCGTTCGTTACTCTACTGCATTGAAGAAGGGCGACCGGCTGCTCATTGACCTTTTTGACACCCCTCCCGAGATGGGCATCGCCCTAATCCGCGCCGCAAGAGAGGCCGGGGGTTTGGCGTTCGTGAATCTCAATGACACACGGCTGACCAGGGAACTCTATAAAAAGGCAAGTGATGCACAGTACGAGACACACAGTGATGTGCTGATGTATCAGATGAGGAAAATGGACGCCTACATTGCCGTCCGGGGCAGCCATAATATCACTGAAACGGCCGATGTGCCGCCTGGACGCATGGCGTTGATCATGCGCCACTTGAAGCCTGTCATTAATCATCGCGTGAACAAAACACGCTGGTGCGTTCTGCGCTGGCCCAGTCCCTCGATGGCCCAGCAAGCCGGCATGAGCACGGAATCGTTCGAAGACTTTTACTTCCGGGTTTGTCTTTTGAATTACAAGGGCCTGCTGCCTGCAATGAGGTCGTTGAAGCGGCTTATGGACCAAACAAATCGCGTGCAAATCAAGGGCCCCGGAACCGACTTGCGATTCTCGATGAAGGGTATCAAGGCGGTGGTTTGCGGCGGTCGCAATAACATTCCTGATGGCGAGTGTTTCGCCGCTCCCGTCCGCGAATCGGTGGAAGGAATCATCAGTTACAACGCGCCCACCATTTACCAGGGCGTTGCCTTCGATAGCATCCGGCTCGAATTCAAAAGAGGCAGGATCGTCAAGGCCAGCGCCAATAACACCGAGGCTATCAATCGCATTCTAGACAGTGACGCGGGCGCGCGTTACGTAGGGGAGTTTGCGCTCGGCTTTAACCCGGAAATCCGCCACCCGATGCGCGATATTTTATTCGATGAGAAGATTGCCGGCAGTTTCCACTTTACGCCCGGACAGGCTTATGAAGGCGAAACCGACAACGGCAATCGTTCCCAAGTGCATTGGGACATGGTCTCGATTCAGCGCGACGACTACGGCGGCGGAGAAATCTACTTCGATGACAAATTGATCCGCAAAAACGGGAGGTTCCTGGCAAAGCCGCTTCAGATTTTGAATTGATCCTAGTGGCAACGGCCCAGCCTGTCGGGCGCACGTTATTCGATAATTGAGCCGGCTTGCAGGCCAGCCCGGCAGACCGCAGGTCTGCGGTCGAAATGCCCGCCCTCGCCGCGGCGGGGAACAGATCAGTTCCGGGAGGGCCGTGCGAACTGGTGACAATAACGAAAAGATTGTCTCCGGCCTCAACTAATCGCCAGTTCCCGAAGCGTTTTTCGCAACTCGTCTGTTTTCTGCTCGCTCATCGCCACCAGCGGGAGCCGCAAAGTGCCGGAGCATCGACCTGCCAGAGAGAGGGCGGTTTTGATCGGAACCGGATTGGTGTCGAGCTTCAGGAACGCGCTGAAGAGCCGATAGTATTTTTGGTGCAAAGCCAAAGCCTCGGCGTAGCGGCCGCTCGAGGCTGCGTTGACCAGTGCGCTCATTTCAGCCGGAATCAAATTCGAGGCCACGCTGATCACCCCCCTGGCGCCCGATGACATGAAGGGAAGTGTCAGGCTGTCATCGCCAGAGAGAACCTGGAACCGCTTTGGGCAGGCAGCCAGGAGCTGACTGACACGCTCGGGCGTCCCACCGGCTTCCTTCATGGCCACGATGTTTTTGCAGTCGCGAGCGAGCCGCGCGCATGTTTCAACCCCGATCTCGATGCCGCTGCGCGCGGGAATATTGTAAAGAATGATCGGCAACCTGGTGGCCCGGGCAATCGCTTTGAAATGCTGATACAAACCTTCCTGGGATGGTTTGTTGTAATACGGACACACTTGCAGCGAGGCCGAAGCGCCCGCTTTTTCCGCTTCTTGCGTGAGTGAGATGGCCTCAGCCGTCGAATTGGAACCCGTCCCGGCGATCACCGGCCCGCGACCGCGCGCATAGCTGATCGCCAGCGCAACCACTTCATGGTGCTCAGCGTGCGATAGAGTTGGCGACTCCCCGGTCGTGCCGCAGGGGACGATGCCGTTGACGCCGTTCTCGAAATTGAAATCGATCAGCTTCTTGAAGGCAGCTCTGTCGATTCCATGCTTCTTGAAGGGAGTGACTAAAGCGGTGAAAACGCCGGCAAACATGGCATGAATTGGGTGCGGAAAAAGTGACGACGAAGGGAAAGCGGGGGCAGCCTTGGCATCAACGGCCGGCCTCAGAGTTCGATTTTTCCCTCGAAAACGATTTCGCCGAGCCCGGTCAGCGTGACCTCTTGGAAGTTGTCGCCCTCGCGCCGGAAGTCTATGCTGAGGGTGTCGCCGCCGCGGACGTGCACTTTGATTGGCGGCGAGGCGCCTTCGAGCAAATGATGCACGATGGCGCAAGCCACCGTGCCGGTGCCGCAGGCAAGAGTTTCATTTTCCACGCCCCGCTCGTAGGTGCGGATGGCAATGAGATCCGGAGCCAGCACCCTGACAAAGTTGGCATTGGCGCCTTTCGGTGAGAAGCGCTCATGATACCGGAGGGCCGCGCCATCGCGGCGCACGTTGACGTTCTCGAGGTCGTCCACGACAACGACGGCGTGGGGGACTCCGGTGTTGATAAAATGCACCGCGAGGTCGCGCTCATTGACAGTCAGTCTTTCGTTCAAAGACAATCCAGTTGGCTGGGTCATGCGCAGGCGGACTGCATCACCGATAAAGTCGGCATTCATGCCACCCACTGCCGTTTCGAACGCGACCGCAGGCAGGGAAAATGAATTGAGCTTGTTGACGTAGCGCGCGAAACAACGTGCGCCATTGCCGCACATCTCAGCTTCCCCCCCATCTGCATTGTAATACCGCATGCGATAGGCAGCGCCATTGCGCGCGGGCTCGACAGCAAGCAGCCCGTCGGCTCCGACGCCGCGATGGCGGTCACAGAGCCGGGCGATCTGGTCGCTTGTCAGCGCCAGGGATAGATCGCGATTGTCCACAACGACGAAATCGTTGCCGGCTCCATTCATTTTCGTGAAATGCAGGATGCGCCTCATGCCCATTAAAAATTAGCCACCGAAACTAGACGGACTTGGTGGCGCTCACAAGACGTTTGACAAAACCGCCGACCCGGAGCGCCAAATCCGGTTCGCACCGGTGCTCTTCGATTTTCTTCACGATGGCGCTGCCCACCACAACCCCATCTGCCACTCGTGCCACACTCGCTGCCTGCTCCGGCGTCGAAATGCCAAAGCCGACACAGACCGGGACCTCGCTGGCACTTTTGATGATGGCAACCTGCTGCGCGATGTTCGAGGCCAGAGTTTGCTGGGCGCCCGTCACACCTTCACGCGATACGTAATAAATAAATCCCTCGCTCTGCGCCGCGATTTGCTTCATGCGTTCCGTTGGGGTGGTGGGCGCGATGAGCCGGATTTGCTTCAGCCCGCCGGACGCGTTCAGGTCGCCGCTGTGAAGCGCTTCATCGGGCGGCAGATCGAGCAGCAAAATGCCGTCTGCGCCCGCCTGAAAGGCATCGGCATGGAACTGGCCAAAGCCAAAGGCGTAGACAGGATTGAGATAGGTGAAAAGAACCAGCGGAAGCTCGCTTCGTTTCCGGATCTCTCTCACCAGATTCAACACTCGAGCAGTTGTAGTCCCGCTCTGAAGGGCTCGCTGCGCGGCCATTTGGTTGACCACCCCATCGGCAAGCGGATCGGAAAACGGTATGCCCAACTCGAGCAGGTCCACTCCCGCCTCTTCCAACGCCGCCGCGAGGTCGAGTGATGCTTCAAGAGACGGATCGCCGGCACAGATGTAAGCGACAAAAGCGGCCTTTTTTTCGCCGCGCAGCCGCTGGAAAATCTGGTCGATCCGATTCGGCATGAAAGAAAGTCCCGATAAGGCAAGCAAACGAGCCGCGCAAGAGGTTCGGACGCGTGAAGGCTGCGGCCAGTGGGGCGAGGCTCGAGGGGTGGGCGCGAGACTCTGTCGAGCCGCTATCTGCATCCGGTCGGACTGTGCGAGAAGCGGTGATTAGTCTTCTGAGCGTGCTGACGTGTGATCCCTGCGATCAGCGGGCAATGGCCGTTCGCATTGGATCGGCTCACAAATCTCATCGCATGAGCCGGCGACCTCGGCTAGTTTCGGTGCCGTGCTCCGGCGCATGAGAAAACGCTTGCTGTTATTTGCCGCCCTGGCGTTGCTGCTTTTCGTGGCGGCGGTGGCAGTATTCGGGTGGCTGGCGGTCAAGGAGATCACGCCCGAGCGTCTGGTGCGGGAGATCGAGGCCTCGCGAAATTGCCGCGCCAGGATCGACGGCTGCAAGCTCGCCTTGTTTGCGTCACCGGCGCGGCTTGACGTTACCGGGGTTACATTGGTTCCTCGCGACACGGAAGCCGACAACGCCACAGCAGTCGCGACGCGTCCGCCCATCGAATTGCATGCGACTTATTTTCGGTTTGCATCGGCCACTATCGAAGCGGACCTGTTCGATTTGATCTTTCGGCGGCGCTTGACGGTGCGGCAGTTTGTGGTGCGCAATGCCGACGTGAAATGCGATCTCCTGCCCGGAGGGGAAAACACGCTCAAAATACTGTTCGATTCGCCCGGCATTGTGGGTGGCAAACCGATGCGCGCTCCGCTGGTGGCTGCTCCAATTGCGGCCGCAGCCGCAGCGGCACAAACGGTGACTGACGCCGCCGCGTCCGCCGCCGAAAACGGCGAGGAAACCAAGTCCAAGCGAGCTTTCAATGTGCGTGACTTTGGCATTCCATCGACGGTTGAGCGAGTGGCCCTCGAGAATTCGCGGCTGCGCTTCCGCAATCGAAAATCGCGCGCGGTTACCGAGTTCAACGGCTGCAACGTGAGCCTGACCGACATCGCGATCAATCCCAGCGACCTCACGGCAGCGAACCGAGCCACGCTTGCCATCAGCACTAAACTTTTCCTTGATGGCCGCGACAAGAAAACGAAGGAGAATTTTCGTTACGCGGACCTGATCGTCGAGGTGCGAGGTGAGATCACCCCTTTTGAGCTGGGCGGCAACTTGAACCCAGACATGGCGCTCGATGCGGTGTTGAGGCGGGATTCCGCAGTCGAGCGACTGCCGGTTTTGCAAAAGCTGCAAAAGAGTGTGAGCAAGGCGCAGCGAGCCGGACTTCAGCTCAATGATCTGGCGGTCCGAACCACGTTGCTGAAAGACGCCACCCTGAAGCTCAAGCTGCACGACAACCGCATGGAACTGACCCACGATGTCGAACTCCCGTTTCAGGATTACGCCCTGGCCTTGCAGGCGGGCAGCTTCATCGACGCCGGTGAAGAAACCCACGACTTTCGCGCCACCTGGACCGCCAGCCAGGCGATGAGCGATCAGGCGCTGCGAGGCGCAGATGAGTTTCTCTCGACGCTTGGCCAGGACGCGGCCAAAGAATTGCGGGCCATGTTCATCAGCCCAATGGTAAAAAACGGCCTTATTTCGCTGGCATTTGTGTCCCAAGGCGATCTCGACGATCCCAAGGTGACGGTGGAAAACCCGATCACTGATTTCAAAGACCGGCTAAAAGCCGCCGGCGAAGGGCTCCTCGAGGGAATTCAAGGCGCCTTCGGCAAAGGGAATAAATGAATGCCCGCGCGGTCGCTGGTTGGCGCGCCTACTCGCGAAATTTCAACGCCTCATCGTATTCCAGCTTGGCGGCGGCGGTCAGGGTTTTGAGGGCGTCCGTCGCCTTTTTAGCGCGAGGCGAGGTGTCCTTTGCTCCGAATCGAGCGGCATCTTTCACACCGTCGAGTAGAGCCTCGAGTGCCTTGCTGAAGCGCTGCCATCCGGGATCGGCCTTGGCCGCGAGGCTCTCGAATTCTCCAATAAAGGCACGCAACTTTCGGCGCGCTTCCGGTTTGTCTTCACGCAAAAGTTTCAAATCGCCGCTGAGCTTTAAATAAAATTGCCGCAGGCGAAGTCCGGTTCCCGCGGTCGAGTACGTCTTTGGCAGCCGGCCTTCTGCCGCGCGAATCAAAACCCTCGCGCCCAGGTGAGCCGGACAGGCCTGTGCGATTTCCTTCGCCCGAAAGCGCACTGGCGGACTCTGAATGATCGAGCGAACGCGGGCGGGCGACTCGCCGGGTTTGACCGTGAGAATTCTCTGCACTGGCGCAAATCTTTCCACGGCTGCCTGCCATTGGTTGCTTCCCAACGCCCGCACCACACCGATGGCCGCATCGAGGTCTTTGGCCGAGAATATCTGCGGACCGGTAAGAGCCGACCATTGGCCGTCCAAAAAGTGATCAAAGAGCGCTGTTTCGGCGCCGTCGGGCACCAGCAGCCACGAGTCCGCCGGCGCACGAGATTTCGGGAGCAGGAGCAGTTCTTCCCGTCCGCCCATCAAGTCCCCTCCGGCGGTGAAGTCACCGCAAACAAGCAGCCGCGGAGGAATTTCGAACCCGTCAAACATCGAACGCAGGAGCAACGCGGTGGCGAGACCATGCGGAAGGCCCGGACCCGTGCCGCCGCCCGCGCGCCGCACCCGAAACACCCGACCTGATGGCCAGCCCCCGATTTGTTGCCGCACCAAATCGAGGCCGGTCGTTGCGGGGGTGCGGTCCTTGCCCGAGTAGGACTCGATCACAAGCGGGGGTGCGCCCGAGCGCGATCCCGCATCCATCGTCGCCTCAAATCGTTCCATCACCAACTGCGGTTGAGCACTTGCAGTGACCGCCAGGCACTGCGTCACCGCCGCTTTCCCTGTCTTCGGTTGTGGACCCGCGGTTGCGGCCGGCGATCCGCCTTTGAAATTCGACCCGCCAACCTTCGCGAGGTCGATTTTTTCCGGCGTATCGGCGATTTGCTCCGGGCCATAGACCAGCAACTCGAGCTGCCCGTTGTAGTCATGAACGTCGCCGCCGGCAAAAACCTCATGCCCAGTCAGGTCGTCCAGCTTCCAGTCAGGGTGTGCCTCGAAATCCCGTTTGCGAATGAAGAGAATGAAATTCCCCTTCGTGAACCAAACCCGGCGGTGCAGCGTGCGCATGCTCTCAACCCGTTTGACCACGCCTTTGACAATGGCTTTCTGACCCACCAGCGACCGCAGTTTTTCCTGGTCCGTGACCGCGATCGGTTCGACGACTGGCTTTTCCTGGGCGATGGCCGGCCTTCCAACAGTCAAAAAACTGGCCGTTAGAATCAGAATAGCGATGCCGGCACGGAAAAACATGGCGGCAGATTATCCATTCGCCCGGCGGAACGCAATCATTCCGCTTGCTGGGCGATGAAGTCATCATTGATCATCGCGGCATGTCATCTGTGAATTGGTTGGGCTGCACGATTTTTGGGGTGTCGCTGACTCTCTGCGCCGCCTGCCACGCTGCCGAATTGAAACCCATCGCGCCGATCGAGCGCGTTTTGCCGCCCAAAGGCATCGAGATCCCAGCGCAGGATACCCAGCGCCTGCGTGAAAAAGTCAACGCCTTCCAGGCCCAAGTGCCAAAGACCGAAAACGCGCGCCGAGTTGACAGCGGCGATTGGGCCGACGCGGAAATCTTTCTCAAAGCCGTCGATTTTGCAACCACGTGCCGACACTTATCTGTCCAAATATTTTCAACTACCGTTACGCCAGCGATGAGCGCTCATTTATCTGCACGATGGCCTCACCGCGCCGTTACATAGTCATCAACAGCGGTCCCACTTTCCGCGAGGCGCACGACAAAACAAATTCGCAGCAGAATCCGAAGCTGCCGGATTGGGCGGTGATCGATTTGACGCAGGATCCGGATGCGACGGCGCCGGGCCGCATCGCAGCGGCCGGATTTTTTAACGAGGAGTGGGAGCTCGAATAAGGCGGTTGTTTTTGTGGCCAAGCGGTCGGACCTGTGCCATTAGACTCGCCCGATGTTCGTCCGGAACGCAGCTTCTTTTTGTGCGCTGATGATGGTGATGGCGCTGCCGATCACCACGCTTATGGCTGCGCCCGAATCGAAGAAGTCGCCGCCGGGAGCGCCAAAAAAGACCGCGGCGCCATCAAAATCGGTGAAACCCCCGGTTGTCGAAACCAAACCCGCGAAACCCGGCAACTCGCAAACCACGCCGAATACTTCCCCGACAAAACCGACAGTGATTCCGTCGAAGCAGCCGCCACCCACGGCATCCCCGGCCCAACGCAATGCGGCTGTGTTGAAGTCCATCGAAACACGCGAGAAGAGCGAGCTCGCTGGTGCGGTTTTTAAGAAATTCCTTGAGGCAAAAACCGCCGATGAGCGTCTTGCTTTAGTGGCCGATGCCGCCAGGCACACCGCGGACATCCAAAAGTATTTCGAGAGCAGCCCGAACCGGAAGTTTACGCCCCTGACGGTGCAGATTCTCGGTTCGGTGACTTCGCCCTCGAATCCGAACGTGACCCTGTTTCCATATTTTGTGGCGACGGACAAAAACAAGCTCGGATTTGTGACCGTGGTCATCGAAACCAGGGACGGGTTCAAAGTGGATTGGCCCACGTTTGCGCTGGGGCACGACCAATCGCTCGAGGAATTCCTGACCGCGAAAAAAGCAGGCGACACGAAAACGTTTTTGGTGGGAATTGCGAAAACTCATATTTTCGGCGACGCGCCTCCGGGTGGCGAGGCAAAGTGGGCCGCCTACGCCATTGAAATGCCAATGCCCCGCGAAGATCTGGATCCGGAGAAAGTTTTTGCTGAAAAAGAATCCCCGGTTGGGCGCCAGCTTGCCAGCAGGTTGGGTTGGGCCAAGGGCCATCTTTGCCGTCTCACAATCCTGGTCGACGGCGGCAACATGCCTTTCCTTCGAGCGACTGGCTACGAGCCTTACGCGAAGTAGTGCCTGCATTCGCGCATTACAGGCCTAATGAGTTCCTTCTTCCCCAAATCCCATGGATGACCCATCCTCAGTGCCGTCGCCGGTGACGATCAATCTTTCCGAACTGGACCTTGCTCCGGCCTGGGTGACCCGCGCGCAGGGCGAACCGAGCGGTCAGGTTACCTGGGAACACCGCGCCGAACTCCATCCCGGTGGACCCGGTGGAGAGCGTCGTCGCAGCCTGGGTGGGCCGCCGCGAGGAGAAAGGCGTGAGCGACAGCCACGGGGCGAGAGGAGCGATTTCGATAAACGCGACTCTCCACAACGCGCGCAACGGCCTGGCGGGGACGGACAATTTCGCCGTCCTCCCTTCCCGCAGAGCCCGCGGGGAGCGACAGGACCGGCGCCGCCCCGACCGCACGGCGAGTCACAAGCGCCATCTCAGTCACAGCAGCGACCTGCTCAACAGGCGGATCGACAATTCAGGAGAGGAAAAGGTTCCCCGACTCAAAAGTTTGAGCCGCGCGGACAGAGGGACCGGGAGTTTGGGCGCGAAAGGGAGTTTCATCGGCCGGCCCCGCAACTCCCGGCACCGCCGCCAGGCTGGTCGGCGTCTATTTTGCCTGAACAGCCCGGCGTCGAGTCTCTCAGTATGCAAATCAAAGCGACCGGCCGCGCCTATGGGATTTTTGATTTGGCGCGTCTGTTTTTGGCGCGGCCAGAGCGTTATCGCGTGCGCTTCGAGCCGCGCCAGGGCGCCCGACCACCCTTACTGACACTCTGTGCGACCGATGGCTCTTTGTGGCTGAGCCGCGAGGAAGCCCGGCAGCATTTCGCCAGCGCCAGATTGCTCACCACATTTTTTAAAGAAGAAAGAATCGAGATCGACCCCCCGAAAGGCAGCTTCACCGCCATCGCGATATGCGGCTTGAGCGGCACCGTGCTCGGCCCGCCCAATTTTCACGCCTATCAACGGAACCTGGTGCACCTCCATCAGGAGCGCTTCAAGAACATGCCGCTCGATAAATTTAAGAGCCGCATTCGCATCGAACGTGACGACGAGGCGGTAAAGAAATGGCTCGGCGAGCAGAGTACGCAAATCCGTTACGTGCTCCCGGAGGCTGAAGAAAATGCTCCTGTTTTTCAGTCCGCGGACGAAGCGGTGCGCTATTTGTTCGAAACCCGTGAAGCGGAAATACTGGCCGACGCCCCGGTCGCCACAGTGCCGGGGAATCTGCCGACGACCCTGTTGTCGCCCGGGCTATCAACGCTGCTGAGAATCGTAGTCGAGGACCAGCGGCGCTTTCCGATGCAACTGGTGCAAGAGTTGTGCCGCAAGTTTGAGCAGGCCGGCTTGCGCTTTTTCAAGGAGAATAAACGCGAGACCTTCGTTTCACGGTCGCGGCCGCGCCCGCTCGATCCACGCACCCCGGTGTCGGACCGTGTTAAGGCGATCATTCAATTCATCCGGCAGAATGCCCAATGCACTTACCGCGAGGTCGTACTGGCCATCGCGCCGCAGGCGGCCGGGTTGGTCACCGAACCACCCACTCCGCCATCGGCACCGTCCGAAACTCCGGTGCCCGAATCAATCTCATCTCCGGCCACACCAGTGTCAGAAGAGGCATCGGAAGTTTCCGCAGTCGCCGAAGGCTCACCACAACCTCGGGAGGGGCTGGTCGCCCCGATCCCAGCCGTCTCTGCGACAACGCCACCAGCGCCGCAGACCCCCAGTGAGAAGCCTCCTGCGGCATCTCCGCCGCCCAACGATGCCGACCGCGAAGGGATTGCGGTGCTGCAAGACTTGCGTTGGCTGATTCGTGAGGGCTACGTCACTGAATTCTCGAATGGCCACCTGCGTGTCGTCGAGCGCACCGAGCGACACGTCATCGTTCAGCCTCCGCGTCGCCTGCGTTTGCTAGGCCGTGCCTTTACCCTCTGGACGCAGCCTTACGCGGCACCACCGCCACGGCGTCTGCGTCTTCCAGGAAATGCGTTTACGCTGTGGACTCGGGCTTCATTCAGTCCCGCTCTGAAGCAACCGCTGTCGCTGCCCGGAAATTCATTCACGCTTTGGACTGCGGCTGTTGAAGAAGCATTGTTGCGCTGAATGTCGACTGGCAGAGCCGCCATGCCTTCAACCCATCTTCCGCCCACGCATTCCCGAGGCGAAAAACCTGCCCGGACGCCGGCCCCTCGGAAAATCCCCTTGATCCCAGGGCTGATTTTTTCATGGTACTTCAGGTTTCCAATCTGCCCATCCGACCGGGGTCTCAGACCCCGGCTACAGCGTTGTAGCCGGCCTCTGTGAGGCCGGAGAAATCAACCGCAACCCTTTGACGACGGTTGACGTCAGCGACAATGAAAAAATCAGCCCTGGCCTAAGGTTTGCGATGAAATTCTGACATCGACTTCAACTGGCCCGTGTGATCACTCAGAGCGGAGCGCTTCTATCAACTGGCCTCGCATGGCGAGGTGGGCGGCCACGGAGCAAAACAAAAGTCCGCCCGCGAGGATGGCCAGAATGATCGCGACCGGCAGAGACAGTTTCCCCGACACCGGCCAGACGGCGAGCAGTGCCGAAAACACCCCAATAAACAAGCCGGCAACGAGCAGGAGCGAGTTCTCGCCGATGACAATTCTTCGCAGGGTCCGGCGTGGCAGGCCCACTGCCAGCAAGAGGCCAAATTCGCGGCGGCGCTCGAGCACATTCCGGGCGAGCAGGAGGCCAAGCCCGGCGGTCGAGAGGATCAGGCCCAATCCGCCGAGCGCGGTGAAAATGCGCAGATACGTATTCTGAACAGTATTGTATTCGTCGAGCCGCAAGCCCGATGGGGTCAGCGAGAACCCGCGGTCTTCGAGTTGGCGCATCAATGTTTTCGCGACCGCATCCCTGCGTTCTCTATGGGCGTCCACAAGAAAAAACCGATACCCGCCACTCTCCGAAAACGCCTTGAGGAAAGCCGATTCCGAAATGACGGCGCTGCCCTGCAACACGGAGGGCTCGAGCAGCGCAGCGATGCGCAGGATGACGACGCCATTGCGGTCATCCGCGACCTCGAGTGTGTCGCCGAGTTTGGCCTTAAGTGTGTATTGGACATAATTGGCATCCATTACGGCGGGGATGGGGCCGATTCCGGACCAACCATCCAGGACCGACCAGTCTCGCGGCCCTGTCGTGAAAGCGAAAGCGGCGCGTGCTGCGAGATGTTCGGGCCGCACGCCGATTATCCTCGGGTTTTGCGGGCGTTCTAGGTTTAAGCAACTCGCTTCGTCACCTTCGCGCACGCGAAATGGGACAAACGAGACGCCGGAAAAATCGGCTTCATCCAGCCCATAGCTCTCACGGCCCGGCCTTGAATTGAGGTCTTCGTAAATTGGGAGAGTTGACTCGCCGACGAACGCGAATCCGCCGGTTCCGGAGTCACGGGCATCGGTCGCGCTGGCGTCCAGTCGGAAAGCATCCATGGCGGAAATCATGAAAACGCCCGCAGCCAGCAGGCCAGCCACGGCCAGGCTGCGGCCGGACTTGCGGGTTGTATTGCGCAGGCTGAGTTGCCAGTAACTGGCCAGCGCGCCTCGACTAATGCGCCATCGAAGGTATCGAAGCCCAATGGCGGCCAGAACGACGCCGACGACCATCAGGAGTGCGCCCGCCCCAAAAAAAGCCGCCGGATTGCCGGCAGCCTTCCAGGCGAGAAAAGCGGCCGCGCTTGACAGCATCGCCAGCAGGGCCCAGCCGATCATGAAATGGCGCCGGCTCCCTACCCCGCTATTCACCACGC
The DNA here is from genome assembly GCA_050998515.1 of Verrucomicrobiales bacterium. Lineage (GTDB taxonomy): Bacteria > Verrucomicrobiota > Verrucomicrobiia > Verrucomicrobiales > V1-33 > JBPCQC01. Next base: position 39,091 of record JBPCQC010000041.1, read on the forward strand.
CGCGCCCAGCCGCCAATGCCTCCCCAACACCGCCAGCGACCAGATCCTTTGGCTGCGCGCGAAGCAGTCTCCACGCCGTAAGCCACACCGTGGCCACAGCAAGAATACATGTGGCTGCGGCTGCGGCTGCCAGCGTCCACGGGTCGCCCGCGGGCACAAAGCTCAGTCCGCCTACCGCCCCACCCCAGGCTCCACTGAGCGCTCGAAGCACCAGCCTCGAATAGATCAATCCACCGCCAAGGCCGGCAACAGCGCCGAGAACTGAGGCCCACCCGGCCTCCCACATCATCAGTCGCCGCACACGTTTGGGATCGAGCCCGACCGTCATCAGCACGCCGAGCTGCGCCGCGCGATTCTCCCAGGTAAAAAGAAACATGAGCGCGGTTAGCAGCAGCGCCGTGGCGATCAGAAAAAAACTCATGCCCAGAAAAAGAGTGCCCAGATCATATGATTGATCCACGGCTTCCCGCGCAACCATGGCAGGACGGGCGGCGCCCAGCCCAAAATCGGCCGGCTGAACCGCCTCCTGAAGTTTTGTTAGGAAATCACCCTCGTCCGTCAGTGCATCTGCTGGCAGCCTTAACGAAGTGAGGGTGCCGAACCTGTTTCCCCAAAGTTGCTGGCCGGTCTCGAGCGCCAGAAAAACCTTGGGAGTTCCGCGGTGGTTTGCCCAATACTCCTGGTCCCTGGGCCGGATCCGGGTCATGTCCATTTTGATGCCCGGATTCCAATCGCGGCAGTCTGGTTTATCCATGACCCCGGGAAAATCCGGGGTCCAATCCCGGCGAACCGCTGAATGGTCCATCGGGAGCACCGATTTCACCGCAAACGAGGCAGCGCGCTCCTCCATCTCACGTCCGCGGCTGAAGTAATAGAATTTCAGCGTCAGCGGATCGCCCGGTTTTAGCTCGAGGTCATCGGCGGTCCATTGCGTCACCGCGACCTCGTCCGGGCCAAGTTCGAAAAGACTTTCCGCCGCCGTGGCCATGGAATACGGCGTGGCCGCGCTTGGGGAGGCGCGGATTTCGTTGACCAGATATGTCAGCACGCCTCGCGCTGAGGGAAACACGGTCCGGATTTTGTCCGCCACGACGGGGTCCAGAAATACGCGCGGGGTGGCGATTTCCCACTCGCCGTTGTCGAGTTTGCGGAGCGTGAGATTCGCGTCATCGAGTGACCAGGCCGCTGCCAGACGGGCGTCAGTGGCTTCAACGGAGTCAGTGAGGCCGAGGTTGACGCGCTTTGGCTGCCCGAACGTTTCCTGAAGTTTTGTCAGGCGCACAAAGACATTTTTCGGCTCGCTCTGACTGGCGTTAAGACTGAAGTCGCCCAATGCGGGGGCCGTCGCGGTGCCGGCAACTCTGAGGCGCAGCGTGACGGTCTGATCTGCCTCTCCGGAGAGCGGAGCCTCTTTCGAGAGGGCACTTGGTTTTTCCATCCGAATCACGACCGTCTCACCGGGAGCAGTTCCGAGGGCCCTGGCGAGCGGCTGGTTGAAGACGGCAGAGTCGTTGGCCAAATCGTGCCTCAGGGGCCGCAGAGCAAGCCGCCAGAAGGAGTCTGTCACACCGAGCACGTTCACATTGACAACGCGTGCGCTGCCATCCGCATTGGCAATTGTCCCCCGCACTGCAATCAGAGCGGTTTTGTTCCCCGGCAGCGCATCGACCAGGGTCTCGGTAAAGAACCGGTCGTTGCCGATGAGGGCGGTTTGGACATGTCCGAGGCGTTCCGCCGCGTGTTGGCGCAAGGTGGCGCGCACTGAATCCCCGACGGCCAGCGATCCGCAAATAACAGACCCGGCAATGGCCACTCCCAGTGCCAGGCCCGCGTGCCAGAGCCAGTAGTGGCGCAGGGAAGCGAGAAGGAAACGGCCAGTGGTCATGCCGACATCACAGTGCGACCCGGCGAATTTGCAAGCACAGCCGGCAGCTCAGTCTGTTGGTCCCGCCCACGGAGGATGAAGTATTTGCTGCGCCAGCCGCTCGTGGGGCAGGGCCATGTTCATTTTTCGCTCAACTTGATTGCAGCGCGGCCATGCGGTCGTCCATGTCGCGGCGTTGCAAGGCAGCGATCATGTCATCGAGCTCGCCCTCGAGAAAACGATCCAGGGAATAAATCGTCATCTCGATGCGATGATCAGTGATCCGGTTCTGTGGATAATTGTAAGTACGAATCTTTTCCTCCCGCCCGCCCGAACCGATAAGATTGCGCCGGTGGGCGGCGTATTTTTCCTGCTCGGCGCGCTGCTTCCGCTCGAAGAGCTTGGCGCGCAGAATCTCCATTGCCCTTTCACGATTCTTTTGCTGGCTGCGGTTCTCGATGCACCGGACCATGATCCCAGTCGGCAGGTGAAATACCTGCACCGCCGAATCCGTGGTGTTGACACCCTGCCCACCCGGCCCGCCGGCGCGGCTCACCTCGATGCGCAGTTCTTCCGGCTTGATCTGGACGTCGACTTCCTCCGCCTCGGGCAGGACCGCGACTGTGGCCGTCGAAGTGTGAATGCGGCCCTGCGTTTCCGTCGAGGGCACCCGCTGCACCCGGTGCACACCGCTCTCATAGCGCAGAAACCGGAAAACCTGGTCTCCGGAAATCTTGGCGGTCACCGACTTGTAGCCGCCGACCTCCGATGAACTGCTATCGATTATCTCGAGTTTCCAACCGCGCTTTTCGCAGTGCCGCGCGTACATTCGCAATAACTCCGCCGCGAACAGCGACGCTTCGTCGCCCCCGGTTCCGGCGCGAATTTCCATGATCGCGTCCCGATCCTCGGTTTCATCAGGCGGCAAGAGGGAAAAGCGCAGTTCATCGGCGAGCGCCGCCTGACGTTGCTCGAGTTCGGGGATTTCCGCCTGCGCCAATTCGACAAGGCCACTGTCTTCACTTTTCGCCAGTTCCATGTTGCCTTCCAGATCAGCCGAGGTTTTGCCTAACTGAGCCCATAAATCAAGCAGCCGCTTGATCCTGGAATGCTCGCGGGTCACTTCACCAGCGCGACGTTGATCGTCGAAGAAGCCAGGCTCGGAGAGCCACTGCTCGAGTTCGGCAAAGCGGGCGCGCTTTTTCTCAATGAGCGGAGAAAAATCCATTTAAGAGCCTGCTGAAAAACGGGAAAGGCGCCCCGATCGGGACGCCAGGAGCAAAACGAAAGATAAAAGATGGCAGCTAAGCCGAAGCCGCCAGCTTGGGCTTGGCGCGGCGGACCGCGTTCACACTGCCGAAGCGCTTGGTGAATTTGTCCACGCGGCCCGCGGTATCCACGAACTTCTGTTCGCCGGTGAAAAACGGGTGGCACGCTGCACAGATGCCGACCTGGATACTATCCACAGTGGAACGAGTGTGATAGACGGCCCCGCAAGCGCAGGAAATCGTCGTCTCGACATATTTGGGATGAATATCGGCTTTCATAACGTGGGCAGATGAGAATGATGCGCTTACACGCCGAAACGCAGGCGGAAAGAAGAACGGGAAAAAACACTAGGCGGCAGGGGCACTTTGGCAAGCAAAAGGTGGCTGAGGAATAGTTGAGAGTTTAGGGTTGAGGTTGAGAGTGCCGCCATCATGAAAAACCCGGCCCTCCTCGCTATCCTGGCGGTCATTGCGTCCAGCCTCTTCGCCGCCGACGACGGTTGGACCACGCTTTTTAATGGGAAGGACCTCAACGGCTGGACCAATGCGAGCGGCAGCGCCCCTTCGGCGGATTGGGTCATCGAGGAGGGCGCTCTGGTGCGCAAGGGCAAGGGCGGTGACATCTGGACGAAGGAACGCTTCGGGGATTTTATCCTCGAAGTGGAATTCAGGGCCACCGGCAACAGCGGGGTCTTTTTCCGCACCGACAATCCGAAGGACTGCGTGCAGACAGGCATCGAAATTCAGGTCGAGAAGCCCGGCGGCCCGGACAAACACAGCGTCGGCGCACTTTACGACCTCGTGGCGCCCACCAAAAACGCGGCCAGAGACGATTGGAATAAAATGGTCATTACCGCGCGAGGCTCGAAGATCACCGTGGAACTGAACGGCGAAAAAGTAAATGAAATGGATCTAGACCGCTGGACGACACCCGAGCAAAACCCCGACGGCTCGAAAAACAAATTCCGCACCGCGCTCAAAGACTTTAAACGCGAAGGCCACATTGGTCTCCAGGACCACGGTCACGTCGTGGCTTATCGGAACGTGCGGGTAAGGAAGGTTTAGGAAAGCACCGCCTTCTCATTTGTTTGTTTCGGTTGGGGGCGGACGAGCCTGCCCTCGCGGCGTTCGGGTCTTCTTGCTTTCCGAATTCGGCTGGAGGGGTGGGCGCTGCGAGCCTTGTTTTCCTCGGCTCGTTGCGCGTTCAAATGATGTCTCAATCGAGCAAATCACTAAGAAACCATTCTCATCGCTCCCCCTACCGAGCCTTCGCGGCCATCTTCGCCCACGTGTCCTTCAAAGTGACAGTCCGATTGAACACAGGGGCGCCCGGCTGAGAATCTTTTGCATCCGCGATGAAGTAACCGAGGCGCTCGAACTGGCAACGCTCGCCGGCTTTCATGTCGGCGACGGCCGCCTCGGCCTGGCAATCGGTTAGGGTTTCGAGGCTGTGCGGGTTGATCTCGGCGGCGAAATTCTCACCGGGTTCTTCGACGGTGAAAAGCCGGTCATAGAGACGCACCGTGACTTGACTGGCGTGCGGCGCGCTGACCCAGTGGATGATCCCCTTTACTTTTCGACCGCCGCGGCGGCTCTCGGGATCAAACGTGCAGCGCAGCTCGATCACATTGCCGGCGGTGTCCCTGACGATCTCGTCGCATTTTATATTGTAGGCGTAGCGCAACCTCACTTCCCGGCCTGGGGCGAGGCGGAAGAATTCCTTGGGCGGGTTTTCCATGAAATCGTCGCGCTCGATCCACAACTCGCGACCCAATGGGACCTGTCGGCTCCCGAGTTCGGGACGTTCGGGGTTATTGACGCAATCGATCGTCTCGAGGTGTCCAGCCGGCCAGTTGGTGAGGGTGACCTTGAGTGGCCGCAGCACCGCGAAATAGCGCGGCGCGGTTTTGTTAAGGTCATCGCGAACACACCCTTCGAGCAGCGCAATTTCAGTGAGGGCGTTGTATTTCGTAATGCCGATTTTTCTGCAAAGGTCCCGGATGCTTTCCGGGGTGTAGCCCCGGCGGCGGAGCCCGGCGAGAGTGGGCATTCGAGGATCGTCCCAGCCCTCGACAGCGCCCGCCTGCACCAGTTCGAGCAGCTTACGCTTGCTCATCATGGTGTACGTCAAATTGAGGCGCGAGAATTCGATCTGGCGCGGACTCCCCGGCACCGGGCAGTTTTCGATGACCCAATCATAAAGCGGGCGGTGGTGCTCGAATTCGAGCGTGCAAAGGCTGTGCGTCACCAGCTCTTTGGCATCTTCGAGCGGATGGGCATAGTCGTACATCGGGTAAATACACCACTTGTCGCCGGTGTGATGGTGTGGCTGGTGCAAAACTCGATAGAGGACCGGGTCGCGCAGATTGATGTTCGGCGAACCCAGGTCAATCTTCGCCCGCAGAACTGCTTGTCCTTCCTGGTATTCCCCGGCCCGCATCTTTTCGAATTCGACCAGGTTTTCTTCGACTGGCCGGTCCCGCCACAGGCTGGCTTCGCCGGGCTCGGTCAGCGTGCCGCGGGCGGCGCGCATCTCCTCGGCACTTTGATGATCGACATACGCTTTGTCGGTACGGATGAGGTGCAGCGCGCACTCGTAGAAGAAATCGAAATAGTCACTGGCGAAATAAAAGTGTGCTCCGAATTCGAAGCCAAGCCAGCGCACATCTTCCTTCATGGATTCGACGTACTCGACTTCCTCCTTTGTTGGATTGGTGTCATCCATGCGCAGATGACAGCGGCTGCGTCCTCCGCAGGGGAATTCCAGGGGCAGGCCAAAGTCGAGACAAATCGCTTTGGCGTGACCGATGTGCAGGTAACCGTTAGGCTCGGGTGGAAAGCGCGTCACAATGAAGTCGTGCTTTCCAGTTGCCAGATCATCGGCCACGATCTGGCGGATGAAATCCAGGGGCGGCACGGGATTTTCTTGTGGAGCCGAAGCACGCATGTCCAGCTCGCAAAAAGCCTTTAATTGCGGGCAATGCAAGCAGTGGCAGCGACACTCTTGTCGCTGAGGCATGAATTAGCTCATGGTCGCCGCGATGCTCTGTCGCTGTTTGGAGCTCCGAAGCGACACGGTTTTGGGCTACTACTGGAAAAGCCAGCCCTCCGTGTCTATGGTCAAGCCATGCCGGAGGAAACTGTCAGGGCGGCTGCCGAACCCGATCAATCTCATCTCCTTTCCGCGTACGAAAAGACGCGCAAGAGCCTGATCGACCGGCTGGGCAACTGGGAGGACCAAAAATCCTGGGACGACTTCTACAAGACCTATTGGCGGCTCATTTACGGTGTGGCGTTGAAGAGCGGACTGCGCCCGGACGAAGCGATGGACGCCGTGCAGGAGGTGGTTTTGGCCCTCGCCAAGCAATCAAAAAAGCAGCAATACGATCCGAAGCAGGGAAGTTTCAAGGTCTGGCTAATGAACCTGACCAGGTGGCGGATCAATGACCAATTCCGGCGCCGGGCCAAGGATACTGCCATGTCGCACGGCCCGGACCACAGCAATCGGGACACCGCCACCTTCGACCGATTCGCCGATCCGAAAACCGGTGATCTCGAAAAAACCTGGAACGCTGAGTGGGCGCGCAACCTGCTCGACCGCGCGGTCGCCCGCGTAAAAACCAAGGTCTCGCCGAAACAGTTTCAAATTTTCGATGCCTACGTCGTCAAGGATTGGAGCGTCGGCAAAGTCATGAGTGAGCTCGACGTCAGCCTTGCCCAAGTTTATCTGGCGAAACACCGCGTTGGCAAAATCTTAAAGCACGAAATCACTGCGATCGAGGAGAACGCATAGGATGCGCCTGTGGCCGGCTTGGCTAAAGAGCGCAGACGAAGAGGCGCTGAAACCGTTCCGTCGCTGCGGGAAAAAATCCTTCAGTTGGCGGCGACATCGCAGCGGAGGCAAATAAGACCTCGATCCCGGCCTGTGCCATCGTTCATCCGCAAGCAGTGTGCGTCGACAAGGTGATGCCGCAAGTTAAGGATGAGCAGGCTATATTGCACGGTGCACTTTCCGTTTGACCAAACCGCGCAACATGGGAACGAATTCCCCGTTTTGCCCGTCCCAGATCTCCTTTCGATTTTCTAATGTCATGTCCCACAGCTACATTTTTTCTTCCGAGTCGGTTGGCGAAGGCCACCCGGACAAAGTTTGCGACACCATTTCCGACGCGGTGCTCGACGCCTGTCTGGCCGCGGATCGCCACAGCCGCGTGGCTTGCGAAACTTACGCCAAGTCGAACATCGTGGTGGTAGGCGGTGAGATCACCACCAAGGCGAAACTGAACTACGACGCCATCGTCAGAGAGGCGATCCGCGGCATTGGTTATGTGCACGCGGAAGACATTTTTCATGCTGACCGCGTTTTTGTGATGAACATCATCACCAGCCAAAGTCCCGACATCGCGCAAGGCGTCGATGCCAAGAAAGCGAAGGGAAAAAAGCACGCCGAGCAGGGCGCCGGCGATCAGGGCCTGATGTTCGGTTATGCCTGCAATGAGACGCCCGAGTTGATGCCCGCTCCGATCATGTTTGCCCACCGTCTCGGCCGCGAATTGACCCGCATCCGCAAGAGCGGAAAGGTTCCGTGGCTCCGCCCGGATGCCAAAAGCCAGGTCTCAGTCGAATACGCCGGCGGCAAACCAATTCGCATCACAAATGTCGTGATCTCGACCCAGCATTCCGCTGATGTCGAGCACAGCGAAATCGAAAAATTCTGCATCGAGAAGATTGTCAAAAAAGTGCTGCCCGCCAGGATGCTGACCAGAGAGACGGAATTTCTCATCAACCCGACCGGTCGTTTCGTCATTGGCGGCCCGCAGGGCGACACCGGACTCACCGGCCGGAAAATTATCGTCGACACGTATGGTGGCATGGGCCGGCACGGAGGCGGCGCCTTCTCGGGAAAAGATCCGTCAAAAGTTGACCGCTCCGCCGCCTACATGGGTCGCTGGGTCGCGAAAAATATTGTCGCTGCCGGCATGGCGGCGAAATGCGAAGTGCAGTTCGCCTATGCCATTGGCCATCCGCAGCCGGTGAGTGTGCACATCGATACTTTTGGCACTGCCGCGATTCCTGAATCTGCAATCTTAAAAGCGATCACCCGGGTTTTCTCGTTCAAGCCCGCCGATATCGTCAAAGAGCTGGATTTGCTCCGGCCCATTTATTCAAAGACCACCAATTACGGCCACTTCGGCAAAGACGATCCCGATTTGACCTGGGAGCGCATCGATAAGGCCGCCGCCCTCAAGAAAGCGGTGGGTAAATAGCCATTGCATTCGCGCGCTGCGCAACCCACGACAGGGGTCATCACCGGGGGGCAATGGGTCATGCCGGACCGCCGCTAAAGAGTGCCGTCTAAGCAATCCACAACTAACCACCAGAATCAACCGATTCACCTATTTTCACGTAAGCTCCATTGATATACCTGTAGGTCCTCACTAATATTTCCGATGGCCGATCAAATATTCTCTCCCGAGTGTGGATGTCTCTCCAGCCGTGGTGCTTGGCGGGAGATCCTATCGGAGCGCCCCCAGGAAGGGCGGCGAGGAGAACCCAGCCGTTTTCGGATTGGTTATAAACAAAAGAGACACTGCGCTTTTGCATCCCAGCGCCGTCGGTGACAGTCACCTGAAATTCAATATCGGCGTCATCCTCATCGACTGTGAAATATCCGCCGCCAAACGCATGCGCTATCAGCCGATTAACCTTCTGGTCTTCTTCCTTCTGAGTGGAAGCGGAAAATGTGATGTTGAGAAATGCCCTACGGATATCGCCTCGAAGCTGATCTCGAATTTGCTTTGGAAAGTCGCGCGCCGATGCGAGAGAAACCAAAACAGAGAGAAAAATAAAAGTAACGGCGACTCTCATGGTAGATGCGGGCGAGGAACTGCGGTTTGATCCCATTATTGAATATTACCTTTAGGTCGCAACAACAATTTATTCTTCCGACCGCATGGGACCGGGGGTCAGGTGGGACCGGGGGTCAGGTTGAGGATTTTAGCATTGCCGAGGTAGGGGATCCCGGTGATGTGGGGCCTCATGGCACGTCCATTACGGGTCGAGTTTACCGGAGCGGTTTATCAAGTAATGAGCCGCGGCAA
>JBPCQC010000139.1:0-10197 GCA_050998515.1 Verrucomicrobiales bacterium
TCAAGGGTTGCGGTTGATTTCTCCGGCCTCACAGAGGCCGGCTACAACGCTGTAGCCGGGGTCTGAGACCCCGGTCGGATGGGCAGGATTGGAAACCTGAAGTACCATGAAAAAATCAGCCCTGGAGGCCCCGCCATGTTGGCCGCGGCGCCGCTTTTGACACGGCTGCCTCATAGACTTCCAGACCAACGCCTGCTATGGCGCTACAGTTCGAGGGTTGATGATGTTTCCCCCCAGCGCCGGCATGACGGTAACCAGCAGAGTGCCGAGAGTGGAACTGCGGGTGACACGTTAGAGTTCCTCGGCCGCCTTCGGCTTGCCTAAATAATCGGCCTCCATGGCGAGGAGGGACTTGACCGTTTCATGCAAAACGGCCTGGTGTTTGCGAAAGGCAGACTCCTGGTCCGCGGTATAGACTATGTAAGCCACGGCCTTGGGCAGCTGGACATAGGCGACCCGCTCATGCCGCGCATATGCTTTTGTCGCCGGATACTCATTGATGAAGTAAGGCTGGCCGCCCTTGGTTCTTCCCGATGTGATCCGCTTTAATTTAAAGCCGGGACGCTTTTCCTTCATGTCCGCGACCGCCTCGGCGGCGAACTTCTCGTAATCCTCGTAGATTGTGCTCGCAATCTTGGCGTACATCAGCGGGTCGGCGGTGTCCCAAGTGGCATCTTTTGGATAAAGGACGCACGGCATGCCTTGTTTCGCGCCGGCGCTCGGGTCCAGCACCCAACCTTTCGGCGCGCTGAGGTTGAACGCGCCTTTCGGGCCGTAAACAATTCCGCCCGCGGACGGCTGCGCAGTCGCCTTTATGCCCGCGGCCAGCAGCAGCAGAGCGATGAGAAGTTGTAGTTTCATGTTTTGCTGAGGTAGCGAATCTCGAAGAGCGCCTTATTGCCGGGATATGCCAAAAAGCAACTCGTAGCTTTTCGGGAAATGCCGTTTGATGTCTCGCTTTCCGTCGGAGATCGCGGTGGTCGTCCATTATCCGCGCCGCCGGACACCGACCAGCGAAGGCGCCAGGTTGGGGTGACAGGAGGCCGATCGGCGAGAGATCGCATGACAATGTGGACATATTGCGGATTGCTGTGAGGTGCTGCGGCTGGGGAGGGTATCACATCATGAGAAATTCAATTCTAGCGTTGTCTGGGCTCTGTCTACTAAGTGCGGGCATGGCGTTGGGTTGGGTGTGGCGCGGCCAGCGTGATCGGATCGGCGAGGGAAGGAATTTGACAACCCGAGAGACACCGGGTGAAACAGGAAAAACGATTCGGAGAATTGGAAAGGATGAGGCGGGTTCTCTCGATGAAAAAGTTGCCGGCTCGGCTTCGGCCGCGGCACATCTGGCCGGCGGGGGAACTGCGGAATTACCTGAAGCAGCGGCGCACCGGCTGCTTAAAAGCATGCTGGCGGAGGGATTTCAGAGCGGTCCCCCGGTCGAGTTGTTTGAATTTTTGCAGGCGCTGTCAGGATGCAATACGGCGACCTTGCAGCAGCTCCTCACAGACCTGCGGAAAGCGACGAAGGAATCAGGAAAATCCGGCCGCGGGCGCGACCCATTGGCGATGATGATTCTCGCTCGCCTGGCCAGCATCGATCCGGAAGGAGCCATGGATGGTTTCATCGATATGAAGAAGGACGGCGGCCGCGTCGACAGGGAAATGATGTTCTTCATGCTGTCGGCAGCGGCGAAAGCCGATCCCGCGCGAGCGCAGGCCATGATCGATCGGATGCCGGACGAGGAGTCGAAGAACTCTGCGCGGGCGGCGTTTCTCATGGTGCGAGCCCGGCAGGACCCGGATGGCGCGCTGAACAATCTCGCGGCCGCGCCGCCCAGCGATGACGCCGGATTCTCCCAGGCGAGGGAAATCATAAAAACGGCCGCGGCAAAATCTCCCGAGAAGGCGCTCGAGACAGTTCAAAAGTTTGGCACGCCCGAACAGCAATCCCAATTGGTGAGTGAAGTCATGCAGAACTGGCTCGAGCGCGATCCGAAATCGGCGGCGCAATGGGCATCGGCGACGATGGACGTGGCAGCCTTGAATGCGTGTTTGCGGGTCGATGCTTCGTTGCTGGATACAGACAAGCTGCGTCAGGATTTCAACTCGTTCAACAGTGGCAGTCCGGAAGTCCGCACCCAGTTGGCAGGGTCCCTGGCGGCAAATCTTGCGCAAAAGGATGTGAACTCGGCCCTGACCTGGGCCGCGGGCCTGACCGGCGCAGACCAAACGGCGGCCAACGCCGGCATCGGCAGGAGCTGGATCGACAAAGACGTCGTCGGCGCTTCCGAGTGGCTGGCCACCTGGCCCAACAGCCCCGCCAAGGATGGCGTGGCCGGTTACCTTGTGAACAAAATCAGCGCGGAAGATCCGGAGAGCGCGCTCGCCTGGGCCTGCACCATCCGAGGTGATCAGCGGAACAACAGCATCGGCAAAGCCTTGAGCGCGATGAAATCCAAAGATCCCGCCGCCGCCGAGCAGGCGCTCAATGGTCTGCCGGAATACGAGCGTGCCAGCGTGAAAAGCGCCATGGAACAAAGAAAAGGCCGCTGAGCAGCACTCCTGTCGCTGCTTCCCCCCCGTGGCAGCGACACTCCTGTCGCTGGTTTCCCCGTAGCAGCGACACTCCTGTCGCTGGTTTCCCCCGTAGCAGCGACACTCCTGTCGCTGGGTTCCCCCCGTAGCAGCCACACTCCTGTCGCTGGTTCCCCCCGTGGCAGCGACACTCCTGTCGCTGGGTTCCCCCCGTAGCAGCCACACTCTTGTCGCTGCCACATACCGCGGCTTGAACCGCAGTCCGATTTTCAAATAAACCTGGTCACGCCGGGAATGGCCACTTCTGATTTCGGTGGCGCGGCGTCCCAATCGTATTGGTCCGGGGAAAGGTTCTCCTGGGAATTCATCGCCTTCTCCCAGGTGATTTTTTTGCCGGTGTAGGTGGCCATGCGGCCCATGATTGCCATGAGGGTGGTTTTGCTCATGTAGTCGCCGTTGTTGATCGGCTGGCCGTTGCGGATGCTGGCGAACAATTCGTCGTGTTCGGTTTGCGATTGGTTGTTCTTCTCCCCGGTGTAGCGCCACGTGCTGTCGGTCGTGATTTCCAGTCCGCGCTGGCTGAGAGAAGCCGTGCCCTTGCTGCCGACGACCTGAACGGAGATATCGTTGACACCGCCTGTGAATTGCCGGCAATAAGCGTGCAGCTTCACACCACTGGCGAACTCGTAAATGACCGAGTGATGGTCGAAAATGTTGCCGTATTCAGGTCCCGTGCGAACCTGCCGGCCGCCGAGTCCCAGCACGCTGACGGGATATTCGTCCTTCATGATCCACGCGCAGGCATCGAGCATATGCACGTGCTGCTCGACGTTGAAGTCACCCGAGAGCCAGGTGAAGTAATACCAGTTGTGCATGTGATACTCCATGTCCGTCCATCCAGGTTGACGTGTCTTGACCCAAATCGGGCCGCGAAAGTCGTTCGCCTGCAACGCCCGGATCTCGCCCACTGCGCCGTCGTGGATGCGTTTGATCATCTCGCGATGAGCGTAGGAATAACGAAGCGCGAGTCCTGAGACGACCGAAAGCTTTTTCTTCCGCGCTTCGTCGCAGGCGGTGAGCACGGCGCGAACACCGGGGGCATCCACCGCCACCGGCTTCTCCGCGAAGACGTGCTTGCCGGCGTCAATCGCCGCTTTGAGATGCATCGGCCGAAAATGCGGAGGCGTCGCCAGCAGCACGACATCCACACCGCTGGCGAGCACTCCCTGATAAGCGTCGAAACCAACGAATCGTCGCTCCTCGGGCACCTCGATTTTATCGGCGATCTGCGTCTCCTTCTGCAGCGTTTCCAAACTGAAGTCGAGCCGGTCTTTGAACGCGTCAGCCATCGCGATGAGCTTCACATTGGCATCAGCGGCGAGTGCTTGCGCCGCAGCGCCGGTCCCGCGTCCGCCGCAGCCGATCAGGCCAACGCGCAACGTCTGGCCGGAAGAAACTGGAGCGCCGGGGCTTGTGGCGACGAATGGCTCGCAGACAGCGACCGCAGTCGATGACTTTAAAAACTGCCGACGCGACAGCCCGGCCACCTGGCCGCTTCTGGATGAATCTGGAGTTTTCACGGGGCCGGGGCCATGTGAGCGCATCTCAACGCGCCACGCAACCTTGGTTGTGCGAGCGCTTCCAGATGCGTCTCGTTACTTTCGCTCGTGGCAAAGAATGTTAAAACAGATTCACTGCCACGGGTGGGATGTACGCGCCCATTTTTTGACGCCAATTACCTCTTTTGTGTATCTTCTTCTTCCTTTTGCCGCGGCGGTTCTGTTTGCGATCGCCTCTCTCCTGTTCAAGCGGGCATTTTCCCAGGGAGCGACTACGAGTCAGGCCTTTCACACCTCGAACATCATTAGCGGACTGTTTTATCTCCCGCTTGCCTTGCTCGAAAGACAACCCGTTCCCTGGCCTCATCTTTGGCAGCCGATAACCGTTGGCATGTTCATCTTTGTCGGCGGCTATTTCACGTTAGCCGCCATCCGGAGGGCGGACGTTTCTTTGGTCACCCCGCTGTTGGGAACCAAAGCGATCTTCGTCGCGGTCGGGACAGTCCTGGTCATGTCGCAGCCAGTTCCGCCCCAGCTCTGGGCGGCAACCTTGTTAACCGCGGCGGGCATCCTGTTGCTAGGCTCTCGGGACATGAAAGTCGACCGCCGGGGTTCGAGCGTGGCCATCGGGCTGGTGCTGCTTAGTGCGAGCGCTTTCGCGACCGCCGACATCTTTCTGCAACTGTGGGCACCGGCGTTCGGAGCATGGGCTTTCATCGCTATTGTCGCCGCTTCCCTGCCGGTCTTAACGGCCCTTTCCATGCCTTTCGAAAAAGGGCCCGTCTTCCGATTGCCAGGTCGGCGAGCCGGCTCGTTGCTCGCCGGTGGCATAATTCTTGCCATGCAAAGCATGATGATCGCCATCGTCCTGGGATTTTTTGGAGATGCCGCCCGGGTGAACGTGGTCTATAGCTCGCGCGGGCTGTGGGCGTTCATCTTCACTCCCCTCGCCGCGCGTTGGCTGGGCATGCAAAAAGAGGGAGCGGCCCCAGGCACCATGGCTTTTCGGCTTGCCGGAACAGTGCTCGTGATTCTAGCCGTAGCGCTCGCCCTCTGGCGCTGAATGCGGGAAATCCGAAAGAGGAGCAGGTGCCTGGCCAGCAGGCTCCGCCCCGGTCGTGTGGAACGCCACAAGGGAGGGCGAGCGTATCGCGAGCCGAGCCGAATTCGCCGTCCTATATTCACCGCGGCTTCACCGCGGCTCGCCCGTAGGCTCGCCCTCCCTTGAGCAGGTGCGGCATCTCCTCTGAAGCTCCCTTCAGGCAAGGATGGCCTGAAGACACTAATCCGGCTCGAAAGAGTCCGGAAATGGAGTTAATTTGAATTTCGAATCCACTAATGCGCTGTCTTTTTCAAATCTTGCTTCTAACTCTGATCCTCGTGCAGCCCACAGTGGCTGAGATGGATATTGCGAAGGCTCGCGAATTCTGGTCGTTGCAGCCCGTCACCGATCCAAGACCTCCAGCGGTAAGAAATTTCGCCTGGATGAACAATGATCTCGATAGGTTTGTTCTCGCGAAACACGAGGCAAAAGGATTGGCGGCGGTGCCAAAAGCGGGCCCTCTGTCGCTTCTGCGCCGCGCCACCTTCGATTTGACCGGCTTCCCGCCGACGCTTCATGAGATCGACGCTTTTCTCGCCGACAGGTCACCCGACGCTTTTGTCAAGGTCATCGACCGACTGCTCGGCTTGCCGGCCTACGGCGAAAGGTGGGGCCGGCACTGGCTTGATGGCGTGCGCTATGCCGACACCGCGGGTTGCAACTCAGACTTTCCCGTGCCCTCCGCCTACAAGTATCGGAACTGGGTCATAGACGCCGTCAACCGCGACATGCCTTACCATGAGTTCGTCCGCTGGCAACTCGCCGGCGACCTGCTCCCAGCCAACACCCCGGAAGATAGATTTCATAAAACCATTGCCACCGGCTACCTCGCAACTTCCCGGCGCTTCGGATCAAGGCTCGATGATCTTCATCTAACCATCGAGGACACCATCGATAACGTTGGCAAGACGCTGCTCGGGCTGAGCGTAAGCTGCGCGCGCTGTCACGACCACAAATTCGATCCGATTACCGTGCAGGATTACTACGCGCTCTACGGCATCTTTCGCAGCACGCGTTACGCATTTCCGGGTGTGGAAATCTACCCCAGCACCCGCGACTTTGCTTTCAATGCGCCGCCCGAGGAGGTGGCGAAAATCCGCGCTCGCGAAAGGGCGCTCGCCGAACTCGACCAGCGGATTGAAGACCTCAAAAATGAACGCACGCGCCTCGAACGAGAAGCGCAAAGACCGCCGGCCGCCACTCAACCGGTTCTCGGCAATCCGGGGCGCACCCTGGCAGAAGTTCGTGCCGAGTGGGAGGCTGCCAAGGAACGCCACAAAGGACTGAGGAATACCAGGGACCAATTCGAAAAGGCTTACGCGGTGCAGGACACCGAGCAGCCTGCCAATGCGCCAGTTCATTTGAAAGGAGATCCCAAATCGCCCGGGGACGAAGTGCCGCGGGGGTTCTTGCAGGTGCTGGGCGGCCAGCGTTTGCCGCCGGATGCCAAAGGCAGCGGGCGCCTCGAATTGGCACAGTGGATCACTGAACCCACAAATCCATTGACCGCGCGTGTTATGGTCAATCGCGTATGGCAGCATCACTTTGGTCGAGGACTCGTCACATCAGTGGATGATTTCGGCACCCGCGGCGAACCTCCTTCCCACCCCGAACTGCTCGACTGGCTGGCCTCCCGCTTCGTTGAAGGCGGATGGTCGTTGAAAAAACTTCACCGGCTTATCATGACGTCACATACCTACCAGCTTTCGTGCCACGACTCTTCGCAAAACGCCGCCCTCGACAACGAAAACAGGTTGTATTGGCGGTTCAACCATCGTCGCCTTTCGGCCGAAGAGGTGCGCGATGCCATGCTTGCTTCGAGCGGCGAGCTCGATCAAACCGTTGCCGCCGGACATCCCTTTCCACCTGAGAACACATGGAAATTCACTCAGCACAAACCGTTTGTGAGTGACTTCCCCACCAACAAGCGCTCGGTTTACTTGATGCAGCAACGCATCCGCAAACAACCGTTCCTCGCGATTTTCGACGGCGCGGACACGAACGTCGCCACCGGCCAGCGACCGCTCACCACAACGCCACTCCAGGCACTGTTTATGATGAATGATCCTTTTGCCCATGCGAAAGCGGCGGCATTTGCGGACCGCGTGTGTGCCAGCGGCGCCGACACCCAGACACGGCTTTCGCTCGCCTATCGGCTGGCTTTTGGACGCCTTCCGACCGCCGAAGAAACTGCGGCCGCCACCGCGCACATCGAGACCACCCAGGCCGCCCTGGCAAGCAACGGCGTGACGAAGGACAAGCTTGACCAACAAGCCTGGCAAAGCCTCAGCCGCGTCCTGTTTAGCGCGAACGAGTTCGTTTTCCTGGACTGAACTATGACTTCTGCGCTCTGCACTCTGCCTTCTGCCTTCACCCGCCGCCAGGCGTTGCGCTCGCTATTTGGCGGGTCCCTGCTCATGCCCGGCTTGCTGTCGGAGCTGCTCGCCAAAGACGGCGATGATTCACTGGCTTGGCGCAAGCCGCAGTTCGGCGGCAAGGCGAAAAGCGTCATCTTCCTTTATATGAGCGGCGGCGTATCGCACATGGACAGCTTCGATCACAAACCGAAATTGACCACCGACGCCGAGGCGGGCAAGGGAAGGCTGGTGCGGCCGCTGTGGGATTTCAAACCTGGCGGGCAATGCGGCACGATGGTGAGCGACCTTTTTCCGCATGTGCGCGGATGCATGGATGACATCTGTCTCGTCCGCTCGATGCACGGCGACCACAACGACCATTTCCAGGCCACACTCGGGATTCACACCGGCTCAGTCACGGTCGCTCGCCCCAGCCTCGGTTCGTGGGTGAGTTATGGCTTGGGCACGGTCAATCAAAACCTTCCCTCGTTCGTGGTGCTCGCGCCGCAGTTGCCCTACGCTGGCAGCCAGGTCTGGAGCAGCGATTTCCTCCCCGGTTGCCACCAGGGCACTCGCGTGCTGGCCGGCAAACAGCCGATCCCCAACCTCGCCCCACAACCTCAGACATCTTCACTGCAACAAAGCGAACTCGGCTTGCTCGCGCGGTTGAATAGAAAGCACGCGATCGAGCGTCCGAACGAACCTGCCCTCGCCGCCCGCATGAAGGCATTCGAGACAGCCTTCGGCATGCAATCAACCATGCCCGAGGTGCTCGATCTGTCGAAAGAAACCGACGCCACACTCGAGCTTTATGGACTCGAACGCGGCCAGGCCACCGGTTTTGGCTGGCAGTGTCTCGCGGCGCGCCGCATGGTCGAACGCGGAGTCCGCTTCGTCGAGTTGATCGACGTCGGCTCGAGCAATAATTGGGATGCCCACAGCGACATGCGCACCCACGAACCGCTCGCCCGCAACGTCGATCGACCCATTGCCGGTCTTCTCCGCGACTTGAAATCGCGCGGCCTCTTCGAGGAAACGCTGGTTGTCTGGACCACCGAGTTTGGCCGCACCCCCACCGCAGATGCCCCGAAAGGCCGCAGCCACTACCCCAAAGCTTACAGCTCATGGCTGGCCGGCGCCGGAGTGCGCGGCGGCTCCGTCGTCGGCGCCACCGATGATTATGGCGCCAACATCACCGAAGACCCGGTCCACGTGCACGATTTCCACGCCACTATTCTGCATTTGTTAGGCTTCTCCCATGAAAAGCTAACCTATCGTCACGGCGGCAGGGACTTTCGCCTGACCGACGTCTCGGGGAATGTGGTGCGAAAAGTCCTGGCCTGAAAACGTGTCGCGCAGTAGCCGGTGGCCTCAGGACATTGGCGCAGTGAACGGCATCGACCGCTCAACTTTATCCCAAAGGCTTAAGGGTTGGCGGTCTATTTCACGGGCAACGGCAGCCTCAACTGCTGGACGGTTGTCTCCGACAGTCCGCTGACGCCGACGCCGAGCAATCGGAGGGGACGCGTCACAAGCTTATGATGCGCGAGCAGCCAGCACGCGAGACGATAGATTTCGCGAGCTTCACCCAACGGCTCCTCGACGGAGATCTGCCGCGTCAGGGTGGTGAAATCACTGTAGCGCACTTTGATCTGCACCGTGAATGCGCCCAGGCGTCGGCGGGTCAGCTTCTCCGCGATTTCCACCGACGCTTCCACCAGACATCCCCGCAACGTCTGCCGGTCCGCGGTATCCTGCGCGAAAGTCGTTTCGCTGCTGATCGACTTGATGTCGTCCCCGAGTTCAAGCGGGCGGTCGTCGTCGCCGAAGGCAAATCGCTTCAGTTCCGGACCCCACGAACCAACGAGCGAATGCAAGTCGCCGCGGTGGTCCTGCACGTCGCCGATCGTTCTCAAGCCCGCGTCGGCGAGCACGCGTTCAGTGACCTTGCCCACACCGTGCAGTGCCCTCAATGGCAGCGGACGCAGGAATTTCGCCTTCGTCGATGCGTGGACCACCGTGAGGCCGTCCGGCTTTTTGAAGTCACTCGCGATCTTTGCCAGCAGTTTGTTGGGTGCCACGCCAATGGTCGCGGTCAATCCGCGCTTCTGAACGATCACGGCCTTAAGCGTGCGGGCGAGCGGCATCGCGGCATCCAGGGCGGCATCCGGCTCGATCAACAAAGAAAAACGGTCTGTCACGTCCACATAGGCTTCGTCGACTGAGACCTGTTGGATGGCCTGTCCGCACTGCTCTGCGACCAACTCCATGATCGCCTCAGACTCTGCCCGGTAAGCATCCATTCGTGGCCGGACGAAGACTCCTTCCGGACAGAGACGCCCGGCCCTCGCACTGGGCATCGCTGAACGCACGCCAAATTTCCGAGCCTCGTAACTCGCCGCGCAAACCACGCCGCGTCTTTGCGGCGGCGCGCCGACGATCACCGGCTTCCCGCGCCAGCGCGGTTCATCACGCTGTTCGATGGACGCGTAGAACGCATCCATATCGAGATGAAAAATCACGCGCCGCATCGCGGAAAATGCGTGGCAGCGAAAATCTTGTCGCTGGGGTCTTTTCACCCGCGACAAAAGTGTCGCTTCTCCGTCGAAAATCACACAACCAACAACAAAGAAGTCGAATCT
>JBPCQC010000050.1:0-81300 GCA_050998515.1 Verrucomicrobiales bacterium
CCATTCCGCCGCCGCCGCTGAGCGCAGGATAACCGGAGCCGCCGCCGTCCCGGCGATGTCGATGTGGCTGCCGTTGATCGCCTGCAGCGCGACACCGGCGGACAAAACCACTTCCACGCCGGCCTCGATCGTGAGGGTCGCCCCGCCGTCGAGCGTCATGTTGCTCGTCAGGGCGACGGGACTGTCGGCCAGCGTCCATGTCACGTCCGTGGGAGGCGGCGGGGCATCGACGAGATCGAGATCGACGATGAGCGATAAGTCGCTGCTGTCGATTTCCCCGTTGATCCCCTGAACGGCGAGAACATGGGTGCCCACCCCGAAGTGTCCGGAAAGCGGTCCGAGATCGATCACCGCCGGCGGATTGCCATTCGCTCCGGCGGACGCCTCGTGATTCTGGGCCTGCGTGATGGAATCCTGATCGAAGGCGTAAGGCGTCCCGGGATCTCCCGGAACGTTGGGCGTCCGGTAAACTTCCACGCCTCCAAGGTAAACGATGCAGCCATCGTCATAGTCCAGCGTGAGGCGCAGGTGGCGGGCGGGGTCCATCGCCGCCGTGACATTGAACGAAACGCGGGTGTAAACCGTGATGTAACCATTCATCATGTCGCCCAGGGCCGTCGCATCGTCTCCATCCCCATAGCCGAACCCGCCGGGTCCCGACGACCAACTCGCATCGAGCGAAGCGTCCGCCACCGAGGCCCAGTCCGCGGCCGGCGCGCTGGTTCCCTTGCGGTACCTCCAGGTGTCGCCGCGATCCACCAGCGGCGTGGGAGCGAGCTGGGCGGAGGCCGCGGGTGCCAGGATCAGGGCGAGAAGTCCGAAGACGAAGATGGAGCGAGACATGATTTTGGCCTTGTGAGGGTAGGATGGTGAGGGGGAAATGAATCGGCGGTAATTGGGGTCAAGCTAGCAATCTTGACGGGATTCTGGTTGGCCGAGAAAACGGGAAGATGCCGCGACAAATTAGCATTGGTAAGCGCCATCCGCAGATCCGTCGCCAATACGAAGTCGAAAAAGGCTCCAACAGCCGCAAGGCCGAGATTAAATCGGTGTCCGGGGAGCGGTCGATGAACGAGGTGCGGTTTGATCCGCACTTGAGAGCTCTCTTCGCCCGAGCGGTCGAAACGTACCGCTCGGGCACGGCATATTGCGCGAGAACCTGCGGGGTTTTTCAGCAGACACTCACCGGACGCTCGACGGCAGTTTGTCTTCCCGGGGCACGCCGGGCCGGGCGCCCTCGCAAACGCGGCCAGAACTCGCGGGCGAGAATATATCCGACACAGTTTGGACTGCCGCAGCGGCAGGGATGATCCTCCCAGGTATCAAAATCGAACCCGTAGTTGAAGGTCAGCTCTTCGCCCGACTTGATGGGGCGGAGGGCGCATATCCAGATTTCGTCGCTGATATTGCACGCTTCGCAGTTCGGCTGGCAGGAATGGTTGATCAGTTTGGCATCGTTGTCAGGGACATCGCCATCGAGGTCGCACTCGTCATTCAAGCTAAAGATAAAGACGGCGGCGCCGCCATTGGCTTTCGACTTTTCGAGCAAGGCCAGCCCGCGCCGCTCTGATTCCGCCTTGGAAATTCTCTCGCCGATGTACTGGATGACATGTTCTCCTCGCTCGAGATCCCGCGCCGCGAAAACGCCCGTCCCGTGAATCGCGGAACGGCGCACCTCGAAAAGCATCGACTCCGCGCACATCAGTCATCGTTGAGATAGCCCAAAACCTTGCGCTCGCAATCGCTTTTCCTACAGTGCGCCATGGCGAAGATCACCTTTACGTTTCTGGACGGTTCCGATACGCGCGTGGTCCTCGAGGCCGACGTGCTGACGATTGGTCGTGACGACGACAACCAGATAGTTCTGCCCGACCAACGCGTCTCTTCCCACCATGCCGTGCTCAAGCGCACCGGCGGCGGCCAATTCATTTTAAACGATCTGGGCGCCACCAATCCCACCCGCGTCAACGGAAAACCCACACAGGTGCACCAACTGCGCCACGGCGATACCCTACTTTTTGGCGACGTCTATGCCGTCTATGAATCTGACAAGCTGCCTGCTGCTGATCCTCGAAATCTCCGCCGCCCGGCGCCGCTGACGCCAGTGGAAACAACGGGCAGCGGTTGTTTCGCGCTTGTGGGGTGGATCTTCATGATTGCACTGGCGGGAAGCGCTCTCGCCTCGGTGCTGCAGTAGCGTGGGCCCTTCGGACGGCGGGACGCCCCGCTACGCCCATGGCGCGCAAGCAAGCGGTCCCGTCACCCGAATATCTGATAATAACGAATCACCGGCTCCGTCCGCCCTAAGTGTCCCGATGGAAAGCTTTTTCAATTTGGCGGCGCTGCTGTTTTGTAGGGCGGCCAAAACCCAGCGGAAAAACCGGCGGCGACAAGCGTCGCTCCTCCTGGTGGGCTTTTAAGCGCTGCCATTGCTCTGGAGGCGTGAGATCGTCCATAAAGTCAGGCACCAGACTGGCGCCCACACGTTTCTCGAGCACGGCCTTGATGTTCACTGTGCGAACGAAAACATCCTGGCGAATGGCTATGACATCTCCCACGCGCACTTCCCGTGCCGGCTTGGCTGCCTGGTCATCGATCAGGACCCGGCCCCGACGGCAGGCGTCGGCGGCTTGAGCCCGCGTCTTGAAAAGCCGCACCGCCCAAAGCCATTTATCAAGACGAACCGACTCCAGCACGTAGAGCATACGCCAGGTGACGAGGATGAGGCTCAACAAAAATCATGCGAAACGGAGGCCAGTTCGATGTCGTAGCGGAGCGGAGCGATTTTCTGGGCGTAGATGGAAATGACGCCTTCCTGGTTTTGCAGGCGGCCTTTGATTTGCAGGAAGCGCTCCTGGGTGATGGCGAGGCGATTTTTTTCGAAAGTGGGACAAGGGACAAAGGCATTGGCGATGCCGGTTTCATCCTCGAGGGAGATAAAAACATGACCTTTGGCGGTGCCGGGGCGCTGCCGGCAAATGACGAGGCCGGCGGCGATGATGAAGCGTCCATTTCTGAGGGCCGCGAGATCGCAGGCGCGAGTGACCTGCGGCAGACGCGCGCGGATCAAGGCCATGGGATGCGGCCCGGTGGTGAGACCAAGGCCGGCATAGTCGGCCTCGACACGCTCCGATGGGGTCATGGGAGGCAGAGAAGGCAGAATGCAGAATGTAGAATGCAGAATATTCGTATCGGCGTCTGGCACCGGTTCCCTGCGCCTGAAAATTTCTGCGTTCTGCGTTCTGCATTCTGCATTTTGTTCGCCCCAGGCGAACAAGGTGTCTGGTTCTTCGGCGGCCTCGATTCGCCACATCGCGTCGCGCCTATGCGCGGTCAGGTTTTTTAACGCTCCGAGGCTGGCCAAAAGGCGGCGCTCATTTTTGGGGAGATGAGTTCGGGCCTGAAGATCGTCCAGGCTTTCCCAGGGAGCTCGTTCGCGTTCGGCGACAATGCGGGCTGCGTTGGCGGCGGTCAGTCCACGCACCTGGTTGAATCCGAGGCGCAGCCGGTCGTCTGTCTCGACAGTGCAATCGACGCTGGATTTCACGACACAGACCGGAAAAACCCGCACCGCGTGCCGCTCGGCATCTTCAACCAAGGTGCTCGAGGAATAAAAGCCCATCGGCTGAGCATTGAGCAGGCCCGCGTAAAATTCGGCGGCGCGATGCGTCTTAAGCCAGGCGCTGGCATAGGCGATGAGCGCAAAGCTGATGGCGTGGCTTTCGGGAAAGCCATAGAGTGCAAAAGCGCGAATGCTTTCCACCGTCCGGTCCTGCACGTCGGCGGAAACCCCTTTTCGAGTCATCGCCGCGCGCAGTTTGTTCATGACCTTTTCCATGCGTTCGGGGCTGCGGTGAAAACTCATCGCGCGCCGCAATTCCTCCGCCTCGCTGCCAGTGAAGTCGGCGATGACCATCGCCATCTTGAGCACCTGTTCCTGAAAAAGCGGAATGCCTAACGTTCTCTCGAGCGCAGGCCGAAAACGCGCATCGATGTAGGTCACCGGTTCGCGGCCGCTGCGGCGGTTAAGGTAGGGATGAACCAATTTGCCGACGATCGGGCCGGGTCGGATGATCGCGGTTTCGATGACGAGGTCATAAAAAACCTCCGGCTTCATGCGCGGCAGGGTGGCCTGTTGAGCGCGGCTTTCAACCTGGAAGACCCCGATGGTATCCGCGCGCCGCAGCATTTCGAAAGTCGCGGGATCGTCCTTGGGCAGTTGCGAGAGGTCAACCGGTCGGCCGCGCTCATGGCAAATGTGGAGCGCGTCTTCCATGGCCGCCAGCATCCCGAGGCCGAGCAAATCGATCTTGATCAAACCGAGGTCCTCACAGTCGTCCTTGTCCCATTGCACGACGACGCGTCCGGGCATGCTGGCGGGTTCGAGCGGGACATAGCGGTCCAGGCCGCGGTCGCAAATGATCATGCCGCCGCTGTGCTGGCCGAGATGCCGCGGCAGCGACAGCGCCGAAAAGTAAAGCTGGATCAATGCTTCACGGCGCGGGTGATTTTGGGGCAGCCCGGCCAATTCGAGCTGCTCGATCATCTCGATGGTGTGCGGAAAATCGCCGTGGCCGTGAAGGTCGGAAAAACGCCCGCAAACGTCCTCCGGGATGCCTAACACTTTTCCAAAGTCGCGGATCGCGCTGCGGCTGCGATAGGTGATGACGTTGGCGGTCATGGCGGCGCCGCGCGGAGAAAAGCGGCGGTACACCTCCTGGATGACGCGCTCGCGCTGATCGCCGCTGGGCAGATCGATGTCGATGTCCGGCCACGAGTTGCGGCCTTCGCTGAGAAAGCGCTCGAAAAGAAGGCTGCTGCCCACGGGATCGACATTGGTGATGGCCAGCGAAAAACAAACCGCGGAATTGGCGGCCGATCCGCGGCCCTGCGAGAAAATCCCCTGCGCTTTGGCCCAGCGCATGAGGTCCCAGACGATGAGAAAATAGCCGCAGAAGCCGAGTTTGGCGATGAGGGCGAGTTCGTGGTCGAGCTGCGCGCGGACTTTGGCTGAGAAGCCGCCCGGAAGGTTCTGATAACATTCCCGCGCGCCTTTATAAGTGATCTTGCGCAGGAAATCAGCAGCTTGGCCTTCACCAGGCGGAATGGGAAAGCTTGGAAATTCATAGCTCAGGTTATCGAGGGTGAATTCGAGGCGTTCGGCCAGCCGCCGGGTGTTGGCGAGGGCTTCCGGCAGATCCGCGAAGAGCGCGCGCATCTCGACGGATGATTTGAGATGCCGTTCGCTGTTGGGCGCCAGGAGGAGGCCGGCCTCGTCGAGCGTGGTATGATGACGCAAACAGGTGAAAGCATCGAGCAGCGGACGGCGTTCCTGCGCCGTGTAGCAAACACCGCCCGTGGCGACCAAGGGCAGGTCGTGCGCCCCCGCCAAATCGACCAGATGCCGGTTGACCCACTCTTCTCCGCGGAGCCGATGACGCTGCAATTCCAGGGCGACGTTTTTCCGCCCGAAAATCCTAACGATATTACAAAGGTGCCGTTCGGCGAGTGTGGGGTCTCCATTTTCCAGGGCGCCGCGGACCGGGCCTTCTTCGTCGCCGGTCAAGGCGAGGAGGCCTTGGGCGAAAGCGGGGAGGTCGTTCCAGGGAATGACGGCGCTGCCTTTGAGTGCGCCGAGATGAGCGGCACTCAGCAAGCGGCACAAATTCTGGTAACCTCTGCGGGTTTGCACCAGCACCGGCAGGACTGAGCCATCGTCCATGGCCAATTCAGCTCCCACCCACGCGCGGAGTCCCAATTCCTTGGCCCGATATTGCGCCCGCGCCGAACCGTAAACACCGAGGCGATCGGTGATCGCCAGTCCGGGCATTTCCAACTCCGCCGCGCGGGTCATCAATTCCTCAGGCAGCGAGGCCCCGCGCAAAAAACTAAAGGCGCTCCGGGCGTGTAACTCGATGTAGTCGCCCATAGGGTCGGGTCGCTGGGCCAGCGGCCCACGCTACAGGGTGGGGCAGCAACCCCACGAATACTGTTCAAAAAACCAGTATTTCTCAAGCGGTTTTTGAGGCAGGAAACGATGCGTTGACAGCAAATAGTTTTGACATCATGATGATATATAAGGACAACGGTCACATTAGAGCCTGACATCGAACGACTTTTGCGAGAGGTAATGCATCGAGAACGCAAGAGTTTTAAACGCGTGCTCAATGAGGCTTTGCGGCGGGGATTGGGCAGGGCGGAAAAAGCGACTGGGCCGCCTTTTCAAATAGAAGCGTTTAATTTGGGGCTTCGGGCTGAGTTTGCCCACATGCTTCCCTCGCATGCACTTGAGATGATCGAAGAGGAAGAATGGCGCCGATCACTCGCGGGGGAAAACGCACCTACTCCGGATGATTTTGCCGGACGTTAATTTGCTGGTCTACGCCAGCGACTTGCTTTCGCCCCATCATCAACAGGCATTGACGTGGTGGAACGAGAGTGCTGCTTCCGGGGAAACCATCGGGATCGCTGAGTTTGTGGTGATGGGCTTTCTGCGAATTACCACGCAACCAAAATTTTGCCATCAGCCGATCTCACTTGCGCGGGCTCAAGCTGCTGTGGAAGCCTGGTTTCGAGCGCCGGGGATTCAATTGCTCCAGCCTGCGCCTGGCCATTATTTGCGTGTTTTGCGTTTATTGCAGCAGGCCGGAAGCACTGCAGGCAATCTGGTTTCCGACGCACAACTCGCGGACCTGGCGTTGGAACACGGCGGGACCGTGCACACCAACGACCGTGACTTTCTGCGTTTTGCCGGCCTGCGCTGGTCTTTTCCTCTCCATGGAAAGAAAGGGCGCAATCCGGTTATTTGATGTCCGGCTACAATGGCGTTAAGAGGATGCGTTGGGATGTCACGAGCCAATTGACGGCAAGCCGGAGGCTTGATGGAAATTAGACCTTTTGCGCGGGCAATCTTTGGCCACCTCATCCGTAAGTGCCGGTAAGTTGCCACGTGTTTTCTGGCTGCTGTCCCAAGCGATAAGCGCCGCTTTCGAGCCAGACGTCCCATTCCTGCCAGCTCCAGTTGCGGGTGGTGTCCCACCATTCGCCTGAGAGTGGCCACGGGCCTTCGGCATGTTGGATGTGCCCGCGAATAGCGCCCGCATCGACTTCGGCAGGACGGCCCTCCTCGAATCTGACGCGGGCAGCGAGCGGCGGACGAAAACGACGCAATGGAGGGAGGAGGGAAAGACGAGCCTCAGCAGATGGAGACGGCGCACCCACGCGTGAATCTGGAGACGGCGCGCCCTCGCGCCGCGGCCCGAGGGCGGGCCGTCTCCATTGCGGGCTGTCATCGACTGCGTCGAGAAAAGGACGCACGAGAAAACCGTCTGGATGGCGGGTGGGGAGCAGGTGGGGGACGCCGATACGGTCTTTGCCTAACAATGTTTCAAGATGCGACAGGGTTTCGGCGAGGCGATTTGGGTCGCGCAGGCTGTTTTCGAAGAGCCGGGTTTGCTGGTGGGGGGGGGGAGCGGGCTGCATTTCGAGGACGACGCGGGTGATAGGGGCGGTGGCAGTAAAACCATCAAGATGTCTTTGCAGCAGGCGCAGGAACAGATCGCTATCGGCGCAGGGTTCGGCGATGCGCAATTCGCGTTCGTGAGTCAGCCCGTTTTCAAAGCGCAGTTTCAACTGCATCGCGTGAGCCACCAGCCAGGCGGAAGCCAGCCGCGCGCACAAGGTCTCGATCATTGCCTCGAGAACCAAAAACAAAGGCTCCGCGGTTTCGATGGGATGTTCGAATTGAAAATCCTGCGAGTAATCAGCGACCGGGTGAACCAGCCGCAGAAGACGGCGGTTCTGTCCGGTGGCGTAATCCCAAAGTGTGCCGCCCTGGAGGCCGAGGCGGCGGACGATTTCATCTCGAGGCAGAGTTGCGAGATCACCCAGTGTGCGCAAGCCCCATTGGCGCAGCCGCTTGAAGCTCTCATCCTCTTTGCTGAACGGAGGCAGAACATCGAGAGGCAGCGGAGCTAAAAAGGCACGAGCCTTTGTGGTTTCCGGGGGAATGCGGCAGGAAAAATCGGGGGCTGGTCCGAGATGCGCGGCGAGATGGGCGAGGTCTGGAGTCGATGCGAAGCCAAGGTGCAAAGGGTGCGCAAAAGTTTCGCGGAGGAGATCGGGAAGACAGTGCGCCCTCGGATCGCCCCGGCGCGTGGGCGGGCCGTCTCCAGTTTGAACCACATGCCGCAAATCCAGTGTGACCACGCCAGGCGCAGTGTTTTCGTAATCGGGGGTGAAGTGCGCGGCGTGCGCGAGCAATTCTTCCTGGGCGGCTGTTTCGGCGGCGCAATTTTTCTGAATAAACCTCAAGCGTGAGCAGCGGGCGAGAGCCTGCGAAGCCGTCATGCCCAGTCGCACACCGGCGGCTTCAGCGGCGGCGGTCAACTCGAGGAGAGGCGCTCTCCCACGCTGGCGGGAAGAGGCGTCTGCTGCTTGGGAATCAAGCAAAGCGAGCACGGGGAAACGGTGGAACTCGGAACAGAGGCGCAGAACGGCGTGCAAACCGAAGGAACGAATGAGCAGCACCGCGAACATAGAGAAAAAGGGAAAAAGGTTCAACCTGCCTTGCGGAGCGGAAGCGCATGGATGATGGAATGGCCGTTGGGGGCTGAGGTTCCATCGAGAATGGAAAACGCGGCGGCAGGCAGGGGCGGCTCGAGTGGCGGAGCAAAAGGAGGGGACATGATGCCGGTGCGTGTGCGGTCAAGATGAAGGCGCAAACGCGCTGTGATTTCGCTGCGTGAGAGGTGGGAAATTTCCGGACCGAGCACCGCTTCCATGCGCAGCCGCACGGAGGCGCACGAGAGGGTGGTGCAAGGGGTGAAAGCGAGAGAAGTGACCCCGGATTTTTCCGCGAGCAAACCCAGGCGCGTCCAGGAACTTGCCGGTACGCGTTGAAGAATTTGCCGCGCACAGAGTTGAAAATCCAGCACCACAAACGGCAAGTTGCCGTCACGGAGCAGGAGGTCGGCGGCGCGCAAGGCGTCTTCGATTTGACGGCAGCGGACCCACAACAGCCTTGTAGAAGCGTGATGGCTTTGTGGATCAAAAGCATTGGCGGCGTCGATGAGGCCAATCAACCGCTTTTCCTGGCGTGCTTTGTCCAGGACGGCAGCGAGCAGCACGCCGCTGCCAGCCAGAAGCGAATCGTTGACAATTTCCGTGAAAGATCCCTGGGGAATTGAGAAGCAATCGAGGCATGGGACTCCGGTAGCAAAAGCGCAGCGCGGGACTGCGCCCGAATGGGCTGCAGGAAAACGCTCACGCAATGTCTCGCGCAAAGCGGCGGCTCGCAGCGCAGTGGGAATAGTGTTCACATGAACATATTACGCTTCGCTCGCGCGAGTGGCAAATAAAGGATGGGAGAGTTTTAATGTCTGTTGACCCTTATGGCGAAATTGCGGATATTGCCGGCCCCCCGCGGCGATTTCCCCATCCCTTGCCGCCAACCCCCCGGAATCCACATGCCTGGTCATCGGCTCCCTGTTTTGCTTGCTGTATTTGTTGCGTCCGCATTTTCTCTATCGGCGCAAATAGTCATCAATGAAATTTCGGCGGCGGCCTCAGACCGCGTGCTGCGCTTTGATCCTGACGAGACCCCGCATCTGGGTTGCGACGCGGCGTGGTATGCAGCGGACTACAATGCCTCGTGGTGGAAAACGGGGATCGGGCCGTTCGGGTTCGGGTATGCCACTCAGGGGACGAATCTTGCCGCCGAAATGCAAAACCGGCTGGCCACCTTTTATTTGCGCAGGGAGTTCAATGTCACCCCCGCGCAGGCGGCTGCCGCGGACCCTCTCCAACTCGTCATCGATTATGATGATGGGTTTGTCGCGTTTTTGAATGGGGTGGAAATCGCCCGGCGCAGTGTGGGAGCCAAACCCGCTTTTACTTATCATGACCAACCCGCTTTTAACAAACGGGTGGCCGGTACAGCGGAGACGATAGCAATCGGGGCGGCCAATGGGCTGCTGCGTGAAGGAACGAACCTCCTGGCCATTCACGTCCTCAACGATTCGGTGACGCAGGTTGCGGGATATGTCGGGCATCAGCCTAATTCGACGCAATTGCGTTGCGACGCGCGATTGCAACTGACGGGCGCGAGTGCGGCAACTTTGATTGGTGCGGCTGATCCCTGGCGGTATTTCCCTGGTGCACACGAGCCTTCCGGGGGCCTGCTGGACCCAACCGATTTTCAAACCCAGCCGGTCCCTGGTCCGAACTGGACGCAGATCGATTACGATGATGTGAGCTGGACCCAGGCTCCCGGCGCCCTCGGCTACGACACCGCTCCCGATTACCTGCCGCAATTGGGCACGAATCTCACTCAGATGCGCACCCTGAACATGGCCGTGTTCATGCGCAGAGAATTCCAGCTCACACAGGCCGAGCTCGATGGCATCACCACTCTCACGATGACGGTGGATTGGGATGATGGCTACGTTCTTTACCTCAATGGCATGGAGATCTCCCGCAATAATCTCGGGGGTTCGCCCGGGACGTTCGTAACTTTCAACCAGGCAGCGGTCGGCCATGGCGCCGCGCGGGACGGCGGGGGCAACAACCCCGCTCTGGTTATTTCCATCTCCGTAAACAAGAGCCAGCTTCGCACAGGGAAAAATGTGATCGCCGGACAGTTGCACAACAGTGACCTGGGGAGTTCGGACCTCCTGCTCGATGTCCAGTTCTCGGCTGCCGGGGCGGCGCCCCTCACTTTTGTGACCAAAAATTCGCTCTGGCGCTACCGCATTCCCACCAGCGAAATCGGGGTGCCGGCGCCCCAGCCGCCCAATCCGGCCGTTCCCGCCTTTCATGACTGGATCGAGTTGAAAAACAATGGTGCGGTGCCAGTCAACCTTTCCGGCTGGGCCTTGACCGATGAGCGTGACACTCCGCAGAAGTGGGTTTTTCCTAACAATGTGCAAATCGCCCCTGGCGGGTTTTTGGTGGTGGCGTGTTCGGGACGAGACGTCGCCGCGCCCCCGCCCGGCGGCTTTCTGCATACGAATTTTTCGCTCGACGCCGATGGCGAATACATGGCCCTCCACGATGGCGCGGGTCTCCTGGTCAGCCAGTTGACGGGAGTTCCCGATCAGGATTTTTTCCACACTTGGGGAATTGATCCGGTGAGCGGAGAGTATCGGTTTCTTGATCGGGCGACTGCTGGCGGGGAGAATGCGGGGAATGCGAAGGCGGGGCAAGTGGCGGAGGTCGAGATGAATCGGGAGACCGGGTTTTATTCGGCTCCGCTTGAAATCTCGCTCACTTGTCCGACACCTGGGGCGGTGATTCGCTTCACCACAGACGGGTCTGAGCCGACCGAGAGCAACGGGGCTGTTTACGCGGGACCAATCCCGGGGGCGCAGCCTCCAAGTGATCTGCCCGTGGGCACGATTCTGCGGGAGCTTTGGACGAACGTGCCCGGCGCGAACATCGCGGACTTTGGCTACAATACAGCACCCAACACTGCGAGTCTGGTTAACCCGGCGCAGTTGCCGCTCAATCATGGTGAAAACGTGGCCAACCGCATGCGTGGCCACGTACGGCCAACCATCACTGGAAGTTATCTATTTTGGGTGGCGGGAAATGACGCTGCCGAACTCTGGTTGAGCACTGATTCGTCCTCGGACAACAAAGAAAGAATTGCCTTCACGACCGTTCCGACGACCGCTCAGGCGTGGAGCACGTCGCCCAGCCAGCAATCGGCGCCGATCAATCTCACCGCGGGAGGGAAATATTACGTCGAAGTTTTGCACAAGGACGCGACAGGAACCGACAATTGCGCGGTGGCGTGGCAGCCGCCGGGGTCGACGCGGGTTCTTTTGGGCGGCAATAACATTTCACCCGCGGAAGTGCCCGGTGGCACCGGAGCGCCTCCACCGTTTGGCTTTTGTTTGCGCGCCCGCGGTTTTGCGCCGGGCATGCTGGCGTCCGATGTGGAAACCAGAAACTATGCGCTCAACTATGATGCGCGCATGCGTTCGATCCCGGCCATCTTTCTAACCGGCAACTCCGGCCGCACGTTTTATCCTCCGAATGGTGTTTTCAGCGTTGTTGGCGGCAGCTTTCCTGCGGGCAGTTGGGTGCCAGTCAACGCGGCCAGCGACTACAATTTTTGTGTCATGCACGGGGAAGCTTTCGAGCGGCCGGCGGTGTTCGAGGTCCTCAACCCCGGCAACCAGATGAGCGTACGGACGACCCTGGGGATGCGTTTTAGCGCCAGCCCATGGTCCCGGGCGCAGCAACGCCACAGCAACCTCGAAAACACCGCCTGGACTGGGGGATGGCAGAACAAACCTCAAATCAATGTATACTTCCGCGACGATTTCGGAGTGTCGAGGTTGCGGCAGGAAGGGTTTATTCCCGGTTCTCATCTCGACGAATGGGACACCTTGCGACTGCGTGCCGGCAAAAACGACCCCTACAATCCCTTCATCGTCGATGAGTTGATGCGCAGGCTCTTTCGCAAAATGGACCAACCCTCCCCGATTGGGTTTTTCGCCAATCTTTTCATCAACGGCAGGTTCAAAATGTATTTCAATCCGACCGAGCGGCCCCGTGAATCCTTCTTCCAGGAGTTTTATGGAAGCAGCAGCGAATGGGACGTAAACGTGATTTCCGAGTGGGAGAGCGGCGATGCGACGGCCTACAGTTCGATGCTCGGCTTTTTCCGGCAGAATGATTTTTCCACTCTCGCAAACTACCAGACGGGACTCACCCACTGGGATGCCGAGAACGTCGCGGATTATTTCATCATCAATGGCTGGGGCGCGACCCAGGATTGGCCGCATAACAACTTTACCTTCGTGCGCGAGCGCGCGGCAGGGGCCAAATGGCGGTTTTCGATGTGGGACGCCGAGGGAGCTTTTGGAATATTCGGGCAAACCCCCACCCACAACACTTTCGAAACGAATTTGCTTGTCCCCGAAGTCACCGGACGCAATCCGCCCATCGCTTCTGACAGTCTGGCGTCCAGGCTCACCTTTCGCCGTTTCTATCAGAGCCTCGAGTTTCGATTGCTGTTTGCGGACCGTCTGCAGAGACACTTCTTTACGCCTGCTGGCTGTTTGACGGCAGCCAACCGCCAGGCGCAGTTCGTGAACCTGCGTGACACCATGAATCCGGTGATTCAGGCGGTGTGGAACCAATCCTTAAGCGAAGGGTTCTGGGCCAATTGGGGAGGCGGGGCCCGGGAGGCCACCTTTTTGAACCAGGCCCGCAACCTCGGGCTGTGGCCCGTGACGAGGGCGCCAGGTCTCTCTCCATTCGGCGGCACCGTGGACGCCGGACAAACAGTCACGCTCAGCAATCCGAACGCCGGCGGCACGATCTACTTCACGGTCGACGGCTCTGATCCGCGCGCTGTCGGCGGAGCGGTTCAAGGCACCGCTTATGCCGGACCTTTAACGATTGCCCAGCCAGTCCGCTTGATGGCCCGCGTCCAGAATGGCACCGAATGGAGTGCGCTCACCGAGGCAGATTTTGCTCCTTTGCCGCCGGCCATTCTCATCACGGAAATCAATTACAACCCACCCGGACCTGACGATGAAACCGAGTTTATTGAGCTAACGAACGTGGGAGGAAGTGCGGCGTCGTTGAATGGAGCGCATTTTACTGACGGCATTGCTTTTACCTTTGGCAACGTGTCTCTCGCCGCGGGGGAGCGCATTGTGCTGGTAAAAGATGCGGCGGCCTTTCAGGCGGCTTATCCGGGCGTGGCGGTAGCGGGTGTTTTCACCGGCCAACTCAGCAACGGCGGAGAGACACTCACCTTGAGGGACATCGCCGAGAATATTTTGTGTACACTGACTTACGGAGACTCGAATATCGAAGGATGGCCGAGTGATCCCGACGGCGAAGGTCACAGCTTGGTGCTAAAGCGGCCGGCGCCTGGTTTGAACTTGAACCAGTCCACGAGCTGGCGCCGCAGCGTGGCCGCCGGAGGCAATCCCGGCGGTTCGGATGCCATAGCCTTTTCAGGCCTCGATCCCCAAGCGGATTCTGATGGGGACGGTTTTGCTGCGTTGGTGGAATACGCGCTGGCTACCAATGACAACGACGCGCTTTCCTCTCCCATGCTTCATGCCGGGCAGGATGGCGGCGGGCTGATGACGGTTTCGTCCCTACTTCGCGACGGAGCTGATGATGTTCAGGTCGACGCTCTGGAAAGCAATGACCTGTCGACGTGGCAGCCGGCCACCATCATATCCGATGTTCCGGCGCCTGGCGCCCTCGCTACACGAACGTGGCGCTGCAGCCTCCCCGCTTCAGGTGATCGAGCCTTCCTGCGGCTTCGCGTGAACCAGGTGCCGTGAAGGTAGCGTGGGCGACCCGCCCTTTGATGGGCCGGCGGCCACGCTCCGTTTGAGTATCGCTGCGCCGGCGGCCCACGCTACGCGCTTTACCGATAGTGAACCGAAGGTGCGTCGTTCGACACGATGAGGCGTTTCAAGCCGTTGCGCAGGTGCACGGCGTGAAAATTGATGAGCAATCCGATTTCGTAGCCGGAAAGCCGGAGAAGTGCGCCGACACGATCCTTGTGCCGCTTTTGAGTCGCTGCATCGCGTTCCGGATAGGTTTGCACGTCGACGGCGATCAAGCCCTCGACTATGAAATCAATGCGAAAGGCTGAGGGCACCTTGCGGTTTTTGTAGTTTATGCTGACCGGAACATCCCGTACAAAAACGAGTTCACGCATTGAAAGCTCGTGCGCCACGCAGTCGAGATACGCCTCCCGCATCAGATGCGGTCCGACCTCTTTGTGCACCTCGAGGCACGCGCTGACAATGATGTGGGGAAGTTCCTGAGTGTCGAGTTTCACCGGCTCGCTGGTCACTATCGAGATTCGCGGCAGAAGTCCATTTGATTCCGTTCGAATTTAGCAGGAAGTCGGCTGCCGCTTCAGGAGCTTGACTGCGTGGGGGATGGCGTCGGCGACAAAACCAAGGCACTCGAGAGCGCCCTGAGGTTTGCCGGGCAAAGCCACCACGAGTGATTGGTTCACCACCGCCGCGAGGCAACGGCTCAACAAGGCATTTGGGGTTTTGCTTTGTGACTGGGCACGCATGACTTCTCCAAATCCAGGCACTTCCGTGCGCATGATGCCCCGCACGGCCTCGGGTGTCACGTCTCGTCCGGTGATTCCCGTGCCGCCCGTGGTCAAAATCAGGCCACAATCCTGCTGCGCGAAAGCTTGAATTGCCGCCTGGATTCCGGGTAGCTCATCGGGAACCACCACCGCGCCCACCACTGTCCAACCCCGCGCGGCCGCGGCCGCCTGCAATGCCGGTCCTCCCATGTCATCGTAAACGCCGTTCGCGGCACGATCTGAAACCGTGATGATGCCGACGGAGATCATGTGAACTCAAACCTGGGGCGCACGTCCTGCTTGCGATTTGGCGCGCCGCAAACCGGAAGCTCGCCTTGCGACTGCTTTGGCGGTCGGCGCCTTGGAGGCTTCCCCCTCAATCCGTTCCTTGGTTTTGGAGACAAGGCGGACGGCTTCAACGGTCATCAGCTTGTCCACCGCTTTGCACATGTCGTAAATAGTCAAGGCGGCCACGCAAACTGCGGTCAGCGCCTCCATCTCGACGCCCGTTTCGGCCGTGGTACGCACTCGCGACTCGATGCGCACCGAGTCTTTACTCAATTGCAAATCCACCTGGATCGCGCTGAGGGGGAGGGGATGACAAAGCGGGATGAGTTCGGCTGTCCGCTTGGCCGCTTGAATGCCAGCGATGCGCGCCACCGCGAGCACATTCCCTTTCGCAATATCGTCGCCCCGAATCAAATCGATCGTCGCCGGGGCGAGCCGAATCAGGCCCTCAGCGATCGCCTCGCGGCGCGATCGCGACTTGCCGCTGACATCCACCATCTGAGCGCTGCCGGTGCAATCAATGTGGCTCAAGCGTGGCATTAATTCGCGTCGATTCGCGTTCATTAGCGGTTGCTGCTCTACCCGCCAATGGCGATCATTTTGCGGTTGGGTACATAGTTGTCGCGGAAATCGTGCTCCTTCGGTTTGCGCGCCACCACATCGAGAAAAAACTGGCGCAGTTCGACGTCGCTGGACCCGTTGCGCAGGACTTCGCGGAGATCGAATTCCAGGCAACTTCCCAAACACGGGCGCAGTTTGCCGTCGCAAGTCAGCCGCAGCTTGTTGCATGACTCGCAAAAGTGCAGATTGGTCATGGCGCCGATCAATCCCAGGAGTCGTCCACTCCCGCCGGCCTGGTAGTAGGCCGCCGGTCCATTGGTTCGGACATCCGGCCGCGGCGTCAGCGGACCGAAGGCTTCCTCGAGTTTCCGGCGCGCCTCACCGATGGAATAGAAACTCTGCGCCTCGAGCACATCGGACCGGCTCACTGGCATAAGTTCGATGAAGCGCGGCAGCAATTCCCTTTCCCACGCAAACTCAGTGATGTCCGCGAGCTCGTCGTCATTGACCCCCCGCATAAGCACGGTGTTAAGTTTGATTTTTTTGAACCCGGCGGCGCGCTCCGCCTCGATCCCGCCTAACGCTTTGCCAAGAAAGTCGCGGCCCGATGTGGCGCGGTAACGTTCACAGTTCAGCGTATCCAGGGAAATATTGACCGTCTGGCATCCGGCGGCGACAAGGCGGCTGGCGGTTGTGTCTCCGGTGCCGTCTTCCGGATCGCGTTCAGCCAGAAGCGTCCCGTTGGTCGAAAGCCCGATGTCATCAATGCCCGGCACCGCAGCCAGGGACCGGATCAGCCCGATGACGCCGCGCCGGGTGAGTGGTTCTCCCCCGGTCACCCGCAGTTTGCGCACGCCGAGCTGCGCGCCCGCTCGCACGACGCGGATGATCTCCTCGTAGGTCAGGATGCCTTCTCGGGGCTGCCATTCGTGAAATTCCCCGGGCATGCAATACCGGCAACGCTCGTTGCACCGGTCGGTGATCGAGAGCCGCAGGTAGTTGATACGGTGCCCGTAACGGTCTTCCACTGCGCCAACTTAGCGGCGAAGCCATCCGATGTCAGGGAAAATTGAAAATAGGGCATCGGACATGATTTTGAAAGGCGACCACAGAGAGAACTTCCTGGAAAATTGAATCAGAAAACATGGCACCTCAGCGTCCTCATCCTCGTCTCCTGTCGCTTTCAAATAGCTTCAGGCCAACGCGGCCTTCCGCCAGCGCTCGGGCAATGGTGCAGCGAAAATCAGGTGGCGCGGGTGGCAGGCCGTGGTCGATGGTTGGCCATGAACCGCGGTCCCATTATTCGGTCTTTTGTTTCGGCTCTCGCCATGACGCTGATTGGTTGTGCCACTTCCACGCCGCAGGGCCGCATCGCCAAACGTCCAGAGGACTTTGCTGCGCTCTCCTCACGGCAGCAGGCTTTGGTCCAGCGAGGCCAAATCGAGCGCGGGCTTACCAAGCCGGGGGTCTATTTTGCCTGGGGATCGCCCGATCGGGTCGGCGAATGGGAGCGCACTGGAAGACGCGTCGAGCGGTGGACCTATTTCGGCTATCAACCCGTGCAGAGATACAATTTCGCAATGGGTGCAGGTTACGGACACCATGGCCGCGGCCATTACCGTGACCCGTTTTGGTATGGAGGGCCCGAGATTTCCTATCTGCCTTATACCGCGCGTCGCGTCGATTTTCGCGCCGGCCGGGTGGTGGATTGGGAATCGCGCCTGCAGTGAATTCGTGGCAGCGACACTCCTGTCGCTGGATGAATCCTGCCCTACAAAGACGAGCTCGCCACCCACCGCCACGCTATTTCACTTCGAAATCGCGGCGGGCCAGCGGCTTTTTCAAGCAAGTGACCTCGACGCGGTAACGCCCCTTTGGCAGGGTGCGCGAGGCGGTGAATCTTCCCGCGAGCCGATTGGCGATGCGTGTGGAAAGCGGCGCCCGAGCCATCACAATATCTCGCAGTCCTCCTTCGGCCTCGACGATCGTCCAGGTGATTTCTCCTGCGGCTCCCTTCACTGTATTTTCGAGGTCGCAGACGAAATGGAGCACGCGGTCAGCGGGAGAAAACGAGTCGACGGCGTCGCCGGCCCGGCCGGCCCCGTCATCGCGATGAAGCGTGGCCGCTTTAAGCACTGGGACCGCCATGGCAGCCTCGGCTTCCCCCGCATCGGCGGGGGCACGCACCGAAAATTGCTTTCGCGCCACCTCTTTGCCATCGAGAACGAGCGCCACTTCATGGCGACCGGGTTTCCAGCCACCGGCGGGCCGGTGTTTGAATTGAAAGACCGCGCCGGTTTTGTTCTCAGAAGAACTCTGAGTCTGCGTGGCTGCCTCGTCCCGGCGGCCATTGACGAACCACTCGGCTTGCAGCCAGCTGAGTTTTCCCACATCTGCGATGCCAGCGAGAATGGCCGCGTCCTCCCCCCCAAAAGCGGATTCGTCCTCTGCGTCGGCCAGGTCTTCGGGCATCGATTTCACCAACACCACTTTCTTCAATTCAGTGCGCGTTGCGCCCTCCGGGGGCTCGATGCGAAAACGGAACGTCCCCAACGGGTGGTTATCGAGCATCGCTTCGACCCGATACTGATCGCTGACAGGAAAGGGGTCCTTTGGTTTGAGGCTGAAGGCGATAAATAACTTTGCGTTGGCATCCACCGGGGGTGCCTGTTTTTCAAGGTCCACCCGAGCCTCGTTGATTACCTCGTCGCGAAAATAGAAACGGGCCGTCACCAAGCCCTTCTTCGGGTGCTGTTTGAGTTCGAGCGAAAGCCGCACTGTGTCTCCGGTCCCGAAGCCGTCGGTGGGGACCGCGGGAGATTTGTCCTCATTGAGTTTCTGACAAAAGCTGGCATTGGCCAGCCATTCGTTGTCGGCTGCGGACACCGGGAACAGCCCGACAAGGGTCACCAAAGCAAAAACGGCTTGTCTCATGCTGGCAAACTAAACCCAATGGAGCCTGCTTGAAACGCGAAAGGTTTCAGAGGCATGGTTACGAGGGCAGGCGTCCGTTGCCCACACTTTGTCTTGCGCCGTGGAAAGGCTGCTGGCAAGATGCGCCGCCAAAACTGACTCGCCGATCTTATGGGTAGACTCTTCAACAACATCATTGAAACCGTCGGCCGCACGCCGCTGGTCAAACTCAACCGCATTCCGCAGGCCGAAGGCATCGACGGTGGCACCACCATCGCGCTCAAGTGCGAATTTTTTAACCCACTCGGCTCGGTCAAGGACCGCATCGGGATGTCAATGATCGAAGACGCCGAGCAGCGCGAACTCATCAATAAAGAGACCGTCATCGTCGAACCGACCTCAGGAAACACGGGGATCGCCCTGGCCTTTGTATGCGCGGCAAAAGGCTACCGGCTGATTTTAACCATGCCCGAAACGATGTCGGTCGAGCGTCGAACGCTGCTGGCCCTCCTGGGTGCTGAACTCGTGCTGACACCAGGTCCCAAGGGCATGAAAGGGGCCATTGCGGAGGCGGAAGAGGTGCTCAAGCAACATGCGCCAAATGCCTGGATGCCGCAGCAGTTCGACAACCCGGCCAATCCGCAGGTTCATCGTGAGACGACCGCCGAGGAACTTTGGGATGACAGCGAGGGACGGATCGACGTCCTGGTTTCCGCCGTTGGAACCGGGGGAACTTTGACGGGAGTGAGCGAAGTAATCAAACCTCGCAAGCCGACTTTTCGCGTGATTGCGGTCGAACCCGATGCCAGTCCCGTCATATCACAGACCATCGCCGGCGAACCGATAGTGCCTGCGCCGCACAAAATTCAAGGCACCGGTGCCGGCTTCGTCCCGAAGAATCTGCACTTGAGCGAAGTCGATGAAGTCATCCGCGTCGCCAACGACGATGCTTTCGTCATGGCACGGCGGCTGGCCAAAGAGGAAGGGATTCTTGCCGGCATCAGCACAGGCGCCAATGTGTGGGCAGCCCTCCAGGCGGCGCGCCGTCCAGAAAACCGCGGAAAATTCATCGTCACGGTCGGTTGCTCGACTGGCGAGCGGTATCTTTCGACCGCGCTCGCCGACGAAGCGCGAGCAAAGGTGGGGGTGTGACCCGGCCGTAGCGTGGGCCGCTGGCCCATCGAGTGCACGTGTGTCTGTGCCGGCCTCGATGAAGCCGGTCCGACGTCACCGACCCCCGGCGAACCAAATTCGTCTATTCCGCTCCTGGTGCGGTTTTTTCCTCATCCCGGGGTTCGACTCTCAACGAGATCCTGATTCCCTCGCGGGTGGCGGCGGCGGTCATCAGGCTGCGCAGCGCTTTCACGGTATGGCCGTTGCGGCCGATGATGAGGCCCACGTCATCTTTGTGCAGAAGAACATCGAAGGAAACGCGATTGCCTTCCTGGTGCTGGGAGATGGAAGCGAGGTCGCGATGCTCGATGAGCGATCCGACGACGTATTCGAGGAACTCGCGCAGAGCCAGTGGCGCGTCCATGGCGAAAAAGAGGCCGGCGCTAACCCGCGCTGGCCTGGGCCTTCTTGATCAGGCTGGCGACAGTTTCCGACGCCCGCGCTCCTTTTGACAACCAGTCGGTGGCACGAGTGAGGTCAATTTGATAATTTGTTCCATCCTTTAACGGATCGTAATGGCCAATTTGCTCGATGAAACGGCCGTCGCGGCGCTTGCGGGAATCAGCCACAACGATGCGGTAAAACGGCGTGTTTTTGGTGCCTTCGCGGCGGAGTCGGATTGCAACGGCCATAAAAGTAGAGCCGGGAATTTAGCCCGATCTGGGCAGACGCAACACAAAAAGTCAGCGTCCAGCGCGTGTCGCGAATGGCGGAGCATCGGAGGGCGAGAATTCTTCCGAGCCACGGTGGGGCGAGACTGGCTCAATCGTCGCCGATACTCGTTGCGGCCCGCGAAAGCGTCGCGCTGCCGTCCGGTGCATGCAGCCACCGGTGGCACGTGGCTGTATTTTCTATTTCGCCGATTGCGCTGGGCATTGGCTTTCTACCGCAGCGTCAACAGCGTTTGGTCGAGGCGTGGGCGGAGCTTCATTCCGAGGAGTTGCTCGCGGATTGGCAGCTTTTGCAGTCCGAGATCCGAGATACCCTGAATCGCGGTGAATTGCGATTGGCAATAGGCATTGCGATTCCGCGGAAGCGTCGTCCTACGATGACGCGATGGCTCATCGCTGCGATGGGGGCAGCCGCACGGTCGGTATTGCGGAATCAGAACTGGTTTCGCCGGGCCGCGTCATCAACAGGAAACGGCGGCCCTCGTTATCGATGACAAGACTGACAGTTCTGGAAAATCCGAGCTGCTCGCGCACCCTCGTCTCAGTTGTCTTATGGAGATCGGATTCGTCGATGCAAAGGAACTGCGCGGCAGCGGGGACCGCGCTCAGTTTTTGGACCACCACATGCGGGACCGTGAGGTAATAGCGCCAGTGCAGTGGCGCCGGATGCCGTCCCGGATTGAAAATGGCCAGCAAAGAGGGTGCGACCTCCCGTGAAATCGCGGTGCCCACGGGACGCATGTTGTCGTGCCGGCGACTCGCGGGAAAAAGCGTAGCGGCGGCGAGGGCGCTGAGAAGGCATGCGGCAAAGGCGGTGGCCAGTGCCAGGCGCAGCGGTTGAGCGACATGCCGAACCCTGATCCAGATCCGCCAAAGCGCGACTGCGGCTCCGAGTGTCAACACCGCACTTACGAGCGCGTCACTCGATGAAGGCATCGATTGCCAAAGCAACACCGGCAGCGCTATGCCGATCAGGCTCAGGACCGCCATCAAGCCGACCGCGAGGCGGGTCCACGTCCGGTGCCATAGCGCTGGCAATTCGTGCCACAGGATGAGCGCTGCCAGCAGCATTGCAGGGAGCGTGAGTGGTTGCACGAACCGTGCCCGGCTCTCCGGCACCAGCAAAATCAGAACTCCGCTGGCCAGCACTCCGGTGCGCAGGCCCAGGACAATCGCGGCGTCGCGTTCACCCAACCGGCGCGCGAGGCTGCCCAGTCGCGGCCAGAATGCCGCCAATGGGATTATCCATGGGAACAGCATCAGCAGCGCCTCGAAAGGCGATGTGATCCAGCCAAGGAAATCAAATTGTTGAAAGCCCAGCCGGTGCGTCAACTGTTCGATCCAGGTGCGCCCAGCTTCCTGTTCGGGATCCAGGATACGGGCGCGCCGCTGGCACAGCCACGCCCACCAACCGAAGAGACCGGCCATAGTGATCAGGCCCATGAAATGCGCTGGGTGGCAAAGCTCGCGAAGGCGGCGGCTCTTCCACAACACCGAGCCGACGATGCCGTAAAAAAAAAC
Source organism: Verrucomicrobiales bacterium (assembly GCA_050998515.1). GTDB lineage: Bacteria > Verrucomicrobiota > Verrucomicrobiia > Verrucomicrobiales > V1-33 > JBPCQC01. The sequence continues at coordinate 22,219 of JBPCQC010000050.1, forward strand.
CAGGTGTGGTGGGCCTTTGCAAAGCAGGCCGAGCCCGAGTGCGACCCAGGGCAGGGTGTAGGTCAGCCAGGGGGACGCTTGCTTCCGCCACAAAAGCAGCCAGAAACCGATGGCGATGCCAGTGAGCGCGACATACAGCGCTTCAATTTCTGCCAAGCGCCCCTTTTCGATAAGACCGACATTAACCAGCGTCACGATGCCTAACAAAAGTCCCGCGCGGACCTTTTCCTGCTGGCGCGCCCCGTCGCCAGCGATCAGTTCGCGTCCGCAAACCATGGCCGTGAAGGCCAGTGCCAGCACCGCCAGGGTGGAGGGCAGACGCACCGCCCATTCCGCGCGTGAAGCGGTCAACTTCACCGAGGCCGCGATGGCCCAGTTGATAAGCGGGGGTTTCCGCAAATAGGGTCGGCCCTCCATTGTTGGCACGATCCATTCGCCGCTCTCGATCATCTCGAGGCCCGGCAGAATCCGCCGCCCTTCCTCACCCTTGAGTTCCGGCAAGCCAAGGCCGGGGAGATAAATGGCGGCCCATAAAAGCCCGATCGCGGCCATCGCGTGCCAGAGGCGAAATCGAAGGCTTACGGACATTCAAGGCATGTTCCGAGAGCTTGGGCTATTTTCCAGGGAGCAACTCGATTTCATTTCCTTCACGGAGTGTCGCTGCGCCTACGTTGACGCTCAGCTCAAAATGGGTCCCGACAGGATTGTTAGGCTGGAAGTGAAAAACGCGCACAGCGGGAGTCCGCAGATGGGGCGTGATGGCGAACACGCTGATTTCGAGACTGCGATCTTCGGGACCGACTTCATTTAACGGCTGGGTGCTCACCCGCAGAGGATTGGTTCCGCGGCGCAGACCTCCGATGACAACTTCATTTGTGGCCTGGCCGACGATGGTATCGCGATGGAAGTCACCGAGTTCGACGGTTGTGGCGTAGCCATAGGAAGCGACCCGAATCTGCCCGGCGTAATCAGGCACGTCACAAGGTTTAGGCATCGGCGGCGCTCGCCCGGTGAGGGCGGCCTGGGGTCCGCTTACCTGCGCGATTTCACCTGCCGTCAGTTGCCGGGCCAGCGCAGGGTTGGTTTGCAGGTTGTAATAGCGTCCGCCGTAAAACCTCCAGTCACCTTCCTCCCGAACGAAATCCAGCACGAGGGCGGCGGCGGGGGGGGTGCGCGGATCTCCAAGCCGGAAGTCGACTTGCCCATCGTAGACCAAACGCGCCTGATCACCCAGAATCTCGCTGCCTGCGAGACGCAGCCCCTCAATTTCCGGAGGGGTGAGCGCCAGGGAAAAAAGCGCGCGCGGCCAGTCGCGCTTTTGTGAGACGATACTGTTGCGCACAGCCATCTGCCGGGATTTGGCGGTGTATTTCGCCCAGGTGTTGAGGTCCTGGCTGGCCATGGCCGATTTCCAAGCTGCGTAAATGCGCTCGAGAACACCGGTGACTTTCATGTCCGGCATTCGTTCTCCCGGCGCCGGAGCGGGCCAAGAGAAACACGCCAACACCACAATCAGGAACCTGCAAGCACGACGGCGCATGGGAAATTGAGCTTCCCACACTGGACAGCATCTCTCTTTTGGCCACGGAAAAAGTTTGCCACGCCACAGAAGAATCATTATCAATCGCCCATGGCTGGCCGCCGCGCAGGCGGCTGGTCTTTTTTTTCTCACTCATGCGCCACGAGGCTGTCATAATGCCGGCGGGCCGGGACCCGCTCGAGATGATGGACCGCAACAGAACGTTGCTGGCCCAGGCGCAAGGGTATATCTACAAACAAAAAAACGAAGCCGATCTCGAGGCGTATGTTTTTGCCCCGGAGGATCACGAGCCCGGAGACATGCGCCCGGCCATTCTTTTTTTTCATAGCAGCGCATGGGACAGCGGTTTGGTCAGCCAGTTTGCTCCTCACTGTTTGCATTTTGCGCAGCGAGGGATGGTCGCGATCACGTTTGAATATCGCCTGGCTTCGCGCCATGGAGGCGGTCCGATTGAAGCGATGGCCGACGGCCGTTCTGCTGTGCGCTGGGTGCGCACTCATGCCACTGAGCTTGGCATCCATGCGGATAAGATCATCGGAGCGGGCGGTTCGGCCGGCTCTCACATCATGTTGACTGCCGCTCTGCTGCGCGGGCACTTCGATGATGAAGACGACGACACCTCCTGGAACTGCGCGCCCAATGCACTTGTGCTCTTTGATCCGGTGGTTGATGTCCATTCCAGGACGGCGTTCGGCGCAGACAAATTTCCCCACCGGCGCATCGCCCGGATCGCCAGTCCCATCCGCCATGTCGGCCCGGACCTGCCCCCGATGATTCTGTTCCAAGGCGCCCAGGACCGCCTCCTGCCCGTCGAGACCACCCGCAAATTCGTACGCAAAATGCGCCGCTGGCCGCTTAAAAACGTGTGCGAATTCGTCCCCTTTGACGGCTGCGGCCACAGCTTTTTCAATTTTAATGTCGATCCGCGGTTCTTCGAAGCCACCCTCAACCTGGCGGATCAGTTCCTTGTGTCCCAAGGCTTTCTGGCGCCGGAATCTCACGGAGAAAGCCAGAATCGATTGTAAGTCTCAACACCGCGGTTGCTGCCGCTGGAAGCCGCCTTATGGTATGGCTCGCGCGAAAATTTTCCCAACCATGCAAAATCCACAGATCACCTGCTATCTCAAAACATATTGCGGCTGGAGTGAAGGCGTGCGCGCCGTCCTGCGTAAATATGCTCTTCCTTTCGAGGAGAAAGACATCATCAAAAATCCGGCCTTTCGCTGGGAGATGGAACAAAAGAGCGGGCAGCCCCTGAGTCCCTGCGTCTCCATCAATGGCGTCATGCTCCCGGACGTCAGCGGTGAGGAGGTCGAAGAATATCTACTCGCCCAAAGCTTGGTGCAGGCCGATGCCAGCGCCGCTGATGCGCCGACTGACCGCGGTTGCAGTGATGAGGAACATGCCGCCATGGAGGCCGCCCCTCAACCCGGCCGCGTCAAGTTTATCGAGTAAAAGTTTGTGTTCCGGTAAGGTTTGGGCCGGGGCGAGACGCGTGCGCAGCTCCTGACCCGCCTTCTTGCTTTTTATGCTCGGAAATGTCAGGCTCTCCCGATGATTAATTCCACTCTTTTGTCATGAATGAGATACCTTCTTCAATTCCCGTTGCGGGTGGGAGCGCTATTCCCACGGCGCTGCCCTCGACCTCAGCGGTCACCGCGCTCCTGCCACTGATCCCCGGCGTTCCGGCTTTAAATGAAGAGCAGTGGCGGGAAACCCTGGTGCGTCTCCAGGATTTGCGCGTCGAAGGCGAAAAATTTGTACGCTCCAATCCGGGCCGTTCCATTTTGTACGCCATGGGCGCCGGTTTTTTGTTGGGCCTCCTTTTGCGACGCTAGTTCGTGATGGATCCGATCGGAAAACCCGAAGTGCGCGCTTCCATGGAAGCGGCGCGCCGCCAACTCCCACCGTCAGCATCGCATCCCCCGGGCAGGGCGAATTCGCTGCCGGCCGGATTTGCCCGATTCATTACTGAAGGAACCCGCCGGCATCCCGCTGCCTGGTTGGGCGGCGCAGCACTCGTGGGCTTTGCCTTGTCTGAGCTGGTCGTCGGGCGCCAGCCGCCGCCGAAGAGCCGCGCGGCCGCGAGTTCTCGCGGGCGCCCGCTTTTCAAGTCGGCAGTACGCAACGGAATGAATGCCCTCAAACCTCTCCTGGCAGAATGGGGCCGTCGAAAAGCCTCGGATTTTCTCCAAAACGCCTCAAACGCGGCCCGGGCACGTGCGGCGGCCTCGCCGGCACAGCCGGAATCCCCCCTCTAAGGGGCCGGCGCCAAATAGCCGGGATAAGCCGGGATTGCCAGCCGGGATTCAGCGTTGCGCCCCCAAGCGGCCCGGCCTAAGGAAAAAGTTTTACTTTAAGATTCGGGAACGCTAAAGACCACGCGACGCAGCGGTTCAATCCGCCGATTTGATCAAGAGAACCACTTTCCATGTCGCAAGAAGTTGCACTTTCCATGTCGCAAGAAGTTGCCCATGATCGCATCCCAGTGCTCGAGCACGTGGACCAGTATCTGCAGTTGGGCCAGCAATACGACTGTTCCGATATCCACCTTCCCACCAGTTCGGCTCCCCATTGGCGGCGCTATGGCCAGTTGCAACCGATCTGGCCGGAAGCCGACGCTTTGAAACCTGGGGACACTGAACGGCTGGCTCGGGGGTTTCTCGGACCCAAAGAACTCGAGCGCCTCGAAACCAGAGGGGACGTGGATTTCGCCTACTCGACCGACTTCGGCCGCTTCCGAGCTTCCGTGGTCCGCCAACGTCTTGGTTACGACATGGCGTTTCGGATTATCAACACCCACATCCGCACCATGGAGGAAATCGGGTTGCCCGAGGTGTGCCGAACGCTGACTCAATATCACAATGGTCTGGTTCTCGTGACCGGTTCGGTCGGTTCCGGCAAGTCCACCACGTTGGCGGCCCTGGTCGACGCGGTCAACAAAACGCGCGAGGATCACATCATCACGCTCGAAGATCCCATCGAGTACGTTTTCTCTTCAAAGAGTTGCCACGTCAACCAGCGCGAAGTGCACACCCACACTGAATCCTTCGCGACGGCGTTGCGTGGCGCCCTGCGCGAAGACCCCGATGTCATCATGGTCGGTGAAATGCGCGACCTCGAAACAATTTCGCTGGCCATCACCGCCTCAGAAACCGGGCACCTCGTGCTCGGCACGCTGCACACCGGGAGCGCCCCGCGCACCCTCGATCGCGTACTCGACGTTTTCCCCGTCGACCAACGAGATCAGATTCGCATCATGGTCAGCGAATCGCTGCGGGGAATCCTGACCCAGCAACTGATACCGCGTGCCGACGGTGAAGGGCGGGTTCTTGCTCTCGAAATCCTGGTGAACACGCCGGCCGTCGCGCATTCGATCCGCGAAGGGAAAACCTTCATGCTGCCCGGCACCATGCAAACCGGGAAAAACGTCGGCATGAAATTGATGGATGATTCGCTGCGCGCGCTGTTCGAACAGGGCTTGATCGCGCAGGAAGAATGCATGAGCCGCTCGGAGGACAAAACCATCATGAAAAAATTCTTCGAGACGGTGAACAAATAGGGCAGGCTTGAAGACGCGTTGATTTTCACATTCCATGCCAAAAATTGACGAGCTTTTTCGCATCCTGATCGAGTCGGGCGGCTCCGATCTCCATCTCAGCCAGGGGCAGCCGCCCAAACTGCGCGTCCACGGCGCCATCCGGCCCATCAGCGAGAATATTCTCGATGCCCCGCAAATGGAAGAGCTGCTGAAACCGATTTGTTCCCCCCAGCAATGGGATCGCTATATCGGCCGGGGTGATCTCGACCTGGCGTACGAAATGGACGAGGACTCGCGCTTTCGCTGCAACTTCCTTAAACAAACCGGCGGCTACGCCGCGGTGTTCCGGCTCATACCAACCAAAATCGCCAGTCTCGACCAACTTGGCGTCCCCAAAGTCATCGAGGAATTTGGCAAAATGCGCTCGGGACTTGTCCTGGTCACGGGCCCTACGGGATCCGGAAAGTCAACCACGCTGGCGGCGCTCATCGACTTCATCAACATCAACTTCTCGAGGCACATCATCACCGTCGAGGAGCCCATCGAGTTCGTGCATCGAAACAAGCGGAGCATCATCACGCAGCGCGAGGTGCCGATGCAAACACCCAGCTTTGCCGACGGCCTCCGGGCGGCTTTGCGTGAAGACGCGGATATCGTCCTCGTCGGCGAAATGCGCGACCTTGAAACGATTTCACTTGCCCTCACTGCTGCCGAAACCGGGCTGCTCGTTTTCGGAACACTGCATACGAATAACGCGCGAAAGACGGTCGACCGCATCATCGATGTGTTTCCCTCGGACCAGCAAAGCCAGGTGCGCACAATGCTCTCCGCGTCCCTTCGCGGTGTGGTCGCCCAATTGCTTATGAAACGAGCCGACGGCACCGGCCGGCTGGCGGTCAACGAGATCCTGGTCTCGACTCCCGCCGTCGGCGCCATCATTCGGGAGGGCGCCACGCAGAAGCTTTCCGACGTCATCACCGGCGGCAAACAATACGGCATGCAGTTCATGGACGAAGCGATTTGGGAAAAACTCCGCATCGGCGTCGTCAGTCCCTTCGAAGCCTACATGAAGGCCATTGACAAAACGCGCTTCAAAAGCTTTCTGCCGAAAGAACACGAACTCTTGGGAGCACAGTCTGAAGGTGGCCGCGCACCCGCAGGCGCAGGCGCTCGTTCCGCCGGTGGCAGCGCCGCTGCGTAACCGTGGCGCAACCGTCCAGCCTCGCCGAGCCAATCATAGTAGCCCGTTTCGCCGCGCGCGAAACCTGCTTCACCGACCGCAGGTGTAATCAGCCCAAAGGGGCGCGGCTCAATCCCGGCCAGGAGTTGCCACGCGCCTTGCATCGTAGCACACCGACGGGTAGCGTCTGCGTCATCACATGAGCACGCTTCAGGAAATCAAGACGGCGATCGCGCACCTGCCCCCGCGGGAAAGGGCGATCCTAACGGCCGAATTGTTCGCGCTCCAATCGGACCTGGATGCTGCGGAACTGGAAGTGGCGTTCGATCGTGCTTTGCGCGATGTGACAGAAGGCCGGGTGCGCCCGATCCACGAGGTTCAGGCCATGATCCCCGGATGGACTACAAAGTCCTGATCACCGATAGCGCGCTCGCCGATCTGCGGGAGATCGTCGAGTTCGTTTCGCAGGACGATCCGCACGCCGCCGCCCGGTTGGGCGAAAAACTCATCGTTCGTGCATTAAGCCTGAGCACGTTGCCTAAGCGACACCCCCTCCACGATGCGACGCGGGGTATCCGCAAGATGCCGCTGGCGCCGTATCTGGTTTTCTACACGCTCGACAATGCCGCCGCTGTAGTGAACATCCTTCATTTCTGGCATGGCGCGCGGCGGTCGTTGGAATTCACGGAACGAAGAGACTGACTCGCTCTCTTCAACCCGCGCGCCGATCGATCTCGACAGGCATGAATTGGCGGTCAAGGTCATTGGGAAGGATGTCATGTCTTTGAGAGTCGTCATCGCCTGCGGCGGAACGGGAGGCCACCTTTTCCCGGGGATCGCCGTGGCCGAGGCGCTGACAGGCCGCGGCCATGAGCCCTTGCTCCTCATTTCGGAAAAGGAGATCGACAGCGTCGCGGCGAGAGACCATCCAGCGCTGCGTTTTGAAAAAGTTCCCGCCGTCGGCATGCCTCCGTGGTTATCTCCGCGCCTCGTCCCTTTTGTTGTCAAATTCTGGAAGACATTCAGGCGGACGCGCCGGGTTTTGCGGGAATTTCGGGCCGACGCCGTGCTTGGCATGGGCGGTTTCACCTCGCTGCCGCCCGTGCTCTCGGGACGCCTGATGGGAGCAAAGACTTTCATTCATGAATCCAATGCCATTCCGGGGAAGGCGAATCGACTCACCGCCCGCTTTTGTGACGTGGTGCTTCTCGGCATGCCAGCATGCAGCCGCCATTTTGCAGCCCGCCAATGTCGTGTTGTGGGAACGCCGCTGCGCGCCGCCTTGCGGCGGGTCGTTCCAACGGCCGATGCTTATGCCTGTTTTGGTTTGGACCCCGCTAAACAAACGGTCTTGATCATGGGCGGCAGCCAGGGCGCCCGTGCCATCAATCGCGCGGTAATCGAAGCCTTGCCGCGTCTTGACCCGGAGCGAGTGCAACTCATCCATCTCACCGGCCCGGACGACGAGGTGGTTGTGCGTGACGCCGTCCGGCAGGCGCGGCTGCAGGCGTTCATCGCTCCCTTCAGCGCTCGCCTCGACCGCGCCTACACCATCGCCGACATGTGCGTGGCGCGTTGCGGTGGCTCAAGCCTGGCGGAAATCGCGCACTTTGGCGTGCCCGCCATTTTGATTCCGTATTCGTATGCGGCTGACGATCACCAAACCCGCAACGCGGAAGCTTTTGCGGCGAACGGCGCTGCCATCATGGTGCCGGAGGCCGATCTCCGGCCGGCTCATCTCGGCGAGTTGATTTCCGATCTCCTGCGCGATGAGGGACGCCGCTCCGACATGCGGCGTGCGATGCGAGAACTCGCCATCCCCGACGCCGCCGAGCGGATTTGTGATGTCATCGAACACACCGGACGGGGATGACGCGTGCGACGGCGGATCGCCTCCATCGCTCGGACGAAAATCCGGCGCCAGAAGCACCTTTTCCAGACGTACATCACCGACGACGCATATGTTTTAGTTAGGCATGATCTTACGGAAAGCGGCGGTCGTATTCTATCGAGAGGCGGACGAGGAGCGCCGAATACTCACTGGCCGTTTGTTGGTAATTCACCCACTCAAAAGGAAACGGCGGAACATTCTCAGCGCGGAACCGGAAGAATTGAAAATGGTCAAAAGCAGGAGCGGCGCGCGCGAGGATGCGAGCTTCCGCTTCAGCAGCCTCTTGCACGGGGTGCTTGTGTTTCTTGCCATCAGTCGGCCACTCCGCTTTGCCTTCGGAAGACGTATATTTGGGAGCGAAGTTAACGCCCACGAGCCCAACACAAATCGGAGTGCCGCCGGTTTTTTTAAATTGTTCGACTTGGCGCACGAGATCACCAATGACGCGGTCGATCTGTTTGATCATCGCTTTGGCGAGAATTTTGGTTTCGGCGCCAATTTCGATGGTGGCGATGTCGCCCCGAGCCACGAGCAGGCCAGCCTCGGTAAGCGCAACGGCCGTAGGCACCAGCTCTCCGAACGTGCCATCGCCGCGCCGCGACGGCTTGCCGACGGTCTTGTTTCCAAGGTTGACGACGCGCTCGTGTTTGTGAACGCGCTCGACCAGTTTGGCCGACCGTTTTAGAGCCACGAGGTCTTCGTAAAGGAATGAGGCAATTCGATCCCCCAGTGTCGAGTTTCGATGATTGTATTTCTTGCCCTCGAAGGCTTCGCGAAACGTTCGCAAAAGCGCGTATTCATTCGCTGCCGGCGCTTCACTCATCGACGAAAGTGGCATTGACCGCGCCGGTGCTTCGCGGCAGCCAGGTCGCCTCGCGCAAGCGATCCACGGCCATATGATGGTAACTGCGTTCGATCTCGTTGCTGATGCTGTTGCGGCCCGTCAGCATAGCCGCCATCGCGGTGCTCCCCGTGCCCGAAAATGGATCGAGAACCGTGTCGCCAGCGAAAGAGAACATCTTGATTAGCCGTTCGCCCAGCGCGATCGGGAAAGGCGCGGGGTGGCCTCGGCGCGTTGACTCGCCTTTGATGTCGTGCCACCCGCTGCGCATCCAGGCTTGCATCTCTTCCTTGTTCAGCATTGAGAGCGCTCGCTGGAGTGTCGAAGGAGAACGGTATTGGCCGCCCTTTCGGAGAAAGAGGATGTATTCAACATCGTTTTTGATGATGGCACCCGGCTGGTAGGGCTTGCCATAGAAACCAGCGCCGTTGCCTTCCACTTCAGTCACGCCGTTGGCGATTTTGTGCCAGAGGATCGGCGTCAGACAGTCGAGGTTCAGCCGCCGTGAACGCACCTGGATGTCGGCATGAAGCGGCATGACGAAGTGTCTGCCATGTCTCTTGCGCGGCACGCAAACATCTCCCACCACGCAGCAGATGCGCCCTCCGGGAACGAGAACCCGCGCACACTCCGCCCAGACTTTGTCGAGCTCGGTCAGGAACTGCTCGTAATCCTCGATGTCGCCGAGTTGGTTTTCGTTTTCCTGATATTGCTTCAGAATCCAATATGGCGGCGAAGTGACCACCAGGTGGACGCTCTCGCCGGCCAGCCACGAAAGGTCGCGGGCGTCCCCCACGTGGAGGCGATGCTCGGTCCGATCGAAGGGAGCCGGCCAGCACAAATTGCGCAGAATGCCATTCGCCTGAAGCATGCGCTCGACGGCTCCCGGCTGGTTATCGGCGATTGGCAGGTTCCGCAACACATCGGCGACGGCATCAGCCGTTTCCTGCAAGCGAACTTCATTGCTTTTTTCGAGCCTTACCGGCGTGAACCGGGCGCGGCTTTTAGGGCGCTTTTCCCGGTAGTTCGCCGTTGCTCTGGTCACGGAGCAGACATAAAGCGCTTGTTTCGGATTGGCAACTCGTAGTGTTCGAAAGACCACTGGAATTTGCAGCCATCGAGGTGCCGGATGTGCTACGCGTATCGGTCCGGTCGCAGCTCCTCGAGGCCGATGCTGGGAACGTCACCCGCCAGCACGTCTGCCATGAACTGGCCCGTGATCGGCGCGAGGCTCAAACCCAGCATGCCATGCCCGGTGGCGCAGGAAAAATTCGTGAAATCGCCGAAGCGCCCGAGATAGGGAAGTCCGTCCGGCGAGCAGGGACGCAGGCCGCTCCAGGCCTCGACGCCGTCAAAATCACACTCCCTGAATTCCGGGAAATAGCGCGGGACCGACTTCACGATTCCGCGCACCCGCCGTGGACTTGTCTTCTCCTCGAGCCCGGCGATTTCCACCGTTCCGCCGAACCGCAACCGGCCGCCCGGCAATGGCGTCACTGCCACGCGCGCTTCCACGAAGACCGAACAAATTTCCGGCCTCTGGCGCGGCTCGGACAGTGTGAGGCTGTAGCCTTTGCCGGCCTGCATCAGCAAACGAATGCCTGCTGTTTTGGCGAACGCCGAAGACCAGGCTCCGCCACAAAGAACAACTTCATCCGCGGAAAAATCGCCGGCTGATGTTTGCACCGCCTCGATCCGTCGACCTGCTATTCGGCAGCCGGAGACCTCCACGGCGTGGATGAATTCGACGCCGCGATTGACTGCCTTCGCTTTCATGAACTTCGCAAACCTCGTTGGATCGAGGTGGCAGTCCTGCGGAAAGTAAACACTCCCCGCGATGTCCATCACGATGTTCGGATCGAGTGTCGCCGTTTGTCGCGCATCGAGAACCTCCGCCGGCACATCGAGTGTGCGAGCCATTTCCGCCGTGCGAGCTTCCTCTTCCAAAGCGGCTGCGGTTTTGCATAGCATAAGCAGCCCGCGCGGCGTGAACCCAAAATCAGCGTTAGGCGTCGTCGCCAATTCTTCGAAAAGCGCGCGGCTCGCGAAATGCATGTCACGCAGCAGGGGAGCGGCACGGCTTACCCTTTCGCGGGTGGCCGCGAGATTGAAAAACCACGCCCACGTCAGAAGATCACGATCCATTCGTGGCTTGATGCGGAATGGTGATTCAGGGTTCCACATCCACTTCAACCCCAGCCTGATCATTCCAGGTGCTGTCAATGGCACGAAGTGGCTTGGCACAATCATCCCTGCGCTGCCTAAAACGCAGTGATCACCATCCTCAGCCCGCCGATCCAGCACGGTGACTCGAAATCCGCGCCCGGCCGCATAATAGGCCGTAGACGTCCCGATGATCCCTCCGCCGATGATGAGCACGCTTTTTCCCATGGACCAGACCCTAACGGATGCCCCAGCAAAACGGGTCGCGCTCATCCAGGATGAGCTTGGCCTCCGCGGTGACATGGGCCGTTCCGGTCACCGTTGGCAGGATCATGCCCTTGTCGCGGTCCAACCACTGATAAGACGCCGCGAAGGTGCTCCCAAGGATTCCTTCCTGAACCCAGGCGGCTCCTTCAGCGAGTTTTTCATCGCTGGCGAGGCACGCCAGCTTGGCACTGGTGCCGGTGCCGCACGGCGATCGGTCGTAGGCCTTGCCTGGGCAGAGCACGAAGTTGCGCGAGTGAGCTGCGGCATCCTGGGCCGGTCCGAACAACTCGATATGATCGACCTCGGGAAATCCCTGCGTGTTGATCGCCTGGCGCACCCGCCACGAAAAATCCGTCAGAATATCCACACGTTCAATGGCCAGCGCCTGGCGGTGGTCGTCGACGAGATAAAACCAATTTCCGCCCCACGCGATGTCGCCGCGCACGGCGCCGACACTTGGCACGTCAACTGTCACGTCGCGGTGTTTGCGATAGCTGGGCACATTGGCGATGGAAACGCTCCCATCCTGATGCAGCGTCGCCGCAACCTTCCCGGCCACGGTCTCGAACTGATGCTCACCCGGTCCGATGCGCCCCAGATGCGCCAGCGTGACGATGACGCCGATCATTCCATGTCCGCACATTCCGAGAAAGCCGACGTTGTTGAAAAAAATTACGCCCGCAACGCACGACGGATCGTCTGGCATGCAAAGCAGAGCGCCGACCAACACAGCCGATCCCCGCGGCTCGTTGATAATCGCCGAGCGAAATTTGTCGTGTTGCTCGCGCAACACGCGCAGCCGTTCGGCTAGCGATCCCATGCCGAGGTTCGGCCCGCCCTCGATCACCACCCGGGTTGGTTCGCCACCCGTATGAGAATCGATCACTTGAATTTGCTGCCGCGCAATCGCCACAGCCGCACAGTCTGACGCATTCTCGAATAATCGCCAGCGCGGCTCGATTCGAGGCGTGACCTTTCCAAAATCGGCAGGGACGCCTGACCGCAAGCCTCCGCGATGGCATCGAACATCGATGGACACCATTCAATGCGCCGGTGTCCTGAGGCCACCGGCCTACCGCTAGGATCCGAAATCCCGCAGAAAAATCCGCGCTTCAATTTTGAGCCATGGACCAACCCATTCCTTCGCTTCCAGCCGTCCGAAGAGCATTTTTCCGGCATCCATCAGCCGCGCCAACGCTTCATTTTTCACACGGGGTACGTAACCGAGATGATGACCGGCGGTATCAAGCAACATGATCGCAAGGGTGTCGTGTGGGTTGCCTGCTTCGCGTTTGAGCACGAGCAGTGATCCTGCCGCCAGTGAAGGTTCAACTGACTGAAGATCGCGGTGGCTGGTTCCTGCGATGTGGCATTCGATGAGCATGATCTCGCGGGCGAATGGTAACAACGCGCCATCCTTGCCAAAGGCGCCGTGCATCAGCGCGAGCAAGGCAGGATCAATTGGGACCAGGTCGGACATGCACTTCGGACTTGCTGAACTGCGCCAGCTCCGCCTGCCATTGATCGCGCCTCTTTTCCAACTCTGCGATGTCAGCATCCAGCGATGAACGGCGCGCACCCACCCAATCATCATCGGATAAAGAATTCTTGAACGAAAACGGAGGCTGTTCTCTGAGCGCTGCGAGTTCCGCCCGGAGCTTCCCGGCCTGATTGCGCAACGTTTGCAGCTCGCCTTCCAACGCTTCGCGTGCATCCGGCAGTTCGGGCATCTCAGGCGCAGCGTCATCGAGCAGCGTTACCAGCACCCGCATTTCCTCGAGGTCGGCGCGCTCGTAGGCATTCTTCGCCCGTGCCCACAAGTGCGCAGCTTCCTCATCCAGCGTTCCATTCACGTCAGGGTGAAGCCGTTTGACCATCTGCCGCCACAGCTTCTTTAACTCCGCAGCTTCTTCGGTTGTGAGAGCACTTGCCGCCCATTTCTGCGCGGCTTCCAAGGCGCCCACTGCCTCGGCCACTTTCTGTTTCCAGTTCAAGAATTCAAGGTCAAGCCGGCCTTCGATCTCATCCCAGTCTGGGCGCTGCCCATGGTTGAGGGCCGCCTGTGCGAGCGCCACCTTCCGTTTCAGCCGCGCCACCTCTGCCTGCAGAGCGAGCCGTTTCACCTCCCAGGCGCCCAACTTTTGCTGATAAAGTGCCAGCAGCCACGGTTTGGTCACGACATGCAAATCATGCCTCTCCTCGAGGAGCCTGAGCACGTGCTCGCGCTGGGCTGCGACCGCACCCGAAAGACGCTGCCATTCAGGGTCAGGTTGGAGAGAAGAGCGGTTCATTGGGTGTGCGGTTCTCTCGGACATAGGCGTCGTCTTCGCAAATCTTCTCTCTGCTCCCAAAGTGTGATCTCTGCCGCGGGCCAGGGATCCTCTCCCAGTCTTAACCAATTGATACAACCATCTCGCTCATCCCACATTATGGAACCCATCAAGTGTACGCCGAGCCAGGGGCTCACACCAGGACGCCATTCGATTTCTCGGAACGCCAGCCGCAGTAATTCCTCGCTCATGCGAGGTTCGAGCAGTGCATTTCGAATATGTGCTCCCACCTGGTGGGGATCATCTGCGGGAACGTAATCCCAGTGGGTTCGGTCGGCGCAATAAATCTCATATTGCAAATGAATCACTCTGAAACCAAAGGGATTTTGCTGCCGCCATTCCACGTGGTCACCGTCGCTCAAGCGCAGGACCCGCACTGAACTCCCATCGCGGCGGCCAAAAATCAGCCAACGGCGTCCAAGTTCATGCTCCGGGCGCAGCGAACCCACAGCGGCCAGCAACGCTGATTCCTGGATGTCGTATTCACGGCGCCCGCATTCACCAAACCATAAGTTCTGTTTCGGCAGTCCATAGAGGTGGCCGCTTTCGGTGTCGAACAGTGTGAGCCACGCGTCAGACACCACGCTCCTTAACTGGCGCAGAAAAAGTTCGCGATCTGGCATCGCGCCGGTGACGCTCACAAAGCGTGCGTTGTCATGCGGTCCGATCACTTCCCAAATAAATTCCTGATCGTGTTCGCGCCAGCGGCCGGCGAGCGTTTCGAGGCCAGCGGCGAGCGGATCGGCGTCGAACGTTTGCAGATGGTCCGGAAAGTGGCCCCCTAACAAGGCGCGATGGACGTCGCGGCGATCATTAAGCAAATCATTCGGTGCCCAGTGCCAGATCACGTATTCAAACTCAGGCATATGTTCTCCGGCGGCTCCGAGACTTGTCGGTCCGCAGGTGGCGGGTGGTGTTCAGATTTCTTTAGTCTCGTTCCCACAAAACTTCTCGACGCGGGACACCTCTCGCCGTTCCAGCGATAGGCAGTAAGCGGACCGGTCAGCCCTGCACTGTAATCAAGACAGACGATATTCTTCGCGAGCGGGCCGGGCGTGCTTTCCGACGGCAGCCAGTAATGGCCGAAGAACACAGGTGGATCATCTGGCGGGTAGCTCGGCAGAGCGCGCAGAATGTCACCCGGCAGCGGACTGGGCACATCAATCGGCGTGGGCATCGTAAGTTCACCTGCGCTGGCTTGTTCGGGCAGCTCCCACCAGCGCACGCGCACGGTTTGGCGATGCGTTTTCTCTTTATCAAGATAATGCATGCCGTCCGGCAGGCGGATTTCCGGCCCGCTCAGCAGCAGCTTCATCGCGCGATTCTCCGCTGTTCCGCTCGCCGCTGCGGCGCTCAGGAATTCATCATCGGTGCACTTCCGGCCACCCAGCAGCTCGATACTCTGCCTGTCCCAGCAGGCGTGGACAGCTCGGGCACCGCCCAGATCGAGGGAAAAATCGAGCGTTTTCATCCAATGCTGCCACTCCTGCCACTCAGAGTCCTTGCCTTCGAACTGGCACAAGGTCGCGGCGTGCTGACGCAGGTTTTTCTCCGAATGCTGGCGCAGGTGGCCGCCACGTCCGTCATCGGTCGCAAAGCAAATGGCGTTGAATTCGTGATTGCCCATGATTGCCAGCGCGTCTCCCGCTTCGCACATGGCGCGCACTGTTTGCAGCACTTCCCGGACCTGTGGACCCCGGTCGATGTAGTCACCCAAAAAGACGACCTGGCGCCCGTCGGCATGGCGGAAGGTGCCGTTCCTCCGGCGGTAGCCAAGCTTTTCGAGCAATTCCGTTAACTTGTCGCAGTGCCCGTGAATATCGGCGATGAAGTCGTAGCCCTGTTCTTTCATGACATCTGGATGATGCCTCGGGAACCGGAATTCATATAGTGCTGAAATCGCAGTTCGTGTTACTATGCGATCATGTTTGCCGAGTTATTTTCCCGCTCCGGCCTGTCTCTCGACCGTCTGCGAAGTTTCCTCGCGATTGCCGACGCCGGTTCAATTGTCCGGGCCGCTTTGGGTGATCCTGTGCGCCAAAGTCTTTTCAGCCGGCAAGTCCGGGAACTCGAGGAATTTTTCGGCGCCGAGCTGACCCGCCGGCACGGCAAGACCATCGCGCTCTCGCCAGCCGGCCATCGGCTGGCCGAGCTCGTCCGATCGCAGTTGCAGGACCTCGATGATTTTCGCCGAGAGCAGGCGGGACTCGCCAAAACGTTCACGATCGCCAGCGGCGGAAGCATGATCGAATGGGTGGTAGTTCCGACACTCGCTGAGTCAGCCCGATTGCTCGGCGGAGCGTCGCTGCGGCTGCAAACGATGCGGAGCCGGGACCTCGTGACAGCAGTGCGAAATGGCGGCATCGATTTCGCGCTCGTGCGTGAAGATGCACTGCCTGCGGACGCGCGTCGCCATCGTGTGCTGCGCAACGAGTTTTACCTCTGTGTTCCGAAAAAGATCGCTGGTGGGAAATCGGCCGAAGAAATCGGGCATCGCGCATTTTGGAGCCGTGTGGCGATGGCCGTGCCCGCAGCGGGCAGTCGTTTTCAGGAAGCGTTCTCCACTGGCCTTGAACGATTGAACGCATCCGTCCGGACAGTCGTCGAGTGCCATTCGCATTTACAGGCTCGCGCGCTGGTCGAGTGCGGACAGTGCGCGGCGGTTCTGCCAACAGTCGGGTTGCGGGCCCTGCGAGAGCTGGGCGTTACGGTGCTTCCGTTCGCGCCGCTCAAAGGCATTGGCCGGTGGCTGGTTCTGCACTGGAACGAACGGCAGATGCAGCGGCGAGCCGTGCCGGCGGAAGCGATTCGGAAGCTCGCCGTCCTCTGGCGGCCCCGCGCCGTGCCTCACGGAAAATAGGCGGCGCCCGAATCGGTTTCCGGACGGTGCTTCGCACTCGACTGGATGGGAGGCGTGACCGTTTAATCGATCACGGGGCCTGCTCGGGCAGCTACTGTGCTCGCACCATGACGACAGCAACCACATTATTCTCGTGCTTCACCATTCCCCAGGCGCCTGGTTTTCGGTTGTCGATAAAAACCCCCTGGCTTTCGCTCGGGACGGTTAGTTGCTGCCCGCGGAACACTGCCTCCACCGTCTCGCGTTCCCACTGCGTCGGCAGGTCGGTAAGGAATCGTCGCTTTAGGGGCTTTGGGGCGACTGGCGGCGAATTTTGACCCTCTTCCGAAGATGCCGTGATCACGCAGAACTTATATGGCGCTTGCGCATTCACCATGACGCTGACCTCGGGACTGAACGGAATGGACAAGTGAATGGCCTGAAGAAGGCGTGCCACGACTTCATCCCCCTCGGCGGAACCATTCCCAAGCAGGTGTTGGCGGATGCCGGGCGAAAATAAGCCCGCGATGTGTGGCATCCTGGTCTCGAGTTCCTTCTGCGCTTCCCCATAGCGGGCCAGCTCGCGTTTTTCTGCCGCCTGCCGGCTTTTGGCTGTGCGGTGCTGATCAATTTTATGCAGGCCGAACATGAAACCCAAAGCTAAAAGAATGCCGAATGCGATCCCGCTTCGCGCTCGCTTTGACGGCACAGCTTATCCATCTTACCGGGCCGGACGATGAGGCGATGGTCCGCGACGCGGTTCAAAAATTCGAGATTCAATCATTTGTCGCTCCCTTCAGCAATCGTTTGGATCTGGCATACGTTATGCTGATCTCTATGTTGCGCGATCCGGCGGGTCGAGTTTGGCGGAACTCGCTCACTTTCGCGTCCCGGCCATCCTGATTCCCTATCCATTCGCGGCGGAAGATCACCAAACCCGCAACGCTGAAGTGTTCGCCGACACCGGAGCCGCCGTGCTTTTGCCTCAGTCTGATTTGGAATCCCGTCCGCTCGGACCGATGATTACCGAACTGCTGTCCGACAAAACCCGGCTCGCCGAAATGAAGCGCGGCATGCATGAACTCGGAGTTTCCGATGCAGCAGAGCGCATTTGCGACGTCATCGAGCAATCAGCCTCCTCAAAGTCCCGTCCCTAAGACAAACCCGGTCGGGATTCCTAAGATTCGCCCGCCGGAACCCCGCTACGCCAGCAACTCGGTTACCACTCGGGCCTCCTCCGCACCGGTGAGGCGCTGGTCGAGACCCTGATACTTGAAGGTCAGGTGGCGGTGGTCGATTCCGAGGGTGTGAAGAATGGTGGCGTTCAGGTCACGGATATGGACGGGATCCTTGACGATATTGTAGCAAAAATCGTCAGTTTGACCGAACTCGAAACCGGCTTTCGCGCCGCCGCCGGCCATCCAGGTTGTAAAACAGCGTCCGTGATGATCGCGCCCGTGATCGTCCTTGGTGAGATTACCCTGGCTGTAGATCGTGCGTCCGAATTCACCACCGCAGACGACCAGTGTTTCATCGAGCATGCCGCGCTGACGAAGGTCCCGAATGAGACCCGCGCAGGCATGGTCGATGTCCTCACACTGGACGCGCAAATTCTTCGGCAGCGCACCGTGCTGGTCCCAGCCCTGATGAAAAAGTTGTACGAAGCGCACTCCGCGTTCGCTGAGCCGCCGCGCGAGCAAGGCATTCGCCGCGAAACTACCCGGCTTTTTTACGTCCGGTCCGTATAAATCGTGCACATGCTGCGGTTCCTTAGAGATATCGACCGTTTCCGGGACGCTGGTTTGCATGCGGAAGGCCATTTCGTACTGCGCGATTCGCGCCTGTGTCTCAGGGTCGCCAAATTTGTCGAGGGCGTCGGTATTGAGCGCGGCGAGCACGTCGAGTTGGCTGCGGCGCTGCCCGCGGTCCACCCCGGGAGGGTTCGAGAGAAAAAGCACGGGGTCACCCGAACTGCGAAATTGCACACCCTGATGACGCGACGGCAAAAACCCCGCGCCCCAAAGCCTCGAATAAAGCGCCTGTTTCTGCCCGCGACCCTGCGAGATCATGACCACATAAGCGGGCATGTCGCTGTTCTCGCTGCCCAGCCCGTAACTCAGCCAGGCACCGATGGATGGCTTCCCTGGCTGCTGCACCCCGGTCTGAATGTAAGTGATGGCCGGGTCGTGGTTGATCGCTTCGCTGTGGACCGACTTGATGACAGTGATCTCATCGATGATCGAAGCGGTGTGCGGCAGGAGATCGCTGTTCACCCAGGCCCCGTTCTTCCCAAACTGTTTGAATTCGAACATCGGCGCGACACAAGGAAAATTCTTCTGGCCGCTGGTCATGCCGGTGATGCGCTGCCCGCCGCGAATGGAATCAGGTAGTTCGATACCGTGAATTTTGCGGAGCGCCGGCTTGTAATCGAACATGTCGATGTGCGACGGGCCGCCGGCGAGAAAGAGGTAAATGACCCGTTTGGCCCGGGGCGCGAAATGCACGCCGAGCGGCGTTCGCGCCGCAGAACCCAGTGCCCGCCCATCCCACAACGTGCTTAACGCTGCAGCGCCAAGGCCATGGCCGGTTCGCAAAAGAAATTGGCGCCGGGTGAATGGGTTCATCTAGGACAGAAGATAGGGCGCAAAATGCAGAAGGGGAAGAGGAGTTTGGGTTGCGGAGCCGAGTCCGCAGGGAGGGGCACGGGCGTCTCGTCCGTGGCTTTGAACGAGCGGGAATTCATCGCCATGGGCGAGACTCCCGTGCCCCTTTTCGGAGAGATTTGTTGCGCGCCCTTCGCGCTGTGATCCCCCGCTACTTCAGCGCCGTGATTTTGATATTTCGAAATGCCACCGCACCGTGGTTTCCTTGCAGCATGAGCGGCCCTTCAGCGTGTTCCTGGCCGCTGACCCCGCCGGGGGTGGGGCCTTTCATTTCGACGTTCTCGTGCAGGGTCTTGCCATTCAATTCGACCTTAACGAACTTCGCGTTCGCCGACTTTTTGCCCGTGGCGTCGAATCTCGGTGCTTCAAAGTCGATGACAAACTTTTGCCACTCGCCCGGCTTTTTTGCCGCATTTACTTTTGGCACCGCCGCGCTGTAAATCGCCCCGATGTCGCCCGCACTCAGCTTGTCATCCGGTTTGCCCCAGCTATCCAGAACCTGAACTTCGTATTCACCCATGACATAGACGCCGGAATTCGAGCCTTGCGGCACCATGAGCTCGATTTCGAGGCGGAACTTTCCGCCCCATTTTTCCTTCGTGTAAATGTCCCAGCTTTGGGCGTGGCCGCTCACGTCGTTGATCATCGCGGCGGTCCCCGAAGCCGCGATTAGCCTTTTCGGGCTTTCAGGATCAACAGACGGTGTGCCGACAACCCAGCCCGGCTTTCCCTTCGCCTCTTTTTTCGTCTCCCAGTTGGAAAGATCCTTTCCATTAAAGGGAGTATCTGCGGCGGCGAACACTGCGGTGAGGCCGAGGAGAGTGGGGAGAAAAAGCGAATTCATTAAACAATAAGGTGTGAAGGATGGCATACGATCAGATTGCTGAATGAAGGCGGCGTGACGAGGATGGCCAGAAGAAGTTTGGGGAGGATCTTCTGCCAATTTTGCTTTCCACAATCAAGGCGCCCGAATAGCAAATGGCGGGAGGAGGACTTGCCTGGTTCGGGGAGAGCGATCCCACGGGCGACCTGCCATGAATTCCAGCGCTTGACGTTGGGCGCGGACGGTCGCCACTTTCCGGCCACTGCATGATCCGCCACTTCATTCTCGGCACGGCAGGCCACATCGACCACGGAAAAAGCACGCTGGTCAAGGCGCTCACCGGCACCGACCCCGACCGCCTTCCGGAAGAAAAAGCTCGCGGCATGACGATTGAACTCGGGTTTGCGCACTTCGCCGTGACTGATCCGCAAAACGAGCAGAACATTTTCAGCCTGGGCGTGGTGGATGTGCCCGGACACGCCGATTTCGTTCGCAATATGCTGGCTGGCGTGAGCGGAATCGACCTCGCGCTTTTTGTGGTGGCGGCCGACGACGGGTGGATGCCGCAGTCCGAGGAGCATCTGCAGATTCTCAATTACCTCGGCATCGCGCATGCCGTGATCGCATTGACCAAGGCCGATTTGGCCGAGGATCTCGAGTTTTCCATCGAGATGCTGCGCGAGGAAATTCGCGGAACGTTTTTGGCCGAGGCGCCTATTGTTCCGGTCGTTGCACCATCGGGCCGGGGAATCGACCGGTTGATTGCGGCGTTAACCGAGTTGCTGCGGGGCCATCCCGGCCCGGAGGATATTGGGAAACCGCGGCTCCATGTCGACCGCGCGTTTTCACCGACGGGAGTAGGCACTGTGGTGACGGGCACGTTGGTCGGCGGGGCTTTGGCCGGCGGCACCGAAGCCGTCGTCCAGCCGTTGGGCCTGCCGGCGCACATTCGCAGCGTGCAGTCCCATCGAAGCAAGAAAGATCACGCGCGGCCCGGCATGCGCACCGCGCTCAATCTTGCAAACGTTTCTTTGGCGGCCCGAGACAGAAAAACAGGCGTTGCTCGAGGCCACATCGTAACCCTCCCACGATTCGGCAACCCGACCGGCACCATCGATGTGCTGTTGGAAAAATCGGCGCGCGAGGTCGCGGGACAGCCGGGATTTACGCGCCCCTTGCGCAACGGCCAGCGCGTGCGAATTCATCACGGTTCGGCGACGCATGACGCGCGCGTCTATTTGGGAGGCAGAAAAACTCTGGCTGCCGGCGAATTCATACTGGCGGAACTTCGCCTGGACTCCCCGGCGCATGTTTTTGCCAACGACCGCCTGGTGCTCCGCGACTGGTCGAAACGCTATACCGTGGCCGGGGGCCTCATTCTCGATCCCGAGGCGAGGCGTTCTGATTTTCGTCGGACCAGGCAGAAGCGCTTTCTCGAAGCACGCGCGGCAGCCCCCGCCGATTCGTCAGCCGCTGTGGCGGCGCATTTGCAGCGCGACGAAGCCGTCGCTCGCGAGGGGTTGCTCTTGAAAAGCCGTTTCAGTGACGCGGAGGTTCGCAAGGCCGTGGACGGTTTGGTCAAAGCCAAAGCCGCGGTTGCGGAAGGCGGCTGGCTCATCGAGCCGGAGTGGTGGGCGGCGCTGACATCCCGGGCTGCGGAGCTGGTGCGCCAGCATCACAAAACTCATCCTGAGGCGCAGGGTCTCAGTCTCACGCAGCTTCGTTCCGAGTTGGGTTCATCGCTGCCGGAGCCGCGGCTTTTCGATGTGCTGGTGGCCCACCTGACCCGCAGCGGCTTCACGCGAAATGGCGAGGTCCTGCGGGCCGGCCAGCATCAAGCCGCCCTTCCGCTGGCTTTGCAGGAAGCCGGAAGACGGTTGCGGGAATCGATCGCCCAATCACCGTTTGATCCGCCAAATCCGGCTGAGCTGGCACCGACTCCCGCCGAGGAACGGGCGCTCAAGTTTCTCATCGAAAATGGTGAAGTGATCGATCTCGGCGAACGGGCCGTAGTGTCGCGAGACGCCTTCGAGCAAATGAAAGCGTTTATCGTTGCTGCGTTGACAGATCGCAAACAGGCCACCGCCAGCGAGCTGCGCGAGATAATCGGCACCACCCGCCGGATTCTCATTCCACTGCTGGAAAAACTCGACCGCGACGGCGTTACGAAACGAAGCGGTGATTTTCGCAGCCTGCGGTGAGGTGGCACCGACGAGCCGAGCGTGTCGGACTTGTGCGGATCGCATCGATTGTGAGGTGATGCAGGCGTCACGCCTGAACGTACTTCAGGCATCCCGCCTGAAACCGGGTGGCCGGCCAGGATGGCCTGGGTACGCACAGGCAAGTTGCCTGCGTCACAAATGCCAAAGTCCGAGAGGCTGCAGCGGCCGATGCCACGATGGCAGTTTTGACTCATTCCGCGAGGCTTTTGGCTCGCGCGATGGCGCGCAGC
The DNA here is from genome assembly GCA_050998515.1 of Verrucomicrobiales bacterium. GTDB lineage: Bacteria > Verrucomicrobiota > Verrucomicrobiia > Verrucomicrobiales > V1-33 > JBPCQC01. The sequence goes on from JBPCQC010000050.1 coordinate 44,749, forward strand.
ATGCCCTGAGCTTTGGTTACCGTCTCGATGTATTCCGCCGCGGGATCGCTGTCCGCCACGATTCCGGCGCCGGCCTGCACGTAAGCCTTTCCGTCTTTCAGCACGCAGGTGCGCAAGGCGATGCACGAGTCGAGATTTCCATCAAAGCCGAAATAGCCGACGGCGCCCGCATAGGCATTGCGCTTGCTTGGCTCGAGTTCATTGATGATTTGCATGGCCCGCACTTTGGGCGAGCCGGAGACAGTTCCTGCGGGAAATGTGGCCGCCATCACGTCGTAGGCGGTTTTATCCTGGCGCAAGCGCCCTTCGACGTTGCTGACGATGTGCATGACGTGGCTGTAACGCTCGATGATCATCAGATCGGTCACTCGGACGCTGCCGAATTCCGCCACCCGGCCCACGTCGTTGCGCGCCAGATCGACGAGCATGATATGTTCGGCGCGTTCCTTTGGATCATTGAGCAGTTCCTGGGCGAGAACGTCATCTTCCTGGCTGTTCTGGCCGCGGCGCCTCGTCCCGGCAATCGGGCGGATCTCGACTCGGCCATCAAGGCAGCGAACGTGAACCTCGGGAGAACTGCCGACCAGCGCGTAACCTCGAGCGAACTGCAGACAGAACATGTAAGGCGACGGATTGACGTGCCGCAGGGCCCGGTAAAGATCGGTGGCGGCTCCGGAGAAATCTTCTGCGAAGCGCTGCGAAGGGACGACCTGGAAAATGTCTCCGGCGGCGATGTATTCCTTCGCCCGTCGCACACCCGCTTCGTATTGCTCGCGGGTCATGTTGCTCGCTGCCGCCGGTTTCTGCGTGGGCTCCGCGTCGGCGGACATGAGCCGGAAATGCACCGGCGCTTCCAGCTTTGAGATCAGCGTCTCAATGCGAACTCGCGCCGCCGCCAGCGCCTCGTCGGGCCCGCTGAAGTCATCCAGGCAAACGTTGGCCACCACTTGCATCAAGCGATAGCGATGGTCGAAGATCACCACCGTGTCGGCAATCATGAAAGCCATGTCCGGCAAGCCGAGGTCATCCCGGGCGGATTGGGGAACAGTGGGCTCAAAATACCGCACCGCGTCGTAAGAGAGAAAACCGACGGCGCCGCCATGGAAGACCGGGAGGTGCGGCGCGGGAGCTGGGCGATACCGGGCCATGCAGGCCTCGAGGTCGCGCAGGGGATTTGATTGAGAGGAGAAACTTCGCCGCCGGCCGCGTTCGACCATCGTCACTTCGTTGCCAGATGCGAAAAACATGGCTCGGGGCTGCGACCCCAGAAACGAAAAGCGGCCGGACACCTGCGTGTTCTCCGCCGATTCGAACAAAAACGCATCCTCGTCTTCCCGAGCAATTTTTCGAAATGCCGAAAGCGGGGTCTCGTAATCCGCGGCCAATTCCGCCCAGACCGCAACCACATTGTGCGAGCGACTCAGGTGGCGAAACTCTTCCAACGACGGATGCAGGGTCAACATAAAGGCAGAATGCAGAGTGCAGAGTGCGGAATGTAGAGCGCGAGCGAGAATTGCGAATGGCTAATTGCCGGTTGCCGCGAAGAGGATCTGAAGCTGACTGAAAAGCGATCACTGAACACTGACCTGCTGGAGCGAAGCCTACTCAATGCTGACCACTGGCTTGCTGATCACTGGCGCTGGTCGCGCCCGAACTGCCGAAGAAGTTTCATGAATTCGCGCAACGCGGGTGTGATCATGCGGCCGCGCTTGAGGACCATGCCCATCGGCCGCCAGACTTCGGCGTCGCGCAGCTCGACCGCCTTGAGCTGGCCGCCGGCAAGCTCTTCGCGCACGCTGTTGCGCGGGACGATGGCGATTCCGCTCTCGATTTCCACAGCCCGCTTCACCGTCTCAATGTTATCAAATTCCATGGTCTGTTGCACGGTGACGCCGTGGTCGTGAAACAATTGGTCAACCGCTTTGCGGGTTGGCAGATCCGGTTCGAAAGCGATGAAGCTTTTCCCTTCGAGATCGGCGAGGCGGACCTGGGGCTTCGAGGCCAGGACGTGGGAAGGCGCGCAAATCAGGACCATTTTATCTCGCGCGAAGGTCTCGACCACCAGGCCGCGTCTGGGCTTGGGATAGGCGACCAATCCCAGATCAGCTCGCCCGTCGGCGACAGCCTGATAAACCTCATGCGCTCGCCGATATTGGAGAGCCAGCCCAACCTGGGGGAACCGAGCTTTGTAACTCTTGACGAGCGGAGGCAATTCGTGCAAGCCAAGGCTGTAGACAGTGGCGAGGTGCAGCTTCCCGCCCACTTCGTTGCGCACGGCGCGCAGTTCCGCTTCGATCCGGCCATGGATTTCGAGCATTCGCTGCGCCGCCTGGTAAAAGACCAGACCTTCCGGCGTGATCGAGAAGTTTTTTTTCCCGCGTTCAAAAAAAGTGACGCCGAATTTCTCCTCGAGCCCCTTGATCTGCTGGCTAACCGCGCTCTGAGTGATTCCATTGCGCTCGGCACTGAGCGAGAAACTCGCGCTTTCCACCAGATCACAAAAGACTTTCAAATTCAAGACGTGCATGGCGTAAACGCGGCGACCCCTCGCAGGCCGTTTGACACAAACGGCCTGCACCACATTTAATCAACCGCCGACAGGCCGCCCATGAGTTCAATCGCCGACAGACTTGCGGAAGTGCAGGAAAGAATCGCTGCTGCCCTGCAGCGCGTGGGCCGCCACGACTCGGCAGAGCTGGTTGCGGTCTCGAAGACGTTTTCTCCGGAAATAGTGCGCGAGGCGGCGAAGACGCCGCATCAACTGTTTGGTGAGAGCCGCGTCCAGGAAGCATTGGCAAAAATTCCACTTTGCCCGACCCATCTGCGCTGGCATTTAATCGGCCACCTGCAGAGCAACAAGGTTCGCAAAATCCTTCCGCTGGTCGAGGCCGTGCACAGCATCGATTCGCTTGCACTGGCCCAGGATGTCGATCGGGCAGCCGCCGCGGCGGGCCGCAGGGTCGATGTCTATTTGCAAGTGAACGTGGCCGAAGAAACCGCCAAGCATGGGTTTACCGCTGATGCAGTGCGGCGTGATCTTGAGGCGCTGCTCCGGCTGGAACGTGTCAACGTCGTTGGTCTGATGACAATTCCGCCCTTCGCTCCGGAAGCGGAACTCAGCCGCCGGTATTTTGCCCGGTTGCGTGAATTGCGGGACTCACTCGCGGCTGCCGCAGGCACACCGCTCTCGGGTCTTTCCATGGGTATGAGTGATGACTTCGAGATCGCTCTCGAAGAGGGCGCCACCATCGTACGCGTCGGCAGCGCCATTTTTGGCCGGCGGCAAAACCTTATCGGAAAAAAGAAGGACGATTAACGTGGCTTCAGCTTCCAGCTTGCACTGATTTCGATCGCAAGCTGGAAGCTCGGGCCACTATCGCTTCGCTGCCCGCGGCAGCGTCAGCGGCTCGCCGGTCTCGACGTTTTCCACCACGATCTGGGTGGGGCGGACGTCGAGCACGCGAAAACGCACCCCGCGGGCTTCACCGATGGTGAACTCGTCTCCCGCGCGTGCTTCGTATGCGGATTCTTCTCCCTCGACACGAACCACCGCCGAGGCTTCCGAGGCGCGGGCGGGCACATTCCTAACCACAAGGTGCCGCTGGCCAGTGGCACGATCTCTGACCACTGCCTGCGAGACATCGAGCAGTTTGCCGGTGCCCATTTTGCCGTCGCGAAATCGGCGCTCGGCTTTGATCAATTCCAGGCCGGTATCCGATATGACCGCGCCAGGCAGCACTGACTCGGTCTCGTTCTTTCCGCGATAGAGTACACGAATGCGGGCGGAAGTGCCCTGATGCGGCACCTCCTCGAGCATGATTGGCAACTGGGTTTCGCGATAATCTTCCATTCGCAGGCCGGCGCGAACCGTCGCGCTTTCGGCCGTGGCAATGCCCTCAAGCCGCGCCCCATTGAGCGCAGCAAGTGGGGCCCGCGACTGGGAAATCACCAAGGCACTCGAGCGCGATTTGCCAACCGACGGGGGGCGTCCCGCCGGAATCTCCGCGGCGCTCTCCGCCGGCAGGGGAGGCGCTCGATGGCCGTGCTCTCGCGCAGCAGTGGCGCCCGCAGCGGCAGAGCCACCGGCTTGCGCGACCGCATAACTATTTACCGGGGGTTCACTATCCTTCTCCAAATCGCGCTCCGTGAATGCCGCCAGGTTTTCCATCGCAGGCATCTGCGGATCGTTTAAAAATACGACCACCGGATCATGACCTCCCGCAATGGCGTGGTCGGCAGCCGTCTTGTCCTTTCCGTCCAGGGCGAAACGGTTCGCCCCATGCATCATCAATAATTTCACCGCGTCCAGATGGCCGTTCAAAGCCGCATACATCAGAGGGGTTTTGCTCTCCTTGCTGCGCGAAAAAACGCTCGCACCCGCATTCAAGAGCGCATCGATCACGGCCGGCTTTCCTTGCAGCGCAGCGATTTGCAGCGCTTCATCGAGAGATTCGCGGCTCTTGTCAGCGAGCAACTTCACTGTTTCCGGATGCCCGGAGTAGGCCGCCGCCGTGAGCGCGGTCCAGTTCTTTTCGGTGCGCTTGTTAGGATCAGCCGTCGCCTCCAGAAGGGCCTGCACGGTTTCGATGCTGCCGATGCGCGCCGCAGCAATCAACGGCGTGTCCCATCCCGTGCCCACCACGTTGACATTGGCGCCACGACTGATCAGTAACTTCACCGCCGCAGCATGTCCGCCCTGCACGGCACGAAAAAGAGCGGTGTTTGATTCCGCATCTTCGACGTCCACCCTCATCCCGGCATCGAGAAAATGCTTGAGCGCCGGCACGTCCCCCGCATTCGCCGCCCGCATGAATTCATCCACGCTGAAGCGGAAATCTCTCGCGTGCAGTTCCTGCTTTGCTTCTTCCTGGCGGTCGCCGCACGAATTAAACCCCGTAACCGCCAGTGACACCACCAGCCGCATAGCCAATTGCTCACTCAATGATATTCGCCACCGCATTTCTTGGAGAAGAATCGGTGCAATAATATTTTTAAAAAAACTTGGCGTCAATTAATATTATGGATTTCTTAAGTATCTCTGGCTGGGTTCCGGTTTGACGCCCTTCGACAAATTCCACGTTTTTTGTTTGGCAACGGAAGCTCATAGGATATAAACGGCCATGCCTACCGCGAAAAAAACAACCAAAAGAAAGCCTAATCCCGCCTTGATGAAACCCGTGCAACCCGATGCCGCCCTCTCGGCCATCGTGGGTTCGAAGCCTCTGCCGCGAGGCGAGCTGACCAAGAAGCTCTGGGACTACATCAAGAAAAACAAACTGCAGGACGAAAAGAAAAGAACCATGATCAATGCCGACGCGGCACTGAAGGTCGTCTTCGGTGGCAAGAAGCAAGTGAGCATGTTCGAAATGACCAAGCTGGTCTCAGGACACGTAAAGTAGCCTGATTTGCGTCGAGCGTGCGGCGACCTGGTAAGCGCCGTATTGCCGCAGCATCCCCGGCGGGTTGGTGATTGGCACGTCGGCGGAACCGCGGGAGTGTCTGTGCGCAAGGTTGGTGCGATCGCGCACAAGCATGTGCCGCGGTTCGGGAGACACGTGTCGTTCGGCCTGACAGCGGCGAATCTCGCTCGCTTCGAGCCTTTGGCACCGCTCAACGTGAGCGGGCGGCGCATCGTTGCGGTTTGATCTGTCCAGAAACCTCCCGGTCGCGGCTCACCGTGGTGCCTCTGGCAGTAAAAGCTCATCATTCGAAAGGTTTGGCGTGAGCGCTTTGGTTATAAGACACGTTTTGCCAGGCTACAGCGAGACGATACAGCGGGTCGTGCATCAAGGTCGGCCGGCGATGGGTTGCCGGGATCGTGGTGGTGAAAATTCTTAGTTCCCTGTTGTTCCTTGTTCGCGCGACGATTTCCTCACGCCAGTCGCCGAGGATATCCGCGCAGAGGCAAGGATTTGATTTCGAGCCATTGTTGGACGCGCAATCAAAATCGGCCGCGGAGAAGAGCTTGTTCTCGGCAGCCTGCTCGTAATCCCATTTGGTGACCGTGACGCCATTGAGCAGTTCGCGCAGGGGATCGCCGTCCCACCAGATGCCCATGTTGCAGGTGCGCGGGGCCACAGCGGAAATTCTTTCACCCTTGGCGTTGAACAAGCCATCGACCCCCCGGCCCTTGCCCCACATTTCGAAGCCGCGATGGCGCGGGTCAATGTCGAAGGCGCAAGCGCGAATCACGCCGTCTGCGCCAGTAGAGGGAACTGCGAAAAGCTGTCGGCCGGTCCGGGCGTCGCGCAATTGAATTCCCGCCGGATGCGGGCGGTCACCGTTGGCTTTGAATATCTCCAACCCCGGCTGATCAGGGTCGATGTCAGCAAAATCCATGGCATCACCGTGGCCGAGCCCGGTCGAATAGAGGCCGCGTCCGTCGTTATCGATGACGCAGGAACCGTAAATGATCTCATCGTTCCCGTCGTTGTCGACGTCGCCGACGCTGATGCCATGATTCCCCTGGCCGCGATAGGCTTCGTTTCCCGGAGTGCCGTCGTCACTGTCGAAAGTCCCCCAGTCGCCGACTTTGCCCCGGCGCGGTATGTAAGCGGCGGTCGCAAGCGCCGCTCCGCTCAAGCCATCAAAGCCCGTTCAGCAACTTCGGCGGCGGTTTTTTCCAAGCGGTCCGGGTCGGGCGTCCAATCCACTTTCGTAGCGCTGGCGAAATGAGCCATGGGATGGGCTTCTAGACCAATTCCATGCAAGCCGAGCTTCTTGGTTTCGACGACTGTCGTGCCGGTGCCGCAGAAAGGATCGAGCACACATGACTTCGGTCCCAGGTCAAAGCGGCGCACGTAATCCCGCACGAGATGGGGTGGGAAAGACAGGACGAAGCGATACCAGTCGTGTGCCGGGCGATCTCCAGCCTCTAGTTTGTTGGCATCAGGACCGAGTCGCCGTGGACGCGGGGTTTCAGCAAGGCCGGAAGGCGACGTCATCACGCCTCCTTAGCAAACGAATGCCCTGGTGGCCAGCAGCTTTTCCATCGAGGGGTTGCATGATTGCATCCGGGGTCAGCGCCCCGAGCCAAAACAGGTGTCGTTGTAGCTGGCCTCGCTGAAGCCGGCAGGCCTTTCATCGGCTCCTCATCCGGAATTAGCGGCGACGCCGGAAATGCCAAATACGCGCATCCTCGCGTTGATGACCGTGACATGCAGAGATACAGTCGGATTCATCCGGGGGCCTCGAGTGTGAACTTACCATCTTATGATCGCCGCCATCTATTATCTGCTATTTGGGCTTTTTAGTGCCGGTCTTGGCATTGCGGCGTGGCAACAGGTGCGCAGCAAGCCTTCGCTCATCGCAGGGGTGGCGTCTGGCATTCTGCTGATCCTGGCCTGGGTCTTGATTCTGATTGGGCATCACAGCGCCGGCAATGTGCTGGGAATTGTTATCTGTGTCCTGCTGGCGGCAAGGTTTGTTCCGGCTTATATCAGGAAGCGTGCGCTTTACCCGGATGGTTTGATGGCGGCGCTGTCTGTCCTGGGCGCAGCTTTGGGCGTGGCCTTTCAGACTTGATGAGCGAAATTCCTCCAGAGAGCCAGGACGAGAATCGCCGGGAGACACCGGCGGGCGAAACATTATCCGCATCGCCGTTTTCATCGCAGCCGGCTGTGTCCGGAACGGCCGTGTATTCGTGGCGGCCTCCACCGCGGCGGGGTATCCTGGGCAAGCTGCTCCTGCTCATCATTCTGGGCGGTTTGTTTGCCCTGCCATTTACCGGCGCCGGTCGCCGCATCAAGGAGGGCACCATCGAAGTCATCGAAGCCACGAAGAAGGCCCGGATCGTCCAGCAAGTGGTCGAGCGCGAAAAGGAAAAAATCGTTTACCGGGATCCGCCGCCGCCGCCGCTTCCGCAAAAGTTTGTGCCGCAAAAGCAGGTGAACGTGGCGGAACTTTGGAACGGCATTCAATTGAAAACCGAGGTTCATACAGAGCCCGGCGACGTCGCGTCGAAGGAGCGCAAAGTGCCTGAGGCGTTTGTGGTGAAATTCAGCGTCGATCTGCGCGTGCCCAAGCCGAACTCCACGCTCGACGATCTCGCCAGGCTCAACGCCGACCTGCCCAAGGCGCTTCCCGGTCTGGCCGCCATGCTGCCGCGCGCCAATGTCTCAGGCTTTTACCACGAGCTTTATCAGAGGAAGCAAAAGCTGGTCGAACAAAACCTGCTCCGGCTCGACAAGCTGTTGACGCGCCACAATTTTTTCGACTGCGAGACGGTTCTGGAGATGCGGCATCCGGAGAGCGGCCAGCGCGTTTTGCTGATTCAGGGCGAAATGGATGTGGTGAGCGATGGATCGGACGGCGACCGCATGTCTGATTTTGACGATTACATCGCGAAGTCGGACCATTTCCAACCGACGACGAGCTACGCCTGGCCAAAACAAACCCCCAATCCCAATCCGCTCATGGCGCGCTTTGAGTCGCGCGCGACCGAGCTGAAGAAAAAACTCGCCGCCGCCAGCAACGCGCAAAAAAAAGAGATTCAGGCTGGCATTGCTCATTGCCAGGCCGTGATCAGAGACCTTGGCGCTCGCAGTTTTCTTATCGCCCAGGAAGATCCCTTCGTCGTGATACCGACCTCGATGAAGAGATACGTGGGAGTGGAAGAGTACGCGCCACAGATTGGAGATTACGCGGTGGTGGCACATGGCAGCAGGCTGCTGCCGGCCATTGTGGGCGATTATGGCCCCGGCCATATAACCGGTGAAGGGTCGTTGCGCATTGCGAAAGAGATCAATGAGAGGGCGACTCCTTTCGCGCGGCCTGAGTCTGATCTTGAGGTCAGCTACTTCATTTTTCCTGGCAGTGCCGAGAAGCCATTCGCGGCTCCTGACTATGACAAGTGGCATCAGCGGTGCGCCGAGCTGCTCGCGAGAATCGGCGGCGTGGGAGAAGGTTACCGGCTGCACAAGTGGGAAGACCGACTCAAAAAGAAAAAAGAGGAAGAGGCAGCGGCCCTCGCTAAGGCCGCCGCCGAAAAAGCCGCTGCTGAAAAAGCGGCGGCCAACAAAAACGCGACCCCGCAAGCCGCGTCTGCACAACCTCCGGCAGCCGAGGCCGGCGACCTGAAGCCCAATTGATGTGGCGGCGGGACGGGCCCAATGGTGGCATCGACGGCTCGTCGATGGGTCTCAGCGGCGGGCCGCCGCTGACGTTCATGCGCCAGCGGCGGCCTGCTACACATCGGCCGGAGGCCGATGCACCAATGTCGGAGCAACCACCCTACGGAACCGCCTCGGCTTTTTCTGCATCGCGTGCTTCGCGCTGCAGCCGGCGCTGCCAAATGTAACGACGGAACAGCACCTTGATCGACGCCGTCAACGGTACGGCGAGCAAGGCGCCAAGAAATCCACCTACGAGAAAACTCCAGAATAGCACCGAGAAGATAACTGTGAGCGGGTGAAGACCGACGGCGTCACCGACAATCCGCGGGGCCAGGAAAAAGCTGTCGATTTTTTGCACGACAATAAAAATCCCGGTCACGATTAGTGGATACGCCCACAGGTGGGGCAGCACCGCCATTTGATTTTCCGGCTGGCTGAAATGGGCCAGCGAGATGAGCACCGCGGGAATCCAGCAAATGAGCGGGCCGACGTAGGGAATGAGCCCGAGCATCGCCATCACCAGCCCGATCAACAATCCGTACGGAAGGCCAAGCAGGTAGAGACAAAGCCCGACTAAAACGCCATCGATGATGCCGACGAGCATCTGCCCACGAAAAAACGCAATCAGGTACCCATTGATTTCGGTCAGCGTGCTCACCACCTCGGAGCGAAACTTTGACTGCCGGAGCGGCAGATAATGCGACCACGTTCGACTGATACTCTCGCTTTCTTTTAGAAAATAATACAGATAAACCGGCACCAAAAAGAAGCCGATCAGATAACCAAAGACGCCGAGAAATCCGCTAAACCCCTTGAGGACAAATTCGCGGATCTTGCCGATAATCTCGCCGCGGTGGGAATCAAGCCATTCGAGCGCCTGATCACGGGAAGAGGCTGGGGTCTCGGCGGGTTGAGTGGAAGCCGGTAAAAATCGCGCCACCTGGAGGTCAATCCACTTAAAGGCCTCCTCGGCGCGCACTCGCGCATTGATCAGGAGCTCGTCGCTGCGGCTGGCCAGTTCGCTGGATTGCCTCACCGCGAGAGGAATCACCAGGGCCATGATGCCGCCGACGCAGACGATAAAGCCAACGTACACGATAAGCATGGCCGGCATGTGTTTCAGGCCTCGCCGCATCAATCTGTTGATAAGCGGTTCGAGCAGAAACGCGATGATGCCGGCGGCGGCGAGCGGGACCAGAACAGGTTGCAGGAAGGCGAGCACCTGTGTCACAACCCAGACCACGAACACCGCCACGACACCGATGCTCAAGATCGAGAGAGCGGTGATGCCACCCCACAGGGCCCTGCGCTGAAACGGAGTGGGTGGCGTATGTTTGCGAATTTCCACGGCCAGAATTGCGACTTACTCCAAATGACCGGGGCGCGCAAGCGGCCGCCGGGAATTTTGGAGTCACTGGAGCGGCTTCCCGGCGTTGCGAGACACGTGGTTCAGGCTGCCGTCGAGTTCCCTGATGGGAATTGGAACGCAAAAACCACAATGTTACTTAAAGCGGGAGGCAAAGAGCCGCGCCCGGCAGCACGATGCTTTTGAAAATCGCCGCCGCAACTCTGTCTTTAGCGCGGAAGAATGTCGGATCGCTTAGAACCTGTCTGTTTAAACAAATTATGAAGCCCAAGTGTCGCGGCACTCCGCTGCCTCGAATTGGCGGCCCGCTTTGACGGGGTTGAAATTCTGATGCTAGCGCTCCGGGAGTTCATGATCAGCCGGCCGCACGCCTTTTTTGGCGCCCTTGAAGCCGTAGGGGCTGGGCTGGAAATTGCCAACGATGGTCACGTCGGCCCTGGCCGGGACCTCGAATCCTAGAGCCCAAAAGACGCCATTGATGACCAGCCGACGCAATCCTTCATTTTGCAGATCAGTCGCCGATCCCATCGTCGTGCAAAGAATCTTGTTCTGCTTGCCAGCCTCATTTTGATGCCATCGCGTCCAGACCAATGGCATCATCGGCTCGTTCACGTCCTGCTCGGCGCCCTTCGCGGTTTTCTTTTTGCGTTTGGCTGGGGGATCGGACTCCTTCATCCCGGTGAGCACCTGGCCGCGCACGAGAATTTTTGCATCTGCCGGGGGCGCGGCTTCATACACATCGGTGTCGCCAAAAAGGTCCGACACGCCGCGCAAAATGGGGTCGTCCTTCGCGGACGGTTCGATGATTCCGCGTGCGGCCTCTTTTTTGTGATCGCCCCAATGGCTGACCCATGTTTCGCCTAACACTATTTTTCCGAATCCGCCTTTTTCGTTGTTCCAGGTCCATTTCGACCAGCGGCTGTCCTTGGGGAAGTTAAAGGCGTGAGTGCTGGTGCGCAGGGCGATGAGGGGGACTCCCCGGAGGTAGGCCTTCTCGAAGCGCTCCATGGCATCATCTTTCCAATGACGAAAACGCAGGAGCATGACGACGGCGTCGGCCGAATCGAGCGCTTCAGAGCCCGGCAGTGAAGCGCCATTATCGGGATTGATGGTGCCGTCTGGATCGACTGGAAAAAGCACGGTACATTTGAAGCCGTGCCGCTGGCTGAGGATCTTCGCCAGCATGGGCAGGCCTTCTTCGGAACGATATTCCTCGTCCCCGGCTAGCAAGACGACATGTTTCCCCTTGCCCGGCCCCGGCTTGTCATCGAACACCACCCAATCCGCCGCCACGGCGGAGAGGGCCAAGACCAGTGCGAGCGAGCAGCCGGACAGGGTTTTCATAAGTCAATGCATTACGACAATGGGGATAAAACCGTGGCGGCGAAGCAGTGGAATGACAAGCGCGCAATACGATTTGATAAGCGCAATTTGGGATGGCTGTGGGCCGGCATGGGTTAAAGTGCCGGCGTGAAGAAGGCGCGGTTATCGAAGTCTCATGAGGACTGAAGGTTTGCATTCGGCACCTTCGGCCCACACTGGGCCCGGGGAGCGGGCCAAATCGGGCGTTCCATCCTCCCGCGGCCAGGGGGCGCGCCTCCGGGGATCGCTGCGGTTCATGACGATCATGTACTGCCTTTTTCTCGCGGGGCTCTGGGCAGCGTTTCGCTGGAAGGGTGAAGAGAATCTGACGCTGGCATTTTTGCTCTTCGCGCCTCCGCAAATGTGGGCGTTGCCGTTTCTGGTCTTGCTGCCCTTGAGCCTCTTCATTGATTTTTGGCGGTCGTTTCTGCTCCAACTGGCGGCCCTGGCTGCTTTTGTGCTTGGGTTTATGGATTGGCAATGGAGATGGCCGGCCAGCCGGCAAACCAAGGATGCGAACACGGTGACAATCCTCACCAACAACCGGGGCCAAAACATGCGAACGAGTCTCCAGCCGTTCATTCAGTCAACCAATCCTGACATCGTGGTGTTTCAGGAATCGGCTGGTGAAGCCGCGCTGCAGTTGCGGAGCGCACCCCGTGGCCGGCTTTCTCATTTCCGCGTGATTGGTGAGTTTTCGATTTTGAGTGCCTTCCCCATCGTGGCGGCGGAAGCGATCCGGCTGGATCAAAAACTCCGCCGTGACGGCGCCTATGAGGCTCCGGTGGCGGCACGGTTTGTGATTGATTTTCGCGGGCGACACATCGCGGTTTACAACATTCATCTCCCGACGCCGCGCGAACCGCTGGTCAAGTTGCGGCGGGGTGCGTTTCTGTATGGGTTGCTCGGTTTTGGCGGGACGGAATGGGAGCAGCGACGCCTGAGCCACGAAGCCTATTGGCACCGAAGGCTGGCGCAGACGGTCGAACTGCAAAGACGTTTTGCTCAGGAACCGTTTCCCTTTGTAGCCGCGGGCGACTTTAATGCGCCGGATCTGGGCCGCGCTATCGTCGTGCTCTCCCAAGGTTTAAGCGATGCTCATGAGGAGCGCGGTTACGGTTTCGGCTACACCTTCCCGGGTTATACCAGAAATTTCCTGAGCGCTCTCGCTCCATGGCTTCGAATCGATTACATCCTCGCGGAACGAGATTGGGAGGTTCTCTCCTGCGTTACAGAATCCGACCGCGCGTCTCAGCATCGAGCCGTCGCGGCCACGCTGCGGCTGCAGTAAAATCGGCAACCGTTTGCCGATTTTGGTTATTTCTTACCGGTTATTGGCTATTCGTGGCAAAACCGGCAACTCCGGTTTTATCAAACATGGCGTCCAAACGAAAAACACAGGGCCGGGATTTTACCGGGGGCGCCCTGCCGTATCTGTCGCAGCATCGGGGAACGACAGGCGATCCCAAACTCGATCTCCGGATTACGGAATTGGTGCGGGACGCGCAATGCAGACCGGAACCGGAGCTGATCGAAGAGCTCGTCATTACCGCGATCAAGTTGGGCACCGACGGCCTCAGCGTGGCCGATCTCAAACTCATCAACCGGACGATCCGGGAAATGCGGAGTGCGGCCCGCGTCTTTGCGCCCTATGTCACCCGCCGGAAGGTGGTGGTTTTCGGTTCGGCCCGCACCTTGCCCCACCTGCCCGCCGCGCAGTCGGCGGAGACCTTCGCGGCCAAGATGGTTGCGGAAGGTTATATGGTAATCACAGGCGCCGGTGAGGGCATCATGGGCGCCGCCCAGAAGGGGGCGGGACGCGAAGCGAGCTTCGGACTGAACATCAAGCTTCCCTTTGAACAGGAAGCGAACCCGATCATCGGCGGAGACAACAAACTCATCAATTTCAATTATTTTTTCACCCGCAAACTCACCTTTGTAAAAGAGGCGGAGGCGTTTGCGCTTTTCCCGGGCGGCTTTGGCACGATCGATGAAATGTTCGAAGTGCTCACGCTGCTCCAGACCGGCAAAGCCGCCGTTCTCCCGGTCGTCCTCGTGGATACTCCTGGCGGCGGGTATTGGGATCGGCTGCTCGCGTTCATTCGCGAAGAAATCCTCAGCCGCGAAATGCTCTCACCGGACGACCTTTCACTCTTTCATGTCACGGAAAACGTGAACGAGGCGGTGGCTGAAATCACGCGCTTCTATCGGGTCTTCCATTCGTATCGCTACGTGAGCAATCGTCTTGTTTTTCGTCTTAATACGCCGTTGCCAGAGGAACAGCTCGCGCACCTCAACATTAGTTTTCGCGATCTGCTCGCCGCTGGCGAATTCAAGCAGGGTCCCGCATTGCCGGCCGAAGCAAGTGAGCCGGAGCTGCTCTCCATGCCCCGGCTTATTTTTCGCCCGCAAAAGAAGAATTTCGGGCGCCTGCGGCAGTTGATTGACGAAGTGAACGCCGGCTGGCCCCGCTGAGATGGCCAGCAAAGTCCGCCTGGATCAGTTGCTGGTTGCGCGCGGCCTGTGCCCGTCACGTGAGCAAGCTCAACGCTTAATCCTCGCGGGTGAGGTCAGGATTGGCACCGAGGTGGCCGAGAAACCTGGCCGGAAAGTCGCGCCGGACGCGGTTCTGGAACTAAAGGACAAGCCGCGCTACGTCAGCCGCGGCGGATTTAAGCTCGAAGGCGCGTTGGGCGCGTTTTCGGTCGACGTCGATCGGCTCATTTGTCTGGACGTCGGGTCTTCGACCGGGGGATTTACTGATTGTTTGCTCCAGCACGGTGCGCTCCGGGTTTACGCCTTTGACGTCGGCACCAACCAGCTTGCGTTCAAACTGCGGATTGATCCCCGCGTTCGTGTGCGCGAGAATTTCAACTGCCGCCGGCTGGCTCCCGCGGACATCGGCGAACCGATCGATCTGGCGGTGGCAGATCTTTCGTTCATTTCGCTGACTCTAGTGCTGCCGGCTGTGACCTCATGCTTGAAGCCAGTGACCGGACAGGTCATTTGCCTGATCAAACCCCAGTTCGAGCTCAATCCGGAACGGGTTGGGCGTGGCGGCATCGTGCGCGATGCCGAGGCCCGGAATGCAGCGGTGGAAAAGATCCGGCAATGGGTCGGCGCGCATCCGCGGCTAAAATGGGCGGGCTTGATCGAGTCGCCGATCACTGGCACAGATGGCAACGTCGAGTTTCTTGCATGGATCCAACAACATCCGCCGCCGGCCACCGCTTTGGCCTGATCGCCAATCCCACGAAACCGCGGGCGCGCGAGCTGGCTCTGGCCTTGCGCGAGCGCTTCGCGAACCACGGTTGGAGGCCGCTCGTTGACGACGTGACGTGCGCCTTGATTGGAGCGGGAGAAGCGCAAGACTACGAGTGTATCGGAAGCGAGGCGGAGTTGATCGTTGTTTTGGGTGGTGATGGCACCATTTTAAAAACCGCGCGCCTGCTTGGCCGCAACATGAAGCCCCTGGCCGCCATGAACACCGGGAGGCTGGGGTTTCTCACTACCGGCGCCGAACAGGACCAGGAACGCTTCGTTGAAGCCATCGTTCGTGGTGACTACACACTCAGCCGCCGGCGCCTCATCGCCGTCGAGTTTACGGCGAATGACGGAAAAACGCATAACGCCACCGCGCTTAACGAGATCAGCATCACACGCGGAAACCTCCCGCGGCTTATTCACCTCGAGGCGCGCATCGACGGCGAAGTCTTCAACCGCTATAGTGGCGACGGATTGATTGTTTCGACGCCGACCGGTTCCACCGCGTATTCGCTCAGCGCGGGAGGCCCAATCGTCAGCCCCGACGCGAAAGTTTTCGTGGTGACGCCGATTTGCTCGCACGCCCTGGCTAATCGTTCGCTTGTGGTGGGTGATTTCGCCGCGCTCGAATTCTCCGCTCATGGAACCCACGAGGACATTGTCCTTACAATTGACGGAGGCATTTCGGAAGTTCTTGCGCCGGGCACTGTCGTCCGCGCGCGACGCGCTGACTACGATGTGCCGCTCGTCATGCTCCCCGGCCACAACTTTTACTCCCTGCTCCAGGAAAAACTCGGCTGGAAAGGCACGACGTTGGGATAGCTTCGCAGCTTCCATGCGCGCTGCAGAGTGCTCCCACGGCGGTCAGCTTCCCCCGGCCGGACCCTCGAGGAGAAATCGGAAATCTTCGAGCGTGAGGGTGCGCGCAAAATTTTCCTCGCCGAGAATGTCGGCGGCCAGGGTTTTCTTCTGTTTTTGCAACTGCCGGATTTTTTCCTCGATGCTGTCCTTGACCAGCAGACGGTAGGCGTTGACCGGGCAGGTCTGGCCGATGCGATGGGTGCGGTCGATGGCCTGGTTTTCAACTGCGGGGTTCCACCATGGGTCGAACAGAATTACATAGCTCGCGGCCGTCAGGTTGAGTCCAAATCCCCCTGCCCGCAACGAAATCAGAAAGACCGCGGCGCCATCGGAGTTTTGAAAATCCTCGACCAGCGAGCCGCGGTTTTCGCTCTGGCCAGTAAGCAGGAAATGACGCCAGCCACGGCCCTGCACTTCCCTCCGTATTATCGACAGCATTTCGACAAACTGTGAGAATACCAGGACCTTGTGCCCCTCCGCGACGAGCGGTTCGAGTAAGTCGAGCAATGCGGCCAGCTTGGCGCTTTCACCATTGGTCTGAGACGCGCTGACGAGACCGGGGTGGCAGCAAATCTGCCGCAAGCGGAGGAGAGAGGTAAGAATGTTGAACCGCGCCTTGTCCAACTCGCGCTGGTTCTGGAGCTTGAGCAACTGCTGCCGGGCGCGCTTGAGCTCGGCACGGTAAAGCATGGCCTGGATGCCTTCGAGTTCGCAGAGCACGTCTGCTTCGGTGCGCGCAGGCAGGTCGCGCGCCACTTCCCCTTTCGTGCGCCGCACCACGAAAGGCCGCACCCGCGCGCCCAGCCGGATGCGGGCCAGCGGATCGGCTTTCTGATCGAATGATTTCGCGAAACGCGCGCGCGGTCCCAGCACACCGGGCATGGCAAACGCCATGATGCTCCACAAATCCAGCAGGCGGTTTTCAATGGGTGTACCCGTGAGGGCCAGCCGATGGGTCGCGCGAAGTTGCACGGCGATGCGTGCGGTCTGCGAGTCGGGGTTCTTTATGTACTGAGCTTCGTCGAGCACGACGACATGCCAGTCCGAATTCAGCAATGCGGTCTCGAGCAGGCGAAGCTGGGTGTAGTTGGCCACAATCAAATCGGCTTCCGCGCGGGCAACCTCGAGCGCATTTTCGTCGCAAACACCCTTGTCCAGCAGGCGCACGCGCAGGCTGGGCATGAAATGTCGCGCTTCCGCCGCCCAGTTGGGCATGACGCTCTTTGGGCAGACGACGAGGCTTGGCCGGTCATTCGTCCCCGGCTGCGCGCGCAACCAGGCGAGCCAGGTAAGCGTCTGCAACGTTTTACCCAGTCCCATATCATCGGCGAGGATGCCTCCGAAATGGTTGGCGCTCAGGTAAGCCAAAAAGTGAAAGCCTTCCATTTGATAAGGCCGGAGCTCCGCCTGGATCAGAGCCGGGAGATCTGGAGCCACCCGGGTTTGAATTTGCTCGACACATCGGCGCACCGTTTCCACCTGGCGTTCTGGCAGCAGTCGGGCCGCTGCATTTCCCGCCAGTTGGAGGGCGTGGAGGCGCTGTGGTTCGCTCGAGAAATCGCGCGCGTCGAGGCCGAGTTCAGCGAGTTGGCGCTCCTCGTCTTCGCCGAAATCAAAGGCGACCCGCCGCCACCCTTTTGGTCCTATACGCACGAAACCACCGCGCGCGTCGAGCAGAAGCCGAATCTCCTCGGGCGTCAGCGTCGTGTCTCCCACATCGAGCGCCACTCGCAAGTCGAACCAGTCAACGCCACTCTCTTCGACCTCGATCCGAAGTGATGCGCGTGCCGGCGACTCGCGCAAAGTTGCCAGCAGGGGATCGAGCTCGAGTTCACAGCCTTCGGGCAATTGTGCCGCCCACTCGGCAAACTGGATGGGAAAATTTTTTGCGATTTTCCGTTCCCAGACGCACTGATAGACGTTCCAGCTCAGGCGCAGAGGTTGAATGATTTCCGCGGTTTTGCTCATCAGCGAGCGATCTACGCGTGCGATGCCTGGCTCTGGCCGTGCTGCCCGCGGGTCCGCCTGCCAGCCTTGCGCGGTAAAAATCTGCTGTGACTCGGTCGGCCCGCAATCGCAGCGGATCTTTACCACCAACAGTTCCTCATCACGGGAATCTCTCCGAACTTCGCAGCGGAAACTGAGCCGCGCTTTGACCGCACGCACTTGCGCGCTCAGGCGTGGGGGCAACTCGACGCCGATGGCATCAAGGAGACCGACACCCTCGGCGCTCTCGATAGCCGGGGCAGGAATGCGCGTGAGTTCGCTTGCGTTCAGCGCACCAAAACTCGGTCCTTCAAAAATCGTGTCCGCGGTGAGGTAAAGTGAAGGCCGGCCATCAACGGCCAGCAGCGGGGGAGGAGCCGGAGAACCGTCGGCAAAGGCGAGTTGAAAGCGATAATCGTCGTTGATTGTGGCTGCCTCGGTGCATCTCCAGACCAGGGATTGAGGCGACCGGTAAAACGGCTGGCGCGCTGCGGTCAGCACGCGGTCTTCGAGCAGGGAGTGGCGCAGCAACGTTCCAAAACCGCTCCCGCCCTTGTCGTAGCGCAATACCCCGTCGTGCGGAGAGGTCTCTCGAAAAGCCTCCCACAATATCTTCGACGCCGGTGTGAGGCGAAGCATCCCGGCGTTGTAGGCGCGCTCCATTTCCTTGACTCGCGCTTTCTTCGCCAAAACGAAGTCCTTGTTGTCGGCATCCCGCCATTCCAGACGCAGGCCGTCAGGCTCGAAAACGGCACGCAAGTCGACCACGGCCCGGGTGTCCGGTTCTGCATCGGCAGCGAACTTCAGAATCTGCTCGCGCCAGCGCTTGATTTCCTCCTGGCGGTGCCAGTCCGCCACGAACGCATCAAGTTCGGCCACTGGTGTGACTTCCGCTAGGAAACGCGGCCACAGCGCATTCTGCTCGCGCAAATAATGCGCCACATACAACCAGGCCTCCCACGGATTTTTCGGCGCCGCGGGCCAAATGCGCTTCATCTCGTAACTCCATCGCTTTACCGAAGCGCCAAATCCTTCGAGCAAATAAGACGGCACCCACCCGGTATCGCGATAATCGCGATAAAATTGGGTGATCGATTTCGCATAGCCTTTCTCCGCCTGGTCCAATGGCCGGCCAAGTCTGGTCTCTGCTTCTGCAACAAGCGAATCGGAAGGCTTTTTCTGCCGCCTGGGCGAACCTTGGTCCGGGATTTGGCCGGCTTCGCTGGCAGTGGGGGGTTGGCGAGGCCGTTTGAGATTGCGTAGAAAGACGCGAATCACGGCATAGCAATGTTTGCAGTCGGTCGCTTCGTGGCAGGTGCAGGATCCCACGCATTGGAAATCAGCCATCAGCATTACCACCCGGTAAAGGTCCAAATCACGAACCCGCCCAGTCACTTGTCCGGCCTCAAGGGCGCTCACCTGGCTGACGGCATCACGCGCCACCAGAATCTCACCTGCCTTGCGAACTGCCGTTGAAAATTTCAGCAAATACGCTTCACAAATCCGGCTCAAATTGGCAGCAGCAATCACCGGACCATCCATGTTCACTTAGCCGAATTATGCAAGAGACAGAAGCAAATCGCGAATGAACGCGAAAACCATGGACTCTATCGCCGGTCATTGACGTCCTTTCGCGGTTTACAAACGTCCGAATCCGATGAACGAAGGTTGAACTCCGCCACCTGCCGCCGCCATGTCTCACTGGGAACGCTTCCAAGATTGTTTTCTGCGCTATGAAGATCTCGGGATCTCACTCGATATCAGCCGGATGAATTTCGACGGCGGATTTTTGGATCGCATGGCGCCGCTGTGCCAACGCGCCTTTATGGAAATGCGGCGGCTGGAAGCGGGTGAGATTGTCAACGCCGATGAGGACCGGATGGTCGGACACTATTGGCTGCGAAACTCGAACCTTGCGCCGACTCCCGAATTGCGCGCCGGCATCGAACAGGACATCGCTAACAGCAAAGCCTTCGCCGCCGAGGTGCACGGCGGACGAGTCACGCCGCAACGTGGGGGCAAGTTCACGCGACTGCTTGTCATCGGCATTGGCGGTTCGGCCCTGGGTCCGCAACTCGTCGCCGACGCATTGATCGACGACTGGAAGGCGCCCGTGCGCACCCACTTTTTCGACAACACCGATCCTGAGGGAATCGGCCGCGTTCTGGCTGAGATCGGAGACGATCTCGAACGAACTCTCACAATCGTCGTCTCAAAATCGGGAGGGACTCCAGAAACCCGCAATGGAATGCTCGCCGCGCAGGCCGGCTGCGAAGACCGCGGCCTGAACTTCGCGAAGCATGCCGTAGCCATCACAGGCCCTGGTAGCAAATTGGATGAGTACGCCCGGAATCATGCGTGGCTCCGAGTTTTTCCCATGACCGACTGGGTGGGGGGACGCACGAGCGTCATGAGCACCGTCGGTCTGGTGCCGATGGCTATCCAGGGAGTCGATATCGACGCCTTTTTGCGCGGAGCGGCGGCGGTTGATGAGAAAACCCGTTCGTTGCCAGTGCGCGAGAATATTTCCATGCTTCTGGCGCTGATGTGGCATTGGGCCGGTGCCGGCAAAGGCGCCAAGGACATGGTGATTTTGCCTTACAAAGACCGGCTCGCGCTCTTCAGCAGATACTTACAGCAACTCGTCATGGAATCCCTGGGTAAGGAACAGGACCGCGACGGAGGTAAGGTCAATCAAGGCATCGCCGTTTACGGCAATAAAGGATCGACCGATCAACACGCCTACGTCCAGCAGTTGCGCGACGGCGTGAATAACTTTTTTGCGACTTTCATCGAGGTCCGAAAGCCGGGTGGGGAGCGCCAAATTGAAGTCGATCCCGGTGTCACGCCCGGCGACTATTTGCAGGGTTTCCTGCGGGGCACGCGGCGGGCGCTGTATGAGAACGGGCGCGAATCTGTTACGCTGTCAGTTCCCAGCGTAGATCCATTCAGTCTGGGCGGCCTCATCGCGGTCTTTGAACGTGCGGTTGGTTTTTACGCCAGTTTGGTGAATATCAACGCCTATCACCAACCCGGCGTCGAGGCGGGTAAAAAGGCGGCGACGATCTTCCTGAAATTGCTTAAAAACGTGCGTGGCACCTTGAACGCCAAATCACAAAATGCCGAACAAATTGCGACGCAACTTGAAGCTGACGCCGAAGACGTATGGCATTGCCTCAATCATCTTGCGGCGTCGGATAAAATGTTGACGCGAATACCGGGGCCCGTTCCCGGTTCAGATGCCTTCGCCATCAAGGAAAAGTAGCATGTGGCGTTCGCTTTTTTCGTTCCGAGCCGCCACCTTGAGGTTGTCGTTTGTCGCCGGCCTCGCTGAGGCTGGTTCGGGGTCGTCGCAGGATTCCCTGGCGTTTGGGGATTCTCGAGATGAAGTGAAGAAGCGCAGGATTTCAGACTGGGGGACCAGTTTTTTGCCGGCCTCGACTGGGCGAAGCTGGCTCATTTAGTCGATGCAGACCACAGGACTGCGACACAGCAGACTTAAAGTCTGCGGTACGGGCGCGGTCACATCACCGAATCCTGAAACGAATTCAGTTTTGGCGAGGGATTGTCGGCGACGTTCACCCAGACGTGGACGTGGGGCCGGCCGCGGAAATACCAAACAAACGAGGGGCCCTCGAGACGCCAGTTGTCGTAAACGCCATCATCACCGAGGTCGCCTTCTTTGTAGAAAGCAAGGTGGCAGCGATCGAGGCCTCCTTGGGCATCGAGACATTTCACGACTTCATCGCGGTCGGACTTCCGAAACGGTTCCAGCAGGACCTTCAAGATGCGCTGCAATTCCGCTTTTTGATCCGGAGCGAATTCAGTGACCGGGCAGCCATGGAATTCTCCTCGAGCGCCTTTGAAACCGACAAGTTCCTCCGTGGGCATTCCTTTGGTAACGAGCGCGAGCTTGCGATGTTTGGCATCCAGCGCCAGGTAGAGCTTGTTCGCTTCCACAGCCTGATGCCAGAAGACATTGTTAGGGTGTTCCGGCTTTTCATGCAGAGCATCGCCTTCGTGCGCGTAGAGAATTGGGCCACCGAACGCGACGTGCTCCGCGCTGTCGCCGTCGCAACGTAGCGTCATGTGACGGCTCGTGAGCACGAATTCAAATTTCCCGGTATCGGGTTCGCCGAAAATCGCAATGCTCTGGCGGACGCCGAAGCCGCCCAGGTCATCATCAAGCTGCCGATCAAATCGCTTGTGCCAGGCAGGATCGGTGATGCCTTCGAAAATGGTGCGGATCATCGCCTGCTGGTCAGGGGTGTAAAACTCGCTTTTGACGTGCGGCTTGGTGATGCGCCAGTTGTTTTCGATCCGCGTGCGCAACAAGCCGCGTTTCGGATCGACAAAGTTCCATGGGAAGCAGATTTCCCGTCGCTGCTCGGCATTCAGCGAAGCAAAGAGGAGCTTGACGATCGACTCCGAAGCTGGCGCAGCCTTGGCCGAAGCCGGCGCCAACCCGGCCAGCAAGGAGCCTGCGGGGGTGGCGAGCGCAGTAGTGGCGAGCGCACCCGTGGAAAACAGAAACGATCGGCGGCTAAACGCGTTGGGTCGAGAGGAGAATCGGTTCATTGAATCCCGATTCTATGTCAGCAACCCGGCCCTGGCAATCACCCTGGCAGGCCGCTTTTCACTGCATTCGGCTCCGTACGGTCCCCGGCTACGGAGCCAACACGAAGCGAATTCGGAACCAGGCGTGGGCAACGGCGGCCTGGTCGCTGACTCTCACATCGATGGGGCCCTCACCGGAGGCTGACTCCTCGACGGAAAAGCGCGGCGACTGTGGAGTGCTGGGGTTGCCTCGAACGCTGCGCGCGGCCTGGGACCAATTGCGCAGGTCGGCAGAAACCTCGACCACGTAATCAACATCATCACGGTTTGGAAGGCGGAAGAATCTGAAGGCAGGGTAGCCGGTGGCGGAATCGCGTTCCATTATTCCGAGAGCTGGACTGTTGGGGACGATCGGGTTGTGTCCACTGGCGTACTCTGCAAGGTTGGTCATGGAATCGCGGTCTGGATCACTGACGGCGGTGACAGCGCCTGGCAAGCCATAATCGGTCAGCCACTTTTCGTATCGGGAAAGGACGCGCAGCACAAAATTCTGCGTGGCGGTCCCGTTGTTGGCGGAGACTTTGAAGGTAATGTCAAAGAGCCCGCGCTGCTCCGGGGTGCCGCTGAGAACGCCGGTGGTCGAGTCAAAGGAAAGCCCCGGCGGCAGCGCTCCCTGAGTGGTTACCAAATAGCGTTCGTCGCTCGCGGTCACTGTGTGAGTGAAGAACTCGCCAACCAGAGCGCGGGCTTCGAACGCGGAAGTGATGGTGGGGGGTGGCCCAGGCTCAGCGGCGAAAAGACTCAGAGATGCGCTCTGAAAGTTCCCGATGTCCTGAACGGCTTCGTCGCTCACTCGCAGAACCCACATCCCATTGGAGGCTTCGCCCCACATCTGCACGCTGCTGAACGTCCAGTCGTTGTAATCAGACTGCGCGAATGGGTCATAGTGAGATTCGGCAAGAACACTGGTGGTTCCGGCTGGGGAAGTAAGTGTGATCCGCAGATCCCCCCGCAGCGGATGCGCGAGCCGCAGTTTCAGTGTTACATGCTCGACCCGCCGAACGGCTGCCACCTGAAACGTCCTCACGATGCCGCGCGGGTCGTTGTCCGGAACCGGGCCCGCCGCGGTGTTGACCAATTGGATATCGCGAGCCAGCGGAAGGCTTGGCCAGCGGCGCGCCAATTCACATGCGGCCGCGGCATCCACCAGACCGGCGCCGTAACGATGGTGAAAATGAAACCCCGCGCCATTGACCTGCCACCCGGCGTTGGTTTCGTCGACTTTGCGCGCAGTGCGCATGAGAATCTCCTTCACGTCGCGCCAGCCGAGGTTCGGATTGGTTTGCAACATGAGCGCGCAGACTCCGGACACCAGCGGCGCTGCGGCGGAGGTTCCGCCAAAACTGACCGTGAAATCGAAGTCATTCACATCTTCGCGCGGGGCAGGGGAGGGGTTGAACCCTTCACTCCCCATCCTGTCTGTGGTCAGCATTTTCTTGTATCCAACTCCTCCGTCGGAAGGCGCGCACACACACACATTGGCGCCCGGCTCACTGTAGGAAGCAAATTCTCCTCGATCGTTCAAGGCGCCGACGGCGATGACATGAATGTCGTTGGCGTAGCCATCGTAATTCGAATTCTCGAGCAACTCTCCGCCGTTTCCGGCCGGAAACACAAAGATCGTCCCCCGGCCGGCCCGTCCGCCGGTATCGGGAGCCGTCGCCGCAGCGAGTGCGGCCCGGGCCAGAGGGCCAGGCGCGCTCAGCAGCAAAGCTTCATCCGGCGGGCCCCAGCTGTTGTTTTTCACGTGAATCTGGGGAATGGAACTGCTATCGCTTCCCCAGTAAAAGGCTTCCGCTTCGTTTTGATCGTCAACCGGCCCTGCAATGAGCCGAAGGCTGAGCAGCGTCGCCTCCGGCGCCACGCTGCAAATCCCCAGACCATTGTTTCCAGCAGCGGCCGCGAAACCAGCCACCGCCGTGCCATGCCGGTCATCGCTGGATTGCGGACCGGCCTCACTGGCCTCACCATCATTCCAGTTGTGATCATTCAACGTGTCTACACGGCCGGCAAACTCGGGATGGGCGGCCTCGATCCCGTCATCAACGACGGCAATTCGCACGCCCTGGCCCCGAGTGCCCTCACCGCCGAAAACGCCCCATAGCGGCTCTACATTGACGTCGACATCCACAGCGCCGGTAGAATTTTCTCCGTGAAGATACCACTGGTGGGCGAAAAGCGGATCGTTAGGCAGACTTCGTTTTTGCAGTCTGCGCGCGAGGAGCAGATCGGCAAAGAGCACCCGGGGATCGGCGCGCAGCGAGGATAAAAGCCGCAAAGCGTGCTGCGGCTGCGGCAGGCGAAAGATGCGAAACGCAGGCGCATATTTCGGCGAACCAAGATCTCCGAGCACAAACTCGCGGGCAATCTCGGCAGGATCCGTGCCGTTCGCGAGCCGGATCACCACCTTTCCGGTTACGATCCTGCGGCCGATGTCACTGCGGGCACGGCCATCGACATAAAGAACGGGAAACGAGGGATCGGAAGCGGTCGCCAAGGGGCCTGGCAAGGGAGAACGATCGCCTGCGTTGGTAAGTTTCCACCCATGCAGGGGGCTGTGCCGGGCAACTTCCTCGCGCGCGAGAATCAGCCGTTCAGGCTGGCTGCTGCCAATTTCCACGACTTCTTCCACGGAGTTTTCTCGAGGTTGTTCCGGCTTCCCGGTTTTTTGGGGAAAGGCCGGGAGGCTGACAGTCCGCGCCCCGTTGTCTCCACGTGCGTCCCCGCCATGGCTGAACGCAGCCAGGGCGCTAACAGCGACCCGGGCGAGAAAGGCGCATTTCATGTAAGGGGTTCAGTCGAGCGCAGAGAGATGACGCACTCGAGATGTTTGGTCTGAGGAAACAAATCGAAAGGCTGGACCGCAGTCAAGTGATAGCCCGCGGCGTGAAGAATCCGCAAATCCCGCATTTGTGTGGAAGGATTGCAAGAGACATAGACGCAGCGACGGGGGTGCCAGGTTACCAGTTGTTGCAGAAATTCTTCCGAGCACCCCTTGCGGGGCGGGTCGATGACGACCGCCGACTCGGCTCCCGGGAAGCGCACGTTCTCGAAGACGGCTTCGGCACTCGCGGCCAGGAAACCGGCCTCTTTTACCTTATTGAGGAATGCATTGCGTTCGGCGCGTTCCACGGCAGTGGGGCTGATCTCGACTCCAACCACCGCTTCGAAGTGCGTCGCTGCGCTCAGCGCAAACAGTCCGCTCCCGCAATACGCATCCACCAAAAAACGAGCGCCGGCGCGCGCCGCCTCCGCGACGATGTAACGTACAAAGGCCTGCAGGATGAACGGGTTGGTCTGAAAAAAATCGCTCGCAAGATGTTCGAAGATCAACGGACCCACCTGTGATGTCGCCACGGCATTGGGATCGGTCACCACCGAGCCATCGCCGGTCTCCCGCAGCAGCAGCGTGGCCCCATTTTTGAAGTCGCGTGCCTTGCTTCGAATCTGCTCTCGTAATGCAGGCAGGCGGGCGTTGATCCCCTCAGTGGCTATCGGACAGTGGGGCACATCGATGAGTTGATGTTTGCAGCCTACGCGCAGAAAGCCAATCGGTCCGACCTGGCCGTGCCTCGGTTTGTCGAAATGAGGCGTGATTTTCGCGCGGTAGCCAAATTCTCGCGGCGACGCCACCACTGGATTGACTGGGAAGTCGAGGCCAGCTGTGTGCCGAAGCAACTCGGCGACCTGCTGGCGCTTCCAGACGAGTTGTTGGGAGTAGGCGAGGTTTTGATACTGGCAGCCGCCGCACTGGCCAAAGAGCGGACAAGGCGCAACAACGCGCTGCGGTGACTGCTCGATAACCTCGATAAGGTCAGCTTCGGAAAAGTTTTTGTGGTTCCGAAAGATGCGTGCGCGCACCAGCTCATCTGGCAACGCAAAAGGAACCATTACCACCCAACGGTCGAGGCCAGGCTGCGTCTCTTCGGGGCTGCCTATGCTTACCCGCCCGAGCCCGTGACCTTGATTGGTCAGCGTTTCAATGCGCAACTCGACTTCCTGGTGATACGCGAACGGGCCGGGCCGGAAAGGTGGAGGTGTGCGCCGCATGGGCGAGATCAATGTCCGTCAACCGGCGCGGAATCAATGGCCACTCGGTGGGCCATGCGAATTTAGCACCAATGCATGTGGCGTGCCTGGCAAGCCCGGACTTGGATAAGGCGAATGACTATAAAGTGACGCAGGCGGCTCGCCTGTGTGTACCTCGGGCATCCTGCCTGAGATTCCCGGCCAGGATGGCCGGGGTACGCACAGGCAAGTTGCCTGCGTCACAATCACAAGCCCGACAGGCCGCGCAGAGCGCCGCTACATTCTTTCTGTGGGCGCTCTGCGGAGGGGGCCTACCTTATGAACCGCGCGGAGGTCCCCGCCTCACTTCAGTGTCTTTAAAAACGAGACGAGGTCGCGAGTTTCCCGCAGGGTCAGCAAGGCGCCGACGGGGCGGCATTCGCTTGCGGGCGGCGACATTTCTTTAAGCTCGGCGCGAGACACTTCAACCAGCCCGCTGGCGGAACGAAGAGTCAGAGCCTCTGAGTTGGATGCCTTCAATGTGCCGCTGATGGTGCTTCCATCCCGGCGCTGCGCTGTCACAAACCCGTAACCGCTGGCAATTCGCGCCGATGGCTGGATGATTGATTCCACAAGGCCGCCGGAAGAAAAACGTTCCGCGACCCCCGCCAGGTCAGGCGCCGTGCCAGCGCCACGGCCGTTGATCGCATGGCACTCGAGGCAACGGCAAATGGGTGACAAAAACAACGCCCGCCCGGCGGTGGCGTCGCCATGATGTTCGGCGGCGCGCCATGGGCGCAAGGGATCGGACGACGCCGATCGCCAGGAGGTGCGAAGCTTTTCCAGCGCTTCTCGGAATTCGCGGCCATTGCCCGCCTCGCCGCGCTCGCGAATCTGAGCCGCCTCGATCAGTTCAGGGAGAACCGCCAGATCGATCCGTCCCGAGGCGGCGCGCTCGAGTAGTTGAAGCAGCCATTGATCCGCCGGTCTCGTCCGCACAGCCTCCAGTTGGCTGATTGAGCTCTGCTTCTCCCCAGGGTGTTCGCTGGTCATGGCACTTGCGACAAGATCGAGCGCCTGTGCCGGCTTGCGGCGAATCAAGATCGTACGGGCCTCGATGCGCAAGCGGGGGCTCTGCGATTCGAGCGCGGCGCGGCAGGCATTTTCCAGGTTCGCGGTTTCTGCGGCGCTGCCGACATCGAGTTCGCGAAGAAAGAACAAGCGCAAGCCTTCCTTTTTCGATTCGTCGCCTACGAAGCTCACGATTTCCGATGCACTGGACGGGCCTTGAGTGGCCAAGGTTTGAAGCCTTTGGGCCAGTTCACCGGCCCGGCCGGAGTTATTTTTCAGAATGTTCGGCAGATGCGCGAGCAATGGTTTGCGAGCGAGCGCTGCCTCCCGCGGCAAGACCGGGGCGTGGCGTCCCCAGATTGGTTCCCGCACCGGCGGCGTATCCCAGGAGGCCAGTCCTGCGAGGGCAAGGATTCGCAGATCGTCGGGAAGCGAGCCGGTTGCCCGGGCGGCGAAAGCGGCGACGCGTTCGGCATCGGCGCTGCTCCCCAGACGCAGGTTTGCTGCCAGAGAAAGGCGAAGCAACTGCGGAGGGTGGAAACTGGCCGAGTCACCCACCTTGCCTAACATTTCTGCCAGGCGGGGCAGCGCAGTTTCGATCGGCAGATCGTAAACGGCGCGGGCTGCTTCCAGCCTTACCGCTGGGTCGGCATCGTTTAGAAAGTCGCCGCAGAGCGAGTTTTGCAGCCGGCGGAGCGCCAACAGGCCAGCCAGGCGAGCTGGCTGCGAGGCGTGATGGTGCGTCGCTTCCAGAAGGGCGGGGGGATCTCCAAGAGCAGCCAGTCCGATTACAATGTTGTGGCGCAAGAATTCATCGCCGCTGCTGTGGCGGGCGGCGACATCGAGCAGGGCGGCTCGGGCACCGGGCGGTGCCAGTTTTCCCAGGCAGGCGACGGCCGTGGCGCGCACCGCTGGAGCTGGATCGTCAAGCAAGCGAAGCACCGCGGGACCGGCCTCGGCGCAGCGCCCGTCGGCGAGCACTTGCGCGGCCAGCAGACGAATCTGGTCGTCACCGTCGTTCACCAATCCAATTAACGGAGTAAGCAACAGGGGATTTTCGCGCGCGAGCCTGCCCATGATCCAAACCGCATGACGGCGTGCCAGAACGTCAGGGGCTGAGGACAGAACCGTGACCAACGCGGGCACTACCTCGCGCCAGCCTTTTTCGACCAGTGCCAACTGGGCTCGGAAACGCACCCGAAAGTCAGCATGGGAGAGCAGCGGAATCAGTTCGTTCACTCGGCGATGGCGAAAACCGACTTTTAAAAACACCGCCGTTTGCTGCCGCGGAACGTTCGTCGTCGAACGCAGCGTGCCAATCGAGCTCTTTTTGCCATTCAGGGCGAGAAAGAAAAGTTTCCCGTCAGGCGCGAAGCAGATTTTTTGCACTCCGGGAGCGCCGTAGGCGAGTTCACTTTTGCCAATCCGAAGCCGTCCGCCGTCTGACGCGAGCGTCACCGCCCCAATGCCGTTCCGGCTGGCAGTCAGAAGTCGGCCTTGCAACTCCGGGACGAGTGCCGTCCCAGGACACAAAGCGAGATCGGTGGTTTCGCCGATCGATCCGATGCCAGGAAGACACCACAGACGCTTTTCGGCCGACCACGCAGCTAACGCAGCGCCATTATCCGCCAGCGAGGCTTCCCATCCAACTTCTGTTCCTTCGGGGACAAGATACAGTGCGCCATCGACGACAAACAGTCTGCCCTCGAGATCAAACGCCAGTGCGGTTGGAGCACGAAATCCGCGCGCAAACAATTCAAGGTTCTGCCCGTCTGGCCAGCAGCGGAAGACGGCGCCAGTGGTGGGGCCATAATAATTCCGGTCCTCACTGGTATGAACATTGTAACCGCGATCACCCAAAGCAAAATAGAGTCGTCCGTCGGGACCGAACGTGATCGGTCCAGGTCCGTGGTTCGGCTGGCCAACGCGGACCCCCAGGCCGGCCACTAAAACGGTGCGCAGGTTGGCCCGATCATTCTTCTCGAAATCACGCAACAGCCACAGATGGGGCGGGCAGAGAAACCAAAGATCCGAATTTATGATCAGCAATCCTGCCGCAGGACCGTCCATTTCGTCATTAAAGCCGGAGGCGAAGATAGTGCGGCGATCTGCCTGGCCATCGCCGTCGCCGTCTTCCAGGAGCGTGATTATTTCGGAATTCTGGCGCAAAACGACCTTGGCAGGCGATGCGGCCAGCCCTGCGGAGTTCAGCTCAGAGGAAAGTTCTCCGCGCTCGAGCCAGTTTTGCACCAGAGCGCGCCGCTGCGCCACCGTCTCGACAGCCAGATCCTCTTCGATCCGAGCCGGGATTTCTCCGACGCTGAAAACTCCCGCGCCACCGCTGCGCGCGCTTTCGGCGACGAAAACTCTTCCCCGATCATCAATGGTAAAGGCGGCAGCAGGGCCAAGTTTATCCCCAGCTGCCCAAACACTGCTTTCGAGACCGGGTGCCGCCCCTTCCTGTGCGGGAGCCTCCTGCGCACCCAAGTGCGCCGCCAGTAAAAGGCCACACGCCACACCAGGAAAAACCGAATTGCGGGGGGAGGGCGATGACACGAATGGCCGGTTGAAGGTCACGCAAATAACAGCATTGAGTTTACAACTGCGAGTTTTGACGGCAATGCCTCAACGCTGAGGCGGCTTCGCTGGTTGCAGTTTATGATGCGTCTTTTCATCGGATTCCTGTTGCCAATGCTCGTTGTGGTGTTCGCTGCGAGGGCGTGCGCTGCGGCCAACGCCGCGCCATCACCAGCACATACCACGCGTTCCCGGCCGGCAAAGTCCGGAGCCCCCGCGCCGACCACGCCAACCGCAGCGACCCGGACCGCGAAAACGAAACCGGGTGAAGCCAGGTCGGCCGCCGCCAACCGTAGCAGCAAACCAGAACGCGCTGGCTGGAAGGTCATCGAGTCACGCGGAAGGGCCTACATTGATTTGGCAGATGTAGCCAGGTTTTTCGGCTTCGCGAACTACAAGCGCGACGGCAGCAAAATTCTTCTGTCGCGGAAGGAACATATCCTCGATGGCCGGAAACTGACTGCGGTCGAGTGGCGCGCGCAAGTTGGTTCCAAGCTGGTTTCATTGAATACGCTCCGGCTGTATTTGAGCTATCCTGTTGTGAGCGGGAGCGGCGGCAAAGTCTTGCTTTCGGCTTTCGATCTCGTCCATGTGATCGATCCGATCCTCCGGCCCGATCAGCAGCGGGAACCGAGCCAGGTCAAGGTCGTCGTGATCGATCCTGCGCGCGGCGGAGAAGAGGAAGGGGTCTCGACCCGCTTCGGCAAGGAGAAGGACGTGACGCTGGACGTGGCTCGACGAGTCAAGGCCATTCTGGAACGAAATGGCTACCGCGCGTTTCTCACCCGCGAGGCCGACACACAATTGGCGGTCGACGAGCGGCTCATGCTCGCAAATTCCATGAGGGAGGAGGCCGTCTTTGTGAGCCTTCACTGCAGTTATGGCAGTGACCATGAGCGAGGGATTGAAACCTTCACCCTGGCCCCAAGCGGCACTCCAACCACCAGTGGCGATGAAGGCCGCGCTCCAGACCAAAAGTTCTATCCCGGCAACATCAACGACCGCGAATCGATGGCCCTGGCGACTGCGCTGCAAGGGCCGCTGGTCAATCAGCTCAAGGCCACGGACCTCGGTATCCGACGGGCGCGATTCGATGAGCTCAAGGGCATCTCGATGCCCGGCGTGGTCAGCAGCATTGGCCGTCTGGCGCATTCCGAAGAAGGACGCAAGCTCGGCACCGACCCTGCCTATCGGCAGCGAGTGGCCGAGGCGCTATTTCATGGGCTGCACAGGTATGCGCGCGTCATGGCGAGCGGCCTCGAACCCCGCGACCAGACGCTCAAGTTTGCTCAAGTTCAGGTTTTGCCCGACAAAGTGAGAAGCCTGACCGGCGAGCAGGTCCGTGTCCGTGCCGCCATCGCCAAAACCGCGCCCGACGCCGTGATTGACCCGCGGAAGGTCGCGCTTCAGGTCTACTTTCTCGACTTCGTTAACAATGAGGAAATCGATCTGAGCGCGTGCGACACGCCACAGGCGAATTGGCTCAGCGTGACCCCGAATTGGAGCGAAGCGAATTACGAGGAGGTCGAGTTCACCTACAAACAACCTGCCTATGATGAGGCGATGTTGAAGCACCTCGGGCGCAGAACCTACTACGGCTTCGTGTTGCGTCTCATCTACAACGACGAGCTCATGGATGAACATGCCGATCCCTCGAATCTCAAGCGCGGACTGGGGAACTTCACTTCAGTGCTGCCACGACGACGCTGAATCGATCAGAAAATCAGAGCATCAGAGAATCAGAGAGTGGAGCGCGACATCCGCTGTGGCATCCGCGGCTTCAGACTGTCGGACTCACGCATTGGTCGGATTTAAAGTGACGCAGGCGTCCCGCCTGCGCGTACCTCGGGCATCTTGCCTGAGAGCAATGCCGCCCGACGCCGGCCGGCCAGGATGGCCGGCGTACGCACAGGCAAGATGCCTGCGTCACCGGCGTCAAAGTCCGACAGGCTGGGCTCGCCGATGAGCCGCCGAAGGGTCCGACCGTGTACAGTCGTCTGGACGCGCTTTCGATTCACGTTGTCAGCAAAGAGATAATTTGTAGTTGGCCCGCTAAGGCCACTGGCGTCAGCGACCGCGGCTACAATGCGCCGCCCGCGCTACGACGCTGTTGCCAGCTCCTTTTGCGGCGAAGTGGTTTCCTGGGCGGCAGGGGACGCCTGACGTCGCAAAAATTCTGCGGCCAGTTCGCGGTACGCACGCGTGCCGACGCTGTAGGGGGAATATTCGATCACGGTTTTTTCGTGGCTGGGCGCTTCGCTCAAGGCCACGTTGCGGGGGATAACCGTCTCATACACGAGCTTTTCAAAAACCCGCCGCACTTCCTCGACGACAAGGCGGGATAAATTCGTCCGCGCATCGTACATCGTCATCAGAATGCCTTCGATGGTCACGTTGGGATTCACCCCGGCCGAGCAGATGCGTTCGTGAAGGTCGACAATTCTGGCCAGACCTTCGAGACCGTAATACTCACATTGAATCGGAATGAGCAAACCATCCGCAGCCGACAGCGCGCTCGTCATCAAAATGCCCAGCGACGGTGGACAATCGATCAGCAAATAATCCCAGCGGTTAAGAACGCGCAGAGGATCGAGGACTTCCTTGAGCCGGACCAGATGGTTGTCGTTGCGGGCCAGTTCGATTTCGCTTCCAGCGAGTTCCATGTGGCTGGGCACGAGCCAAAGATTTGGCAGACGGGTCTGGACAACTTTGGCTGCTACAAAATCCGCCCCCACCATGCACGAATATACGCTGGCGTCTTCGTCGGTCGTCCCACCGAGAGCGCTGGTGGCATTGGCCTGCGGATCGAGGTCAAGCAGCAGCACACGGCTTTTCTTTTCGGCCAGCGCCGCCGCCAGGTTCACCGCAGTGGTCGTCTTACCGACTCCACCTTTTTGATTGGCAATGGCGATGATCTTCATTTCCTCAGGACGTGCTCTATTCCCATAATCGCTCGCGCGACGCCAGCAAAAAAGCCGGAACGCCTCCACGCGGGATAATCGTTTGGGCGACCTCTCTCTGCGTGCGCCATAAAATTCCGACGCGACCTGACGCTTCCGAGCACGACTTCGCGAAGCGCTGATGCCGGTTATGTGGGGACTTATGGCACGTTCATTACGAGTTGAGTTCGCCGGAGCGGTTTATCACGTGATGAGCCGCGGCAACGGCGGAGCGGACATTTTTTTGGACGATGAGGACCGGCTTCACTGGCTCCAGCACAGCGTACTCGTTGTCCGCGAAGCGCTTGAGCGGAGCGAACTCGTTCACAATCTCTAGAACAAACGCAAGTACGCGCTCATCGAATCATCGTAACTCGTTAATAACAAATCATGCCTGGGTGGCGAAATCGGTAGACGCGCCCGACTTAGGAAAAGCTCAAAGGATTCTGAGAGAAGGCTCCCGTTTGGTTCCCGAGAGCGTTGACGGTCCGTCGCGGATCTGATACACCCACGCAAGCCACGCGATCTTCACTTGGCGCAGCAGGCGGCTGCTCATCCTCCTGTGCACAATTGAACCGTGCGGCATCTCATAAACACCGAACTGCAGCAATGGCATCCATCGGTCCCGAAAGCGGAGATTCTGGCGGCATTGGAGAAGCGGAGAGCCGGAGGCGACCCGACGTGAAAACACTCTTCTCGCCAGGCAGACGCACTGCTGTTCTTTCCCTGGTGTGGTTGCTCCTCATCGTTCGTGGCGATCTACTCCTGAGTGCTCCCCTGGAACCCAGTGCCCAATCTGCGGCTGTAACGGAAGCGCTGCAAACTTCCTTCGCGTCGGCGACAGAGGCCGTTACGGCGTTCAAGCCTTTTTACCTGACAGGCGATTTTAATGGGGACGGGGCGCAGGACATCGTAATCGTGGTGCGCATCAAGGCACGCCGCACAGCTTTGCCTCAGGACGTGCGGATCATGAATCCTTTCTACAACAGCCCCAAAGTGAACTTTCCCGTCAATCCTGCGGCTGAAAACAAACTCGCGCTGGCCATCATTCACAGTTGGAAAACTCCGGAGACGGCCGCAAAGCTCCTGCTGGTCGGCGAAGCACCGGTCGTCGCCTTCGCATATGTCAACACTTCCAGCCCGGAAAGTGCCAAGAATGTGATTCAGCTCATGAGCAAAAGTGGCAAGCGACGCAAGGGCCAGACATTTCCGCGGACAGCCAAAGGCGACGTCATTCTTCTCGCGACGGAGGTTGGCAGCGACGGCCCTTTATATTGGAATGGAAAGACCTACCGTTGGGAGGAGCCGGAAGGAGACTAACTACAGTCCAGAGGGCGGCCGTCGGGCTGACGCTGCGAATCGCCGAAGCGATCTCGACAACTTCGGGATTGATCGTTACAAGGAGCGGTCGACGACGCTACGGCAGCCGCCGCATCGTCGAGGATCGAGCTGCATCTCTATCTAAAAACCAACCCATGGAGCCGCACATTGAGCAAGCGACGCTGGAGGACCTGCCGCAGCTCACCGACCTGCTCCTTGATCTGTTTACCCAGGAAGAGGATTTCACCCCGAACAGGTCCAAGCAGATGCGCGGGGTCCGTCTGATCCTTGAGCAACCGAACCGGGGCCGGATTTTTGTGCTACGGCATAACAGTCTGATTCTCGGCATGATCAATCTGCTCTTCACGATCAGCACGGCGGAGGGAGGTTTCGTCGTCATGCTCGAAGATGTGATCATCCACCGCGACCATCGCACCCCCTCCAACCCCGGTCGCCCGGCCGCGAGGGAACGGTCCGTTTGAAAAAGCAAATTCCTAGCAGTAGTTTGGATTGACACCGCTGGCTTTGACGGCACAATCGCGCTAAATCCCTCCACTTTCCTTGTTTCCTATGATCCGGTCATTTTCATTTTTTCTTCTCGCTGCCAGCTTGCTCGGCAGTTTCGCCAGCCTTCACGGCGCCATTTTACTCAGTCCGCTTGCCACCTTTGGCGGCGGGGATGGCTATATTGCTCCGGGCGAGGTGAGCTATCTAGGCACCGGCAGCTTGGAGCGCGGATTGGCCTATAACCCGACCACGGGAAACTTGATCCTGGTGAGCCGAGTTTCCGGCACCACCCAGAACATCAAGGTCCTCGACGGAGCGACCGGGGCTGATCTCGGCACCCTAAACAACACGGGAATCAGCGGGGGCACATTTGCCGCGAACAAAGTAAGTGTGGGCACGGACGGCGCCATTTACGTCGCAAATTTAGCTTCGTTCACCGCCGGCGTTCGAACCCCGTTTAAGATCTATCGCTATGAAAGTGAGGCCGCCGGATTACTCGCGGGGCCCACGGTGGCCTTCAGCACCACCGCTCAAGGTCCTCGTTTGGGAGACTCGTTCGATGTAATCGGGGGAGGTGCCACCATTACCGCCGTCACAGGTCAGGGCAATAATAGCGCTAATGTCCCGCCCCTTCCGAGCGGGAACGCCTATGAGGTTTTTACTTCCCCGGACGGCGGCCTGACGCTGACCCAGCAATCGATTGTGATCCCCACGAATCCGCCTGCCCTTGGGGATTTCCGGCTCGGCATCACGTTTACTGATAGCTCGACCAGCGTCTTGGGAACCCAAGGAACTGCTGTAGACTCAGCTCGACTGACCAACTACGATCCCACCAGTGGAGCCGGAACTCTGCTTGGCTCCTTGACTCTAACTACCTCTGGGGAACGCATCTTTGACTATGCGGTGGTGGGAGGCACTCCGCTTCTGGCTACTTTGGAAACGACGACTAGCACCGTGCGTATTTACGATTTTACGGACCCTCTTCTTCCTGTTTTGCAAGCCACCGGAAATCTTCTCCCTGGCGCCAGCCTTGCGAATACCATCTCTGGGGGTCAACTCGCTTTCGGTGCCATCACCGGCAACACCGCTACTCTTTATGCGCTGAATACCAGTAACGGAATTCAGGCTTTTCAGGTGACGATTCCTGAGCCTTCCAGCGCTTTGTTGCTCGGCCTGGCCGGTGCGGGGATGATTGCCCGCCGCCGCCGCCGTTAGTTCATTGGCTCCTCTTCGAAAGAGCTGGCGGCGACGCTGGCTCTTTTTTTGCGTCCGCGCGAGAGTTTCGTGCCGTTACGGCTGGGGTCCGGTTGAGGATTTTGGTGTTGCGACGACGGCAGTGGCGGCGATAGGACGCCAACAGCGACGATATTGCCTCGGCGCGGAAAAAACTCCTCGCATTGAAGCAGACTAAAACACCAAGATCCTCAACCTGACCCCAATGCACACTCTTCAGGAAGTGGGCCGAAAGATGCGGATCGAGGAACGCACTTTTGCGGAGGATGGTCAACATATCGACAGCGATTACGAGTCTGTTGATAGCCGTAGCCAGAGCCGCTGGGGG
>JBPCQC010000066.1:0-20911 GCA_050998515.1 Verrucomicrobiales bacterium
AAAAAGCAGTTCCGAACACCGGGCCAGGCGCGGGAAGCGAAAACCGCAGCGCACCGGGGTTGCCAGTTTTGGTGGGGCGATTCCTCTCCCCACACCAAATCAATCGGGCCCGGACGGCCCACCCTCACGATTCCTCCGCCAGCATGGGACCTTGCGGTTCTTGGGCGAGAACCGCTGCCACCAGGTCTACGAGCGCGGACAAATCGCCTGC
Organism: Verrucomicrobiales bacterium; assembly: GCA_050998515.1. GTDB lineage: Bacteria > Verrucomicrobiota > Verrucomicrobiia > Verrucomicrobiales > V1-33 > JBPCQC01. The sequence continues at coordinate 212 of JBPCQC010000066.1, forward strand.
GGTTTCCTGCCGGCTGGCCAGGTCCTTGATTTTTATCACGGGAAACTCGCTGCCGATGATGATGGCCGTGCGGGCATGCAAGGCCTCGGCGGTCTGAAACTGCTTCGAGACTTTTGCCGGCGCCATGGCGTAGTCACACCGCAGTCCGGCATCCCGCAGCTTTTGCAGGATGGCCACGGCCTGCGCGCGATGCGCTTCGTCGGCCACGATGACATAGGCATCAAGGGCACCTGCCCGCCCAAGGAACTGCTGCAGCCCGGTGTTGGCGCGCGGAGTCGACGCAATAAGGTCGGCGAGCACAACATCGCCCATGGCGAAACCTGCGGCCGGGAGTTTGGCGGCGCCATCAGAGATCAGGGCGCAAAGCCCATCGTAGCGCCCACCGCCGGCAATCGCGCGGCCCCCGCGCAGCGCAAAAAATTCAAAAACGGTTCCGGTGTAATAGGCCAGCCCACGAACAATTCCTGGTTCAACCCGCACGAACTGATCCAGCCCGCGAGCGGCCAGCGCGTTCACCAGCGGCATGAACGGCGTCCGCTCAGACCGCATCCGTTCGATGAACGCAGCGACGGCGGAGGGACTCGTGCCCAACCCCACCAGGCTCTCCTCCAGATTCTTCGCCTTCTCCCGGTCCCACTTGTCGATCACCTGCAGGAATTCGGTTGTGCGCCCGGCATCGATCTTCTCTTCGAGAACAAACTGATTCCATAGATCACGATTGCTGACCCGCACCGCGAAGTCGGGGCTGGCAAACCCGAGTTCGCGCAGAAGGTCAATGCCCAGCGCGATGAGCTCCGCATCGGCCTCGATCGACGGCTCTCCCAGCACGTCGGCATTCCATTGGCAAAACTCCCGCAAACGTCCTTTTTGGGGCGTTTCGTAGCGAAAGCAGGCGCCGATCTGGAACCACTTCATCGGCTTCCGGAAATCGCGGTGTTTCTCAGCGACCATGCGCGCGATTGTCGGAGTGAGCTCGGGACGCAAGGCGACCTCGCGGCCCCCTTTATCCTCGAATGAGAAGAGCTGCCGCGTGATTTCATCTCCGCTTTTGCGCCGGTATAGATCGGTCGCCTCGAGGGTCGGTCCGTCCCACTCGATAAAGCCATAGCGCGACGACACGCGGCGCCAGGCATCGAAAAGATAATTTCGAATGGCGCAGTCGCGGGGATAAAGGTCCCGAAAACCGGGAAGCGATTGGTTGGCTTGCCTCAAGCCCTACCATCATGCGCACGCTCCCGAAAGGTTCAACCTATGAGCCGGACAATCGGCGGCTCTGAAACTTCATTGCCACCGCCGGCCGGTGCGCACAGATTGGGTGCCGCACGGTTATGACAGAAAGCCAATACGATGTCGTTATCATCGGCGGCGCCTACTCGGGCGCCAGCGCGGCCATTTTGCTCAAGCGCGCGTGGCCGGATCTCCGCGTGCTGCTGGTGGAAAGCCGCCCCGCCTTTGACCGGAAGGTGGGAGAATCGACTTCCGATGTGGCAGGGTGTTTTTTGACACGAGTGCTGCGGCAGCACGGTCATCTGATTAACCATCATCTGCCCAAGCAAGGCTTGCGCTTCTGGTTCACGACACCAGAGAATATCGATCCCGCGCGCTGTTCGGAAATGGGAACGTATTACCAGGTGCGCCTTCCCACTTTTCAAGTCGACCGCTCGACGCTTGATGAGCATTTGCTCGCTACAGCCGTTGCGGAAGGATGCCAGTTATGGCGTCCCGCGCGAGTCAAAGGCGCCCAACTCGGGGGCCTCGGCGCCAACACCCTCGACATCGAATACGCGGGGACCACGCAAAGCGTCCGGTCGAAATGGGTGATCGATGCCAGCGGCAAGGCTGCCTTTCTCGCGCGAAAAATGGGTTCACTGCGACCGTTGAGCAGTCATCCCACCAATTCGATGTGGGTCCGCTTTCGCGGAGTCAAGGATCTTGACACTTGGGAGTCACATCAGGCCCTTGGCACCGGGAGCGATGTTCTGCGCTGTCCGCGCATGACCGCCACCAATCATCTCACCGGGCGCGGCTGGTGGTGTTGGATCATCCCCCTCAAGGGCGGAGACCTGAGCGCGGGCCTGACCTGGGATACCCGCCTGTTTTCGCCGCCGGAGGGAGGATCGATCGGCGACCGCCTCAAGCGTCACCTTTGCACTGATCCAATCGGCCGTCTCATGTTCGTCGATGCCGAGGCCATCGAGAATGACTCACGCATGTATTCCCAGCTCCCCTATTTCAGTGAAAAAGTAATTGGTCAGGGATGGGCGATCATTGGAGACGCCGCTGGGTTCATGGACCCACTTTACAGTCAGGGCCTCGATTACTGTTCGCATACCGCTTACACCGTCCATAAGCTGGTCGGCAAATCCTTGAGCGGCCATGACGTGACGGCCGATATCTCCGCTTACGAAAAGAATTTCCAGACCAGTTATCAGCGATGGTATCAGGCACTTTACCAGGACAAGTACCACTATCTTGGTGATGCCGATTTAATGTGGGCTGCGTTCCTTCTTGATCTGAGCACTTACTTTATGGGGCCCGTGAGCCTGGTCTATAACGATACTGACTTTGAATTCTCCCGCCTGCCGTATTATGGCCCCATCGGCGGTTTCTTTGCCTGGGGGATGCGCTTTTACAACCGTCGTCTCGTGGCCATCGCCCAAAAACGGTGGGCGGCAGGAACCTATGGACGCAATAACCTCGATCGGCGTTTTTTCATAAAGCAAGGGTTCGCGCCCGAACCGAAGATGGTGCGTGTCCTGTTCAAGGGCCTTTGGGCCTGGCTGAAACTCGAATGCCAGGCGCTCTTTCTTCGGCCGGCCTCACCGCGGCCGGCTGCAAGCCCTTCAGGCGGCCTCGGTCAGGCCACTGTAGCTGACCTCGGTAAAGCCGGTCTGATCGAGCACCGGCCGGCTCCGGCCATTCTCGATGAGCCGGTGAGCAGCTCACTGATCAAGACCTCCAAATCGGCCTGATTCGCAATGAAGCACGCGCCGATCGCCGCATCACTTTTCGCCGGGAACCGGCAACGGTTGGCCAAAAGTCTTCGGCCAAACTCGCTGGCCATTATTGTAGGCAACGACATTCTGCCGACCAACGCGGATGGGGTTCTTCCCTTTAAACAAAACAGTGACCTCTTCTATCTCACCGGCGTCGATCAGGAAGAAACGATTCTGATGTTATATCCTGATGCTTTCGACCAGGAAAAGCACCGCGAGCTGCTTTTCCTGCGCGAAACCAACGATAACATTGCGGTTTGGGAAGGGGAGAGACTGAGCAAGGAACGAGCGGCCGAAGCTACTGGCATTGATATCAGATGCATTCATTGGCTGGGCGGCTTCAATCAACTTTGGCGGACGCTTATGCTGCAAGCCGAGCATGTGTATCTCAATCTCAATGAACATCCGCGCGCGGAGGTGGCTGTGGCAACGCGCGAGTTGAGGTTCGCTCGCGAGTGTCAAAAAAAATTCCCTCTGCACCGCTACGAACGCCTGGCGCCGATCATGGCCCGGCTGCGCATGATAAAGTCAGCCCCTGAAATCAAGCTGCTGAAAGAGGCCATCGCCATCACCGCAGGCGGCTTCGCGCGGGTGCTGGCCTTTGTGAAGCCTGGCGTCGGAGAGTGGGAGATCGAAGCCGAGCTGGCTCACGAATTTTTGCGGCGCCGTTCAAAAGGCTTCGCTTACCCGCCGATCATCGGTTCGGGCAAGAACGGGTGTATTCTTCATTACGGCGACAATCATTCCGAGTGCCAGGATGGCGAGTTGCTGCTGCTCGATGCCGCGGCTGAATATGCAAACTACAACGCGGATTTGACGCGGACGATTCCCGTCAACGGACGCTTTAGCAAGCGCCAGCGCCGAGTTTATAACGCAGTTCTCCGTGTCTTCCGGACCGCGGCCGAGCTGCTCCGTCCAGGCCTCATCCTCAAAGATTGGAACGACCAGGTCGGCGAGACCATCGAGAAGGAGCTGATCGACCTGCGCCTGCTCAAAGCCAGGGATGTTCGGAAGCAGAACCCAGACAAGCCGCTCTACAAAAAATATTTCATGCACGGCGTTGGTCATCACCTCGGCCTTGATGTGCATGATGTCGCGCTCGCCACCGAGCCGGTGAAAGCCGGCATGGTTTTTACCATCGAACCCGGCATTTACATCACAGAAGAAGGCCTCGGCGTCCGCCTCGAAAACGACATCCTCGTCGGCAGGAAAACAAACACTGACCTGATGGCGGATATCCCCATTGAAGCGGAGGCCATCGAGGAACTCATGAGCGCGGGGAAGTAACGGGCGGGGCGAATCGGGCAAAGTGGTCACAGGGGCGGTCGCTGCCGACCGCCTCGAATGAATAGATGTAAGGAGCTTTACCTGAAGGGGCGAAAATTGCCGCTAGGGGTTGTTTTTGTCGGCTGACTCGGCGCGTTTTTTTGCTTCCTCGGCCGCTTGTTGCGCCGTTTCCTGGGCCTTGTGCGCGGCCTCCTGGGCTCTTTTCAGTTCGACACTCACCCTCTCCATGAGTTCGTGTTGCAGCTTCCTGCACTCTTCCTGGAGCTTGGCGGTTTCGGCGCGGATTTTAGCCAGCGCGCCGTGCATTTCCTCGGCCACGTCTTTCTGAACGCGTCCCAACTCCTCAGCGATTTTTTTTCGTGAGGCTTCCAACTCTTTCCGCACCTCTTCATTGGGGCCGCCGTCCCCAAACCATCTTCTCCAGGGCAAAGGCTCACCGCCTTCAGCTTTCTCCTCCCTCACGTTGCCATCCGGTCCCACGCGAAAAAGCTTCGACTTGAGAAGGCGCCTGGCTCCCTGATCGTCCAGCTTCTGCAACCAATCCAACTTTGGTTTTCCGGGGCCGCGGTCGGCGCCGTGCCCTTGCGCCAGCTCATCTGGATTGCCTCTCGCCAGCGTCACTTCAGCTTCCTGCTGCTTGCCTTCACGAAAAAACGTCAGTCGGACTTTGTCCCCGGCATTCTTGTTGCGCACGAGAACGATGAGTTGCTGCGGCGAGACAAGGATTTGCTGATCCAGCCTTGCCAGAATGTCACCTTTTTGGATGCCCGCTTTTGCGGCCGGGCTCTCTTTGCTTACCCCGATGACGAGAAGCCCGGTTCCTTTATCAATGGGAAGTTCCGCGAACCCGGCACGGGGAACTTCATCGAGCATGATCCCGAGGTAGGTTGGGTTCTCGCTCTCTTTCAGTGGAGTTTGCTCTTTGTTCCCAGTGTCCTTGAGCGCCTCGGCAATGGCTGCACCAGCCTTGGCGGGGTCGTCGGTGTTGAGTTCGATGACCCGGGTTTCTGTCTTCCCATCCTTGTCGATGGTCACGGTGATTCGCCCCTTTCCGGCGGCGCTGGTGGCGGAAGCGGACGGACTCGCGGCCTCTTGAACGCCTTTCTCATCAGCGGCCCGGCCGGTCGCAGTTAGCGCCGGCGCGAGCACTGTGAGGCAGAACAATTTGAGTAGTGGTAATGATTTCATATTTGTTTGTTGGTTGGAAAAACTAATAGAGGTGGGTGGCAACTGGCACCCACTGCTCGCGTGCCTGCAATAATTGCAGCACCGCACTGCGATCGTCGCTGCGGCAGGTCACTTCATCCAGCCAGTGACAGCGAACCAGCCGCAGAGGAGGCTGCCCCGGCAGTTCGATGAGGACGGTCTCTTCGGTATCGACCAGATAATTCCGCGATTCCACCGGCGAAAAAACTTCCATCAATGGCGCGTCCGGGTGATGAGGGACATCGACTGCCGGCGCGGCCGGGGGCAAAACCGGCCGTGGGAATATGAAATAGGCGCCCGACAGCGCGAGGATTGCCGCAGCCGCGAGCATGGCTGGGCGGCTCAGCAGAAACGCCTTCTTCGGCAAATTTGGGCGGCGCGCCGCCAGCAAGCGAGCCATCAGCGCCGGCGAAGGCTCGGCCGGACGCAAACGAGCCAGTGTCTCTTCAAGCGAATCTCTCATGTCAGCGCTCCTTTGAGTCGTTGCCGCAGCGCTTCGATGCCAGACCGATAGCGGGAAGCCGCCGTGTTGAGCGGACAGCCCATGGTTTCCGCGATTTGCGCGAAAGTGAGGCCACCCCAAATCCGCAGGGTGACCACTTCACGCAGGATGTCCGGAAGTCCGCGCACTGAATGCTCGAGCATCGAGCGCGTTTCTGCGTCTTCGAGGGCTGAATAAAACCAAGCGACTTCGTAGTCACTGGAGGCCACTTGCTCGCGGCGCAGACGTCTTTGCCTGGCTCGAAGCAGGTCGAGGGCGCGTCGGCGGATGGTGGCGAAGACGAGAGCGGCGTCGGGCATGCGTTGTTCAGGCGTCCTTTCCCAGGCTTCGACAAGTGCCTCCTGCAGAACATCCTCCGCGTCAGCCTCGGAAGCTGTGCGTTCGCGTGCATACAAGAGGAATCTTCCCGCGTTGGCCGCGAGCCAGCGTTCCCAATCATCGGACGAAGTAGCGGTGTCCACGCGGGGTGGTGCATGATTCCACCTCTTAAACGCCGCCGCCGGACCCTTTTGTCTTAAAAATCTTTTCCGCGGTAGGGCGAAGCTTCCGCTGAGCCTTCCACTCGTTACCCGCGCAAGCTTGCGCCTGGCGGCAGCGGTGTCAGTGCGTGGAAAGGCAAGGGGGGCAGAGGGGGCGGCTCAGCGAAGAGCGCCTCCTGAAGCAGTCTGGCGGCCTGTGGGCAGTGGTGCAGTCCCATGCGAAACAGTCCGCCGGCCTCCTCATTCTGCTCAGCGAGCCGAGCGGCGACAATGGCTTCACGATAGAGCAGTGGGCTGTCCGGAAACGAACGAATCAGTGATTCGTAGCTTTCGAGCGCGGCCTCGTAACTTCGCTCAGCTAAGAGCCGGCGTGGCAGCCCGAAGTCGGCGGGGGATTGCTCCGGAGCGCCGGCATCACCAAGATAGACGGAATCAACCCAGCGCAGAAGCGGCCCCGCGACAAAGAGCGTCAATTCCGGTGCCAGGAGGACCGCAGCGAGCGTGATCAGCGCCACGACCCCGAGCCACATTCCAACTGCCACAGCGCCCGCGTCCCAGCCCGTTCCGCCCGCCTGCATTGGCCCCACCACGATAACCGCCGCTACAGCCAGACAAACCCACGCCACTATCCATCGTGCGCGCACACCATCTCCCCGGGATGTGCGCAAGTGTGGCAGGTCAACGTTCTCGCGTCCAAGGAGAGAACGAAGTCGCTTCATCATGAGGCTAAAATATCATCCACGAAGTCAACCGACAAGCCCGGCCTGCTAGTGTCTTCTCATCCACACGGTGGCGAGCGCCACACTCCACTGAAATTTTCTCGCATGCTCGCGGATGAGGAATGGCTGATCGCGGACTGCTTCGAGGCTGAAGTGGTCTGCAAGGTGGCTCTTCAGCCAGTCCAGAGTTGTTCCCTGCGGCCACCGTTCGGGGGGCGTGAATTCCTCCAGCCAGGTGCACGGCGTCGTCAACACCAGGACCCCGCCAAGCCGGACCAAACTCGGCAGACGATCGAGCAGTTTCTGTGGTTCAGTTAGGCGACAGATCAAATTCGCGGCATGCACGGCGTCGAACCCGCCGAGACCTTCCGGCAAGGCCATGGCATCTGCCACTTCGAAGCGAACGCGATCGCTGCGCGAGTGCTCCGGCCGCACGGCTTCGAGTTCGGTGAAAAGATCCCCTTCCTCATGCCGCCGATAATTCACTCGCTCACCTCGGCGCAGTCGCTCCGCTACATCAATAAATCGCTCAGAGCTGTCGATTCCGACCACGGAATCGCAAAAGCGTGAAAGTTCGAAGCTCGAACGCCCCACGGCGCAGCCGAGGTCCAGCGCCCGTTCTCGTCGAGTGGCGGGCAGGTTTTCCATCACTGATCGAACCGGGAAGTGCAATGCGTCCACCGGTCCGCCGGGGAACGGCAGGATTTCCTCAACAGTGCCGTAATGAAAGAGCAGATACTCGTCGAGAAGACGCTCGGTTTCGTAGACGTTCATAAGGCAGAGCGAGTCTGGAGCCGGGACCACGGCCCTGACTACCTTCCAGGGACCCAACTCTCCACCTTCAAGCCCGGCACGCGGCCAAAGTGCGTGATGTTGTTTGTCACGAGCAGGGCACCGACAGCAAGGGCGTGGGCGGCGATCAGCGTGTCCAGGCTGCCGATGGTTTTGCCAGCGCTTTCGAGGCTGTGGCGGACTTCACCGTAACTCGTGGCACAGTGGTGTGCGTCAAAATCAAGCAGCGTGAATGGCGTCAGCACTCGATGCACGACGTCCACCTCACGCGTGTAGTCACAGCTCTTGCGCGCGCCGAATTCCAACTCAGCCACAGTTACTGCCGAAAGCGCCATCTCATGCCCGGCCGCCTCGCGCTTTCGTGCGCGATCAAAAATCCGCTGGCCCATCGCTTGCCAGTGCTGCTGACGGGCGGACTTCGCCTCTGCGATTTTGAGGCCGCGCATCAGGTAAATAACGGTGTCGGTATCCAGCAGATAGGTCATTCGAACACTCCACGCCAGTTGCGATTCTGAACGGACGGTTGATCGCGGTTCTCGATGGCGGCAATGAACTCAGAAGACAGGGCCGCGCAGGCTTCCCGACATACATCCCAAGGATCGCGCTCAATGATAAGAATGCCGTCAGGCACGCGCTTCAGCATCACTTCATCACTCTTGACCCGAAATTCCTTCGGCAGCCGAATCGCCTGGCTCCGCCCATTCATAAAAACCTTGCCGGTGCTCATGGTGATCTATACCAGATGACAGTACCATGAGCAAGTGGCAACTGATGTGGCTAAGCCAGTTCTTTGTGCGCTTTTGGGACGATCCCATTTTTGCCTCCCGTTGTACGTGCCTCGATATTCCTTGCTCTCGCCCAGCACGATAACCCCGTCGCCGCCTCATCCGGGTGGATTCCAAGCGCGGCGCGGCGCGCGGCATCCCCGGGAATTCCGTCCTCTCCAGGTGGTGCCAGAAATTGCGCCGTCACCGTCGAGAGCGAGGTCAAGCAACACACTTCATAAAGGTAAATCAGCGTCTCAATGGCTTCTCGCTGGCAGAAGTAATAGCGGAAAATGATCGATTCCCCGTCGCCGCCCTGGATGACGTGATCCCGCTCGAACCAGTGGTGCAGAAGCTCGCGGGTTGTATCGGATGCGCCGGGATAATCTGTCGCCCGCCATCGCCTCACCAATCCGCGCAGACTCTGCGCAATTGCGATCGAGGTGGGGCGCCGATGCGGAACGATTTTCGCTGGTCCCCCGGCCTCGCCCTTCACGCGATGGCGGCTGGGCTCTTCGTGCGGCGCGAAGAGCGGCTCCAGAGCGGAGAACGCGGAGACTGGATCATCAGGCATACGGAATCATTCCGGGGAGCGTGTTCAGTGCAGCCCCAGCTCGCTTTTGAGTTCGTCGAGGCTCGCCGAGGGCGCATCGCCTTCCTCCTTCACCGCTTCGCGCAAATCAGTGAGGTCCTGCGCATCGGCCAGTAGCTCCTGAAGCGCGATAAACTCTTCATACGGCAAAACCACAAATTCGCACTTGCCGTTCTTTTTCAGGATTTCCGGATGTAGTTCGATCATAAGATTTCAATTGCGCGTCACCGGTAAGCTTCACGCCGATGCACGACACGGAAGACGGTTATCAACTCTCCGGCAACTTCGAATAAAACCCGGTAATCGCCAACCCGCAGCCGATACTGCGGTGCGAAATTCGTCAGCTTCTTCACGTCGCCGCTCAGGTCTTCGGCGAGGGCCTCGATCTTCTCCACAATTCGCGCCTGATTCTCCACGCTCAGTGCCTTCAAGTCCTTGCTCACCCGCGGTTTGAATTCAAGTCGGTATTTCACACCGGCACCTCCACCGCGATGCTCGTGTCGCATCCGAACACATCCACCACTTTCACGCACGCGGTGTAGCGGCCTGCCTTCGGGTAGCGGTCGTAGCCGAAGTCGCTCACCGTCTTCAGCGAGCGATCTTTGCGAGTGCGGTAGTCCTGCCAGTGGTGTTCGAAGGGCTTGCCTTCGTGCCAATCAAAATCAACCGCCCCGAAGTCGATGAAATCAAAGCCGCTCTTGATCGTGCGTTCCTTCAGCGCGGCGAGTTCCTTCGTCGGCACTTCAGCGAGTGACGGGAGGAACTTCGTCAGTTTGATGTCGACCGCGGGAGAGACAAAGGGGAGCGCACGCGCCCCGCGTGCCGTCTTCGGCGCCCTCGCTCGCTGAAGTGTGGCTTTGCCGGAAATTGACGAGCTTTCTGGCGAGGCGCCGGAAAGAGCACGCGAGGGCGCGTGCGCTCCCCGATACACGATTTCCGCTTCCAGCACCGCCACTTCCAGAAATGGCGGCGGGCTTGTGCGGTTCTTCTCCATGATCTCGCGCGGGATCGGGATCAGCTTGATGCTCACGCCCTCGCTCGCCTCGAGCGCATGGCAGACCAGCCGCAGGTCCATCTCGAATTCCCACGCCAGGCAATGCACCTCGTCCGCCCTCGCCTCCCGCACCGCCTTCACCACCTTCCCCAGCTCCTCGCGGGTGAGGATGCTGTCGATCGCATCCACGTGAATGAGCGCGCGCCCTTTGCGTCCGTGCAATTGCGCCGTCGGGTGCGGCAGCACTTCCGCTTTGTAAAAACCGAGCGCCACCTTGCGATGCTCCTCGTCCGCGCCGTGCAGCCGTTCCTTCTGCCACCATTGCCGCTCGTAACGGCCGAGATTGTAAACGTCGAACGCACGATACGGCTTGCCCTCCGCGTGCAAGGAACGCTGCAACTCGATCAGCCGCTTGCGGCTTGTGTGAATCGAGAACCGGCCCAAGTCAGACATCAGCCAGCGCCGGCCTAGTCGCTCGGCAACTGCGCCCGCTGTCCCGCTACCGCAGAAGAAGTCGGCGACTAAGTCGCCTTCGTTGCTGCTGGCTTTGATGATGCGTTCGAGAAGTGCTTCAGGTTTCTGTGTTTCGAAGTTCAGAGTTTCTTCGATATTCGCGGGTTGGAGGCATCGGATCCTCCAAACGTCGTCAACGGTGCGAGCCTCGCTGATGTAAGTGACAGCCTTGCCGTCCGCGCCAATGATGTTTTGAATCTGGCCGCTGACTTTGTGATATTTGAGCTTCTTGACTGGCTTGTCTCGCTTCTCCTTGAGCGGGTTATGGGTTTGGCTACCCGCTACTTTCGCATATCGAAATACCACGTCGTGAGCACGCGGGAGAATTCGTTTTCGACTGTCGTGAAGCTTGTTGTAATAATACCAGACGATCTCGTTGACGAAGTTCTCCTTGCCGAAAATTTCATCGAGCAGGTTGCGAAGGTAGTGGCCGACATGCCAGTCGCAATGCACATAAAGGCTCCCCTTTTCACTAAGTAACTCCTTCATCAAAGCGAGCCGCTCCGACATCATATGCAGATAGGAGTCGGTACCTTTGCCCCACATGTCGCGGTAGGCGACCATCTCGAGGGTCGATTGATCTTTACCCACGGTCTCCTTCCCGTCGCCGATCGGCACATCCATCGTGAAATCCGCGCCGACATCGAACGGCGGGTCGATGTAGATGAGGTCGATGCAGCCCTTTGAACTGAGCCAGCAGACTGGCCATGACCAGCTTGTTATCTCCCCAGATGAGCCGGTTGCGGAACTCTTCGGGGAGCGCACGCGCCTCGCGTGCTCTTTCCGGCGCCTCGCCGGAAAGCTCGACACCTCCCGGTGAAGCCGCACTTCCAGAGTCTTCGGCGAGGGCGCCGAAGACAGCACGCGGGGCGCGTGCGCTCCCCTCCTGAATTCGCGTGCGCTCTTTCCGGAAGAGATCGAGCTCGCCCTGCGCCGTCGCGCGGCTGAGCGGCTCATCGATCGTCTCGATCTTCTGCAACGGCATCGCGCACCCGGCGATATCCACCTCCCGCCGCCGGCCATATTCATCGTATTTGCCCTCCCAGACGAGTTCCGTCTTCCGATTGAAGAGAGGGTGCGAGTTATCGAGGCCATAACGGATCGTTTCGCTCATCAGTATATGCGCCGCGAGCGTAGACAACGCACTCCGACATGACAAGAGGACTCTCGCGGGGCACCGCACCCACGCTTCGCCCGTCGGTGCCTCCGGCCAGTTCCACCAACGCGCGATCCTCTCGTGCAGATGAGAGCGCCACCTCGTAATCGGACGCCTCGCGCATCAAAGCGATTTGGATCGAAACCCCGTTCTATCATTTCGCGCGGTTAGGCGCCAGTGGCCCAATTCTCTACCTTCAAGCCCGGCACACGGCCAAAGTGGGTGATGTTATTTGTCACGAGAATGGCACCGACAGCGCGTGCGTGGGCGGCGATAAGCATGTCCAGGCTGCCGATGGTTTCGCCGGCGGTTTCGAGAGTATGGCGGATTTCACCGGCGATTTCCGCTCGCGCATGCGCGGAAGCATTGCTCCGACGATTCGCGCCGATACAAGCTGTCAGGGCGTCAACCCGAGCCATTGCTGCAGGACCGTCTCAACGCTTCGAAGTTGCTCGGGCGAAATATTCCCCAGACGTCGTATGAAGAACTTCGGGGGGATCGCAACCAGACCTTAAACGAGAAAAGCGCCTTCCTTGAGGAACCTAAGCGGCACCGTCACTTCGAACTGTGAGCCGCGCGTCGCCGTCGTGTGGGGAATGACACCGATCAACGAGCGATCGGCCTCTGCATACGGAACGGTCATGACCAGTGCGGGCCGGACCTTCTGCGCCATGCCAAAGTCCACCTGCCATACCTCGCCACGCTCAGGCACGGTTTTTGGCATCCTCTTCAGCGTCGAGTGCTCGAAACGATTCCGCAGCCACCGTAGCAAAGTCATCGTCGCTCAGATCATCCGTCATAGGCACGCGCTGAGCAATGAGCCTCCTCAGTTCAATGCGTTCCATTGCGGTGAGTCGCTCCACCTCGTCAATGATTCGGGCCACTGCTTGAGTCATCGCGAAAGTTATTTCCGATTGTGCCTTCCTGCAAGCCTGGTGCATCGGGTCGCAAATAGCACTTCGCACTTAAATTTAATTCGCCGCTGCGGAGTCACGCGCGGGCGGCGTTTCAAGATCCGACTGGAGAGCGCGTTCGAGGTTTTCGATGTGTTTGCGGGCGGTGGAGGCGTAGGCCTCGGTGTCGGGTTGCAAGGCGGCCATTTCGCGGACTGAGGCTTCGTCGTGCTGGCGGAAAATCTCTGCGATGCGGCGGGCGCGTGGCTCCTCGGTGCCGAGGGCCCGGAGAGCGTCGACGCTGAGATCGAGTGCGCTGCCGAGGGTCTCGCGATAGACCTGGGTGACGCCGAGTCGCAGCAGTTCGTACGCATGTTGCCGGCTCGTCGCCCGGGCGAGAATCTGCAAGCGCGGAAAATGGCGCTGCACCATTTTGATGATCTGGAGCGCCTTGGCTTCATCCTCGATGGCCAGGACGAAGAGCTTGGCGCGTTCGGCGCCCGCGGCCTGGAGCAAATCGAGGCGCGAGGCATCGCCGTAAAACGATTTGAGGCCGAACCGCCGCAGGGTTTCGACTTGATCGGCATCGTGGTCGAGAACGGTGGTGCCGAACCCATTGGCGCGCAGCAGGCGTCCGACGATGTGGCCGAAGCGGCCGAAACCGGCGAGGATCACCGGATTGTCATGCTCGTCGATCTCGTCTGCGTCCCGTTGCGATCTGGCCCTTTGGAAGCGTGGCTGCACCAGCTTGTAATTGAGCACCAGCAGCACAGGCGCAGCGGCCATGCTGAGGGCGACGGCGGCCGTGAGCAGGTTAGCGGTTGCGGACGTGAGCACCGCCTGTTGGGTGGCGAATGAAAAGAGCACGAAGGCGAATTCACCGCCCTGCGCGAGCGCGAACGAAAACAGGAAGCTGTCGCTGGTTTTGAGCTGAAACCGGCGGCCCAGAATGAAGAGGACCGCGAACTTCAGGACGACAAGGCCCGCCACGATGAGCGCGATGACCCCTGGCTGTCGAGCCATCAGCGAGAAATCGAGGCTCGCGCCGACGGAGATAAAGAACAGCCCAAGCAGCAGTCCCTTGAAAGGCTCGATGTCAGCTTCGAGCTGCACGCGGTATTCGCTTTCCGCGAGGACGACTCCGGCGATGAATGTGCCGAGCGCCGGCGAAAGGCCGAGTTTTTGCATGAGCAGCGCGATTCCCACCACGATGAACAGGGCAGTGGCCGTGAACATCTCCCGCAGCCGAGACGAGGCGATATAGCGGAAAAACGGCCGCAGCACGAAACGCCCCGCAGCCACGATGGCAGCGACCGCGCCCAGCACGAGGACCGCCAGTTGCCAGGCCGGCAAGCCCGCCATTGGTCCGTGGACCTGAGTCGCCTCTGCGCCCGGCAGGCTGGCAAGCAGCGGCATAATTGCGAGGATCGGGATCACCGAAATGTCCTGAAACAGGAGCACGGCAAAGGAGGCCTCTCCCCCGGGTGAGCAGCCCTTTTTCGCCGAGCGATTGGAGCACGATCGCCGTCGAGGACATCGCCAGAGTAAGCCCCACCGCCAACGCCGGCTTCCAAGAGAGCCCGACGAAAAGCGCCGTGATGCCCAGGATCAGGGCGGTTCCGGCGACCTGCAACCCGCCCAGCCCGAGAATCGGTCCACGCATTTGCCACAATAAGGCAGGGCGAAGTTCGAGACCGATGAGGAAGAGCATCATCACGACACCGAACTCTGCGAAATGCATCACATCGCCTCCACCGCCCACCAGCCGCAGGACATGGGGTCCAATCACCACGCCCGCGAGGAGGTAGCCAAGCACCGAGCCGAGACCGAGGCGCTTCGCGAGCGGCACCGCAAGGATCGCTGCCAGCAGATAAATGAACGCCTGGTAGAGTCCGTTCACGTCGTCGGAGGCGTTCGGGGCGGTGATATTCTGGAGGCGGAATTCGAATTAGTCCAGCGGCACGAGTGTCGCTGTTACGGAATGGATGGTCCAGCGACAGAAGTGTCCTGCCACTGCGCGACAGCACGGAGCCTACCAGGGGGCATCGGCCGCTGGCCGATGATCAGGCGCGGCTCGCGCTTGGTCCAGCGGCGAGCCGCCGCTGGGACCCATCGACGAGCCCAGCCTGTCGGTCTTTGACGCTGGTGACGCAGGCATCTTGCCTGTGCGTACGTCGGCCATCCTGGCCGGCCGCCGTCGAGTGGCATTGCTCTCAGGCAAGATGCCCGAGGTACGCGCAGGCGGGACGCCTGCGTCACTTTAAATCAGACCAATCTGCGTAAGTCCGACAGGCTGGAGCCGTCGATGCCACCGATAAGCTGGTTCAAGTCTGCCTCAACGCGCGCATGAGGTATTTTGACGGCTTGAAATTCTCGATCAAAACTTCGCGCTGGTTTCCGCATTTCATGCGAACCTGTTTCAGATTGAAATTTGGGGTTTTGTGAGGCGCGAAAAGAATGTCGTCGTGGGTGGCGTTGCGGCGGTCTTTAAATTGATCGGGTGTGAGCAGACCGCCGAGGTGATCATTGCGGCCGGTGGCGAGGTGGCAGGTGCCTAGCACTTTCTCGTCCTGAATGTCGGCCCCGGCGACCGGGAGGGCCTGGGTGCCGAAACCGATCTCGCCGAGAACACCGGTCATCGGGTCGGCGGCGAGTCGATCGTTGTGGGCCGCGATGGTGGCTGGGTTGCCGCTGAGCAACTCGCTTGTGACAACCGCGCCGCCGGTGACGGTCAAGCGCCCGAGGGTTCCGTCCTCGTATTTCAATGGGAACGCTCCTTCGGCGCCCATCGGCACGAAATAAACTTCGCCGGCCGGGAGATTTGCCAGGTCCGGACGATTCCCCTGACACAAGCCATGCGATTTTTGCGCCTCCTGGCCATCGAGCAGAATGCGCGCGGTGAGGACCTCGCCATTTTCGAGTTCGAAGTCGATCTCGATTTCGTCCGCGCGCGTCATGGCTTTGCGCAGGGCTTCAGCATCGCGGCTGACCTCCTCGTAATCGACGGCCAGCCCCGTGCGCAGGATGGTGGTGTTGAGTCCGTGGAGAGTGGCGCCGCGAAATCCAAATTCCTTCGCCAGTGCGGTGAGCGGAGCCGTGGCGGAGAACGTCGAGATGCAAAGAATGATGTCGTATTGCGGATAAACGTTGCGTTTCAGGCTGAGTTGCTGGCCGGCAGTGTTCCATGCTTCATCCGAGAGATCGAGGTTCGAGCCATGCGTCATTTGATAAGCAAATAACTCGCCGCCGGTGAGGCCGAGTTCGTCGCTCCCGCCGCGCTGCAGGCCTTGATAGAACACATCGTGCGCGTGCCGCTGGACGGTGTAGCCCGGGTTCTTGAGAAACGCGAAATACGCCATCTCGCGGTCTGGCTTTTCGAGATCAATGAGGATGCAGATGCGGCGTCCTTCGGTCGGTTTGAAGACAGTGCGCAGGAGGCGGGTCAGGCTGAAAGCGGGAAACTGATACCTCGCTTTTTTAGGGGCGGCGGAGTTTGAACTGGCTGGCAACATGGTTGAAACTTACGCGCCATGCGGAAACGTGAAACTGGCAATGAGGGATTCGAAGACGATCGTGATCAGCGGCTGCACGCGGGGCTTGGGCCTGGCGATGACTCGTGAGTTCATCCGGTTGGGGCACCGTGTTTCCGGATGCGGACGCACCGCGAAGGTCATAGCAGCCCTGGCCAGGGAAGTCGGCGGTTCGCACATTTTCGCCGCACTCGATGTCACTGACGCGACGGCGGTGGCCGACTTCTCCCGGCGGGTGATCGAGGCTCATGGACCGCCGGAATTGCTGCTCAACAACGCCGCGTTGATCAACCGAAACGCGCCGCTCTGGCAAGTCTCGGCCGAGGAATTTTCCGAGGTCATTGATGTGAATGTGAAGGGCGTTCATCTCATGATCCGGAACTTCGGGCCGGCAATGATCGCGCGAAAAGACGGTGTCATCGTCAACTTTAGCAGCGGCTGGGGACGCAGCACATCACCGGACGTTGCTCCATATTGTGCGACGAAGTGGGCCATCGAAGGGTTGACGCAGGCGTTGGCGCAGGAATTGCCGCGCGGCATGGCGGCTGTGGCGCTCAATCCAGGGACCATCGACACAGACATGCTTCGAAGCTGCTTCGGTGAAGGCGCTGGAAGTTGCCAGACTCCCGGGCGCTGGGCGGTTCGCGCGGTGCCGTTTTTGCTAAAACTATCGTCAAGCGACAATGGACGGGCGCTTACGGCGCCCTAGAGCCGCCGCCACTCGGCGTAGTTCCGGACATAGTCGCCTTCATCATAGTCATGTGACGCCAGCACCATCAACATGGCGTCGGCGGTGTAATGATGTTGCGCCGCCCAAATCCCCGGGGCCACGTATAATCCTAGAGTAGGGCGATCCAGCCGCACCTCCGCGGAGATCGTCCGATCATCCACCATGACAGTGACCTGTCCCTGGACGCAAATGAGGAGTTGATGGCAGGCGCGGTGGGCGTGCTCACCGCGCGATTGTTCAGTCGGAACGCGATGGATGAAGAATACGCGGCGCGGAACAAAAGGGATTTCCCGGCCGGCCTCGCCGACGATCAGATCACCGCGCGGGTCAAAGATCTCGCGCAATTCGATGATGGCAACCCCTTGCGGAAGGCGCGGGATCATAGGCGCAAAAGGTCAAGTTCACGACAGGCGGCGATAACTCGTTGCACATCCACGTCTCCGAGAAAGGGATGAAGGGGCAGCGATATTTCATGCTGGGTCCAGCGGCGCGCCACCGAAAGGGGGGTGGCGACTTCGAAGGCCGCCGGCTGCATTGCCTGCTGGTCCGGAATAAGCTGCGGATAATGGAAGGCAGTTTGAATGCTGCGACTGGCGAGATGTTCGCAAATCCGAGCGCGATCTCCGCGAGCGAGCACAGGGAAGAGATGCCAGACACTCGATTCCAGATCGGTGACTGGAACTTCCAACGCCCGGACCTCTCCAAGGCCTGCATAATATCCGCGGGCGATCGCGCGGCGGGTTTCAGTGAAACGATCAAGGCGGGGAAGCAGCGCGTGATTCAAGATAGCGGCCTGCAATTCATCGAGACGACTATTCAATCCCGGCAGGACATGAACATATTTCGCGGCCTGGCCGTAGTCCCTCCAACGGCGAGCCTGTGCGGCCAGCTCCGGATCGTTGGTCAGAAGAGCACCCCCGTCGCCCATCGCGCCCAGGTTTTTAGTCGGATAAAAGCTGGTCGCGGCACACTGCCCAACCGTGCCACAGTTCCGACCACCCTGCCGGCCCAGTATGGATTGCGCGCAATCCTCGACGATTTTCAAGCCAAGATCTTCCCGCAGGCGTTCGAGTTCGTCGAGGTCCAAAACATGGCCGTAAAGATGAACGGGGACCATGAACTTGATTTCGGGATGTTTGGTTAGAACCTCGCGAGAGAGGCTGAGGTCCAAACCACCCGCCTCGGTGACGTCGACAAAAACAGGGCGTCCGCCCGCCCTCAGGATAGCGAGAGTAGTGGCGAACGCGCTCAGCGGAGTGGTCAGCACAGGATCGCCAGGTTTTAATCCCAGAACGCGCAAGGCGATCTCGATGGCATCCATGCCATTGCCGCAACCCACCGCCTGTTCGAGGCCCCAGAGGCGCGCCAGTGATTGCTCGAAAGCCGTGACCTCTTTGCCCAAAATCAGCCATCCGCTTTCACCGACGCGGGCGACAGCACGCTGCACATCCCCGCCCACCTTCTGCCAAAGAGCGCGGAAATCGTTGGCCAGAATCGGTGACGTCGAAGACACCTGGCGACGCAATGGCACCCGTTCCACTTTTGCAACTGATTTGGCGTCGCAAGCTTGCGCGGCGTGAAGCCGTGACGAGAATCGGCGAATGGTGCGGGAGTTCAACGGCACATCCATTGTTTTCAGGCTCGTCCGGCTTGAGGACGCTGCGGAGATTGTCAGGCTTCGCACTGATCCACGAGGCGCCCATTTTCTATCCGAGACATCTCGCCATGTCACCGCGCAGAGGCAATGGATCGAGGCATATCTTGAGCGCGAAAGGTCGGGTCGCGAGCTGTATTATATGATCTGCCGTCCCGGTGGCCGTGCTGCCGGCACTTTGCGGCTCTATGATTTTTGCGGGCCCTCGTTCCGGTGGGGAAGCTGGGTGATCGAGGCCAGGGCCCCGTGGCACTTCGCGATCGAATCATTCTTTTTTGTACACGAACTGGGATTTACGCTGATGGGATTTCAGGAGGTGCGCATGGAGACACGGTTGGACAATCAACCGATAATCAAGTTCTTACAGCGCATGGGGGCGGGCATCGTGGGGCAGGATGCGGAGGAATATCATTTCCTGCTGAGGCGGGAAACCTACGAAGGATACCGTGATCGTTACGCCCGATTCCTGCCGCAGGGACTGGCGGCGAAGGCCGATTTGCGACACTTCGATGTCCTCCGCGCTTGACGAATTGCAGGCCACTGTCTCGAGCGCCGCCCATGCGGGCCGGTGGTCGAATGGTCTTGATACGCTCGCGAATTTCGTTCGGTTGATCAATAGTGATCCGGCCAGTGCCGGGAAAATTTATGAGTCGCGCCCACTGGATGGACTCTGTCTGGAAATTGCACGGGGCATGGCCAGGGACGAAAACTGGGATCAGCGCCCACGCTCAGAGGCGGACCGTGAAACCCAGGTCTACGTGGCTACCGAACTCTATGAGAGTGGGGGGCACACCCGCGTCCTCGAAGACTTCATCGCCGCACAGCCTGGCCGACGCCATCTCATCCTTTTAACCAAACTTCACGGTCGCACCACCCGCGCGAAAATCGAAGCTCGCTTTGCCGCGCCAAACGTTGTCGTCGAATGCGCACCGGCGCATGATGCGGCAGAGACCGTCCGGTGGCTGGCCGGACGGCTGCAGGCGCTGGCCGAGGCGCGAATATTTCTATTTACTCACCATGAGGACGCGGTAGCGGTCACGGCCTGCGCGTCAATCACGCTCGCTCGCCTCTACTTTTACCATCATGCCGATCACCATCTGGCACTCGGCTTGCATCTGCCCGGCGCAGTTCATCTCGACCTGACTCCGTTCTCATTTTTTCATTGCCGTGACGCCGCGCGATTGAGCCGGGTCACTTACCTGCCATTGACCACGCCGGAGGTCGCGGCGCGGCCGCCGGCCGAATTTTGCCTCTCTCCAACAGAAGCCGGCCTCGTGACCTGCTCGTGCGGGAGCGAGGGCAAATTCACCGCACCCTACGATTTCAATTATTTCGATCTCATGGCGCAGGCGCTTGCGCAAACCCGCGGTTCTCATGTTCATATCGGTCCTCTGAGTGGTGACATGGTCACCCGGTTTCACGAGCGCCTGGCCAGTTGGGGAGTGGCGGCGGAACGAGTTCGGTTGGTCACGCAGGTCCCATCACTGGCCGCAGCGTTGAGTGAATTCAACGTCTCGCTCTATTTGGGTTCGTGGCCATTGGGCGGAGCACGGGCGATCATTGAGGCCCTGGGAACCGGCACACCGGTCCTCGTCCATCAGAATTACACCCACGAGTATCTCGGCGGCCAAACCCTGCTTCCTCCCCGCGGTTTGATCTGGCGCACTCCCAATGAGCTCTTCGATATCCTGCAGAACGTTACCAGGGCCGAACTGCAAGATCAATCGAGACACTCGAGAGAGCATTGGGAGATCTATCACCGAGGACAGCATCTTTCACGCTGGCTCGCGCCCGAGGAAGTGAAAACGGGCCTGATTCCTTCAGCGCTTCCGATTTACGAACCCGACCGGCTGCGCACGTGGCTGGGCACCCGCGGCAAGGGAATCGATTTTG
>JBPCQC010000077.1:0-84019 GCA_050998515.1 Verrucomicrobiales bacterium
CAAACCCAATGCTATGCGAAGTTTCCGTCGTACTGAATGGGGGGATGTTTTTCAAGAAAAGGTGGGCGCGCGCGCCACGGCGCGCCCGCGGCCAGTCGGTTCACTTAGCGGCCCATGAAGGCGAGAACCAGCGCGTAAATGGCACACGCTTCAGCGAGCGCCATGCTGAGAATGGCGATCGTCATGATGTCTCCCTTGGCGCCCGGATTGCGCCCGACTGCCTGCGTGGCTCCCAAGCCGACGAGACCGACGCCGATGCCGGCGCCCGCAGCGGCCACGCCCAGGGTGAAGGAGCCGTTTAGACTGGTGAGCTTGGCCATCTGCTCAGTGAGTTCGGCCGTTGCAGGAGCGGCTTGGGCCATCAGGCCGGCAAATTGAGTGATCATGTTAGTGTATTTGTTGCTTGTTTGTTTATCCGCCGCCACCCACGGAGTCCATGGTCACAGGCGGCAAAGTTTTAATGATGAGCTTCGTCTTCGTGAGTGGTGGAAAGCTGGATGTAAACCGAGCACAGGAGCATGAACACCAGCGCCTGCACCGCTCCGACCAGCAACTCCATGAAAAAGAATGGTACAGGCAACAGCGTCTTCATGATAAAAGCCAACCACGCCGGAAAGTTCAGCATTTCTCCGAGCGAAGCCATCGCATGCATCAGGGTTTCGCCGGCAAATATGTTGCCAAACAACCGCAGCGAAAGCGACACCGGGCGAATGGCAATGGAAATAAGCTCGATTACGCCCACCCCCAAAAAGATGATGATCATGAATACACCGAGCAGTCCGGTCACGCCGCCCTTGGGGCCAAAGGTATGCTTGATGAAATTCCAGAGGCCACCTTCCTTTAGGGTGATCCATACCCAGAAGGCCATGAAGACCAGGGCGAGGCCGAGTGTCATGTTCAGGTCGGCAGTGGCTGGGCGTAAAAGCGGAATGAAAGTTTGATACCGATGTGCGTGAGGGCTGCCATGCTGGGGTGCGTGCTCGGCCGCCTCCTCGACGTGAGCGTGAGGAGCAATGGTGAGAAATCCATCGGTTGGCCCAAGGCCAAAGGTGCCTACGCCTGGCAGCAGCCCAAACCAGTTCGCGGTCAGCACGTAAATGAAGATTGTGGCAAGCAGAGGAAAGGCTTTCGGCGCCACCTTTTTGCCCACCACATTTTCAATTTGGATGTACAGAAATTCGACCACCATTTCCACCAGGTTCTGGCGCTGGCCTGGCACCAATGCGGGGCGCAGCATCGCCCGACGCACGAACCAAAGAATGAGCGCTGTCACGATCACGGCCACCAAAACCGAGTTGGTGATGGCCCCCACTTCGCCGCCTGAAAGCGGCAATGCTTTAATCGAGACTTCTGCCAAAAGCGGAAGCTCGAAAGTTTTCAACAAAGCGGTGGACGAGGCGAACATCTACAGGGCTCGAGTCACTTGCCGGAAGGCCGAGAAAACCGAGAGCCTTCGCCGGGCGAGGCAGGCGAGTTAAGCAGGGCGCCTTTTTTTGGCAAGGGAATATGTGAAAGTTTTCACAAAGGGGTGCCGGCTGCCAATGTCAGGCTCGCAACGGGCGAATAAACGGTCCTTCCTCCACCAAATCGTGTCACTCTTCGGTGGCGGCCACGTAATCGCGCATCGCTTCGAGGATGACAGCTACGGAGAGGGCACCCGCATCGGGGTGGCCGACCGACCCTTGGCCGAGGCTCTTTGCGCGTCCGATGGTAGCCACCATGTCTCGGGTCGCGTGGACGCCCGCATGAGCCGCGGCGGCCACGGCTGCGAGTGCGTCTGGCAGCGGCTGATTGGCAACTTCGGCAGCCTTGTCAGCGGCCGGATAGAGTGCATCGACCATCGTTTTGTCGCCGGGTTTCGCCTTGCCACGGTTCATCACGCCCTCGCAGGCCGCCTTCAAAAAAACAGCCAGCGCGGCCGAATCAAAACTTTCGAGACCGGCGAGCGCTTTGCCGCCATCGCGAAAGAGGGTGCCGAAGATGACCCCGGAAGCGCCGCCCATGGAAGACATCATGGCCATCCCTACTCCACCGAATTGCTTGCCGAAGGGTGTGTCATCCGGGAGCAGCGCCAAATTGTTTTTCGCTTCCGTCATTCCGCGCTGCATGCCCAGGCCGTGATCGCCATCGCCGAGATTTCTGTCCGCCTCGGAAAGCAAGGGCTCGTTCACGATGATGCGGTCGGCCACCGTCATCAGCATCGCCTTGACTTCAGCAGGAGTGAGACTCGACCTCGGCATGCCTCGAATCAAACGAACGGCACCAAATGTCAACGGGGAAGCGCTTGGTGCCAGGTGAATGGCCCGGCTCGTGCAGGCGGATCGATGACCTTGCCCGAACCGACGGTTTCATCGCTGGACCCATCCGTTCGTCACAGGAGATCGTAACTGGGATGCGCAGCGCTCGACGACCATGAAAAAAACCCGCGCAGATGCCAGGAACGGATCGGGTGCCACCAGCTCTCACGAATCTGCGCACGCAGGCGGATTGCGTTACGTGACTGATTCCACCCCCGGGATTCGGAGGGAGAAACGAGGGGAAGCGTTCATCTTTTTCGACGTTCGTGGACGGAGCTTAAAAGACCGTGAGACGGTCGCGCGCATCAAAGCTCTGGCTATTCCTCCCGCCTGGCGAGACGTCTGGATCTGTCCGGCAGCCAATGGGCATCTTCTGGCCACCGGCCGCGATGCTCGCGGACGAAAACAGCACCGCTATCATCCGAAGTGGCGGGAGATCCGGGACGAAACCAAGTTCAATCGCATGCTCGCCTTTGCCAGGGCGCTCCCGGCGATCCGGCGGCGCATTGCGAGGGACATGCGCAAAACGGCGCTTTCACGCGAAAAGGTGTTAGCCACGCTGATCCGCTTGCTCGAATCGAGCCTCATTCGTGTCGGCAACGAGGAATACGCGCGAGCCAACCGCTCGTTCGGTCTGACGACGATGCTGGACCGGCATGCCCGTATTTCCGGCAGCACAGTCGAGTTTCAATTTCGCGGAAAAAGCGGAAAGCAGCACTCGATCGGGCTCGATGACCGTCGGTTGGCGACTATCGTCAAAAAATGCCAGGACTTGCCCGGGCAACAACTTTTCCAATTCGTCGATCAAGACGGCCACGTTCGCGACGTCGGTTCAAGTGATGTGAACGACTATCTGCGCGAAGTGACGGGAGCCGATTTTACCGCGAAGGATTTTCGAACCTGGGCGGGCACGGTCCTGGCTGTTCTGGCACTGCGCGAATGTGAGAAGGTTGATTCCAAAGCGAAGGCAAAGAAGAATATCCTTCGTGCCATCGAGCATGTGGCGGGACGGCTCGGCAACACCCCAGCCATCTGCCGCAAGAGTTATATTCACCCAATGGTTTTCGATGCCTATCTTGATGGTTCCATGTTGAAAACCACACGCCAACGCGTTCGGCGCGAGCTGATCGATTCCATTCGCGATCTGACTCCGGAAGAGGCCGCCGTTCTCACCTTGCTCGAACGGCGCCTTGCCGACACCAAAAGCGGACTCTTGCTCCGGCGCCAACTCAAAGAATCGATTGGTCAGGCGCGGCGGAAAAGGCGACGATGAAGATTCCCGCCCGCCTCAAAGCCTGGCAGACGCGACCGGCAGGAGGCCTGTCTTACCTTCGTTCAGGGTTGTGCGTACGATCTCCAGCGCCTCCTCGATATCGCCGGCATCGACACCGTAGTGGGTAACGGCGCGAATGTAGCCACGACCGTTTTCACCGACCAGCAGCCCGCGCTCAGCCAGTGAGCGGACCAGTGACGGCGGCGTCCATCGCTCATCGCACGGCTTGAAGATAACAATATCGCTCTGTACCGTCGCGAGGTCCAGCTCCAACTCTGGGAGGCTTGCCAGGCCCTCGCCCAGGTGGCGCGCGTTGGCGTGGTCTTCCTTGAGCCGTGCCACCATCTGCTCGAGCGCGACGATTCCCGCAGCGGCGATGATCCCCGCCTGACGCATCCCGCCCCCGAGCAACTTGCGCGCCCGCCGCGCGCGCCGGATAAAGCCTCCGTCGCCGGCGAGAATCGAGCCGACGGGCGCGGCCAGTCCCTTCGACAGGCAGAACTGGACGCTGTCGACGGCCCTAGTCAGCTCGCTCGGTTCGATGCGGAGCGCCACAGCCGCGTTGAACAAACGCGCGCCATCGAGATGGACTGCAAGGCCGTGTGCATGGGCGAAGCCATGAACCGACTCGATGTATGCAGCCGAAAGCACGACGCCGCCGCAGCGGTTGTGGGTGTTCTCGAGGCAAATCAGCCGGGTGAGGGCCTCGTGCTCGTCCCGAGGGTCGCGGATGGCAGCCGCCAACTCCGGGAGCGGGAGTTCGCCCGTGGCGGCCGTTGGAACGGGGTGAAGTGCCACGCCGCCGAGCACCGACGCCCCACCGGCTTCATAATGGTAGATGTGCGACTCATCGCCGACGAGCACCTCGTCGCCGCGGGCGCAGTGCGCTAGCAGCGCGCACAAGTTGCCCATTGTGCCGCTGACGACCAGCATCGCGGCCTCCTTGCCCACGCGCTCGGCCGCCAGCTCCTCGAGTTGATTGACAGTTGGGTCTTCGCCGTAAACGTCGTCACCAAGTGTGGCCGCAGCAATCGCCTGGCGCATCTCCGCGCTGGGCAGCGTCACGGTATCGCTGCGCAGATCGATCGTTCGCATGCGTTACCGCTTTTTCGAAAGTTTCTCCTGCTGTTGCAAGTGAGCCTGGAGGCTGTTGTTGACGAAGTCAGGATCCCGGGCGTTCGCCATGGCATTTTCGTAGCTGATGTGTCCATGAAGCAAAAGATGCGCCAGGCTCTCATCGAGCGTGTGCATGCCTTCCTGCGACCCAATTTGAATGAGACTTGTGAGGCGCTCACTGCGCCCCTCGCGGATGACTGAACGCACGGCTGCGTTGGCGATCAGGATTTCCGAGGCGAGCACTCGTCCGGAAGCATCCTGCCTGGGCATGAGACGCTGCGAGACAATGGCCACCAGGCTGTTGGCGATCTGAGAGCGGATTTGCGATTGCTGATCGCCGGGAAAGGCATCGATCAAACGATCCAGTGCTGTGGGTGCATCCGTCGAATGCAACGTGGACAGGACGAGATGTCCGGTCTCCGCCGCGGTCAACGCCAGCGAAATCGATTCGTGGTCCCGCATCTCTCCGACCACAATGATGTCCGGATCCTGGCGGAGGGCCGACCGCAGCGCCGCAGGAAACGAGAGCACGTCATCGCCGACCTGGCGCTGCCGGACGATGCCGATATTGTGTTCGAGCAGGTACTCGACGGGGTCTTCGATGGTAACCATAACGCACGAGCGTTCTCCCAGAATGCGTTTGGCCAATGCAGCCAGCGTTGTCGTTTTCCCCATGCCCGCCATACCGGTGATCAGAATGAATCCGGAACGTGCCTGGCTCAGCCCTTCCACTATCGGGACGTGGCCCAGCTCCCGGAGCGTCGGTATGGTGGCCGGAACAAAGCGAAATGCCGCTTCCACGAAGCCGCGTGAATACAAGGCATTGCCGCGAAAACGCCCGACATTTTGCACCTGCAGCGCAAAATCCAGATCATAGTTCGCTTCGAGCCGGGCGCGCTGGGCTTCGCTGAGCACGTCATAGATCAGCGTTTTGCACTGCTCGGGGCTGAGTTCGAATTCCTCGAGCGGCTTCAGTTCACCGTGAACGCGTGCCGCCGGCGGCGCGCCAACGGTCAGGTGAAGGTCCGAGCCATCCAGTTCCCTCGTTTGAGCCAGGTATTCAATGATATCGCGCATGGGAAATCTCAGGTCGTCAGGATAGTCCGCGCAGCGCTCGCACGAAATCACTGGGGCTGGCGCTGGCCTGCTGGGCCACATCCGCCGAAATGATGCCGGCCCGCGTGGCCTCGAGCAACGAATGCGTGAACGAACGGGCGGATTGTCCGTGTTCGCGGTTGAGATAGTCGCGAATTTCCGGCAGCTTTTCCTGTCGAATCCATGGTTTGACGGCACCTGAGTTTTCCAGATGCTCAGTCACAAGGAAGACGCCCTTTTCGTCGGCTCTCGGCAACAGCAACTGGCTCATGATCCCCACCAACTGCCGCGCCAGCAACATGAGACATCCCGCCCGCTCGGATTCAGGGAAAAGGTGGTTGAGGCGATCAAAGGAATCGACGGCGTCGGCACTGTGCAGCGTGGCGAGAACCAGGTGACCGGTTTCGGCGGCCTGAAGTGTTATGACAGCGGTGGCGGAGTCGCGAATCTCGCCTACGAAGATCACGTCGGGCGCCTGACGCAGCGCCCCGCGCAATCCCCGCGGAAAGCTTTCCGTGTCGATCCCGACCTCCCGCTGAGTGAAAAGGCAATGCCGGCTGACAAACAAATATTCAATGGGATCCTCGATTGTGACGATATGCCGTTGAAAATGGGAATTGAGCCATTCGAGGCAGGAAGCGATGCTGGTGGATTTTCCGGAACCAGTGGCTCCGCTAATGAGGATAAGCCCGGACCGGCGCTGCAGCCACGGCACGAGCACAGCTTCTGGCAGCCCCAGCGTCTCGAAATTGGGAACTTGGGATTTGATCGGACGCAGAACGGCCCCGAGGCGGCCACAATGGTGGAAGAGTGAGACCCTCAGCCGCGTCTCGAATTTCTCGAGATAATACGAAGTATCAGTCTCGCGTTCGCGGGACGGATCATGGCCGCACTTTTGCCAAAAACTGACTAGGTCGGGGCTGCTGATGGCGGGTTCGCTCAACTCGGCCACCTTTCCGTGAATCTTCAGACGAGGGGAGAGGCCTTCAGAGAGAAATAAGTCGCTGGCGCCATGCACGAGCGCGGTTTCAATCAGGCGATCAACAAGAGCATGAGCCATAACGAGCGAGAGCCTCATCCGTAAACGGTGGCCATTGCGATGGCAACTTCGAACCCTGGTCGCCCCTGCAACCGGCTGCCGCTGTGATCCGTAATGATTTATCGATATGAAACTCTCAGCCCTGATTGCCGTTCTCGCAACGGCCGCCGCTGGCGTTGCCGGAGAGCCGAATCCTTCGACGACCGAGAATCTGAAAGAGAAGACCAAAGGGGCAGTCGAAGCCACGAAAGATACCGCCAGGAAAGCCGCTGGCGTCGTTTCTGAAACGACGCGTGAGGCCTGGAAGAAAACCAAGGCTTATTTTTCAGAGGAGCCTTCGGCTTATCGAGAGGCCGCCACGAAGCGACTCAATGAGATCGCCGCAGATATTGAAGAACTGAAGAGAGCCGCCGGCGGCGCTCCACCCTACTTCGCCACCCGGCTCAAAGCGCTGGAACAACACCACAAACACGCCGTCGCGCAACTGGCCGACATTGGCCCCGATGTAAAACGAGGCAAGGGAAGCAAGCGCAGCCAGTTCGACGATACCCTCGATCGACTGGATGACCAGTTGGATCTGGCCCGAAGGGAACACAAAGACTTCGCTCCCAAAAATGACTAACCCTTGACCGCCAATGGCTAAATGTGAAGTCTGCGGAAACGATTACGACAAGAGCTTCGAAGTAATTGTCGGAGGCAAGCGGCATATATTCGACAGTTTCGAGTGTGCCATTCATGCCGTTGCCCCGGTCTGCCCCCACTGCGGCTGTCACATCATCGGCCATGGAGTCGAGGAAGAAGGCGAGATTTTCTGCTGTGTCCACTGCGCCCGCGCCGACGGCCACACGAAGCTAAAAGACCGGGCGTAACGAATAACTGAAATCGGCATCTCGGCCGATTTCACCTGATCTCACTGCAACACCTTGTCGCGTTCGAGCTTGAGGCCCATCTTGCGATACAAGGTGGCGATGCTTACGCCGAGCATCGAGGCGGTTTTCTCCCGCGAGCCCTCGTTGTATTTGAGCGTCTCCCGAATGAACATCCGCTCCTGCTTGCGAATGTAATCATCAAGTGTCGAGCCAATGGGCAGTTGATGTTTTATAACCAGGTTATCGAGATCTGACACCTCCACCTTTTGGGTTATTTTCGGAGGCAGGTCGACTGGCCGGATCTTTTTCCCTTCAGCGAAAGTGCAGGCGCGCTCGATCGCATTCTGCAACTCGCCCACATTACCCGGCCATGCATACCCTTTCAACAGGTCCACCCCATAACGATCGATTTCCTCGACCGGCGAACCCGTCATCTGCGCATAGTTTCGCAGGAAATGATAAGCCAGCAGTTCGATGTCGTCCCGCCGGTTGCGCAACGGCGGGATGTGAATGGGAACCACAGATATCTTGTAATAAAGGTCTTCCCGGAACTTTCCTTCTTTCATCAGCTTCTCGAGGGGCTGGCTCGAGGTCGCGATAAATCGGAAGTCTTCCGGCGAGGCGTGCGCATTGCGCATTCGCCGTGTGGCGAGCGCCTCCAGAAAGGTAGTGAGCTGGCTTTGCAGGCGCAGCGGAAGGTGGTGAATTTCCTCGACCACGACCGTGCCACCGTGCGCGCGTTGGAAAATGGTTTGCGTTCCCGCCGTGCCGCCGAACAACTCCTGTTCGAGCAGATCTTCCGGAAGCGCGCCCGAATAGAGCACCTTGAATGGCGCTTCGCGCCGCCGGCTGCGATCATGGATGGTGCGAGCCAGCATTTGTTTGCCCGATCCAAACTCCCCTTCGAGCAGCGCGGGGCTGTCATTATTGGCGATCCGTTCCACCAACCGCAGAATTTCCTTCATCTGCGGACTTTGACCCACCAATGTGGTCGGCGTAAGTTCGAGCGATTCTCCCGACTTGGACGACGTCGCCGTCCCCGAGGTTCCTGCCCCGCCGCGATGACTCAACGCGCGATTAAGCGTCCGTTGCAAATCGTCCAACTCAAACGGCTTTGTCAGGTAGTCAAAAGCGCCCAGCTTCATCGCTTCCACCGCCGTTTCCACGCTTCCAAACCCTGTCACCATCACCACGTTGATGTTGGGAAAATCACGCCGGCATTTTTCGATTACCTGCAGCCCGTTCATGTCCCCGATGCGCAAATCGACAATCACCAGATCAGGGCGCAAGGCCGGAAGCGCCGAAAGTCCCTCCCGCCCGGTTTGATACGCAAAGGGCTCATGGCCCATTTTGCGACACAGTTTCGTCATGAGGTCCAAAATCGGCGCCTCGTCGTCAATAATTACTATTTTAGCCATATTAGGACGATGGTTGCAACAGGGACTTTGTCAGTTTTACGAATATTTCACATTTCTAAACGAAATCGACGGAAAAGGCAATGCGCTTTTTGCAAAAATGAGAACGGAAGGCCAAAGAACATTCGGCTCGTGAGGCGCAACTCCGCCCGCCCGCGCTCTATTCGAGGGCGCCGTGCCGACGTAACCATCGCCGGTTACCCATAAGGCGATTGAGCGATTTCGCCATAATTCCGAGTGCGGACGATGATGGGGAATCGCAAACTGCTGCTCTCCGCACCGCTGCCGGGGACGTGCTGCCATGAACATTCACCATCTCGAACTATTTTACTACGTCGCGCATCATGGGGGCATCATGGGGGCGGTGCGGCACATGCCGTATGGCATCCAGCAGCCGGCGGTGAGTGGACAGATCCTGCAGCTCGAGGCGGATTTAGGCATGAAGCTGTTCGAGCGGCGGCCGTTTGCCCTTACGGCTGCGGGGAAGGAGCTGTTCGAACATATTGCGCCATTTTTCAGCGGTTTGGATGCGGTCGGCGAGAGGATTCGTGGCGGGCAGCGCCAATTGCTGCGCCTGGCGGCGCCCGATCCGGTCCTGCGGGAACATCTGCCGGATATTTTGCGGCAGGTTCGAGCGCAATTTCCGTCCTTGAGAGTCACGCTGCGGTCACCCCGTCAGGATCTGATCGAGTCGTTCTTCAGAAGTGGCGAGATCGACTTTGCCATTGCACCGCTGGCTGATGGGCCGCCCAGCGGCATCACTCACTCCGAGCTTCTCGAGCTCCGCCTGGCCCTGGTGGTGCCGAAGGAGTGCCCGTTCATGGATGCGGGCGCGTTGCTCGATGCACTCGCCGATGGCACGTGGTTTGCACCCCTGATCACCCGCCCATCCGACGAAATAGTGCCGCGTTGTTTTCGCGAGGTGCTGGCGCAGCGTGGTTTCGAGTGGCGGCCAGCGATTGAAGTCGAGTCGCTCGACATGGTTGAGGTTTATGTGGCGAGAGGCTTTGGAGTGGGGCTTGCGGTGATCGTGCCCGGCCAGGGCCGCAATCCGCAAGTCCGCTTGCTCCCACTGCCCGAATGCCCGCCGCTGAAAATTGCCGCGCTGTGGCGTGGCAAGCTCACACCGGCGCTGGATGCCCTGCTGCGCGCGGTGAAAGAACGCGCCAAGAATCTCGCCGCGGAGTGAACCCGTCTGAATTGATCGCGGGCCGATCACGCTCGCTCCGTGCCCGGCGCCGTTCAGGCAGGCGGGATATTACTTGCCTTCGGGAGGAGTTTGGCGAGAACGGTCAGCAGCACTGCGACGACGACCGCGAGCACGCCCCAAAAGAGGATGCGACGTGGGACCGTCATCGATGCGGCTTCCGGCCAAATCGATTTAATGGCCGCGCTTTGCGGGGCCAGGGCGGCGATCCTTTTCTCGGCAGCGAGAAGCTGTGTCGTAATGAGGCTCAAGTCATAGCGGGGCGCGGCGGCTTTGCGGTTTCCGTAGAAGAGCTCGAGTCTCTGCTCGGCACCGGGCGGTGCTTTGAAGCACAGTCGGGTGACAGGATAAAACGCGCGGACGTTGCTGATTTCGATGGGGGGATTATCTCCGTTGTCGGTTTCGAGCAGCATCGTCTCGGTGAGCGGCGTCTGGTTCAATGTGAGGACCAAATCCGCAACGGGGCGGCCGGGCGTGCGGCGCCAGGTGGCGCGGCAGAGTTCTCGCGGATATTTGCCGCCCCGCTCATCGGAGGCTTCTTCCCAGAGCCGCATCTCGCGCTGGAAAAGCGGTGTTGCGGAGTTGCAAGCCAGACGCGTGACCGGTAATGCCGGGTGCGGAAGTTTGAACGACCAGCGCGAGAGTTGCGGTTTTTTTGGGTCATTCGCCAGCGTCACCATCGGCGTGAGCGGGCGGCTGATTGAAGTTCTCTCGAGCAGGTAAGGCACTTGTTGGCCATCGCGCACCAGGCGGAGGTCCGCCAGGCCTGAGGTGGCGTGGGAAAGGACTTCGAGGTCGAGCTCGAGCTGCTGCACACCAGGCTGCGCGACGTGCACTGGCTTGCGATATTTCCAATCTGACAAATCGAGGGCCGAGCCACTCTCGGCGATGCCGGGCAGTGTCTCAGACACTCGATACCTGGTATTCCCCGCCAGCGACGATGGCTTAACGTCTTGGGCGACTGCGCGTGTCAACCATTCGGAAAGAGCCGCGACATCGTAGTGCGGGGCGGCACATTGGCTGTTGCCAGTGAATATCTTGAAAGGGCCGGGTTCCCGGGCGCGAAAAAGGAGCTGTGTTGGCCGGCGCGTCGCGTTGACGGCAGCAATCGCCAGAGGCGGGCTGTCGTGATTGTGAATCAAAACAAGCAGCTCGCGCGAGCGAATCTGTTTCTCAACGCGCACGTCGAGGTGCTCGGAAGTTGTGCCTTCGACATCGAGTCGATGCACAGTGCCGTCGGCCACTCGCTGTTCGCGGATCCCTTCCTCGGTCACCTCCGGCACGGCGACGGTCACGAGGCGGGTGAAGAGCCGCTCCGAAGTTTGAAATTTAAGAGTGGCCAGGCGAAGGTTGGCGCCGCCAAGGTCGAGGACGAGCCGTGACAGGCCCGGACTTTCATCACGCGACTTTATCGTGACTGCCGCTGGCTCTTCGGGTGCACTGGTCTCCTCGCGGTGCACTTGCGCACCCGTAAAAGGAACGGCTTCTGAGCGCCGATCATCCATGGTAAGGCGCAGGAATTCCCAAACCGCGGGGGCGATCTCGACCCGGAGTTTCGCCGCGCCGCTGGGCTGACGAAAAATTGGCACGCCAGATGCCAGCTGCTGCCAGTTCTCTTTATCGTGCGAGCCTTCCACTCGCACGGATTTGATGAACTCCTTCGCCGGCGATTCGAGTGTGACGCCGCGGGCAGGCCCGGTCATCCCGGTCTCGAGCACGATCGTTGTCGCATCGGCACCGAGTGAGGCATGAAACGACTTTGCGCGCTGCCGGGTTTCGGATTGCGGCGCCGGCCGCTCAATGAGAAACGGCACCTCATTTCCCGCGGCATCAACGATCCGCATGTCTTCAAGAGCCGGCCGGCTGACGTCGAGTGTGGCCAGCGGCAGATCAACTCTCGACAATCCGGCCGCACGAACATCGAGCGTTTGCTCGTACCGCCATTGGTCGGGTGAAAAGGCACTGGTCTGCGCCGCGATTCTGCCCACAAGCGGCAGGAGGATCACGCCGGCACCAAGGCCCTTAAGGAACAGCAGGGGGTGAGGGAACATCATTGGTTGGTTTTGCCGCCGCGAGGAATCGCTGGTAGAGGACAGAGGCGATGATCGCAACCACAGCGACCGCGACCAGCGCGCCAATGCGGTAAAGCTGGCCGAGTTCGGAAAGGTCATGGAAAAAGAGCTTGAGGAGCGTGACGCCGAGCAGTCCCAGCCCGGCGTAGCGAATCGGCGCGAGCTTTTTGCCGATGCCAATGATGACGAGCAGCAGGGCGAAGAGCGCCCACGCGATGCTGTAGCTCATGTCGCGCGCGAGATTTCCGCTGAATTGCAACGTGACCACCGCGGCGCCCGGTGCCGTGAAGTAGTCGGCGATCTCGATGTTCACGAGAATGAAGGCGAGCACGGTGCCCAGCGCGTAGAGGAGCGGCGGGAGATTGCTGCCCATGACGCGATGACGCGGCGGAGCGAGAAGGCCCGCCGCTGCAAAAAGGCAGAGGGTGACAATGCCGTAAGCATAAAGATACCAATTGAAAATCGCGACCTCGCTGCGCGAATCATAGGTGAGGACAGCGGGGTTGAGCGCCAGCCGGACAAAACTCACGATGAGCAGGGCGACACCGGCCAGCCGCAATCCTGGATGCGGGATGCGATGAAACAACCAGCAGAGCGCGACACCTTCCAACGCCCAGCCGATGGTGATCCACTGACGCTCGAACTGCAGCGGAAAAATCAGGGTGACGAAAAAGAGCGTCACGCCACCAAACCACGCGAGCTGGCTGTTGCGCGCCGGACTCGCGGACGGCACCGTTTTTAAAAGGACAATGAGCGCGAGCAGCGACGGCAGAACAAAGACAGCGGGAAGCAATCCCATCATCGGGTTGGGATAGACAGCTTGCGTGAGTTTCAGGATGAGATTGAAATGGAGCGGACCGGCCAGGGCCGCGGCGGCCCACGGCATGGTCTGGCCTGCGAAGGCGCGCCGAAACACAAACGGGAAGGCGGTGAAGAGGGCGTAGAATCCGACATACCACGCCAGTGGCCCGTTGGGGCTGGCCGGATCGAAATGCCCGCCGTGCCACGCGTGCTCGAGCGCGACGGTGGAAAGTAAACCGATCAACGGCAGCACCCCGACCGACAGCACGCGGGTCAAACCGAGCAGCAGGGCCACCAGCAGCAGGGCCAGTCCGAATACCGGGGATGGATTCGCTATCGGCAGCCGAACCGTAACCATGATCAGCAGGAGAAAGGGCAGCACCGCCGAGCAGGCAGGAAGCAGCGCGGTGATTTTCTCCGGAAGCTCGAACTTGCCGAGTCTGTCAGGAAACCCCGCGAACAGCATGCTTCCTTCGGGACCCCGCCTGCGCAGGCGCGGAACGACCCAGAACATCGCCGCGGAAAAAAAGAGGGCGAACACGCCGAGCATCCATAGAACGGTGGGAAGTCCTGTCATTTCCGCGGGAATCTGTGAGATCGCCGCTCCGGTGAGCAGCATCGTGAGCACAAGAACAATCAGGATCGGCAGCACTGCTCCCGAGGCCACCGCGAGCAGCACAGCCAGTAAATCAACGAGCAAAATGAACGGCCAGACCAGAAAGGGAAGTGCCTCTGTTTGCAGAAGCGGAATGAGCGTCAGCCCGAGCGCGAGCGCCGGGAAAGCCTGACTCCACCAGGGAGCGGCCGTGCCGCGCAAACGATCGAGCACGAGCGGCCCGGCCGAGTGGAAGAGGGCAAATACCAAATATAGCGCGAGCGCCGCGCCGAGCAGCGCATCATTGACGTGACTTGCCGTCCACATGGCAAGGAGCGCGAATACCAACAGGCCGCACAGCGGATGCAGGGCCGCGCGCCTTTCATCAAGCAGCACGAGTGCGAACACGCAGACGTCGACGATGAAGACGAAGCCGAAAAGAAGCACGGGCCGCAGGGCGAGCGGCGTGAAGGTAAGAAAGAAAAAGGCAAAACCGAGGGCGATGAAGGCGAGGACGAGGGCGGTACCGGATATTTCGTGGCTCATTTGCCCGCGGCGTTTGGCCCGATACGCCGCTGCGAGGAAGAGCAAGTTGAAGCCGACGAGGATCGCCATTGGAATCAGCACTTTCTGACCTTCGAAATACTGCCCCTCGACGAAGAACCTCGCGGCCCAGCCGATTTGCAGGAGCGAAGTGCCGATGCCGCCAAGAGGGACCAGGTAATTCCAGCGGCGATGCAGCGCCACTGCCAGCAAGGCCGCATCAATGAGCGCGATGTAGCCGAACAACCCGAACGGATTATCGTATCCAGTCGAGAGCAACCCAGGGGTGAGAAATCCGCCCAGCATGCCCAACACAGCCACGACATGGGCGTTTAAGCGCACTGCCAGCACAAACGCCACCGCCGTGATCAGCGTCATCAGCAGAAGAGTCGGAACAAGGCCAAAAAACGGGAAATGATAAAAGCCGTGGCAGGCATACGTCGTCGCGTAAAGGATCAGCACGCCGGTGGCGCAGAGCGTCTGCGCCGTGACGGCGAACGCCTTTCGTTTCAACACGACGCCACCGGTGAGCAGCGCAAGCCCCGTCAGAAACCCAATCGCCACCCGCATCTCGCGTGAAATGAGATTGTGCTCGAAGGAATATTTCACGAAAAACGCGACCCCAAGGAACAGCGCCAGACCGCCGATCCACGCGAAGAGCTTCGCTCCCATGAACTGTTCCCAATTCACTGCGGGCAGGCTGAGGGTACTGGGGAGGCGGGTTGCGGGCAGTGGTGGTGGGGCCGCCGATTGACGAGTGCTCGCTTCTTCTGCCACCACGGGAACTCCGGAAGGCAGCGGAGCCATCTTTGATACCACTGGCAGCAGAGGCGGGCCTGCCGCGGGCGCGCTCGCGGGGCGCGCTTCCGGCGAGGGGGCGGGAACCTCCTTTTTCCATCCGGACGGCAAAGGATCACCGGTAGCTGGCTGCGCCGAAATCGAAGCGTCCGAGCTTCTCGCCGCCGTCTGACCGCCGCGCAAATGCCGCACTTCGGCTTCCAGCGCAGCGAGGCGTGATCCCAGTTGCTTTGTAAGCGTTCGCAACGCTCCAGTTTGCACAAAAGCGACGG
The DNA here is from genome assembly GCA_050998515.1 of Verrucomicrobiales bacterium. Lineage (GTDB taxonomy): Bacteria > Verrucomicrobiota > Verrucomicrobiia > Verrucomicrobiales > V1-33 > JBPCQC01. The sequence continues at coordinate 15,393 of JBPCQC010000077.1, forward strand.
CTGCGAGCACAGGCGTCCCTAGGAGCAAGAGCAATAAGAGCGCAAACAGAACCAGTTCCATTCTATGAAAGGTAATTGGCTCGAGGAGCGCGGCCTGGCGAGTCATTGGCAAAGCCGCAGCTGCGATCACCCATCAGAACCATGGTCTCTGACCCGTTACAATCAGCCGACGAGAACTCCATGGCTGCGGGTATAACCGATACCACCCCCAGGCACCAATCGATAAATCCGATGGAGCCATCGACAAAATCGATGAACGCGGGGGCAAGGAGCGATTTGCCTTGGCCTCGAAGACGACGACGGTTCATTCGATAGCGAATTCTGGCAACGGCAGGGCGGCGCGGCGCGTATGATCGAGGAGCAATGGGGGGCGGTGTTGAACACGAAAAAATTGTTCCCGCTGCGCGCCAGCCTGCGATACACCAACGGCGCGGAGCGTTTTCGTTTCCAGGTGAAATCGATCACGCCGGGAAAGATCGACCATAAGATGCTTTTTCAGCCGCCGCCCGACTACCATGAAACCCAGCCACTGCCCTTTTAGAAGCGCCGAGGCACTGAAATCTGAACGTGGTCGGGCCGGCGAGATTCGAACTCACGACCTCTTGCACCCCATGCAAGCGTTCTACCAAGCTGAACTACGGCCCGTTGGTTGGCGCCGCGAAGCGCGGCGGGAGGTCATGGTGCGCCTGAAGGCTTGAATTGCAAGCGGCAAAACCGGTTGCCGTTGCGGACGCCGGACGCATGATGGACGAGCATGGGCGCGATCAAGACTGCAATCGTCGGAGCGAGTGGCTACTCGGGCGAACAGCTCGTGCGGCTGCTGCTGCGCCATCCACGCGTCGAAATCACGTGCCTGACGTCGCGGCAGGAGTCAGGCAAAAGGCTAATCGACGTCATGCCGCGATTTCGCGGCTGGCCGGGCGCGGACCAACTGGTTTTTATTGAGCCGGAGCCGCAAAAGATTGCGAAACTGGCGTCGGTGGCATTCCTGGCGTTGCCGCATGGAGTAGCGGCGGAAGTGGCGGCGCCGCTTTTGGCGATGGGTCTGCGGGTCGTCGATTTGAGCGCCGACTTTCGCGTGACTGACGCGCAGACCTACGCCGAGTTTTACGAGCACGAGCACCCTGCGCCCGAGCTTCTGCAGGAGGCGGTCTACGGGATGCCGGAGATTCACGGGGAACGCATCCGCGCGGCACGGCTGGTGGCGTCGCCGGGATGTTACCCGACGAGCATCATTCTCCCGCTCGTTCCGTTATTGCGGGAAAAACTGATAGCTCCCCAAAGCATTCAGGTTTTCGCGATGACCGGCGTCAGTGGGGCTGGCCGCAAGTCGGCGACCGCATTCCTGTTCAGCGAATGCAATGAGTCGTTGCGCGCCTACAGCGTGCCAAAGCACCGGCATTTGAGTGAAATCGAGCAGGAATTGACGCGCGCGGCGAATGAAAAGGTAACCATCAGCTTTACCGCGCATCTGGTGCCGGTGACGGCCGGCATTTGCACCACCATTTACGCGAGCTTGAGTCAAGGTGCCGCAGCCAGCGACCTGCAAGGCGCGCTTGAACGTTTTTACGGCACGGCGCCCTTTGTGCGTTTGTTAGGCGAGAATCATTGCCCGGACACCAAGCACGTCGTTGGCACCAATTTCATCGATATTGGCTGGGCAATCGATGCCCGCACCGGCCGCTGCATTCTCATGAGCGCCGAAGACAACCTGATAAAGGGTGCCGCGGGCCAGGCCGTGCAAAGTTTCAATATCATGCACGGGTTTCCAGAGACCGACGGCTTGTTGTGAGTGCCTGATAGGGGCACGGGCGTCACGTCTTTGAATGGGAGGGGTGCTTTGCCACGGGTGAGACGCCCATGCACCTTTCGATTCAGTAAGCCAGATCACAGGTCTGCGATACACCAGACTGAAAGTCTCCATTCTGAGGTAGGGCGCGATGACCCATCGCGCCGGTTGGTTTGGCGGACGCCTGTGGTCAGGCGTCCTGGTCAGGCGTCCCAGCCCCGCGCCGCATGATGGAGCGCGGCCTAGTCCGCTTTACACAAAGCGGTCCAAAATTTCGCGAGCTGGCCGGTGTCGAAATCGGCCAGGATTTCTCCATCGACTTCGATGACCGGGGCGAGGGTTTGGCCTGATAGCTGCCGCATTTCCTGGAAGGCGGCCGGGTCTGAAATGACATCGACCAACTCGTATTCGATGCCGCGCTTATCCAGCCAATCCTGAGCTTCATGGCACCACCCGCAGTGCGTTTTCACAAACAGCCTCACGTTTTTTTTATTCATGGTCGTCGAAACTTCGCTGTCGTGAGTTGGGATACAAGTGCCGAACTCGACTCAATGACCATTTTGCCCCAAGACGTAAAACCGTCGGTCCCGTGAAGCGATGTTTCAGTCATCTGATGCGTAAGTCGCGTTAATTCGCGCTTCTTCTTTGCTTTGTTTCGACTTGGCGGGGTTTCAGGCCTCCGCGCACAAGATGTAAATCCCCACTGGCATCTCGAGACCTGCCATCGTAGCACTGCGAGCATGAGCGGCTCTCGCGATAAAATTCTTGGTCGAATTCGGGAGGCCTTGCGAGTTGAACGGCCGGCGAAAAGTGAGCTGCGTTCTGCGATTAAGGAAGGGCGACATGACCACATCGCGCTGGTTGATTCAAATGCGGACGCCTGCGGTGAGGCGTCCCTGCCTTGGGAGGCCGCCCCGGGCGGCACAACGCCCTTTGACCGTTTTCTGCCTCGGGCCGCCCAAACAGCAGCGGAACAAATCGACCAGTTCGCGGCTTTTTCGGAACGGCTGCGCACTGATTTCCGGCAGTTCGACAGTGTGGGCTCGGCAGGTCAATTCCTGGCGTCCCTCGCAACGAATGAAAACTGGTCGCGGGTCGCCGTGGACGACAGTGAGCTGGCTGGCGCCGTCGCTTCCCATTTGGACAGCTCGATCCCGATCTTGCTGATCGGCGATGGCTATGACCGGCACGAACTGGAATGCTGTAACGCCGCCATCACGGGATGCGAATGCCTGGTCGCACAAACCGGCAGTGTTTGCGTGACCGCCCAAAACGGAGGCCGTGCCCTCAGTGTGCTGCCCCCGCATCATCTCGTCATCGCCCGTCGCAACCAAATGCTGAGCGACCTCCCCGCCGCCTACGCTTCGCTCGCTAAAAAATATTCCGATGCCTGGCCGAGCTTCGTCTGTTTGATCACCGGTCCAAGCCGGACCGGCGATATCGAACGAATTCTCGTCCTTGGAGCCCACGGCCCGAAACGGCTCACGGTGATGCTGGTGCCGTGAGAGGAAAAGCAGCGGCGAGCGCAGAGTATCGTGCGCTCGTCAGTCCTTCGCCTTCCAACTTGCGCTTGCCGCCCAGCGATCGAGACCCCAGCCGGGCGCGGCTTTGGGAGGCATCGGCAGGGGAATCTCGACCACTGTTCTGAAGCCCTTGATCAATGCCGCCGTTTTGCTTTCGAGCCGTTTCACTCGAATATTCCGATAGCGCACGAACTGTTTTGTGAAGTCGCCGCCGCCGTGGACCTGCAAGGCGATGGCGCCTTTTTCGGGATGTCGCAATTCCTTTTCCTGCCACTCCATGATTTTGACGCCGTTGATCAAGGTCGTGATTTGCGGCGGATTGTTCACGATGCGGGCGCGCAATTCATTCCATTGGCCGTGCCGCCAAAAGTACCGCCACGCGTCGGGCAATACCGGCAGTGCCATCGGAGGTTCGCCGGTATTTTTAGGGTCAATTTCCTCCGGCGTGTTTTTGAAGTTGTAATTGCGGACGTGCGGCTTGCCCCCAAGACCCTCGCCGTAGATTCCCATGACATTTCCACCCGCATGGTAGTCAATCATCGCCTGCCACGCCTTGCCGTCTTCGGTGCTCCGCAAAAACAGGCCGCTGTCCGGACCGAAATCGTTCTTCATTTCGAGAGCGACTTCGAAATCTCCGAACGACTCATCCGTGATGATGATGCCGCCGTTGCCTGGAACATCCTGGCTTCCGACGATGGCGCCGTCTTCGATGACCCATCGCCCTCCGGACTGATTCTTGCTCGTGCGGCTGTGTCCGCTTTTCGCACTGACGTGCCAGCCCTTGAGCGACGAACCGTCAAAAAGTGAAACCCAACCGGGATTCGCCCGCTCTTCCGCGGTAGCCAGGCCGGCCGGCAAACAAGGGAAAGCAACGACAGACACCAAGACCAAAAGTGGAGTTCTCATTTTCACAAATAATAGCCGCCAAGTTTATCGGTCGCGGCCGTCGATTTGGCAAGCTCGCGCCGTGAAAAACAATTCGCTCTCATCCCCTCGCCACACGAAAGAGTGCAAGCAAAAGTGTCTGCGAACGTTCGTGTGAATTTTCTAGCTGTTGGCGAAAACGCTTCCTAGAATCACGCGCGAGAAGGCAAGGTGACCCGTCGTACGCCGACCAGAGTTGCGCCGCCATCTCGTATGAACCCGTGCCAAGCGAAGCCCACACCTGTCGAACGCTGATCACGCCGAAGTTGCAGCTTGCGGGCTGGGAATCGGACCCTCACTCGATGGCCGAGCAACGGTGTTTCACCGATGGACGGATAGTCGTTCACGGGGACAAAGCGTTCCGCCGAAAGGGAAAGCGCGCTGACTACATCCTCCGCTACACGCGGGATTTCCCGATTGCTGTTGTCGAGGCAAAACCCGAGGACCAGCCGGCGGCCACCGGTCTCCAACAGGCGATCATTGGTCGCGGCACACGGGTGCGCGACGACTACGGCAAGCTCTGGTTCAACATCCTCGATTACACTGGCGCGGCCACCCGCAACTTCGCCGACCCGGCCTTCGACGGCGATCCCGCGCTCGCCACTCAGGAGGAAATTGATGAATACGGCCAGACCACCGACATCGAGGTCGTTACCCCGGAAGAGAGTGAATTCGAAGACTCCAGCAGTCGCGAAGAACCACCCGTCATAGTCGACTATCCGCCCGGGGACCGACAAAAGTTCTATTACGACGCCGGACGGGTCGAAATCGCAACGGAACTCGTCTATGAACTCGATTGGCGTCCCGGATGAAGTGGCCCTCGACGAGAGCGCTGATGGCACCATCAACCAGTGGTTCTCCGTCTACCAAAAGGATTTTCCTGCGGGGACGTTCAGCCTCTTCCAGGCGGATAACACCGGCCAGAACATGTATGGCGTCGTGGTGATAGCCGGAACCGGTCACGCTTCCCCTGACCGCGCTGGGTTTCATCGCGCTCCTCCGCCGCCGTAGAAGCGCACGGTAAGCAGCGGAACGACCGGCGAATTCTCCTGATCCCTCGTCGCAGCCGACTCCAAGCGGCCCTTGGCCAGTCAGGTGGATGCCACCACTGGGCTGCCGTGTTCGAACTGCATGCGATAGAGTCGCTGGTAAACTTCGCTGCGTTCGAGCAGTTCCGCATGCGTGCCGGTGTCAGTGATCGAGCCTTCCTGCATGACGACGATCTGGTTGGCGCGCAGAATCGTGGACAGTCGGTGGGCGATGGCGATTACGGTTTTGTTTTTCGAGAGGTCGTCGAGTGCGGTCTGGATTTTGGCTTCCGATTCGCTGTCGAGAGCGGAAGTGGCTTCGTCGAGGATGAGGACGGGCGCGTTGCGCAGGATGGCGCGGGCGATGCAAATGCGCTGGCGCTGGCCTCCGGAAAGATTGCAACCCTTGTCGCCGACGACCGTCTGGTAGCCGTTGGGCTGTTCGAGGATGAATTCGTGGGCGAAGGCTCGGTGTGCGGCGGTTTCGATGTCGGCCTCGGAAGCGGCGAGTTTCCCGTAGCGAATGTTTTCGTAAATCGTGTCGTGGAAGAGGAAGATGTCCTGATTGACGATGCCTATTTGCTGGCGCAAAGATTTTTGGGTGAGAGCGCGAAGGTCGATGCCATCGAGCAGGATGGCCCCGGATCCGGGATCGTAAAAGCGCATGAGCAATGAGACGAGCGTGCTCTTGCCCGCGCCGCTATGACCGACCAGCGCGCAGGTGCTGCCGGCGGGAATGACCAGGTTGATGTCGCGAACGGCGGGGAGTTTGCGGCCATAGGAAAAATTGACGCCGCGAAATTCGATCTCCCCGCGGGCGCGTTTGACGCGCGCCGCGTCCGGGGCGTCCATGACGCCTGGGCGGCGGTCCATGAGTTCGAATATCTTGGTGGTGGCGGCAAGGCACTTTTGCAACATGATGTGCAGGCGGCCGAGGCTTTTCGCGGGCTCGTACATGAGAATGAGGCCGCCATTGAGCGCAAAAAATTGTCCCGGCGTCATGTGATTGCGCCAGGCGTAAACCAGCGCCGCCGCGATGCCCACAGCGGCGGTGGCCTCGACGATTGGCCCCGTCAACTCCATCGCCTTGCGCCACCGCATCATCAGCCGCAGCATCTTTTTGTTCGCCGCGGAAAAACGCGCCGCCTCGTATTCCTCACGCCCGTGCGCTTTCACCACGCGAATGCCGCCCAGCGCTTCATGCATCACGTTCATGAGCACGCCGGCCTCCTCCTCCTCCTGGTTTCCGGACTGGCGAATCCTTTTGCCGATGATGAGCACCGGGATGACGCAGAGCGGAAAAAAAGTGAAACTCAGCAGCGTGAAACGCCAGTCGGTCAGGAGCATGGCGGTCAGCGCGGCCAGTATCGCCACCGGCTGCTTCACCACATCGCTGGCGATCTGCGTGAGCGCCATCTGAGCCATGCGCGTCTGGTTGAAGACCGTCTGAATCAGATCGCCGACTTTTTGCTTGTTAAAAAATTCCTGCGACTGGGCCAGGACGTTCGAGAAAACATCCTGCCTGATGTCATCCAGGGTTTTGATGCTGACCCACTGCATGCAGTAAGCGTTCAGGTATCCGAGGATACCGCGAACCATCATGAACAGCGGGAGCATGGCGCAGATCCAGATGACCTGATCCATGGGCAGCTCGGTGCGTTCCTTGGCGAACGCGTCGGCAGTTTCCGCGGGCGACGAATTGAGCGCCTGGTGCGACCACTTCGCCGCTTCGTCGGGGGGTTCGGCCGCCGCCTGCGCTTGGCCGGAGCGGCTGATGTTTTGCTGAAACGGAAACCAGGCAGGCAACTGAAACGCGGGCGCGATGGTAGCGGTGCCGGCGGCGTCATCGTGCCGCGTCAGCACCAAGTCGCCGACGTGGCGGGTGGTGAAAACAAGCAGGCCGTTGGTGGCGCCCGCGAGCAATCCGAAGAAAATGCCGAGCGCAAAACGGGCTTTGTAGGGCCGGAGGTACCGGGCGAGCCGGCCATAAGGCTCGCGCGCGGCGGCCAGCACCTGGCGCGTCGCCATGCGGGCCAGATCCTTGCGGTTTATTCGTTTCATCTCAGCTTCTGCTTCGGAGCAGAGGCGGCCAGCAAGGAATCGACAGCTTCGATGACCGCAGCGGCCGGCAATTCGTTCATCGAGCGCGGCTCATCATGCGGTGAGAATTCCGCGGGCGTGACGCCGCCCATGAGAACACGCGCCTGCGCATGACGTGGCCGCCAATGAAAAGGATTGGTCGGCCCAAAGAGAGCGACCTGAGGACGCTCTTCCATCGCCGCGAGATGCATCGCCGCCGAATCCACGCTTAGCAGCACACGCGCGTGACCAATCACAGATGCCAGTTGCAGCAAGGTCAAGCGGCCGGAAAGATTTCGGACCTTGGACTTCGCTGGGACTTTGGAAAGGATCTGCTCAATGTGCTTCTGCTCATCAGAGTCATCGCTGCCCGTGAGGACGACGGGCGCTTTGATATGCGCGATGACCTCCGCCCAACGCTCGGCCGGCCACAATTTCTCGACGCGCGCCGACCCTGGATGAACCACCACATAATCGCCGCGAGGCAAAACATCGCCTCGGGTCTTTTTTCGCGAGGGAACTTCGAAACCGGAGTCCTCCGCCGGTGGCAAACCAGTGAGGGAACGAAAAAAATCGACGGTATGGAGATCCCGTACGGCGACGTCGCGCAACTCCGTGTAACAATGCGGCCGCCATGGCCGCCGCTCCGCAAATTTTCGATAACCAAAGATGCGTGAGGCCCGGCTCATACGCGCCATCAGTGCCGAGCGATCTGTTCCGGTGAAATCGAAACAGGCCTGCCATCGTCCCGCCACTACGCGGCTCCAGAGCTTCACGTTCGGGCGCCCCGGTTTGTAAATGCAAACTTCATCGACCGCAGCGAAGGCCGGCCCGAGTTGCCCGGAAACCCCGTGCAGAACGAGGGTCATGTTGGCGAGCGGGTGCGCCTCGCGCAAGGCCGCCAAGGCCGGCGCGGTTAAGATGGCATCGCCAATTCGTTTCAATTGCAGGCAAAGTATCCGCATGAAAAAAAGAAGGTTTGTGCCACTTAATCACAGGCTCATCAATCCGCCACCTGCTCAGCAATCTCTTCGGCTGGGTAGGTCCAGATTTCGCTCAAGGTCGGATGATAATGCGGCGCGGCGGCCAGTTGTCGAGCGGTAGCTCGAAAATGCATGGCGACGGCAATCTCGTGAATCAACTCAGTGGCCTGGGGACCGACCACGCTCGCCCCTAGAATCTCCCCGCTCCGGGCGTCGCCTAACAATTTCACAAAGCCCTCGGTTTCGCCCATGATCATTGCCTTGCCGTGGTCTGCAAAAAGGTATTTGCCGACCAGAACTTCGCGCCCCTCTTGCTCCGCCTCGGCCTCGTTCAACCCGATGGCCGCGGCCTCCGGGTGCGTAAAGATCCCGAAAAGCTTCGAGCGATAATCCATGGCGTGCCCCGCTCTCTCACCGCGCAACAACGCCGCAGCATTGCGCGCGGCGATTTCCCCCTGCTGAATGGCGAGATGCACCACCTCGAGCGGCCCGCAGACATCGCCGGCAGCAAATATGTTGTCCTGGCTGGTTTGCTGAGTGGGCAGTGTGGCAATCCGTCCTTCTGCCACTTCGATTTGCGCCGCGTCGAGGCCTAGATGCTCGATGGCCGGGCGCCGGCCGAGCGCCATCAGGACTTCCGCTGCTTCGACAAAATGTTGCGCGCCATTGTGCTCGAAGACCACGCGCTTGCCCGAGGATCCTTTTTCGACCCGCAGCAAGCGCGTTTGGGTGAAAAGGGTCATGCCCCGCGCCCGAAAAGCCTCGGCGACTACGTGCGCCACGTCCGCATCCATCATGGTAAGCACTTCGGAGCTGCGTTGGATAATAGTCACGCGTGAATTCAGCGCCTCAAGGTAATGCGCCAGTTCGAGCGCGACCGCTCCGCCGCCAAGAATAATAAACGAGGGCGGCAAGGCCGGCGCATCGAGCAGGGTATCACTGGTCCAAAAGCCGGTCTCCTCGAGCCCGGGAAGCGCCGGCACCGAGATGGTCGAACCTGTGGCGATGACCGAGGCTCGCGCCGCGATGTGGGCCACCCCGTCCGGTCTGGCAATGGCCAGCCTGTGCGAGTCCACAAATCTTGCTGTGCCACGCACGAGATCAAATCCGCCCGTGGCAAGCTGTTCGCGGCGATAAGCCGCGAAGTCCGCGACCAGCCGCCGCTTGCGGTCAATGATGAAAGCGGTATCCGCCGCAACGCCGGCTCCCCGCAAACCAAATTCCTGTGCCCGCTTCAAGGTGATGGCTCGATTCCCCGATTCAATGAGCGCTTTGCTCGGCATGCAGCCACGCAGAATGCAGAGACCGCCCAGTTCCTCGGCGCCGTCGATGACCACCGTGTGCAGACCAAGCTTAGCCGCCGTCCGCGCTGCGGCATAGCCGGCCGATCCGCCGCCGATGACCGCTAAGTCATAGTTTGCTGCCTCAGTCACGCGCTCAAAGTTTAGGAGCACGGGGAAAACGCAAGCACCAGTGACAGGCGCGTGCTTTCCCATTCTTTTCCTTCCAGACACCAGCCGATTCTGTGTATCGTTGAGTGCCGGACAGACAGTCCGTTTCGAAACAAACCAACCATCCAACCACCATGCAAAGAACCATCTCAACCATTGTCCTGGCGGCAGCTTTCGCGGCCGCGGCACAACTCGGCGCCGCCACTCCCGAACAGGAAAAGGCATTCGTCGAGAAATACAGAAAGGCGCTTGAAGCCGGCGACGCAAAGGAGCTCGCCAGTTTCCTCTACACCAAGGGGGCTGAGCCCGAACAAATCGAATTCTTCAAGATGATGATGCAACCTGATCCCGGCACTAAGATCACGAAGATCGAGCTCATCAAGCCCACGGCCGAAGAAGCGGCCAAATACAACGAGCCAATGGAGATGCCGGACGGCAAAACCTACAAGATGCCATTCACGCCCACCTACGCGCTGGTGGTCGAGTCCGAAACTAAAACCGCCAACGAATCGTCAAAAGGATCGAGTCGGCGTCCGGTCGGCGAAAAGGATGGCAAACTCTGCATCCCGGTTCCGGTCCCCGCTGCCGCCGACAAGGAAAAACCGGCCCCCAAACCCAAGGCGAAATAGGGCCGAAAACCCTTGGGAGCGCCTGGCACCTGGTTCAAGACACGCTGGCTTCCATGGTTCACGGGATGCGAGGCCACCGCACCACGGCAGGAGAAGGTGGACGCGGCGCCCCCGCCGCGTTGTTTGTTGCGGAAACGCCGCGGGGGGCCGCGTCTACCTTCTCCGCCGCCCGGCAGTCCGGCTGGCCTGCCAGACTCAAGCCCTACCGGAGCTGCCGCGCTTTCTCATAGGCGTGCAGCAGGCGAAGACGGAAATGTTCCCACGTGAAATTTTGCAAGATCCGCTCCCGGGCAGCCTGGCCCATGGCTGACAACAAATGTGGATTCTCGTAGGCGTACCGAATTTTCTCGGCCAGCGCATGCGGGTCATTGGCTGGGACCAGAAACCCGGTCACGCCATCGACCACTCCTTCGCCAGACTCGCGGGTGGCAATCATCGGCAGGCCGGCCGCGGCGGCTTCAAGCGTAGATTTGGCCCAGCCTTCGCACTCGCTTGGAAAAATGAAAAGACTCGCCTGCTTGAAGTGTTTCGGAAGATCGGCCGAAAACCCTAACACTTTCACCGAAGGTCCGGAGAGCTCGTGCAAATAGGGCTCGATTTCCGGATGAACGCTGCCCAACAGACACAGCTCGGCATCTTTTAGCGCGAGCGCGTGCCACGCTTTGAGCAGATGGTGCACGCCTTTGCGTTTGATGAGCGCGCCTGCAAAAACCGCCCGAAAGTGCGCGGGGGGCGACTCAGCGGGAACGAAGCGCCGCACATCGGCGCCCCGGCCCACGTAGTAGATCTTTTCCGCCGGAACGCCGGCAGCGAGAAATGTTTCGCCAGAGAACGCTGAGGGAACCAGAATCAGGTCCGCCAGTTCATATTCGAGCAGAGTGCGCTGACGGCTGACCGGCAGCCGATCGAGCCACGCCCCCGGTCCGCGGCGTGCGCGCAGCTCGCGTTCGCTTCTGGTTTCGAATGGCTTGATATGTCCCTTGTTGCGGTGCCAGGTTGGGATTTCCAGCAGCGTGGGCACATTTTTCTGACGCGCGACGAGGAACGCGCGCAGACAGTCGCCCGACCAGCCATGGAAGCAATCGTAGCCGCCCCGGGCCAACTCGCGAGAGGCGATCCAATCCACATAGCGTTTTTTTGCGCCGTAGTAACGTTCGCTGCCCAGGTTGGCGAGCAAACGCACGGGATGGGCGGCCAACGAACGGATCTTGTTTCGCGGGATCGCCTGCTGGGCGTTCGAGTATCCAATGGCCCGTTGCAAAATGCCAGCTTCGTAAGCAGCGAGGGCGCTCTGAAATGACGTCAGATGCAGGCCGGAACCGCCGAAACCGGCACTCGTCGCATAGAGCAGCAATCGTGGAAGCGCCCCCGCGGGCGGTGGTCCAGCCGGGGGTGATTCGCTTGCCGAAAACGCAGACACGGGAACGAGTGTAGGGGGCCTCCCGTTGGGCGCGAACGGAAAATCCCAGCGTGCTGATCGGGCAGAAACAATTTGGCGGCCGTGGCGTTCTGTTGCAAAATGCGCCGCCTTCCGACCCGGCCGCTGTCAACAATCACTGCCCTGCCACTCATGAAAACTTTCTTTTTGATCCTCGCCGCCTTCGTCATGGCCGGCTCAGCCTCTGCCGACCCCGTGAATAAGCTCTGTCCCGTGCGGGGTGACAAAGCCGGCGATCCCAGTAAAACTGCGAACTACGGAAAGACGATCGCTTTCTGCAGCACCCAGTGCAAAGTCAAATTCGACAAGGCCCCGAATGGTTTCGGCAAGGAGATCGCCGCCTACAAGGAAGACTCCAAAAAGTGCCTCTTTGATGGAAAGCCAGCCGGCGCGGGTCTGACCAGCGACTTCAAATGCGAAGTGACTTTCTGTTGCGACCGTTGCAAAGGCCGCTTCGAACAGGATGGCGATAAATTTGTCGAGAAAGCGCTGAAGAAGTAGAATCGGCAGCACGCTGCCGATTCTCGTGATTCGTGATTCGTGATTCGTTATTGGTTATTCGGATAGTTGATTGCTGATTTTTCGATTCGCGGCTGGCGGGTGGCCTTTCTCGATCGAGGCGAATGCCTGATGGTTGTGGATGCTTTCCATATTCTCGGCTTCTACGTGATACCAAATCACCTCTGACATCTCCCCGAGACGGGTGGCTACGTTGCGCACGACGTCCTCGACAAAGACCGGGTTGTCGTAAGCCCGTTCCGTTACCGCCTTTTCGTCGGGGCGCTTGAGCACACTGTAAAGCTCCGAACTCGCGCTCCCTTCAATGAGGCGAATGAGGTCCTCGATCCAGATCGGCTTTCGAAATCGCACCGAGAGTCGGACGACGCCACGTTGATTGTGAGCGCCCCGCGCGCTGATCGCCTTCGAACACGGGCAAAGCGTCGTGACCGCTGCTTCCACGTGCACAACGAAATCGATCTCGGCGGCGGTATTTACTTCAAACGCGACCTGGTAATCGAGCAGTCCCCTGGAACCGGTGACTGGCGCCGTCTTTTCAAGGAAAAACGGAAAACGAAATTCGACATGCGCTTTTTTGGCGTTGAGCCGACGCCTCAATTCGCCGGGCAAAGCGGCGATGCTCTGCACATCAAGGATGGGGCCGTGAATGTTGAGCACTTCCAGGAAGCGGCTCATATGTGTGCCCTTGTGGTGGTGAGGAAGATCAACCGCGAGGGAAACTGTGGCCACGGTGTGCTGGAGACGCCCCCCTTTCTCGCGAATTTGCACCGGATAGCGCAGACCACGCACACCCACGCGATCGATGGCCAATTGCCGATCGTCCTGCTGACTTTGAGTATCTGGAAGACTGCTCAATTTCGACCGCAGCCTAAGGGCTTAAATCTTCACGGCCAACCGCATTTCGAAATGACTCTCCAAATGGCCGTTGGTCAGGCGTCACCACCTTGCGGAATCTGATGGCTCAGGGAGCAACCTTCGCGTGTCCGATTCGGCGCCTTCCCCGATTCGATTCGAACTTTGGTCGGCGAGGGCGCGTGCGCTCCCCGAATCAGCTGATGCGGGCCGTGTCCCCTTTCTTCAAGGCATCAGGTTCAGGCCGCGGGCGCGCTTGATTTCGCGCGTGATCTTGCGGTGAATCCAGGCTGACACGCCTGTAATCCGGCGCGGAATGATCTTGCCCGTCTCTGTGGTGAACTTTTTTAACAGATCGGGGTTCTTGTAGTGAAGTTTATCAATCGGAATGTCCATGCGCCGGCGTGGAAGACGGCGGTTGTTCTTCCGGAAACTGATCAGGCGTTGTTTGGTCTTTGGTTCCATGGCAATAAACTGGCGTCAACCGGGGAGACTCTAGCGAATCTCGCGATGCAATGTCCGTCGTTTGAGGAACGGATTGTATTTAACTTTCTCGAGCCGTCCCGGTGTGAGCAGGCTCTTTTTGTTGCGCGTGGAAACGTAACGCGAGGCGGACTTGCCTTCTGCCTTTGCCTCAGTGCATTCGAGAGTGATGATATCGCGTGCCATATAAGCCAGATTTAATCGGCTGCCGCAGTCGGGGTTTCCTCAGCTTCCTCGCCTTCTTCGTCCCCATCTTCCTCAGTCCCGAGGCCAAAGAGCGAGCGGACCGGGGCGCGCCGCCCGTATCCTCCGCGGTTTTCCTTTTCAAGCTGCGCCTGGCACTCGACGGTAAAACGAGCAAACGGAATAGCCTCGAGGCGGGCCTGCGGGATTTTCTTTCCGCTCATTTCACAAACCCCGTAGGTGCCGAGATCCATTCTTCGGAGCGCCTCCTCGATCTCGTAGAGAGCATCCTGTTCCTTGGAAAGCATGTTGAGCGCGAAATCGCGATCATAAGCGTCGCTGCCAGCGTCAGCCTGGTGCATGCCAAAGGCTGAAGCTTCGCTGCCCTCGGGGCGTGAACGAAGGGTATCGCGCGCGACACCCTCCATCGCTTCGAGCATAGTATCCCGCAGTTCGATGAGCCGCTGCCGCTGCTTTTTCAGCCATGGCGAAAGCGGCACAGGGGGATTGCCATTTTTGCGCTGCTTTTTAAGTGCCTCGACCGGCGACGTCTTTGCTGGCTTCGAAGTGGAGGTGGACGCAGTCGTCTTCTTCCGGTTCGGCGTAGAAGCGGGACGCTTCGAAGCAGCGGAGTTCACGGCGGTCCGAGTTTTGGCGGCGGCCTTCTTCGGCATAATTAATAATGGATTCCGGAGTTGACGGAGCTCTCTGCGCCTCGCTTGGGGGTGGCGCAAAGGGCGGAATAGGTAATGTCCTCGCCGGTGCCGCGCAACTTCAAAAAACGATTTTTGGCTGCGCTGGCCTCGGCGCGCCCTGCAAGCCGGAAGGCACGGACAGGTTCCAGTTTTGGAGACGGTCCGCCTTCGAACCGCGTTGCCTTCTGGGGACGGCCCGCCCTCGGGCCGCGGCGCGAAGGCTCGCCGTCTCCAAAAAATGCCCCTCCGCAGGTTGTCCTCAAGACCGGGCACGGCGAATTGTCCAGATGCCCGCCCCATGCGCACCGATCGAGGTCGAGCTTAAAACATTTCGTCTCGCTGAATCCTTTCGCATTGCGCATGGAGCGACTGCCGAGCGCCAGGTGGTGCGCATTCGCCGTGGCGGCGGAATTGGCGAAGCCCCGTTCGTCCCCTATTATCGCGAAGTTCCCCACGAGACGGTCGCCTGGTTGAAAGCGGCACGGACCGTCAATCAATTGCCGCCCGACGGTCCCAAGGCGGGACGTTTGGCCTTGTCGATTTTGCTGGCTGACCTCGAGGCTCAAAAAGCTGCTCAGCCGCTGTGGAAAATGTGGGGGCTTTCAGCGCGCAGATTTCCACCAGCCTCCCGTTCGTTGGGCATCCCGGTGGATTTGCCCGAGTTCGCGAAGAAAATCCGTGCGCATGCCGCGCAGTTCCCCGTTATTAAACTAAAGCTCGGGAGCGGCAATCTCGATTTCGATGAAGCGATAGTGGCAGCGGCCCGTGAAGCCGCGCCCCACGTCCGCATGTTTGCAGATGCCAACTGCGGATGGATGCCCGCCGCCGCCGCCAAAATCATCCAGCGGTTGCCGCGCTGGAAGATCGAATTCGTCGAGCAGCCAGTCGGCCGCGACTCGATCGAGCCATGGCAGGAATTGCGCGCACTGCTGCCGGCGCAATCGTTGCCGCTCTTTGCAGATGAAAGTGCTCAATCGGCGCAAGACATTCCGCGTCTCAGCGGCCTCGTCGAGGGTGTCAATATCAAGCTGGTCAAATGCGGCGGGCTGGACCGTGCCCGGGAGATGATTTCCGCCGCGCGAGCCCACGGACTCCGGGTTTTGCTTGGCTGCATGATTGAATCCAGCGTCGGCATCACCGCCGCCGCCCACCTCGCTCCTTTGGCCGACTTGCTGGATCTCGATGGGCATCTGTATCTCGCCGATGATGACTTTGTGGGCGCCACTTATGATGGCGAGGGACGGCTCATTCTCCCCACCGCGCCGGGTCTCGGCTGTCGTGAAAAATCGGGAGTCGTTTGAGGAGGCATCGTCGCTACCGAAGGATTCAAAGCCTGCGTTGGGCAGGCACTAAGCCCTGTGGATCAATGAAAGAAAAATTCGACGTGCCTCGCCGCCTCGAATTTTTCGTGCTAATCGGTTGCCGTGAGCACCGACCTTGTCCGCTTGCTGGAATCGAAACTCGACGACGCCCTCGCGTTGCTCGAGCGCATGGTCAGCATCAACAGCTTCACCGCCAATGCGGGAGGGGTGGACGCTTTGGGAATCCTGACGGCGAAGGCATTCGCGCCGCTCGGATTCGCAGCCGATTTGATCTCTTCCGAGCACGCCAGTTACGGGCACCACCTGTTTCTACGACGCGCGGGCCGCGGCAAACGCCGCGTTCTCCTGGTCACTCACCTGGACACCGTTTTTCCACCCGACGAAGAGGTGCGCAACGACTTTCGTTGGCGGCCGGCACCATCGGAGGGGCGAATTTACGGGCCCGGAACGATCGACATCAAAGGCGGCACCGTGATGATCTGGCTTGTCCTGCAAGCGCTGGCTGAGTTCATGCCAAAGGTTTACTCGGAGACGGAATGGCTCATTGCGGTCAATTCGAGCGAAGAGGCTCTCAGTGCCGACTTCGCAGAGCGCGCCAATGAGCGCTGCTCCGGCGGCGCGGCGGCCGTTTTGGTATTCGAGGGAGGCGCCATGAAACCCATCGATGAAATTGCTTCCGCCAAACATGGCTCGACACCCAGTTCACTGGCCAGTCACCGGTTCACCCTCGTCACGGCGCGAAAAGGCAAGGCTGATTATCGGATCTCGGTCAGCGGACGGGGCGCGCATGCCGGCAGTTATCATGCTGAGGGCCGCAACGCCATTGTAGCGCTCGCCGACTGCGTGCAGAAAGCCGCCGGCTTGACCGACTACGGCCGCGACCTCACTGTGAATGTGGGCAACGTTCGCGGGGGCACGGTCGTCAATCGCGTTCCGCACGAAGCCGCCGCCGAACTCGAACTGCGCGCCTTTGATCCAGCAATTTTTGCCCGCGCAAAAGCGACCATCGAGGGGCTCGCCGGCAGCTCGACCGTAGTCCCTGGCGCGGTTATCTCAGTCGAGAACCTCGGCGAGACGGAGCCATGGCCGGAAAACGACGCCAGCCTGAAGCTGGTCAAGGCGTTTTCTGCGGCTGCCGATGCGATGGGCTCTTCTGTGATTGCGGAACGCCGCGGCGGCCTCAGTGATGCCAATTACCTGCACGTTCTGGGTCCCACTCTCGATGGCCTCGGACCTTCGGGCGGCAATGCCCACTGCTCGGAACACAGCTCCGATGGCTCGAAGGTTCCTGAATTTGTCGAGATCAACTCCTTTGTGCCGAAGGCGGCTTTGTGCGTCCTGGCGTTGCGGGCACTGCACCGTTAATCGTTTCCAGAAGCCGACTTCTGACACCACACCCTCCTTCTTCACTTCTCTTCATCCACGCGCTCGTCGCGCTGGTAGATGGGCAGTTGACGATAGGGAACGGTAAACGCGAGGACCATCATCGCGGTCGAGTAGATGCGGCCATACGAAGTCCCCTCCCAGCTTCCGTCCTTCTTTTGCTGGGGAACGTAGTGGTCATACATCCACGAGGCATAGGTTTCCCAATATTTGCCGCCCATTTGGAACATGGCCTGGGCGTTGTAATAATTGCCGTAGAATTCAAATTGGTTCCCCGGCAGTTTCTTGAAGTTCGTCAAGATCCAGTCTGCAGCCTTCTTCACCTGCGGATCATCGAAGCGTCCGCACAAGCACAATGAAAGTATGGCTGCGCCCGTCAGGGTATCTGCGTGATCGCTGTCGCCTTGATAACCGAAATGTCCGAGGCGTTCGTTCTGGCGCCGGTAAATGTAGGCGACCGCCGAGTCGATGGCTTGTTGGGGGACGGGTGCGCCATTGAGTTTGGCCGAGCGCAGACTCATGAGTGCCCACCCGCTGCACGAAAGATCGCTATCGGTCGAATTCGGGAAATACCTCCAGCCGCCTTGTTGATTCCCGTCCTTGCGCACCGCCTGGGCGTCGAGGATGACCTTGACTCCACCGCCAAGTGCTTTGTCGAGGCGCGTCTGGCGCTCGGGGTCGAGCATGCCCGAGCATTCACTGAGAAAAAGCGTGCTGATGTTATGGGCATACATCGGCCCATGGCCGTGATCGCCGGACTCGATCAAACCGTTGTCCTTGGCATGTCGCAGTGCGAAATCGACGCGGCGGTTGATTGCTTCACCGTATTTGCCAACGCCTGGCCGCTGGCCGGTCGAAAGCAACGCCATTCCGACGAGCGACGAAATGCCGGTCGATCGGCCGTAGGCGCCATCAGGAAATGTTCCTTCGCTTTGATCCTCCTGACTGACCAGGTAATCGAAGGCCCGGCTGACGGAAGCTTCAACCTCCTTGCGAAAGCGCTCGAAGACGTCGCGAACGATCTGCGCGGGCAAATTCGCCGCCAGCGGACAGCCAAGCGCTCCCAGCAGGGTTCGGTTAAATCCGCGCCGATTCATCAGACCCATCCTCCAGGCTTCACAGCCGCAGTCAATCGGGAGCCTGCTGTTTTCAGGCTGCATCGGGGCACTCGATTCCGGGGAGCGCACGCGCCATCGCGTGCGGTGGTCGGCGCCCTCGCCGACCAAAGTTCGAAATCCAATCGGCGATGGCGCCGATTCAGACACGCGAGGGCGGGTGTACTCCCATCGAGAGACCTCAATGCGCTTCTTCCCAACGGGTTAGGATGGGGCGCAATCGTTCGCGGGTTTCCGCCGGCCACAACGAACGGTCGGTGAAGATCGCGTTATCGAGTGCGAAATGCTCGGGCCAGTCAGCCTGAGCCGGGATCATCGGCACCGCCTCAGCGACAATTTCCCGGGCCGCGCCGGCATTGGCCATCAGATGACCCAGCAAGTCCGTGACGTTGACTGGTTTTTCGTCGGACTTCCACGAGTCGTAATCGGTTACCATGGCGAGTGACGCGAGCGCGATTTCCGCTTCGCGCGCCAGTTTTGCCTCTGGGAGATTTGTCATGCCGATGACATCGAACCCGAGCTGGCGGTTGAGCCGGGATTCACTGCGGGTGGAAAACGCCGGTCCATCCATGTTTACGTAAGTTCCTCCGTTGTGCACACGGCGCCCCTGCGCCCGGCAGACGTCGTGCAGAATTTGCCGAAGTTTGTCGGAAATCGGGTCGGCAAAGGCGATGTGCGCCACGATGCCGCGCCCAAAAAACGTTTGTTTTTCGCGCCCGCTCGTACGGTCGAAAAACTGGTCCGGAAGCACGATATCGCGCGGCGCGTATTTTTCCTGCAGGGATCCCACGGCGGTGATGGCGATGATCCAGCGCACCCCGAGTGAGCGCAGCGCGTAAATGTTGGCCTGATGAGGCAATTCGTTAGGCAAAAGCCGGTGGCCCCGGCCATGTCTCGAGAGGAAGAACACACGCCGATCGGCAAGGTGGCCGCTGACGATTTTGTCCGAAGGCGGACCGAAGGGAGTTTCCACGGCAAGTTCTTCGCGCGTCACAAAGCCCTCGATCTCGTAAAGGCCGCTGCCGCCAATGATCCCAATTGCTGGTTCCATGCTTCCCATTGTAGGCGGCTCCGCTGCCAGCAAAGTGCGGAGTTACCCTAAAAAGAAGGACCGCCCTGAGGACGGCCCTTCGACTGTCAACGCCGCTTGAACGGGCGTTTATTTCACGGCGTAGTCGCCGTCTTCGTGGGCGAGATCGCGCCACTTTCTGGCTCGCGCTGCGGTCTCGCGCGAGACGTTGGCGGAGCCGCTGGTTTTAGCCAGCTTGGGCGCCTCTTCCTCGACTTTGCCCATCACCCGCTCCCACTGCTTGCGCATCGGCTCGATGCCTCCGCCTCCAATCGCAACGATGGCCGAGCCAACAAGCACCGCCAGGGCCGCATAAAAGAGGCCCGTGACGATCATCGGAGCAATCTCGAGTTGATCGAGCGCGGCAAAGACCGCGGTCACCAGGATGAGAACCGACGCCAGCCGAGCCAGCATCGGACCAAACCGCAGCCCCCCGATCGAAGCTGTAATCAGGTTTTTCACACCCGAAGCGACAGCCGCCGCCACGATCATGATGACAATAGCTACGAAGATGTTCGGGATGAAGGCGATGATGCGAGTGAGGAGATCGCTGACCGGATTCGGCCCGAACACACCGAATGCGAGTTGCAAGGTGAAGAGCAGAATCGCCCAATAGGCACACTTGGCGAGGATATCACTGACATCCCAGCCCGTGCGAGACAGAGCTTGCTTCACACCGCCTCGTTCGACGAGCCCGTCGAAGCGAACGCGCTCGAGGAGCTTGTCCACCAGGCGGCAAACTACTTTGGCCACGAAGTAGCCGATGAGTAGAATCACCAGGAACGCCGCTAGCTTCGGCAGAAACGTCATTACATTGACCCAGGCCGCCTCGAAGCCAGAGGTCAGATCCACCGTTGTCTTTTGAAGTGTGTTTACAAGACAGAACGTTTGCCCCCCAGCGCCTGAGCGCTAGACTTGCGCCTGAAGAGGCCTAAACCCGAGCCTGACAAACCAAAGGATTTGCTTCGAGCAGTCAGTCGGCCGCGTAAAATAACGCAGCGCTGGCGGTGTAGCCGTGAAGGTAGTTGGCCACGCCGACCGGGCCGATCTCGCCATTGCAAAAAAACCCGGCCATCGGGTGTCGTCCAAAGGCCTCCGCCAGGATCCCGGCGTCATGGTTCGGCACTCCAAAGAAATGCTGGCCCCGACCGCCGCAGGAAAACAAGAGCGCGGCGAATGGACCTGACCCGCCCGCATCCCGCAACGCGCCGCATTGGCTGCGCAAATCCTCATCCGCCGTGTCGCGATCCCGGAACTGAAATTGGAGCGTTCGGCCGATCTCGACCGAAGCTCCGATGTGGACGCGGCCGGACTCTGCATCCGCGCCCAGCAGATTGCGCACTAGAAAGTCTCCCCTCCGGAGCTCTTCGATGTATTCGGAAACCGCGAGACCCGCATGGATGCTGCCAGGCACAATTTCCGCGCCTTCGTTCATCAGCCCTTCGACTGCTTCCTTCAGCACCGAGTAAGCCGGATCGCCTCCCAGGCGCGAAACGTAGTTGTCTCTTGCTTCCGTAATCGGTTCGGCTCTCCCGATGGGCCGGCACCCCTGGCTTACCAGCGCTTCAATCCTCACTCCCCCGCGGAATCGCACCATCAGACCGGCGGCGTCAGTCGCTCCGGCCTCGGTGAAAAGGAAAATCTCCTGCTCGCTCGAACCGCCGCTGGCCAATCCGCCAATAACCGGCACGGCCGGAAAAGTCGCGTTCCATCTGCGCAGCCAATTTTGCGGGTCAAACCGCCATGGATGAAAAAGCGCGATCGCCGCAGGATCCTCGTCATCCAGGGATGGTGGGACGGGCGAAGACGCGGCTTCTCGCACCAGCGTGACTTCGATCCCAGTCCTGGGTAGACTCAGTGCGAGAAGAGAAAATCCAGAGACGCCCTCATTTTCCTCAGCCGTTCCGATCACTCCGGAGGCCGAGCAACCCACCACCCGCGGGGCTTGTGCGAATACCTGAACCAACTCGACGAATTCCTCGAGCCGCGGCTGAAAATCCGGGGTCACAAAAGCAACCACAAGATCGGCCTTCGCGCCCAGGCTTTCATGGCATCCCTTGGCGGCACGCGAAATCGCCGCCTCGTCGAATGTACTCAGGACGACTTTTGACACCGCGCGATTGGAGGAATCCATGGGTTACGGATAACGTTTGGTGCCTGGGACAGGACTCGAACCTGCACGGGCAAGCCCACCAGATCCTAAGTCTGGCGCGTCTACCAGTTCCGCCACCCAGGCAAGGGGGTTGTTCAACATTTACGAAATCAGCGAGCCCGCAACCTGCTTGTCGCCCGCCCAAATGAGACGGTCCCGCGATTACGAACCGCCAACCGCCTTGACCATGAGCCGCGCCCTGAGGCTCGGAACCCAGCGCACGCCGAAATACAGGAAAAAATCACGATGGGATTGTCGAAAAGAATCGTGAAAGCGCTGACCTTGCACGAGCCGGGCGCAAAAGCGATCTGACGAATTTGCTGACGCCCGATGCCGCAGGATCTTCGAGCCGCAACGCCCGCGTACCCGGCGGTCTCAGCACGACATCTCGTCGAGTCGCAATTTCAACACGCCGGTTTTTTTCGCAGACCGCGCTTCACCGAAGGTGGCGAGGGGGATAGTTGGGCACCCACTGATTCCAACTTCCGGTTGCCGCTGGCTGTGGTAATCCGCCCGCTTCGCCCGGTCCGTGCGTCCCCAGTCATGGGTAAGAACGCCGGCTCATTGTCGACGCGCTCGAAAGCGGCAACCATCGAGGCAGTCGAACGTAGGAACACCTCGTAGGAGGACCCCCCACTTATGTTCGGCGGGCCGTCCCGGAAAACCTCCGCGGGCGGCTTTTCATTGGCCGGCGAACCGACAGAGGGCTTGAGTGTTTTACCTACCCCTTTGACCCGGTCACCGACGTCCAACCCATATCCGGATCGGCCATCGCCCGGCGTAGTAGCGCCCCGTTCTGAAAAGAAAAAGGCGAAGCTGTCGCGCACGACAGCTTCGCCTTAAAAACTTCTCAGGAAACCTACTGTTTCCTGGTTTCTGTCTGAGTTTGGGTGGAAGTCGCACCGGGAGCGACCACCGTGGTAGACTCGGTCTTCTTCTCTTCCCTGGCGGGCGAAGGATTCACGATAGTCGTGTTAGTTTCCTTCTTTTCCGCAGGAGCGGGGTTAATGACGGTGGTTTCCTTCTTTTCGCCGGGGGGGGCCACAACAGTGGTTCCGCCCGAAGGAGGATTGTTTTCCACACGGGCATCACAGGCGGCGAGAAGGCACAGAACGGGAGCTAGGAACAGATATGGTTTCATCGAGGGAGGCATGGTTTCTACTACAAAGACCCTTACGCCGCCTCTATTGTGGCGGACGCAAAAATCGCCTGCGCCGGGATGGCGAGGACCGAACACCATGGCGCTTGCTCCCCTCAGGGCAAGCTGAATCGGATTCGAAAAAACCGCCGCGCCGTCTCAAAGGCGGGCACATCGAACGCCAACTCGGGAGCTGACTGGTTGATCGTGGTTGCCGAACCCACCGTCACCCACGAGTTCAGGTCCTCGCTAGCCAACAATTGATAACGCCGCCCGGCCAGTACGGGAATGGTAATGGTGTAGCCTTGAAGGGCAGCAGTGATCTGCGGCGACGGATAGCCGCTCGCGTCCGGTGTAATGGGACTCAGCCCAGCGAGAAACTCCTGCAGATTGGTCAGACCATCGTCGTCGGGGTCGCCAGTGGCGCCGAAATCACCGTCCGGGTCGTTGGCATCGAGACCGCGCGCATTCTCCCAGGCATCGGGGAGGCCATCGCCATCGGCGTCTGGCAATGATGCGGGGGCGGCTTTGACCAGGCGGGAATCGGTGAGCGAAATATCACCTCGGGTGTGTGCGACGCGGACCTCGTGAAGATCATCCGGGTTGCCATTGTACAAGCTCGGAAATTCGAACGCCAGCGCGCTTTCAGCCGCCGTCTCGTTACGAATGATGGTGTAATTGCTGCGCGGATACAACGCCCCATCGAGATGGATGGCGAACTCGCCGATCATCGTTGCGTCGGGTACCGGCTCGCCGTTGCTAAAGCCGAGACTTTTATCGAAATAGACCTTCCCCACGTAGCTGGCATCGACGAGTGCGCCATCTGCGGGCGGGAAAGCGATGCGGAAGTTCACCGGAACGCCCGTGCTGACGGTGCGGGTGAGCGTGGTGAACCATCCGGCCGCGTCAGTCAGCGCATTGTCCGGGTCCGACGATGCTTCGCGCAATCGCACATTGAGGCTGGCCGCACCGGACGACGGAATGTCTTTGTAATCAAAGCGCCATTCTTTAGCGAAGCCGCCGCCATCTTGCGCCAGGATAACCTCGCGCCCACCCGCCCAATGGCCGCTCCCGTTGCCATTCACGGCCGAGTCATTCGCGGCGTCAGAATCGAGTATGTTAAACTGCACCTGCGTGACCGAGGCGTCGGTCCGAATCACCACGCCATACGTCGATCCGCCGATGGTTTGATTATCCCGGCTGGGAAAAGCAATCAGGCCCGCCGGCCGCTGCGTGTCGTAATAAAATGTCTGCGTGGCGGTGCGATAAATGCTCGCCATTCCGGTGCGGTTAAGAAACGCCCGCGTGCGCAAAACGTGGAACCCTTCATCGAGTCCGCTCCGTCTGCGGCCGAAATCATTGTCTGGCCAGACGACGAGAGTATCCAACGCGAGGGCCTTAGCCGGCTCATTGAGGCCACCGAGTTGAAAGACCGTTTCCATGCGGCGCTTTTTGGCGATTTGATCGGCATCGCTGGGAAAGCGCGCGGGCGCATCGAGCCGGTGAACGCCGATCTTGTAGCGAATCACTGCGTCAACCGGCAGGGCAGGCATGGTTCCCCGCCACCATTCCGGCGTGCCAGTGCCATCGGGGATTCCGTTCTGGATTTTGGTTAGGGGAACCACGCTGGTTCCGGTCGTTCCCGTTCCCGCGCTGCCCTCCGGGAACGTGCTCCCATCGCTGGTGTAATAAAACCACGCATCCGTGACGCCTTGGGCCTGGTAACCGATTTTGATCCAGACGGTGACCGGCTGTCCGGCCGCGTTCTGCGGCGGGGGCGAGAACTGAAGCGCTCCTCCCGGCGCCTGCGTGGTTGACTCCGGGTCGTGGAAAACCCAATCGGCCGTCGAAGTATCGGCATCGATCCCCGCTCCGTCGTTGCGCGTAAATCCGCTTTGTCCGATCACACACTGCCAGGTTTCGGCTCCGGGCGATCCGATGACGTTTCGCGAAATGTTTTTGGCCGCAAATTTTTCGGTGACCCGCCTTGCGAACTGCATTTGTTCGTAGCCGAGAAAAATGTCACGCGCAGCGCCGGGCTTGTTGTCGCGCTTGTCCGCCGCGTTGATCGAGCCGAGCCCATGCTGGCTGTTGATGTCAATCCCCCCATCGAGCTTGAGCAAAATATTTTCCGCGGATCCATCAGCGCGGGCCACAAAGGTGACTCCCAGCGGCGTGGTGACCCGGGGGATTTCCACCGCGTGGGCGAAGTCAGGATCGCCATCCTTGCCATCCTTGCGCTGATGCAGCATCCGCGGAAACGGCACTGGCGGAGTCGCTGCGCTCTGGTCGTGGTCGTAAAGAATATCGATCGAGCGAACGCTCGCATCGCCCTGGAAGACCTCCGTTTTTTCGGGGGGGTCCCAGGAAAAGGCGAAGAATTTTCCGCTGGGCACGCTGACAACATTTCCGTCGTTTCCACGCAACCTGCCGTCATTGCCGACCGTCACATAGAAGCTGCCGTTGTGAGGGCTGAGATTTCGCAGCCGAGCGGCGGCAGGAAAGGTGGTGCCGCCGCGCATCTGCTGGCCGATGGTGTAATTGCGGGCATGCATCACGAGCAACGTCACAGCATCGGCGTCGCTCATGTTTGGGTTTTCGCTTTTGTCGCGGAATTCCCACATCGCGAAATCCTGATCGCTCCATTTCGGCACCTGCTCACCGCGGATGAAGTCGCGGCGCACAGGCAAGGTACCAGTGATGTAGTTTTGTTCATACTGCCCAAGAAACGGGATGTGCGCGGGTTTCGGGAAATAATCCGGGCCACTCGCGATGTTGTAGCCGTCAGTGTAAACGATAGGCAAACCTGAACGCGTGAGCATATAGGCGTGGGCGGCCGGCCGCTCGCTGCCCGGCATGGAATTATTATCGTGGCTGAGGCAATAGATCACGCCAGTTCCGACCCCGAACGAGAACGCACCAGGCTGATCATAGCCGCCGAGGCTCCCGCCGATGCCGTTGAATCCGCCGACGCGATTGAGAAAGTCATCGTTGGCGATGCGCATGCCGGCATTGATGTAGTCGCCTGGGTTTGGGGGGGCGCCGAGATGTTCTCCAAAGATCATGGCGTCATCGCGCGCGGTGTGGGTGCTGAACACGGTGTTGCGGTGATTGGACCAATCGGAAAAGCCGCGCGTGACGTTGAACTGCGCCTGGAGGCCGCCGATGAATCCTGAGCTCGAGCGGTCCTTGCCCGTGCCGTTCTGCTGGCCGAAAAAATACGCTGGCACATGTTTGACCGCGTCGAGCCGAAAGCCGTCGCAGGCCGTTTGGTCGATTAGCCAGCGGACCGAGCGAATGATCATTCCGTTGACGTCCTCGCTGACCGGATCGCCCATGTTGCGCCGGCCGTCGCCAAATCCCCAGGCCGCGGTCTGCCTCGCGGGATTACCCCCGCTCACGCCGACATCGTTGAATGGCTCGCTGCTTTCTCCGGCATCGTGCTTCCCGTTGTTGCGCCGCGGATCACCAGTCGCAAAAAACTGATCGTTCCAATCGAAGCGGCCGGTGTTTTTTCCCGACTGGGCCGCCCCCCAGCCCACGTCTTCAAACGGCTCCTTGTCGGCGAACGGATGTTGCGCCACCGCGTCGCCATCGGCAGCGGCGGTCAGATCGGTGTCCGGGTAAAACCAGGTCTCTCCCGGCATGCGCACACCGCGCCATTTGGGATAATCATTGCCCTCTTGCTGGGCGATGGGATCGAAAGATGTGTTAGGGTCTTCCTGCGCGATGTCCCAGGCGAAGGGGTTCCGATTGAGCACCTGCCATTCGTCGTTGTAGTTGATCGCGTCGCTCGCTTTGCGCCAGCCGCCGCTGGACCGGCGCACAAGATGGAAGTCTTCCGGAACGAATCCATGCTGCGAGGGAAAGAGCGTGCCGGCCGGCACGTTGTCGAGTGGACCCCCGGTATGCGCCATCACGTTATCGAATAGCACCCGTACTCCGAAGCGGTGGGCAGTCTCGATCAACCGCAGCAATTCGGCCTTGGTGCCATAGCGCGTTGGCTCGCCACCCATTTGGTTTTTATCTCCCAGATCGAAGCGATCGAAGACGTCATATCCAACCGAAAACCCGCCCGAGGCCCCTTTGCATGGCGGAGGCAGCCACAGCGCCGAGTATCCCGCCTCCGCCACCTCGGGGATCCGCCGCTCGATTTCCCTCCACGAGGTGTTGAAATACTGGAGAACCGTTTCCTCCTGCGCCGCCGCCGCTACAAACGACAACAGCACACCCACTCCACAAACTAAAGGATGGGGGCGCATGAAAAAGAAGGACTCTGTAATTTAGGCGTGAGAATCACCGAGGCAACCTCAGGACAGTTCTACCCTGGCGCGGCTGCTCTTTCTGCCCCACCGGCAGCCTCGACCCGGCAGCAGAAAGAATCCATTGCCGCCTTCAATGGCACCGGCATCATTGCGCGGCGATGACCCGCAACCTCAAAATCGCAGTTCTGGCAGGAGATGGAATCGGCCCCGAAGTCATGGCGGTGACGCTTGATGTCCTTCGGCATGCCGCCAGAAAATTCAAGTTCACCTGCGACTTCAATGAGCAACTCGTCGGTGGCGCCGCCATCGATGCCGTGGGCAAAGCCCTCCCCGCCGAAACACTGGCCGCTTGCGAAGCGGCCGACGCAATTCTCTTCGGTTCGGTCGGCGGGCCGAAATGGGAATCACTACCCCCCATCGAGCAACCGGAGCGTGGTGCTCTCCTGCCGTTGCGCAAACATTTTGGCCTTTTCGCCAATCTGCGTCCCTCGGTTTGTCATGCCAGTTTAACCCATGCCTCGCCAGTTAAAAACGAGCTGATCGAAGGCGGCTTCGACGTGCTCTGTGTGCGCGAACTGACCGGCGGGCTCTATTTCGGCCAGCCGAAAAAGCTCGAAATCATCGACGGCGAGATGACCGCCATCGACACCATGATCTATCGCCGCAGCGAAATCGAACGCATCGCTCGGGTCGCCTTCACCGCAGCGCGTTCCCGCCGAAAGCATGTCACTTCCGTCGACAAGGCGAACGTTCTCAACAACGGTTTGCTCTGGCGGGAGGCTGTCAGCCAGGTCCAGAGCCGTGAGTTCCCCGATATCCGGCTCGACCACCTCTACGTCGACAATGCCGCCATGCAGCTTATCAAACGTCCGCGGGATTTCGACGTTGTGCTCGCCGAGAACCTCTTTGGTGACATCCTCAGCGATGAAATGGCGATGATCGCCGGATCATTGGGCCTCCTGCCGAGCGCGAGCCTCGGTGCCAGCAAGGACGGCGGCCTTTACTTTGGCCTCTTCGAACCCAGCGGTGGCAGCGCACCGGATATCGCAGGCCAGGGTGTTGCCAATCCCATCGCGCAAATTCTTTCCGCCGCTCTCCTGCTGCGGTTTAGCTCAGGCCTCGATGAAGCCGCAAATGCCATCGAAAACGCCGTCCGTCAGGTGATCGCCGATGGTTTTCGCACTGCAGATATTTACCGCGGGGGCGCGCAGCGCGTGAACACACGCGAAATGGCGGACGCCATTACGGCGCGACTCTAAAGTCGCTCGAGCGAACTCAATGCGCGACTTTCCCAACCACGGTCGCGTCCGTCGCTGCGTTCAATCGGGCCTGGGATTCGGCCATGCGTTTTGCAAGTTTGAGACGCAGGTTTCAGGCAAAGTGCTCGGCCTTCCAACGTCGTTCAGCGGTCAGCGCGGCAAAGCCTTTTTCGGAGGTTGTTGCTCCTGCGCTCTTTGTGCGAAGCCGCGCGGAGATGGCACGCGCCGTGCGAAGCCGGGTGTAACCATGAAAAAAAAAGCCACCCCCCAGCCGCAATCAGACACTTCACTTAAAGACCTTTTCGTAGCGCAGCTACGTGACATTCTTTGGACTGAACAGAAACTTACCAAGGCCCTGCCTAAGATGGCCAAGGCTGCCACCAATGGCGCGCTCCGGCAGGCCCTGCTCGACCACCTCGAAGAAACCGAGGGCCAGATCAATCGGCTTACTCAGGTTTTCGAGGAAGTCGATGAGACAATGCGGGCCAAGAAATGCGAAGCCATGGAGGGATTGCTCAAAGAAGGCGACGAGATCAAGGAAGAATTCAAGGGCACGAGCGTGCTTGATGCCGGATTGATTGTCGCCGCTCAGAAAGTCGAGCACTACGAAATTGCGACCTACGGCTCTCTCGTGACGTTCGCCAGAAGGCTCGGACACCATTCCGCAGCCAACTTGCTTCAGGAGAACCTGGACGAGGAAAAGGCAGCCGACGTAAAACTCACCGAGATTGCCGAGTCCTCGGCCAATGAAGAAGCCGAAAGCGGAAACGGCTCGAAGTCGCGCAACCGCCGCGGCCGGTAATTTCGCGGCCACTCGTTTCCTGGCACAAACAAAAGCTGCGCAAACTAAAGCCATCGTTCGAACGAGGTCGTTAGGAACGATGGTGAGCCTTTGAATCCCATGCCTGACGTTGGACTCTTCTCAGCCACCGAGCCGGTGTCTCAGGATCTCAAGGTGACGATCCGATATGTGGTCGAGGTCGATGGCCTGCCCGTATACACCGAAACCTATGCCGTGGCCAAGCTCGCCAGCGAATTGGAAGCCGACGAACAAGCGGCGGTAGCTCTTTGGGCACGGCGTATCAAATGCGTCGTCGGATGCCGAAACTCGCCAGGCTTTAGCTCGTGCGTCACCCGCTGCCTTGCCGACGACACCTGCGAACCGCTGGGCCGCGACGACGAAACCACCTGACGCATCCCCGCGCTGCCGCCGCGCGGCGGCCTGGTTCAACATGCCGCTGGAACTGACACCTCCTTTGCCGCCAATGGAGGCCGAGTCGGTCGCATCCATTCCGGAAGGGCGCTCCTGGCACTACGAACCGAAATGGGACGGCTTCCGTTGCTTGCTCTTTCGCGATGGCGCGGACGTTCAGCTTCAATCCAAGGCGGGTCAGCCTTTGGCTCGCTACTTCCCCGAGATCGCCGAGGCAGCGAGGGATTTGAAACCGAGGCAATTTGTGCTCGATGGAGAACTGGTCTTGCCACTGAAGGGTGTCTTTTCATTCGATGCGTTGCTGCAGCGAGTTCATCCCGCCGAAAGCCGCGTGCGCAAGCTGGCTGCCGAAACTCCCGCTCACTTCGTTGCTTTCGATTTGCTCGCCGACGCCAAAGGCAAATCGCTAATAGATTCACCGCTTTCGAAACGGCGGTTGCTTTTGCAGAAATTCGCCAGCGAATTCTTTCCGCGGCGCGGCCGCTTTCACCTGTCGCCAGTGACCAATGATCTCACTGAGGCAAAGCGGTGGCTGACCAGCTCCGGCGGCAATCTCGATGGCGTCATTGCGAAACAAATCGACCTTCCTTATCTTTCCGGCGAGCGAGCCGGCATGCAGAAGGTTAAAAGACTGCGTCCCGCGGATTGCGTGGTGGGCGGCTTTCGCTACGCCGAAAAAGTGAAGGTTGTTGGGTCCCTCCTGCTGGGCCTCTATGATGACGCCGGACTGCTTCACCACGTCGGTTTTTGTTCATCGATCAAATCCGCCGATAAACCGAAGCTCACGCGCAAACTCGAGGCATTGATTCGTGCTCCTGGATTCACCGGCAATGCTCCCGGCGGGCCGAGCCGTTGGAGCACAAAAAGATCGACTGAATGGCAGCCGCTGAAGCCGAAGCTGGTCGTGGAAGTCAGCTTCGACCACGTCAGCGGCCAGCGTTTTCGGCATGGCACACGGTTGGTGCGCTGGCGCCCGGACAAAGCGCCCTCGCAGTGCACCATGAACCAGCTGCGACAAAGCGCGGCGAAGGCTTTCAGCCTGCTGCCATGATGGGTGGCATTGACGTCCCGTCGATGCCACCTCTGCCATCTCATTGACCAGGCCTCCGGTTGGCCGAAGGTGCCAGGAGCGATTCTGGATCGCAGATTCATTCCGATGGCACGCTCAGAGGAGAGTTCTTTCGCACTAAAAGCGGAGATTGGCGGTATGGAACTGGGCCTTTTGCCGGCCTGCGTAAAAAGCACGGCCTGCAGGCCCGGCAGACCCCGAAGTTGCCCGATTGGGCGGTGATCGAGCTCAACACGCCCCCCAACCCGCGCTGGCCAGGAAAAGTCGGGGCAGCGGACTTTTTCGGCGAGCGCTGGGAACTGAAGTGACCATTCGCGGACGGATCCTAATGGTATTGCGGGACTTCGAAAGGGTAGATCGAGACTCGGTCGAGCCGCTCTTCCATTCCGAACGGTGGGGCGAGACTTTGTTGAGCTGCGGCATCCACATTGAGCACGGCTCGACGGGAGTCCCGCCAACACACCAGCGCCCGCATTTTTCTTCCCCCTTCGTTTGCGCGTTCCAAAAACTCGGCTATGGTAATGGTCGCATTTTTCCCCAATGAAATGTCCCCACCTGGCCGCCTGCCTGCGCAGCGCAGCGCCTTCTGCGCTCTGCGTTCTCTTTTCTGCTTTTTCCCTCCGCGCAGGTGAACACATCCTTGTCATCGGCGACAGCCTCTCGAAAGAATACGAGGTCGAATTCAAAGGACTTTATCCAGACAACCCGGACGCGTGGGATGCCCGCAATTGGAACGAGATCCTCGATACGGAGCGGAACTCGAAGTTCGATCTCGGAAGCTTCAGCACCTATTTCGATTTCCGCCTGGTCGGCCATGAATTCAACGTTGCCAAACCGGGCGGCACGGCGCGGGAGTATCGGAACTTTCTGCGCCAGGACGCCGCTGCCGAGGACGAGATCAAAGCTTCGAGCAACGGCGACTTCTACTGGTCGCAATTCCCCGCATGGCGCGAGACGTTCAACGACCTGCTCGGCCAGGCCGAAAAGGTCGTCGTTTTCCTGGGAGGAAATGATCTGGCCCTGGGCAACAGCGACCCGATCGCGAACGTCGAAGTCGGCGGTGATAACGTGCAGGTCGAGTATCGTACGATCTACAACGCCGGCCCAGGAGACGCCGGAAATCCCGATCGCATGCGCAACACCATCCGCGGCAACACGCGTTCGGTTATCCAGTATCTGCGCGTCAACCGCTCGTACGCCGGACCGATTGTCATTTGCAGTGCGCCGCACGTCGGCGCGACGCCGAAGATCCAGGAAGACGTCGGCACAGATCCGACAAAAACGGCCCGAGTGACGACGATGCTCGAACAACTGCGAGACGAATTGCGCGCCCAGGCGGCCGAGTTCAACTGCGGGTTCGCGGACGTTTACGGCGTCACCAAGAAAATACTCGACCCCGAGCCGTTCACAATCGGGGGCATCACGTTTCACAAGGAGGCCGACGATGATTGCCGGCCGCGTTATTTGTTTTCCGGCGACGGCTTTCACCCCAACACCCCGGCCCAGGCCAAAATGGCGCAAGTGATCCTCGACGCGTTCATTGAAAAATATCCAGCCACACATGGCACCACGCCGCGACTGAGCGACCGCGAAATCATCGAAGATGTCCTGCACCTTGAACGCGACACCGGCTACAATGAATGGATTGCGGCCCATTCCGTTCCCTCGACCCAGCGCGGGCCGACCGCTGATCCGGACGGCGACGGGGACTCGAACCTGCTCGAATTTGCGATGGCCGCGAGGAATCCCGCGGAGATGGACGCGGGAAGTCCAGGCACTGTTGGCCTGGCCACCGAAGGAGGAACTCAATTCCTTACGCTCACCTACCAGCCGCGCCATGAAGACTGCGCCTACTGCGAGCTTGTGCCTCAGTCGTCGACCGAGCTGGATGCCTGGAGCGACCTGCCGCCGGCTTCCATTGCCGAAAACCCTGATGGAACCGTCACCGCGAGCGTGCCCATAAATCCAGGCGCGAAAGTTTTTCTTCGGTTAATGGCTCGTGTGACAGGATGACCGAATATTGTATCTGCCTGCCCACAGGATTTATCTTGTCACGAGGCAGGTGCCGGCCAGCAAATCGGCTGGATTTCGCTGGGGGCGAAGGAGGGTCCAGGCTGAGGCGACAATCATGATGACCCAGCTTCCGCCAAAAACGAACCATGCTGGACGGACAGTGGGATCGCTCGAAAGCACCAGGGCCGCAATAAGTCCGGCCGCGACGGGCAAAATGCTGATGACGCAGCGAACAGCGATGCGCAATGCCGAAGCGGGACCACCATTTTTTTGCACCAGGGCAAGCCCGAGCCAGCGCAAACCGAGCGGCGCTTTCAGCCAGGGCGCGGGAAGCACGGCAATCAACTGCAGGATGCTCAGCAAGAGTATAAACATCACCGGAGGCGACCAAATCAAGGCGGAGCGGTCATAGCGCCGCAACTCCTGTAGAGGACCGGTGATTGCGGCGTTGGCTGCCTCCAGCCGCTGAGGCGTGACGCTGGGGTGTTGCCGCATCGCGTTTTTTGCGAATTCACGCGTGGAATCGAACGTCACTGCGATAGTCTCGGGACGATTCCAAAACTCCGAATTCCGCATCACATCGCCGTAATGGCCGGCAAGATAGACCGCGAGATGATCGGTAAATCCCGAAGGAAGCATATCGGCGCCATGGAAATCCAGCGCCAGACGGGGCGATTCCCGACCGGGAAACTCGCGGTGCCACATCGCGTCGAAGTCACGGTTGACATGAAGAATCATGAACAGCACTGCCAGAGAGAAAAACAGCGCGGCGGTCACTGGCAGCGCGAGTCCCAGCAACCGGCGACTGAACGTGACTTCCGCGGGTCTGCTCAGCAATGGGCGCAGATTTCCCGCAACCACTCCCGGCGCCTCGAATCGGTGCGCCCGCAAGGCACCAAGAAAAGTACTCGCGTGGAGTGGGAGTTGTGGTTGAACACCGGATGAAATGATCTCGTTCAAGAACTGCTGAACTTCTTCTGACGATCGGAGATCATAAGTTGCCGTAGGAGGGCTTCCAGGCGCGGGAAACTCGAGCAGCACGGCCCGTCCGCTGTCAGTGAGCCAGAGACAACTGGCTCCGGCTCGCTCCGGCCCGGTTCCATCTTCCCGAGCGGCCGCGAGTTCATTGGCGATGTCGTGCGCCCAGAATCTCACGTGGGACCAGGGCTGCCGCCGATCCAAACGTGCTGTGAGCGGAGTTCCCCCGAGAGCCTCGTAAGCATCCCAATTCTCGAGCGGAGAGCGATGGCCATTGAGCCAGCGCAAGCGGGTGAAGCGGTTGAGATCGCGGCGTACGGGGGCTGCGGGCGGAGTGCCCGGCGGCAGGTTGCGGATCCAGACCGATCGCCGCAAGACTTCGTCCCATCCAAAAATCCAATCGCCCTCGCGATTCACCACGACGTAAGGCCCGATTCTCTCAGCGCCGAGCGTGGGCGGAGGGCAGGCAGTCTCAGCCAGCCGGGGCCGGGCCAGCACCGAGGCGCTGGCCACGACGCGCGTTCCCGTGAGCAGGTCGTGCACCGCGGCGAAGCCATTCCTCCAGCGAAGCGTCGCAAACAGTGCGAGAATAATCGCGAATGAAACCCAATCAGCGGTGAGGAAGACCGATTCCGCCACCTGTTTCTCATACTCAGCACCGGTGGTCTGAGCGAGCACCAGGACCTGCCTGACGAGGTCGGGGAATGCAGCGAAGAGAAAGGCGCGCGCGGTCGCGCGCCACATTCCAGGAATGAGGCCATTATCGACCCGCACAACACGCAGGCCGCAAATCGCTTTTCCTGGCGTTTTTCCCCAGACCCCCTCGAACAGCGCTCCATAGAGAACAAACCACAGCATCGAGGCCGCTGTCAGGCTCAGGGCGGCCGGCGTGCGTGCGACGAGCAGTGCATCGAGCGGATAATCCCCCGTAACGACCATCCACAAGAGAAATGGAATCATGGTCAGCAGCAGATCAATGCAGCCCGCGGCGAACCTTAAGCCGAGCATAGCCGGGGTCGGCGCAGTCGCCGAGAACGGCTGCAGCGCTTCCCGCAAATCGCGGTAGCTCGAAAAACGCGCCGCAGGGTCTTTGGCCAGGCAGCGCATGACGATTCGTGAAAGACCACGCGGCACATCCGCCCGCAAGGAACGCGGCTCGGCCGGCGTCTGTTCGAGAACCGCGGCGATCAGAGCCGCGAGCGACTCCGCATCGTGCGTGGGCCGGCCGGTGAGCAGAAAATAGAGCGTCGCCCCAACAGCGTAGATGTCGGATCGCACATCGACATCCGCTCCGCGCAATTGCTCCGGCGAAGCAAACGCCGGTGTCCCCAGAATCGTCCCGGCCTGAGTCAGATGCGCATCCTGCCTCGTCAGCGTCGAGCTCGACAGGCCGAAGTCGCCGACCTTCACGGTGCCATCGTGGCCGACAAAACAATTGGCCGGCTTAACGTCGCGGTGCAGCACGCCGTGGGCGTGCGCTTCCTCGAGTCCGTCGATGATTTGCAGAGTTGTTTCGACCGCTTCGGTGACAATGCATGGACCGCGATCCTTGACGCGATCTCGCAATGTTCCGCCCGCGACCAATTCCATGGCGATCACCGCGACGCCGTCAATTTCTTCGGCGGCCAGAACCGCGACCGCGTTCGGATGCCTGACCGATGCCGCAAGCTGCCCCTCGCGAAGGAATCGCTGCCGCATTTCGGCGGTGTCGAAAAATTTTCCGAGAACCTTAAGTGCGACCCGGCGTCCACTGCGCTGATCATCGGCTTCATAAACTGTGCCCATGCCGCCCTGGCCAAGCAGTCTGAGAACGCGATAGGGACCGAAGTCCATCGGCTCTCGCAAAGAACCGTCCCACGAAATGCCGGACGGCGCCTGAGTCGTGGGACCAGCAACACTAATGATTTTCGTCGCCACTCCGAGGGTGAGCAGACATTTCGGGCACAGTCCATCCAGGGTGGGTTCAGTGAGAGCAGTGCCGCAGGCGGAGCATCGGGTGGTGGTCGTATTCATGGCTTCACCCCTTCCAAAAGAATTGGCGGCCAAAGGTTACAGAGCTCCGAAGACTTCGATGAGAAAGTTCTGCCCACCACCGGTTGAGTTTTTCAACAAACCCCTAAGTCAGCGCATCGATTAGCTGGCGCAATTCATCATCCACGTCTTCGGCGTGCACGACCGTTTCCGCCACCGCCCCCCGCAAAAGTTCGCGATATCTTTGACGCAACCGGTGGACCGCCACTTTGACCGCGCCTGCACTCATTCCCAACTGTGCGCCAATTTCTTCATAGGAAAAACTGGCATGGCCGCCGTCAAGAACCGGCCGGACCGCCTGGAAAAGCGCCGCCTTTCCTGATGCCGCCTGTTCTTCAGCGAGTTGCCGGACCGTTTGATCAAGAACCGTGAGCGCCCATCGGCGGTCGTAGAGTTTGTCTGGTGAAAGCATGTCAGCGGGCTCGAGCCGATAGCGTTCCTCAGCCCCGGTTGCGTCCAACGACATCGTCGGCACGCCGCCACCGCGTTTGGCGGCGCGCGCTCGGTCCCACTCGTTGGCGAGAAAATTCTTCATCGAGGCCAGCAGGAACGAGCGAAAGCGGCCCTTGGCACGGTCCACCGTGGCCAGCGCCTCGGAACTCAGTATATGCATGAAAAATCCCTGAGTTGTGTCCTCGGCATCCGGAGCCGCCAATCCCTGTTTCCGCGCAAAAGCATAAATCGGGTACCAATACCGCGA
Organism: Verrucomicrobiales bacterium; assembly: GCA_050998515.1. Taxonomy (GTDB): domain Bacteria; phylum Verrucomicrobiota; class Verrucomicrobiia; order Verrucomicrobiales; family V1-33; genus JBPCQC01. The sequence goes on from JBPCQC010000077.1 coordinate 51,676, forward strand.
GCAAAGTTGCGACAGCGCGCGCTGCCCCCGGGTCGACTCACCGCCCGCAGAAAGGACCAGGCTCCACTGAGTCGCAACGAAATGGGAGGATTCGGGCACGGTGCCATCACCTAAATGCCGATCGAGCGCGCCGTCAAAAGTGCGACGTCGCGCGGACGTGCCCGAGTTGAGGCTTCAGGTGGCTTGCCCGGCCGGAGTTGAAAAACGAGCCTTTTCACCGAAGGTGGTTGAGCTCCCTTTTCTTTTATGGCGGCAATTCTTCAAAGGACGGTCTGGCTCCTGGTCGTGAGCGCGGGCATGTTAATGGCGCGAGGGCAGGACAAGAATGCGGATGAAACTTTCGCGGCGGCGGACATTTCCATTGGGTTCGAATCCGCGCTGATCAAGACAGGATTTCTCGAGCAGAACCGAAGGGGCGCTTTTGAATCGCTGGCCGCGCCGGTCCGCATCACGGTCCAGAACAGATCGGGTTCTCCTTGCACCACTTCGGCCGAAATCACGGGCAAGAACGCTGATCTGGCGGAAGTCGAGCTCGATAAGACGGAAAACACCCCGGTTGGGCAGGAGTTGCTTTTAAAAGTCCTCGGCCTGAAGCCTTCGACCAGCGGGACGGAAACTTTTTTGACCATCGAGACGAAGCAGGATGGCGCAGTAAAGGCGAAGAAATCCTTGCCGGTGCGTGTGGTGATTCCGGCCAGTGTCAAGACCGGCAACCCAGTCATCTACGATGGTCCGGCGGTGCCCGGCCTGGTTAATCGTGCTCTCAACATGAGGACGCATCCCAAGGCAGCAGTGGCGCCCCCGGAAGCCAAGCTGGCGAGCATGTGCGTCCACGATCTGACCATGACTGCGCTCGATCAATTTGGTGAGCCGTTGCCGGAAATCTACGAAAGAGCCGCCGTCTTTGCGGCGCTGGGGGAGAGCGATTATGAAACCACCAACCGCAGGCTCACGAAAAACAGCACCTGGATTGACATCGCGGGACTGTGGCAATTCGTAGGCGGGGTGAGCCATATCGATAAGGAACCTGATCGCACGACGGTAGCGCAGTTCACGAGCGCTCCATCCCCTCCCTGCACGGAAGCACAGTATCGCGCCTATGACCCGCTCACGCTGCAATGGCAGATCGGCGGCCATGTCGCCGGAACTTACGAGCGCCAGGTCACCCTGCTCGATAGCGGCAATCCTCACAAGCCGAACATGCGCATCACGCTGGTGCGCAAGACAACCAATGAGCTTGAAAAACCCGTCCTCGAGAATTAGAGCGTGACTGACTTTTTTGCGCCCATGGAATCTCCCCTCGTCGCCGATTGCAAACCAGCCGTGATGACACTGCCCGCGGGTGACTACTGGTGGTGTGGCTGCGGACGGTCAAAAGCGCAGCCATTTTGCGATGGGAGCCACAAAGGGACCGGCCTGGCCCCGCACAAATTCACAATGAGCGAGGAAAAAACCGTCGCTCTTTGCAACTGCAAGCAAACAAAAAATCGGCCATTTTGCGACGGATCGCATACGGGCTTGCCAGCGTGACATCAGACGCACTAACACAATCGATGTCCCGGCGCAGGCTGACTCGATTCGTTCTGGCGGTGCTGCTGAGCGGCATTGGAACAATAGGCGCGTTCGCACAAAAGAAGACGGGGCTGGCGCTAGCTGACGCTCTTGGAGGCGAGGAAAAAGTGGTCGTGTCGCTGGTCTCCGAGGCGAGGGTGGTCGAAGCGGGGAAACCGTTCATGGTGGGGCTGAGCATGGAACACGCCGAGGGCGTGCATAGTTATTGGCTCAATCCCGGCACCGGCCTCAAAACAAACGTCGAGTGGGAATTGCCCGGAGGCTGGGAAAGCGGCCCCTTGTTGTGGGCGCTGCCGGAAGCAAAAATGGACGCGCTCGGTTACAGCCACATCTACACCGGCAGCGTTCTTCATCTAACCGAGATTACTCCGCCAGCCACCTTTACGGCCGGTGCGGAAGCGACCCTTAAGGCGGCTGTATCCTGGCTGCAATGTGATGCGGCGGGTTGTACGCCGGGAAAGGCAAATCTCGATCTCAAAATCAAATCCGCCGCCGCGGCCGAAACCGACCCGCGGACGAAAGCGGCGTTCGATGTCGTGCGGTCACAACAGCCGCGTTCGAGCGACGCCTGGAAAGTTGCCGCTTCGGACTCGGGCGCCGAATTTGTAATCACCCTCACGCCGGGCACCGGCGCGAGCACCGATCCCGGCGAGATCTATTTCTTTGACCGCAACGCCGCGGTGAAAAATGAGCCTCCGCAAATCGAAAAATCCGCTTCGGCCTGGACACTCAAGGTCCCTCGCGAGGAAACCACGACCAACAAAAGCTCCGAGGGATTCCTTTTCGCCTCGAAGGGCTGGCTCGCCGACGGAACGTTGCCGGCCCTCGCGGTCCCGCTTGCGCCGAGTTCAGCCGCTCCGGCCACTGCGGCCAGCGAGAAGGCCGAACCCGCTCCGATCGCAAATAAGGAGGGGTCCGTCAGTTCGAAAATCCCAGCGACGACGCTTGAGGCGATGGACGAAATCATTCCGAAGACCGGACCGAAGCACGTCGGCCTCGGGGGCGAGGCACGCGCGCCGTTGACTTACTGGTGGGCCATGTTGCTCGCCTTTGTGGGAGGCTTCATCCTGAATGCCATGCCGTGCGTCTTCCCGGTGCTGGGAATTAAAGTGCTCGGCTTCGTTAGCCAGTCCGGTCACGACTCGCGGAAGATTCGCAATCACGGGCTGATTTTCACGCTCGGGCTGCTCGTCTCACTGTGGATACTGGCGGGTGTGCTCATTGCGTTGAATGAGGCCGGGCAGCGCCTGGGATGGGGTTTTCAGCAGCAATCCGCACCGTTCACGATGTTTATCATCGCACTGCTATTCCTTTTCGGATTGAACCTCGCCGGCGTCTTTGAAATGGGCACGTCATTGACCGGCGTAGGTGGAGGCTTGATGAGCAAGGAAGGATACGCCGGGTCATTTTTCACGGGCGTGCTCACCACGCTGATCGCGACGCCCTGCAGTGGGCCTTTTTTGGGCGCAGCCATGGGCTACACTCTCCAACAACCGCCGTTGCCGGCGCTCGTCCTTTTTACCGCCTTCGGTCTGGGCATCTCGCTGCCTTATCTCGTGCTCTCACTTCAGCCCGCCCTCGTCAATCGCCTCCCCAGACCCGGCGCCTGGATGGAAACGTTTAAAATGGTCATGGCTTTCCCCATGTTCGGGACGGTGATTTATTTTCTATGGTCGTTCGGCGGGCAGGTGGGCGCCGGTGGATTGGTGGACGCGCTGGTCGCGCTGCTTCTTCTCGCAGTCGCGGCCTGGATTTATGGGCGCTACGGCACTTTGTTGCGCCCGAAGAGGCAGCGATTCACCGCGATGATGACAGCACTCGCCATCCTCGCTCTAGCGGTCTGGCGGGGGGCCGCGGCCACCCGCAACCAGGCGGAAAGCGTCGTGCTCGAGAAAGAAATCGCGTCTCTGAACGAACAGATCACCGAGTTGGTCGAAAGCGGCGGCAAGTTTTCCGTAAAATCCTCCTCGGCGCCAAACGAACCAGAGTTTACCTGGGAAAACTGGTCACCCGAACGTGTCCGTGACCTTCGACGCGAAGGCCGCATCCTCTTCGCCGATTTCACCGCCAAGTGGTGAGCCACTTGCCAATTCAATGAAAAACGCGTCTTTCACGCTCCTGGTTCAGAAGCGGTGAAAGCAAAATTCAAAGAACTGAACGTGGTGCCGCTCAAAGCGGACCAGACCAATCCAGACCCTGTCATTTCGGAGTTCCTTTTTCGCAACAATCTCGCCACCATCCCCGTCTATTTTGTCTACCCTGCAGATCGTTCGCGCCCGCCAATCCTTCTGCCCGATGGACTGATCAGCCAGAGCGATGTCATCAATGCCCTCGATGCCGCGCGAAAATAGCGGGGGCTGAGCGCTGCCTCACTGGAACACCATGAATTATCGACGCGCTTTGCGGGCCTCGACCAATACTGGACTGGCCATCTTCCTTTTCACCATTGTGGGTGTGGTTCTGTGGACGACCGACGAAGTTCTGAACTGGAATATCCTGCCCGACTGGATCGACAAATACGCCCAGGTTCTGGTGATCGTGCTCGCGATCCTGGCGGCCTTTTCCGTAGTCATCAGCGTGATGTGCAGTTTCGCGGTGCTCGCCGAATCCGCCGCCGAGAAGGCAGGCATGGCGGCTCCCGCTTCTTCGCGGCGAACCCGCGGCCTGATCGTGCTGTCGATGGCAATCGCCTTCGGAATCATGTTCGGACTTCACAAAGTGGATCAGTTTCGCTCCCGAAAAAATCAGGAGGCGGAAGAGCAGAAGAAAACATCCCGGTATGCTGAGGTCGAGAAAGAACTGCAAAGCCGGATACCCAACGTCATAGCCCTCTTCTCGCCGGGACTTCGACAGCATCTGGCGGGGACTGGGACCGCTGAGGGAGACGCACTGCTGGCGCGGTTGTTCGACGCGATTCATTCGTCAACGCCGTTTGCCCCCGAGGTTACGGTCCTGGTCCCCGCTGATGCCCCGTACCGATTCTGCATGATCAAGACCGCGGACGAGCCGCGCGAAGCCAAGGCTGAGAATCAAGGGAAGCCATTGGACCGCCGCTTTCTCACCGATTTGCCCACCAAATGGGAAATTGATGCCATACAAGCAATGTTCCGCCTCGAGGCAGCGCCTCTCCCCAAAGAAAGCCATGGCGTTTTTATTGACACTCGCAAACCGAGTGCCTGGGGCGCCGTTGTTCACGATGATAAAGCAGTCGCGGTTGTTATGCTGCGCGGGGAAAAGTTCTGAAAGCGCGACCACGTTTCGACCTACATTCAGGAAATCCTGGTCAAAACTTTCCAAGAAATCTTTTTCCGGCGTCGTATTTCTCTTGAATGTCCCGACCTCTTTGCGCCTTCGGCGGTCTGATTGTCGCACTTGGTTGCGGGTTCATTGGATATTTGATCGGGCAGCGCGCGACACCCGCTTCCGGCGATGTGCATGAGTTCGCGAGGATCGACTCCGCCAAGAGACCGGGCGCTCAGATCGATGCTGGTGAAGCGAAGCGATCGATCGCCCTGCCCGTGCTTACCCCCGAAGAAGCTGGACCGCTCACGGCACGGGCTTTGAGCCTCCCGGGCCGGCTCGAACGCCAATTGGCCCTGGCTGAAATATTCGCCCGGATGACGCTCGAGAATCATGCCGAAGTCCGACGGGCTTTTCAGGCGTGGTTCGAGAGCGGCCACCGAGTGAACGGTGAAGACGCGGGCATGATGAAGTTCAGGGTTGGCCAGCTCACCGGCAGCAAATACATACGGCTTCCAACCGAGCCGAACGGGAATGTCGAGATCGGTGCAAAGGAATTCTTTGCCGGCTGGGCGTCGGCCGACCCGGCCGGCGCGAAAGCCTGGATCGAACAACTCGAACCCGGCCGGGTGCGCAACGAGTTGACTGCCGCGCTCGTCGAGAGCGCAGTCGAGACTGATCCGAAATTGGCATCCGAGATTTATTTCTCTCTGCCAGCCGGCCAACAGCGCGCCCTGGTCGACAAAATGCTTTCGGCGTTGACGGGCCGAAGCGGGATCACCGCGGCACAACAGTGGTTTGGCGATCTCGAAAGCGGACCCCTTTCGGGCTCCGTTGATCCTGGTGTGTTGCGCGAGGTCTACGACAACATTGCAGCGCGCTTGGCACAGAATCATTCAGACCGGAATCCGGCCAAACAATGGCTGCTCGAGGGTGTGGGAAAGCCCTGGTTTTCGGACCGCACGGTGAACGCCTTGATCCATCGGCTGGCGGCCGACGAACCAGGTGAATCGCTCAATTTCCTGGTCGAGCTTCACTCGAAAGAGCCGAATGTCCCCGCTGAAATGGTGCGAAATCGCGTCGAGATGGTGATCACGAACAGCGCGAAACAAAGTCTTAACCGAATCGGGGCATGGCTCGGGGAAAATCAAAATCATGCGCTTTATGATTACGCGGCCCGCTTTTTCGCCGAGAAGACAATGCGTGAAGACCCGGTTTCCGCCCAGGCATGGGCGCAAACGATCAAGGATGAGGCTCTGCGTTCGGAGGCGCTGAAATCTGTGCGTCTGAACCAGGCTGCCGCACAATCACCGCTGGAAATTAACGGGACCAGTCCCAATAACGAATGACCTGACAAGAGCTTTAAACGGCGAGATCACTTCGACAACGACTCGTAGTATCGGCGGACGAGTTCGGAATAGCGTCCAGGAACGGGGTCTCGATCAATGGGCACCAGCGCGTCGTTGCTCTGGCGGCGGGCCAATTCTTCGCCGATTCGCTTCCGCACCTCAACCAATGGCTTGAGTATCTCAAGCCGGACCACAGTCCAGTCGGGTTTCGGAAGTTCCCGCTTGAGTTCCAGCCGCATCACACGGGCCCGCTCGCGGACCGCAGCCACGTCATTGCGAAGATCGGGAAATTCGATCATTTCCTCGATATCGCGCAGGCCATCCGACCACGGAGCGAAACCCTCGCCGGTCAAGGGGGCGGAGACCCCGCCTCGGCCGCCGATGTCTTGGGGGCCATTGCCGGCACGACCTCGCGGAGTTCGGCCATTCGTTGATTGCGCGGTCTGGCCTCGCGGCGCCCGGCCATCGGTTGATTCCGTGGCGGTCGCCTGTTTTTCTCCCGGTGGCGCCGGACCTTCATCACGTTGTCGATTTGAGGCCAGGTTCTCGGCGCTGGTCCCTCCTGTTTCCTCGCCCGAAGCTGGTTCAGCCGATGCGGGACCTGTCTGCGCTTGGGAAGGTGGGCGCGGCGCCTCGTCGCGTTTTGGTGCCCCCGCCGAGGGCGTCGCATCCACGTTCTTTGCGGCGGAATTCCCGGTCTCGGCCTGCGCAATCTCCTCTTCCACCTGCCGGGTGAGATTTTCCAGCGCCTGGTTGGCGAGTTTCAACGCGGCCGTGTCGTCACCGAGCACACTTTCGGCAGCTTGCTCGACACCTTGCTTCAAGCCATCAATTCCGGCGCTGGCTTGCTCTTCCGCTTGCGCGGCTTGGGCAGTGAGGTCCTGCCGCAACATATGCGAAGCCAGCTCAAGCGCCTTCCCCGCCTCCGGCCGGCCGCGCAATTCCTCCATCTGGTCATAGAGCCGCTGAGTCAGCCGGCCCTGACGAATCATCTCCTGCTGTATTTTCCGCACGGATCCCGCGTCTTCCTGGCTGAATCTCCTAACAGTGTCATAGAGTTGCCGCGAGAGCAACGGCTCGGGGGTCTCGGCCTCCTGCGATAATTGACTGGCGCGTTCGATCAGCTTTGTCGTCCGATCTTTTTGCTTCGCGAGTTCGTCGATGGCCGCTCCCCGTTCTGGTGCGTCGCTGAGGGTTTTCCGATTCGGCGAATCGAGTTCATCGACCTGGCGGGAAATTTCCTGCTGCTTGGTGGCCAGACCGCGGGCCTCGGATCGCATCTCGCGGAGGGCATCTGCGAACTGGCCTGACCCGCGTTTGCGTAATTCATCTCGCATTTCCTGCAGTTGACGCTGGGCGCGGGTGCCGGCGGCCATTGCCTGCGATGCCTGGCCTTGCGCCGCGGAGTCAGCAGCGCGTTGAACGTCCTGCCGCGCGCTGTCGAGCTGCTGTCGCTCCCGGGCCAGGGCTGCCTGGTTTTCGGCGCGCTCCATTCGCTGACGGAGTTCATCCATGTCAGCGAGCATTTGTCGCTCTTCCTCTTCAAGCCGCTTGAGCTGGCGAAGAAGCTCCTCCCGCTCTTTTTCTGTGCCGGCTTCCTGCAAGGCGGACTGCAATTCATTGAGGCGCTCGTTAACATCCCCCTGGCGGCGCGCCAATTCCTGCAGGCGATTGAGCACCTGCATCTGCTCGCGGCGTTCCGCGTCTGCCGGCGCCTGCGCCTCCCTCTGGGTTTCATAACGGTTCTCGGACTCGGTCAGATCGAGTTCGCCGAGCTGCTCCTGGCGTTGTTGCTCACTTTGACTCTGCTGCCCGCCGCTGCGGCTTTTGCTGCGCGCCACCTGATGCTCGCGCGCCCGCAACTTAAGCAAGGCTTGATAGGCCGACTGTTCGCGCGCGAGTGATTCGGGCAATGGCGCGGGAGAGGTCAGTGCCCCCTCGAGACTCGACAGTGCTCTTTCCATTTCCGCGACCGCGTTCTGCCAGAGCCCTGCGGTTTGCGGCGAACCAACCTTCTCTGCGGCGGCCTTCGCCTGACCGAGCGCCTGCGCTTGCGAGTCGCGCACGACAGTCGCGTCTTTCTCGTATTCAGACGTGGGCTCAGTTCCAGCCGCGCGCTGCAGCTTCCACGTCGCATTGACGATTTGCTTCTGCAACTCGGCGAGCTTGCTCGCTGGGTCTCCACCCTGCTGGCCAGATTGCTCAGACTGTTGTTCGCCCTCCATGCCGGTTCCCTGACGGAAAATTTCCTCGAATGGACGCACCTCGCCAAAGAAGAGCTCGCCTTGCGTCCGTCGCGGCCTTCCATCCGGACCCATATCTTCCGCCCACACGTGCCACGCAACCAACTGGTCCGCTTGAACACCCCAGTCTTCAAGCCGCAGCATCTGGCGAAACGCGTGTTTTTCCTGCCCCGCCACATTGCGCCCGAGCTCGATCACGCGGGGTTCCCGTCCTGGGAGCGAGAACGAAAGACCGTAGGCAAGAAGCGCGAAATCATCCCAGGCCGTTCCTTCAAATGCGATCTCCTCGATCAGCGACGGACGCTGATCACCACGCGGCGAAGTCAGCTTCAGTTCCGGAACCCGATTCGGCAGCACCTCCAAAATGAAGGATGCCGGCATTTTGTTTGCCCGACCTTCGGGGTCGCTGAGTTGCAAATCATACGACTGGCTCGAAACCAATTGGAATTTTTCGAGCAGCGCCTGGGCTTTTGACGGATCGATGGCCAATGTCAGCGGCGTCGATTTGCCGTCCTTGGGAACCAGCACGGCGCTAGCCACTGCTTTGTTGAGTTGAAGCGCGAGATCCAGCAGCGTCCCTTCCACCGCGCTGACCCGGCGGCAATCTTCGATCCGTTTCACCGCCAATCCGGTGTATTCAGGGTAAGTGAGCGTCGCATCAGCGCGCTCGAGCCGCGGAAACTCGAAAACCGTGACTTTGAAATCCCGAGTTCTCGATTCGGCGTAGTCGACACGATAGGTCAATCCCTCGGACACTTCAGGGACGCTGGCGCCGAAGATCGGATCAGCGAGGCTTTTGATCATCGGCGTCCGGCGCTCGGTTTCGGTCGTTTCGCCGATGACGAGGTCGGCGGAGGACGGCAGCGCAGCCTCAAAGCGCGCCATGACAACAAGACTACTGCCTCTCTCGATGCTCGCGTCCCCTGGCGTTACGATCACGGCCGGGCTTGTGACGACCGTTGCCTCCGGGAGCCCCGCCACGGACGCCGAGGGCGGGGGCAAATGCCAGAGCACCACGAGAAATGCCGCCAAGGCTACCCATTGGCCGACGCGCGCCGCCGTGAGTTGGGTCCGCGGATTGATCTCGCTCCAGTCATGATCAATGCTGTGCTGCAGCGCATCCTCGAAGAGTCGTTGTTGCAGGAAATTGTAATCGCCCTTTCGATTCGGTTCCTGCTGCACGGCGGTGAGGAGACGGCCATCGAGATCGCGGTGCTTTTTTTCGATTTCGCGCGCGAGCACCCGCTGATTGGGCGAGGTTATGACGTGCCGAAGCCAGAGCAATCCGGCCGCAATCAGCGATGCGATGACCAACGCCGGCCGCACCCACGCCGCAGACGATGCGTCATCCCGCTCGAACAGCAGGACCAACCCTCCAATGGCGGCGGCAATTGCCCAACAAACCGCCAGCGAAAACCACCACCGCACGCGCTGACGACGGTCGATTACCGGTCGTAAACGCGCTTGCAGAATGCTCTCAATCATGACGTCAATGGTTGCGAGCGCGCTTCATCATCATCGGTGTGAGCAACCGTCTCAGATGGTCCGCACTTGTCAACGGCGGCAAGTTGCTGGCATCATCCAGAGAAGGTGGCCAAGTGATCACGGTTGGCGAATATCTTAGGTGGTTTGCTGGCATCGCAGGACCGGTGGCAGTGATAGGCCTCGCTGGGGCGACAGCTAAAATGCCTTTTTCGCTTCAGCGGGTCTTCGACCATTACCCTTTTTGAACCCGGGCGCCTTTACCTCGCCAACGACCTGCTCGAACAAACACTGCAGGGCCGCGAACTTTACGCTCGCATGGGCGACCGAATGGGACAGCGAGCCTGAGAATGAGCCTTCCCGTATTCAGCGCAGCCGCAAATGACCCGCTTTAAAGTCTGCGGCTGTTTCTTGTGACAAAAGAATCTGGGGGATATAATGAGCCCCGCTTATTCTCAGACCACCTGCAGCCATGCGTGCCCACAAATCACCGAAACCGAAAGCAAAACCCGCCAAGTCCGCGTCTGAACGCGGGGAACTGATGACCGGGGCGGAAGTGCTGGTGGCCTGTCTCGAGCGGGAAGGGGTTCAGGTGATTTTCGCGTATCCGGGCGGGGCATCAATGCCGATTCATCAGGCGTTGACGCGCTCGAAGCGGATTCGCACCGTTCTGCCGCGGCATGAGCAGGGCGGCGGATTTGCCGCTGAGGGGTACGCACGGGCGACGGGTCGAGCCGGGGTCTGCATGGGCACCTCGGGACCAGGGGCCACCAACATGATCACCGCCATCGCCGATGCCTTTTTGGATTCGACGCCCATCATCGCGATTTCCGGACAGGTCCCGCAGCACATGATCGGCCGGGGCGCGTTCCAGGAAACCGATTTCTTCGGCATGACTCTGCCCGTTGTGAAACACAATTACCTTGTCACCAACGCCCAGGATATTCCGCGCATCGTCAAGGAGGCGTTCTATATCGCGCAGAGCGGACGGCCCGGCCCGGTGGTCATCGACATGCCAAAAGACGTGCAGGAATCAAAGGTGCATCCGGTTTTTCCTGCGGAGATCAAACTGCGCGGCTACACCCCGCACCGCGAACTGGATGATATCTCGCTCAACGAAGTCATCGGCCTGATCAAGCAGGCCAAGCGGCCGGTCATCTATGCCGGGGGCGGCATCATATCCTCTGAAGCGCACGAGGAACTGCTTGAATTCGCCGAGCGCACGCAAATCCCGGCCACGACCACCATCATGGGTATCGGCGCCTTTCCCGAGACGCACCCGCTTTCTATGCGGTGGCTTGGCATGCACGGGACGGTTTACGCCAACAACGCTGCGAACGAAGCCGACCTCCTGTTGGCGCTCGGCGTGCGCTTTGACGACCGCGTGACTGGCAAAGTGGAAAAATTTTGCGAGCACGGAACGATCATCCACATCGACATCGACAACTCCGAGTTGAACAAGAACAAGCTGGTGCGGCTGCCGATCCTGGCGAATGTGAAGGAAGCCCTCACGCGGCTGAATCAATGGCTTGCGAAAGCCGGCTACAAACGCGCCCTGCCGGGCAAGTACACGATTTACCCGGATTGGATCGCCCAGATCGACGAATGGAAACGAAAGTTTCCCATGAAGTACGAAGATACTGAGGACCTTATCCAGCCCCAGTATGCCATCGAGCAGCTTTACAAGTTGAATAAGGATTTGATTATCACCACGGGGGTCGGGCAGCACCAGATGTGGGCGGGACAATGGTATCGATTTGATGAGCCAAAGCGGTTTATCACAAGCGCCGGACTCGGGTCGATGGGCTACGGCTTCCCCGCGGCGGTGGGCGCAAAGCTCGCGCAGCCTGACAAGGAAGTGGTCGACATCGACGGAGACGGATCGTTTTTGATGAATATTCAGGAACTGGCAACAGCGGTGACGGAAAACATTGCGGTGAAAGTTATCATCATCAACAACCAGCACCTGGGCATGGTGGTGCAATGGGAAGACCTCAAGTATAACTCGAACCGCGCGCACACTTTTCTGGCCGATCCGCGCCATGTCTATGATCCTACCCACCGCGACGAATCAAAGATTTATCCGGATTTTGTCGCGCTCTGCGCCGGATTTCGGGTGAAGTGCGAGCGAATCATTCACAAGAAAGATCTCGTGCCGGCACTTAAACGCATGCTGGCCGCGAAAGAGCCTTACGTCCTCGACGTCATGGTTCCTTACACTGAACACGTGTTGCCCATGATCCCCGGCGGCATGACTTACAAGGACATCATCACCGAACCCATGGGCGTCAGGCATGCCGCCAAAGTCGGCGTCCCGACGGCGCTGTAGCTGCCGCTTTGAATCTTATTCTTTGAGGGGGTTCCGGTGGGGCGAGACTCTGTCGAGCCGTGTTGAATGGCGGTAACTGTGCCTGGCGGGGTTTCGCCACGCACTACGCTCATGCTTATTATTGGGCCGAAGGCTCAAATAGGCCTGCCTTGTTACCGAGCGCAGCCAGGGCTTCACCGGCGAGGTAAAGCGAACCACAGACGAGAACGCGTTGTGGGCCGCGCCGGCCAGGGTCCGCTGCGGTCGAGAGATCGATGCCGGCGAGCGCCAGTGCCTGGGCGCAGTTTTCTGCGATGCGCGCGCCCGGCACAGTGGCAGCGAGTTGACGGGCGGAGACGGCCCGGGGACTGTTGACGGTAGTGAAGATCCACTCGGCGGCAATCGGCCGGAGCGCGTCGACGATCCCGCGATAATTTTTTTGCGTGACCGCCCCCAAAATGATCGTGGCTTTCTCGGATGCAAAAACTTCCCGCCACGTGCCAGCCAGGGCGCGCGCGCCGTGAGGATTGTGGCTGCCATCGATCACGATGCGGGTACCGATTTGTTGAAAACGAGCCGGCCACGAAACCGTGGCGAGCCCTCGCTCGATCACTGTCTCCGTCACCCGGATCCCGGCTGCCTTCAACGCGCGGACGGCAAGAGCGGCATTCCAACGTTGATGAGTCCCAGCAAGGCCGAGTGGGCCGCGCGGCCAGGGTGCTTCGATCACAGTCATGGGAGCGCCACGTTCTCCGGCTACGCGCCGGATGACGGCCATGGCGTCGGCTTCCTGTGGCGCGACCACGACGGGGACCGAAGACTTAATGACGCCGGCCTTTTCAAAAGCGATTTTGCTCAAGGTGTTGCCCAGCCATTGCATGTGATCGAAAGCAATTGGTGTGATGACACTGACGACAGGCGTAACGGCATTCGTTGCGTCAAGCCGCCCTCCCAAACCGGTCTCGAGGGCGACGATTTGCGCCTCGGCATCGCGAAACCACCACAAGGCCAGCGCCGTCGTGATCTCGAAAAACGTCGGATGCGGTTCCCAGCATTCAATGAGTTCGCGCAGGTGGCTCAGGCGCGCCGCCGCTTCCGATTCGGGGATGGTTGCGCCGTCCACGCGGATGCGTTCGCAAAACGAAATGAGATGCGGCGAGGTATACAACCCGCCCCGCCACCCTCCGGCTCGAGCGATGGAATCGACAATGGCGCAAGTCGAGCCTTTGCCGTTGGTGCCCGCCACGTGCACAAAGCGTTGGGTTTTGCCCGGAAGATCTAGTGCCGCGAGCAGCCGGCGCATGGTATCGAGGCCCAACTTGATTCCGAAGAGTTGAGTCGAGTAAATCCACTTGATGGCGGAAGCGTAGTCCACGGCGCTATTGTAAGACGGCCCTTTGGCCGGTCTAGAGATGTCCGCTGAGACACAAAAACCTTCACCGAAGGCGCTTCGGCTTTCATCGATTTGGCGTCTCGAGTGTGACGACAACCAAACCGCGGGTGGATCGTCTCATCATCACGAGCCTGGCGGGCCTGGGGTCACGGGCCTGGGGTCACGGGCCTGGGGGCCTGGGGTCAGGTTGAGGATTTTAGCATTTACGAGGTAGGAGATCCCGGTTATGTGGGGCCTCCATTACGGGTCGAGTTTGCAGGAGAGCGGTTTATTGCCAGCGGCGATCTAAAACTCGGCGAGATTCGCCGGTTTGAAACTCTGAGGCAAAACAGTTCGGCTATCCCCTTTTCGCTCGCGCGTAGCGCTGCTGCCGCTGGATGGCATCTTCATTCCCGGGAGAAGCGATATCCTCGATCGGTGGCGAGGAGGACTCGGACGGGGCAATGACGTCTGGTTGCAGCCGCCGCAGATGATCCCTGGCTGGCCGATGCACTCGCGGCGCGCGCCGCGACGCGAATTTCGGCAATGCCAGAACCGGGACCCGCCAGCCAGCGCGCGTTACCAAAGCTTCGATAAGAATTGAAAGCAGGGCCGCCACGAAAAACCAGTGCTGGATATCGGCGTATTGTTTGGTCGGCGGGTTGCGCCACGCTCTCTCGAGGTCGAGAAGTTCACCGCCGCCGCTCGATGCGGAGGCCTGCTTGAGTTCGTCGAGCCGAGCTCCCTCGAACGCCCATTCGGCACTTGTGCCGACCAAAATCGGCCCCAAGGTCAGCGCGTGCGGGCCGACTTGCACCGCTCCACGAACCAGCTCGCCTTCGCTTAGTTCGACCTCGGCGTGAAAGTGGCCGGGCGCCATCCGCCGCCAGGTGAGCTCGCGCGTGGTGTCCGCGCGCGGCCCTGACGCGATCAAGATTCGCGGAGCCTTTTCGGAGAGTTTCTGTTCCCAGGCGGCGTCGTAGAGGAGGTCCAAATCCAGGGTCGTTCCCCGCAAATTATGCCGCAAGCCCAGGCCAGGCGGGGCCTCGTCGCCCATGAGCCAGCGCGTCAGTGTTTGCAAAAAGTCGCCGTATTTTGGCCAGGCCCGCACACTCTGCGAATGTTCGCCGCCCAAGGCGAAGGAAACCGCGGCCGTCCGCCCCAGCCCGCGCTGGCCGAAGGCCACGAGCGGCGCTGCATATTCGTCCGTGGCGATAAGCGCCTGGCTCGCCCATTCTCGCGCATAGCTCAGGTTGTAGCCGTCGACTCCCGCCAGCCAATCCATCGGCTGCGCGCTGATTTCAAACCATCCTCCCGCGCCCTTTGCACCAGTGAACTCGATGATGAAAGCCGAGCGGGCCACCGCTACCGTCTCCTGAGAAAAAATGCTCGGAAGCTCGGCCGCCTTGTCGGTAAAAAACAGGCGCCCCTTGCCACGAGTGGCAATGTCTTCAAGCAGGTTTGCGTCGGCATCCGCGCGTGTGCCTAACGCGATCACAGAAACCGTGCCTCCGTTGGCCGTGATCTCATCCAGCAGCGCGATGTAGGCGCCGGGCTGTTCGGAATCAGCGGCGTCCGAAAACAGAATGATGTGCCGCTGCCCGAAATCGGATTTCCGCAAAGCCTCCCACGCGGCCTTGAGGCCCTCGTAGACAAAAATTCCGCCACCCATGCTCTGAATGCGCCGCACCGCGCCGGCCATCTTCTCCCGGTTGGCGCCCACCTTTTGCAGCGGAACCATTTCGTGCGCCTCGCTGTCAACCGCATAGACCGTGATCAAGTCCTCGGCCCCCAGGTAGCGAATCGCGTTGGCAGCGCCTTCGTTGGCCAGGTCCATCTTTTGCATGCCGGGGGCGACGTTCATGCCCATCGATCCTGAGCGGTCCATCACGATGGCCATCGCCACGCTCAGCTTCCGGTGCTCGATCTTCATCTCCATGGAAACCGGAAGCAGCGAATCGACCGGCGATTCAAAGTAGCCGCCCGCTCCGAAACTTTGCCGCCCGCCGGTCATCATCAGGCTCCCGCCCTGCTCGCGCACATAAAAGGAAAGCGAATTTAGAAAATCGTTAGGCAAGTCGAAGGCGGGGACATTATTCAAGATGACGGCCTTCGCCCCGGCGAGCTGGCCGAGGGTGGGCGGGGCTGGCAGAGTGACGGTCTCGACCACAAAGCCCTGCTTGCGCAACGTTTCGCTCACAGGGTCATTGAGATACTTTGTGACCAGCAGAACGCGGGGGCCGCCGCTGATTTCGATCCAGGCTTCGAAACGATTATTGCCCAGCCGGTCCTGCTGGGGCGGCTGAATGAGCGCCTCATAACGATGCGCGCCGCTAAGGGAAATGCGATCGGTGAAGCGAAGTGTGCCCAATCCGCGGTGAACCGTGACCTCGGCCCGTTTCACTTCGTGATCATTGCGTCGGATGACGAGCGGCACCTTGCCGTCCCGCGGCCCACGCACTTCGATCTCGATCAGGAATGGCTCCGCCAGTTGGGCCCGCTCAGGGAGACTCAGTCGGCTCAGACGGTAATCGTTCGTCGCGGGATCCCGGACCAGCCGGTAATCGAGCGAAACGTTTTGCCGCACCAGTTTTTCCGCAAGGCCATCGAGCGGCTCGGTGCTGAAGCCATCGGTGAAAAGGAGAATGCGCGCAGGCTTGGTGGGCGACGCCATGGCCAGAGCGGATTCGACGGCCAGGCGGGTGCGGGTCAGGCGGCGATTGCGGTCGTAAAGCTCCGCCCCCGTCTCTCCATGCCTCAACACTTCGGCTGCGTAATCGAGTTGGATGAGACGATCATTTCCACTGCGGCGGCCACGTTCGAGCAGGCGTTGCCACTCTGGCCAGCTTTTGTCGACGATCCCTTCGGTCGAGTCCGACCGATCCAGCAGCACCCACAAATCAAGACCATCCTCGAATTTTCTGACCTGCGGCCTCGAGAGCGCCCAGCCTAGCAGCAGCACACAAAGCAGGCGAAGAGGACGAAACAATCCGAGCCGCGGATAAAACCACCCGGCCACGATGAGGACCGGAATCAACGCCAGCCATTCGGGATTCCGCAAACTCATGCCGGCACCTCTTTCATCTCGACGCCGCGTTCGCGGGCGAACCACCAACTTGCGAGCAGCGCCGCCAGCGCCAGCAATGCCCACAGCCGCCACTTTGAGTCGGCCTCGCTGTGGCGTTCAATCAGCGCCGGTGCAGTGTCATCGAGATCATTGATCGAAGCTGCCTCGCTAAGGTCAGACTCACGCGGATCGGCAAAGTGTGCCGCCGCCTGCAACAACATTACCTCCCCTTGTTTCACACCGAAAAACCCGGCCTCTCGCGGGGCCCGGAGGTGGGATTGCGGATTGCGGATTTCGGATCTCGGATTTGTTGATGAAGTCGCGTCGGGGGAAGAATCGATGACAACAGTCAGGGGCGGAGCGTCTTTGCCTGTGCGGTGGGCCACTCGCAGCGGCTGACTGGTCTCAAAATTCGCCGACTCGGGCGCAATTTTCTCGCGCCGCAGCATTTCGAGGAACCGGTGCAGCAGCACCGCGAACGCGGGCAGCCGACGCGCGTTACTCGAATGCAAATCAAAGTTGCAGAGTAACTGCTGCCTTCCTTCACGGCTTCGCAGAACGATCAGCGGGCGTTCACCCTGCCAAAGCAACGTCCGGTCGTCATTGGCGCGCGGAATGCCCAAGGTGTCGCGAACGAGCAAGCCCTGCCAGTTGAGTCCTTCCATGAGCGGGTCGCTTTCCGCCAGGAGTACACCTGCGGCATAAGTCGCGCCCGGCTGAGGATCAGCGGAAAAAACACAGGCGTTGGCGATCGGAAGAGCTGGCGCCAGTGGATCATAAATCGCAACCACCAAGTCACCCGATTCTGGCGTCGCGGCAGAGATTAAATTTGGAAATGCGCTTAACACGCTGTCGATCTCAGATCTTTTCTCCGCTCCGGCCGCTTGCACAAACACACTCAGGGATTTTGGTCGGGGCCGCACCAGTGGCAGCCGATCATCGACCGCCAAGGTGTCTCCCTCGAGGACGAGCATGCAGGCGTCAAACGCATCGGGAAATCGCGCGCGCAATAGCTGAGCCTGGCCCGGCGCCAGCTCGATGGTACCAGCGTCGGTTCGTTGCCCGGCCGCCTCGATCCACCACCGGCGGGAGTCATTCCTGCGGCTATGGTTTTTCACCAGCACCTGAAAGCCCATCGATCCATCCGTGTCTTCGATGGTGAGTCCGGCAAAGCCGCAATTATCCTTTGGCTCACCGACCGCCAGAGTTTTGGCGTCGAAGGGGAGCGCCGATACAACCCGATGATCGGTCAGGAAGATTACCAGGCCGTCGCCGACCAGGCTGCGGGCCATTCGCAACGCAGGCGCAAAGTCATGCGAGCCGAGAACCGGCGACCATTTCGCCGTCGCATCAAGTACTGCCTGTCGATCGGTTCCATGATAAAGCGCAGGCATCTCGGGTTCCGAACTGAGCAGAGTGTATTCGGTGGCCGCGGCAACGCGGGAAAGCGTGCCCAGCTGGGCTGTCAGTTGGGTGACAGCTTTTTCCTGGAACGCTTGCATGGACGCGGAAGCGTCGAAAACAACCGCCACCCTTTGCACGCTGTCCTTGCGCAGCCAGCGCGGCCCCACCAGAAGCCACGTCAGCAACAGGACAATCAGCAATTGCAGCCATAGCGGAAGGGAAGAGCGCAGCCGCTCGAAACGGCTTCCCGTTTCGCTCTCGCGCCGCATTTGCTCGAGCAAAAACAACGTCGTCACCACGAGCAGCCGGGACTTCCGTTGCAAAAAGTGAATCGCCACCACGGCCGGCAGCCCGAGCAGCGCCCAAAAGCCGGCGGGATTGGCAAAACTGAGGTCCATCAACGGCAAATCATGGCGTCGATTTCAGCCCAGGCGAGCAATTGTAGGCAGCCTGGGCGAGTCCGCGCCGTGTTTTGAGATTGTGGGGAGCGCACGCGCCCTCGAGTGCTGTGGTCGGCGCCCTCGCCGACCAAAGTCCGGGATCGAATCGGCGAAGGCGCCGATTCGGACACGCGATGGCGCGTGTGCTCCCCGATCCATCAGCATGCCTGCTTTGTTTTCGCACTCATTGCCCGACCAGGTCGTTGCGCTAAGGTTGCCTGCCATCATTTCGACCGGCGACATCCCACGCGTGAATAACGACCCAGCCAGTCCACAGCCCCAGCGGCTCCGGAACGTGGTCATTCTTGGAGTGTTGGCAGCTCTCTTTTACCTCATCGGATGGCGAGTGAGCGCCTGGGTTCTCGCAGCCTTTGCCATCGTCTACTTCGCGAGTTGGAAATCTGCCGCCCGAACAAGGCGATAAACCGATTTGCGCTGGCGAAACAACCCGCGCCAACGATTCTGGCAATGCTGTAGCCGGCTTCTGAGAAGCCGGCCCGGCCTCACAGAGGCCGGCTACAACTCTTGGCGGCCTCAAGAGGCCGGCTACAACTCTTGGCGGCCTCACAGAGGCCGGTTACAACTCCGGCCTGACTTCCGCTATCCGCGCCGTCAGAATTGATTGTTTCCCTTTCCGCAAAGGCTTTGACGGGGACCATTGAAACCCTTACTCTGTTTGCTCCCCTTTTGTTTTCTGTTTCCACCCCCCGTTTTTACTTTCGATGCGTATCGTCCCGTACCTGCTCCTGGCCTCACTGTGTCTCTCTCTGGCCAGCCATCGCCTGCGTGCAGCGACGCCTGCCTACCGGGATGCGGTGCTCGCGGATGCTCCCGTCGCCTACTGGCAGATGGATGAAACCAGTGGAACGATGGCTGCTGACGCTGCAGGCACGCCGCAAAATGGCACCTTTGAGAATTGCACATTGAACCAGCCCGGTGGGGCGCTCAATCTGGGCACCTGCGCCAGCTTCAACGGGTCGAACAGCCGCGTGCGGGTGGCGGCGAATGCGGTGTTCGAGCTGGGCACCGGCGATTTTTCCGTCGAGGCCTGGTACAAGACGCCGGTCTCAACGCGCGGAGACATCTTCAATTACAAATACGCGAACGACTTTGGCATCTTCGCGAATGCGTCGGCGGCCGGTTCCATCGGGGGCTATCACAATGTATTTCTGCCGGAAGTCATTACGACCGTTAATGTATGGCATCACGTGGTCTATGCGCGTGGGGCTGGAGTCATCCGACTATTCGTGGACGGGATCGAACGCGGCAGCGCCGCAGATGCGCTGAGCTTCTCGGCGGGAGCGGATCTGTTCATCGGCGCGAACCATGGCGGCGCGCCTGGTTACGTCATCTCGATTCCTTTCAACGGGCTGATCGACGAGGTGGCGGTTTACAATTCTTCGCTGCCCGCGACCCGCATACAGGCCCATTTCACCGCCGCGAGCCAGACTCCGGGAACAGCAACTTTGGCCAACGCTGCGGCGGCCAATATTACAGCCTCGGCAGCGACACTCGGAGGGACCGTAACGAATCCCGGAGCTTCAACGCCGGCGGTTACACTGTATTGGGGACCAACCGACGGAGCGATCACCCCCGCAAACTGGGCCAACTCAGTCCCCCTCGGCAACCAGACCGCCGCGTTTTTAACGAACGTCAGCGGCTTGTCACCGAAAACGACCTTCTACTTTCGCAGCGCCGCGACAAATTCTGCCGGCACTTCCTGGACTTCTTCGGCGGCCAACTTTCAAACACTGGCCGCATCCCCTGCGGTCGCCAATGACGCAGCGACCAACGTCATGGCGTCGCGTGCCACTGTAGGCGCCACAGTGACAAACTCGGGCGGGGAAGCACCGAACGTTACGATTTACTACGGTCAGACGAACGGTGCGACAAATGAAGCCGCTTGGGCGGCAAATGTCTCTCTCGGAGTTGTGGCCACTTCAGCCTCGGCCACAGTGACGGGCCTGGCTCCCGCCACCACTTACTTTTTTCGGGCCAAGGCGACCAACTCGGGGGGCACGGCTTGGGCGGGCACTTCCGGAGCCTTTACCACTCTCAGCGCTTCTCCGCCCGCAGTGGTCAATCAATCCGCAACGAGCCTGGCCGGAACCTATGCCACCCTCAACGGCAACGTGACCGCCACCGGCAACGACCCGCCGGTTGTGACATTCTATTATGGCAGCAGCGATGGCGGAAGCAATGCCGCGGCCTGGGATGCTTCGGTCACCCTGCCCGCAACTTACGCCGGCGCCTTCTCCCGGCAGGTCACCGGACTGACGCCATTGACGACCTACTACTTCCGGTCCTTCGGGCAAAACGCAGCCAGCGGCGTATGGGCGCCTGCGACATCGTCATTCGCCACCTCCGTCAACACCGCACCGCCCGTAGTTATCAATGAGATTCACTATGCCGAGGACGATCCCACCGTGCACAGTGAATTTATCGAACTGCACAATACGGGCATCAGCGCCATTGACCTGAGTAATTGGACGCTCGAGGCGAAAGAGCTTAATTATACGTTTCCATCTGGCGCGCTCGTGCCAGCCGGCGGTTTCGTCATCGCAGGTGAGGATCCAGCCACCATCGAGAGCAAGTGGAGTGTTTCCGGCGCAGGCGTCTTTAACTGGAACCAAGGCGTGACGCCGCCGAATTTCGCCCAGCTTCGCAACAGCGGCGACACCGTCATACTGCGCGATGCGAGCGGCACCCAAGTGGATGAGGTGGATTTTCAGCTTGGCTTTCCGTGGCCGACCGTCGGTGATCCGCCCAACTATTCCATCGAGTTGATCAATGCTTCCCTCGATAACTCGCTTGGCGGGCATTGGCGCAGGTCTGACGGCGGTTCGAGCACTGTGCAGCCGGTCACGTACGTGGCCTCGAGCAGCGCGAACTGGCACTATCGCAAAGCGCTCAGCGAAGCATCGAATCCGAACGATGCCTGGCGCGCCATCGTTTTTTCCGAGGACGCGAGCTGGCTGACCAGCCCAAGTGGCGCACCGTTCGGTTATGGCGACCCCGCGGATACCACACTGAGTGACATGCGCAATGCCGCTTCGCCCCCAGGCTATACCGGCATCTATCTGCGGCATACGTTTACCATGACCGACTCGGCGCCCGGTCCGCTCACTCTTCGCGTGTGGAATGACGACGGATTCATTGCCTGGCTCAATGGGCAGGAGCTCGGCCGGTTTGGTCCCGCGCAGGGAGTGTTTGTGCCCTACAGCGGTGGTGCCGGGCGCAACCATGAGGGTTACCTTCAGCCGCCTGATATCATTACGATTTCCAATCCGAATGCCGTGCTTCAGCAGGGCACCAACGTGCTCTGCATTCATGCACTGAACGAATCTCTCAACGGCAGCTCAGACTTTTACATTGACGCCGAATTGAGATTCGAAGGCGGCACGGCAGGAGGTGGGCCTACTCCGCGCGCGCAAAACAGTGTCTTTGCCAACAACTCGCCGCCCGCCATCCGGCAGGTGGACCACGATCCTCTGGTCGAGGTCCTGAATCAGGAATGGATGCTCAGCGGACAGGATGTGCGCATCACGGCGAAAATCACGGATCCGGACTCCGTCGCGTCAGCGACGCTCGCCTATCAAATCGTCGAACCAGGCGACTACATCGTCCTGGAAGATGCCCGTTACGAGGCGCCGGCCACGTGGACGAACGTCACGATGCGCGACGACGGCACCAACGGCGATATCGTGAGTGGCGACGCCATCTTTTCCGCCATCATCCCGGCCGCCGTGCAAACCCATCGTCGTCTGGTGCGGTATCGCGTCACCGCCAGCGACGGCGTGGGCGCCACGATTCGCGCCCCCTTCCCGGACGATCCACAGCCCAACTTCGCCTATTTCGTTTATGACGGCGTGCCCGCGTGGACCGGCAGGGCAACGTCCACCGCTCCGGACGTGACTTACTCGCCAGCGATGCTCGCGCAGCTTCCAACATATCATTTGGTCACCAAGGTGGAAGAACATGCCAACGCCATGGTAGTGCCGATCACACGAGGCGATGGAACCACCTACAATCCTACCTCCGGCCAATATGGACACGGCCTCTATCTTTGGAAGGGCGCTCTTTGCTACCATGGAAAGGTTTACGACCACATTCGGTTTCGCGCCCGCGGTGGCGTATGGCGCTTTGCCATGGGGAAAAACATGTGGAAGTTCGACTTCAACAAAGGGCATGACTTCGAAGCTTGTGATAACTACGGCAAGGCATTCGGCGAAAAATGGAAAAAATTGAATTTTTCGGCCTGCATACAGCAGGGAGATTTTTTTTACCGCGGCGAACAAGGCTTATTCGAAAGCGCCGGCTTTCGGCTCTTCCAGCTGGCGGGGATGCCAGCTGAACACACTCAGTTCGCCCACTTCCGCATCATCGAGCGGCCAAATGAAACCAATGGCACGCCCAACCAGTTCGACGATGATTTCCAAGGCCTCTATCTCAGCATCGAGCAGCAGGATGGACAGTTCCTGGATGAGCACGACCTGCCCGATGGGAACCTCTACAAAATGGAAAGCGGCACCGGCGAGCTCAACAACCAGGGGCCCACTCAGCCAAAGGACAAGAGTGACCTTAATACATTCATCGGAACCAGCGGCTATGCGGGCGCCAATGGCAGTTCCGAGGCATGGTGGCGATCCAATGTCGACCTGGAAAACTACTATAATTACCGCGCTATCATCGATGCCATTCACCATTACGACATCGGCGACGGAAAAAACTACTTCTACTATCACAATCCCGTCACGAACAAATGGACGGCGCTGGCCTGGGACCTTGATCTGACATGGGCCGATAACATGTATCGCGCTGACAGTGGCATCGCCGGTCTTCCGCCTTCGGGAAATACCACCGAGCCATTTTTCAGTCGGATTTTCGGCAATGGAACGACCACGGGGATTCCTGTTCTGCGCATGGAACTGCGCAATCGTGTCCGGGAAATCCTTGACCTGTTGTTCAACGTCGAGCAGACCGGAATGCTGATCGATGAAATGGCGAGTTTTGTTTACCAGCCAGGCCAGCCGTCATTTGTGAACGCCGATCGCGCGATGTGGGACTATAACCCGATCCTCACGTCCGGATTTGTAAACCCAAGCAAAGCGGCCCACGGCCGGTTTTATCAAGTCGCGACGGATTCTCCGGACGGAGGCAACACCTCGCCCGGCACTCCGGCGGGCACCTTTTCCGGCATGATACAGAAATTGAAGAACTACGTGGTGACGCGACGCGCTGTGATGACGAATCAGCTACTGACTGCCGCCGAAGAGTCCCTTGTCCCTGGCACACCGGTGGCTGGTCGAACGAGCGGCGGCAGCGGGGAGATCCCGACAAACGCACTGATGTTTACGAGCAGCGGGTTTGTCGGAAAAAGTGGGGCGACGTTTGCGGCGATGAAGTGGCGGCTGGCCGAAGTTACGGATCCTGCTGCACCCGGATATCTTCCCTACGATCACGCAACCCCTCGCAGCTACGAAATTGAATCGCCGTGGGAATCTCCTGAACTTACGACATTTTCGGCGAACATCACAATCCCTCCTCTCGCCGCCCGGCCAGGGCAGGTTTATCGTGCTCGCGTTAAACACAAGGACAATACTGGCCGATGGAGCCATTGGAGTTTGCCGGTGCAGTTCACGGCAGGCGAACCGGACGTGGCGGTTTACTTGAACTCACTGGTGGTCAGCCAGTTTGTCTATCATCCGCTGGCACCGGTCGGCAGCGAACGCCTCGTTTCTGTCGATACCGGAGATTTCGAATGGATCGAATTGCTTAATGTCGGTCCCGGAGCACTCGACCTGACCCCACTGCGCTTTACCAAGGGGATCGATTTTGATTTCACCAGCGGCACGATCACCAGCTTGGCGCCGGGCGCGCGCGTGCTGGTGGTGAGGAATATTCCAGCGTTCCAGGCCCGCTACGGCGCAACACACAATGGCATCATCGCTGGTGAATGGAGCGCTGGCGACAATCTCAGCGACGGCGGGGAGACCGTGAAATTGAGTTTCGGCGCGGGGACACCGATCCAGGAATTTACCTACGATGATAATCCTCCGTGGCCACCCGCCGCGGACGAAGGTGCCGCGCTGGTCCTGATCCGGCCGGACCTTTTGCCCGACCACAATGATCCTCTTAACTGGCGCGCCAGCTCAACTGCCAGCGGTCAGCCTGGGGGAAGCGACAGCAAATCGTATGCTGCCTGGGCAGCCGAGAAAAATGTTGGCGCTGCCGATGGCGACCCGGACAGCGACGGACTTTCGAATTTTGCCGAATATGCGTTAGGCTCTCAGCCCGCCTCAGGTCAGGGTTGGAGCCTGCCGTTCGAATCAATTGCCGTCGACGGCGCCAACTACCCCGCGTTTCACATTCGCGTGCCATTAACTCACGACGACGCTCTGCTGGTGCCGGAGCTATCGAGCGATCTCAGCGCATGGGAAAGCGGCCCGGCGGCATTCGCAACCATCTCAGATACCATCGAATTGAGCGGCGGAATTTACGAGCGGGTGCTGTTTCTCCGCTCGCTCGATCCATTCACCGAGAACCGGCAGTTCCTGCGAATCAGAATCGAAGAGCGGTAGGCTTCTTCGCCAAAATGAGCAGACAGCCCCTGGCATGTCGGCATGCGGACGACGACAATGAAGCGGCATCTTCCCAGTCAAATGCCGACCATAGGTCTGCGACACAGCAGACTGAAAGTCTGCGGTACCGGGCTCGCACCACAGGTCTGTGGCCTGCCGTGCCGCGGGCTGTCAGCCTGCGTTGAATTTGTCAGCGCGTTCCTTTTCTTCGTCGCGCCTGCGCTCGCCGCCGCCGGAGAACCTCCCGCCTACTATTCGATCGTTGAAGGAAAATCAGGGACTGCATTGCGCAACGCTTTGCACCAGCGCATCTGTCCCCACAGTGTGATTCCCTACTCGAGCAGCGAATTTGACACCGGCGACGCTTTGCGGGTTTTGGACGAGTCTTCGAACGAATCCACGGCGGTGCGGCTGGTCTATTCGGGTCTCGATGCCCCCAAGCCGAACTTGAATGGCACCGACGGCTGGAATCGTGAACACGTGTGGCCGAATACCTGCGGACTTGAGAACAGTGAAGCCGGCCACGCCGATCTCCACAATTTGCGCGCCTGCGACGCCACCGTGAATTCCGTCTGCGGGAACTCCGCATTCGATGAATCAATTCGCAAAACGCGACGAGGCGTCGCGTCCACCATTACTGCGTCCATTGGTCAATCCGTTGCCATGCGTGCGCGACGTGTCCGTAATCACGGATTGCAGACGGTGACGGGCATTTTACCTGCCTGAGAAGCCATCAACTTTCTTCCGGAGGTTCTATCGCATCGGTCTGCGTTGAATTGGCAGTCACTTCCGCGCCAGCCAAATGAGCGATGGTCTTTCGCCGATGCGGAGCCGAATGCGGTCGCCTTCGATCCTGGCGAGGTCATCGTTGGGAGAAGGTTTGTCGCTGAGCGGCATTTGCTCGGCCTTTTGCATGACCAGTTTTTCTGCATCCAGCACGATCTCATGGTCCATTTTGGTGGGATGCCAGGCAGCCCATATATTCGGCTGTTCCGTTTTCCCAGGGGTAAGCTCGTAAACGTAGCCATCATCGAGCGATTGACGGATCGCGCGTGAGAATCGGTGATTCGCAAGCGAGCGGAGCATCCACGCGACGGCGTGATAGGCTGGCTTGGGCACGTAATTGCGCGTCAGCCCGGAGGCGGCGTGGAGTTGCGGCTTGTCTTCGTCGTTGAAGAAAAATACAAACGCCTTGTCGACGCCCATGCCCGCGAAGAGGAAAAATGAACGTACGATCCATTGCGCCTGCTGCTCGTCAGTCGAACCGACCCATTTCTCCCATTCGCTGCCTGGGGCAGGCTTTTTCGTGCTCGAGTCCCAGCCAAATTCCGTCACCCACACTGGCTTTCCCCGAGCGTTGCGGTCTCGCCAATCGAGCAGCTTTTGAATCGAGCTGAGGAATGGAACTTTCGCATCTTCCGGATAAGAGCGACGCCACACCGGCCACTGTTCGGCTATCGCGTAACGGTGGATTTGCAGCGCGTCGTAGAGACGCTCATAGCCTCTTAAACAATCTGTCCCTTTCCAATAGCGCTCGCTCGGGCCGACCTCGATGTTGCACGGCACGATCTTTATCCTTGGGTTGCCGGCGCGGAGACCGCTGCTCATCGCTTCAAAAAGAGCGCGATAGCTGATGTCGTCGTAAAGACCTGGCTCATTGCCGATTTCGACCCATTCGACATACGGCCATTTCCCGCCAGGACCAAAATTCTCCGCAAAACTTCGCCCGTAGGCGTGTGCATCGGCGGCGAGATTCTTCCAGTCGCCCACTTTTATGTCATCGAACATGAGACAAACGCTTATTCTCAAACCAGCCTTATGCCACGCTCCATAAATCTTCTCCCATGAGACCCGATTGCGGGCGAAGGGCCATTCGGGCAAGCGGCTGGTATCACCCTCGAGGTCCCATCGCACCGGATGATAATCTCGAACAATGCGGCAAACGGGGGCATACAAATCGGGCTTGAAGTTGACGGTATGCCCATTGATGCCGACGAACTCCCGAAAGAGCGGAGCGGCAGCTTGCCCGGGACTTTTCGCAGTTTCGCGAGAAAACAGCGCAGACGATAGACCAAGCACGAGAACCGCCGCCAGCGTCCGCGAATTGTTCAAGCGTTGATCGGTCATGACGGCGAAATTCTCTATAATTGCGGAGCGACGTGGTTGTCGGGAGAACTTTATCTGCGTAGCCTCTCGAGCATGGATTCTCCAAAACGAATCTGCACTCAAGGC
The DNA here is from genome assembly GCA_050998515.1 of Verrucomicrobiales bacterium. GTDB lineage: Bacteria > Verrucomicrobiota > Verrucomicrobiia > Verrucomicrobiales > V1-33 > JBPCQC01. The sequence goes on from JBPCQC010000077.1 coordinate 78,966, forward strand.
TTAAAAGCCGGGTTGGGGCTCTGGCGGCGGCTGGATTTTCGCGTTCAGCTCCTCGTGGCGTGGGGTCTCGGGGTTCTGCTCGTGCTCGGGAGTTGGCTGGCGCTTCGGCCAAAAGCGGAACCAGTTCCGACTTCCAGCGCTGCGGTCGCGTTGAATCCGCAAGCCATGGAGGATCAAGCCCTGGTTCTGCAAGAACAAGGTGATTATGAAGCGGCGGAGATTCTTTTTCGCAAATGCCTTGCCGAACGCCGGGGGGCATTCGGCCTCGATCATATCGACACTCTCTCGGCGATGAATAACCTCGCCAATCTTCTGCACGACCGCGGCCGCGACACCGAAGCTGAAACGCTTCATCGCAACTGCCTGGAAATCCGCGAACGCACTCTTGGCGCCAGTCATCCACATACTCTGGCCAGCTTGAACAATCTTGCGTTAATTCATGAAGCCAAGGGTGAATTCTCTGCTGCCGAACCACTCTACCGGAAGGCTTGGGAAAGAATGCAACCCGCACTGGGGTCCGACCATCCTCATACTCTGTCGGCACTGAATAATTTGGCCGGCGTTTTATCGGACATGGCCGAATACGACGCGGCACAACCGCTGTACCACCAATGTATCGCTTCGCTCGAAAGGACGCTCGGTTCCGAGCATCCGGCAACCCTCGCCGGTCACGGAAATCTCGCAAACCTGCTTTTGCGCAAGGGCGACAGAGCTGCCGGGCCAATTTATATAAAATGTTTGGAAATCCGCGAGCGCGTACAGGGTCCAGATCATCCCGAGACTCTTCTGGCGGCGAATAACCTCGCTGCCTTCCGCCAGGAAACCGGAGACTTTGCAGAGGCGGAGTCACTTTACCGTCGGTGCTTTGCCAGCCGCCAAAAAGTGCTTGGAGCAGACCATCCGCAAACTCTTTCGAGTCTGGATGATCTGGCTGGTGCCTTGCGGGAAAAACGCCAGTTGGATGAGGCTGAAGCGCTGGCCCGAAAGGCGCTCGCTCAGCGCGAGAGAATTCTTGGGCCTGATCATCCAGACACTCTTGGCAGCGTGGCGACATTGGCCGATGTGTTGCGTGATAGAGGCGATGCCGCTGCGGCACCCTTGTACCAAAGGGCAATTGCCGGTTCCACCAGAATCGTCGGTCCTGTGCATCCCAGGACTTTGCGCGTCCTGTTCGAGTTCTCGGTCTTTCACCGCAAGCAGCGGCAGGCGCCTGAAGCCAGGCGCCTCGCCAATGAGCTCGTTGCCGGCGCGCGTCGCAGCCTGCCCAAAAATCATCCGGACCGTTTGAAATACGAAAGGCATGTTGAGTCACTGCGCTGAAGTTGGGGGTTTTGCTGGGCGAGACTTGGTCGAGCCGTCAGCATCCACATTGAGCCTGGTGGGGAGAGTTCGGACGACGCGATCCCGCTTCCTTTTTTACTGTGCAAGCCAGGGCGCATCGCTAGCTTCGTAGAGTCACAAACTGCCATTATGAAAACGACTGTCGCTTTAGCTCTCGCCCTGACCTCACTAGCCTTCGCCGAAGAACGCGGCGCCATCGTTTTCGAAACCCTGACGCTTTCGCGGGACTTTCATTCCGAAGGAGCCGCAGTAGGAGACTTCAACAAAGATGGAATCAAAGATGTTGTTTCAGGGCCGTTTATTTATCTCGGTCCGGGGTTTAAGGAAACAGTTCAGATCTATCAGTCTCAGAAAATTGATGTGCGCAGTTACTCGAAAAACTTTCTCTGTTACGTCCACGACTTGAATTCCGACGGTTACGATGACGTTATCGTGATGGGTTTCCCCGGCGAGGAAGGTTACTGGTTCGAGAATCCCCAGGGCCGATTCAAGCCGGGTGCGGAAGGCGCCTGGAAAAAGTGGGTCGTCTTTCAGGGCCTGGACAATGAATCGCCCACCTTCCGTGACCTGACTGGGGACGGCAAACCAGAGATCGTGTGCAGTTTTCGCGAGCAATTCGGCTACGCTGAGCCTGCTTGGAATGATCCCACCCAGCCTTGGGCTTTTACCGCCTTGTCCCCTCCCATCCCAGGAATGGGGCGGTTCACTCACGGTCTCGGCATCGGCGATGTGAACAAGGATGGCCGACAAGACTTGCTCTGGAAAGATGGCTGGTGGGAACACCCGGCCGACAAAAGGACTCAACCGATGTGGCCGAGGCATGACTTCAAATTTGGCGGCGGCGGCGCGCAGATGTTCGCCTCTGATTTCGATGGCGACGGCGATAACGACGTGCTGACATCTCTCGCCGCCCACGCTTATGGACTTTCCTGGTTCGAGAACCTCGATGGCAAAGGCACGCAGTTTAAAGAGCACCTCATCGTCGGCGACAAAGCCGAAACCAGCCCCACCCGCGTCGCCTTCAGCCAGCATCATTCCATCGACGTCGCGGACTTTGATGGCGACGGCGTTTCCGATTTTGTTACCGGCAAACGATGGTTCGCGCATAATGGCGGCGATCCCGGCGGCATGGACCCCGGGGTTATTTACTGGTTTCGCACCGTGCGCAAAGGCGGCGCCGGCAAAGTCGATTTCGAGCCGCACTTCATTCATGACGACTCCGGCGTGGGCACCGAGGTCATGGCCGCGGACATGAACGCCGATAACCGGCCCGACATCGTTGTCGGCAGTAAAAAGGGGACGTTCGTCCACCTACAGCGGCGGGTCCCAGTCGATGTGGACGGCTTTCGTTCCCTTTTCGATGGCCCATCGCTCGCCGGTTGGGAAGGCGATCCAAAGTACTGGCGCGTCGAGAACGGAACCATCGTCGGCGAAAGCACCCGGGAACGACCTCTCGCTCATAACACCTTTTTGTTGTGGCGCGGTGGCCGGCTCGCTGATTTCAAGCTGCGTCTCAAGTTTCGTCTCACCGGCGTGCTCGATGCTAACAGTGGCGTCCAATTCCGCTGCCAGGACGAAGGGAACTTCGACGTCAAGGGATACCAGGCCGACATCGACAACGCCGGAGGTTACGTCGGCGTGCTATGGGACGAAGACGGACGCGGCCCGCTCGGCCCGCGCGGTCTCTGCCTCGAATACGCGAGAGACGGCACCAAGACGCGTGAGGAAAAAATTGCCGATTCCGCTGCCATCTCGAAGGCCTACAAGCCCGGCGAATGGAACGAATACACAATCACCGCCGCCGGTGAGCATATCGTACTGAAGCTAAACGGCATTGCGACGACGAAAGTCGTCGATCGCGCGTATATTGACCGGGAACCAAACGGAAATCCGAAACCCAACCAACCTAAAGAAGAACGGGAACTCTACGGCCACCTCGCTTTGCAATTGCACTCCGGCGGACCCACAAAAATCGAATGGAAAGACATTCGCCTCAAGGAACTCCCCGGGGCCGTCGAGCCGGTTGAAAGCGAGTGAGGAAATCGGCAGTCGGCCGTGGCATCGGCGGGTCGCCGATGGGTCTCAGGCGCGGCTCGCGCCTGATCGTACCAGCGGCGGGCCGCCTCTGGTACACATCGACGGGCCGTCGGTGCCACCAGGGGATCGGCATAACGCTTAGTAAAGGGGCACCAGTCCTGATATTTGTGGCCAAACATTCATTGGTACCACGCGAGAACGGTGACATGAAGGCGCGGCCTTCAATAAGACGACACAAGGCGGAAGTTTCGTAATCGACCGCCTCATTCAATATTCATCATGCCGCCGATGGCATTGAAGTAACCCATCCAAAAGCGAATGACGACCCAGGCTACTACAATCACGGCGAAGGCGTAGATAATGCGAGGGATCCATTCGGCAAAGGTATCGGCGGCGGATTGCGCTTCGGCCTGGAGATAGCTCGCCCAGCGTCCGGATTCGACGTCCAGGGTGCCGGACTCTTCGGCGGTGGCGAAGGCATCGGCCATGTCGGGAGGAAAAACTGGCGCGACGCGCAACAACGGACCCAACGTTTCACCGGCGGCCACTTGTGGAACGATCTCCCGTGTGGCCGCAGCCAGTTCGGCGGATCGGGTCGCTTGCGACGCCAGCTCGAGGCATTCCGAGATCCGTCGTCCCGCCAGCAGGGAAATCTGAAATACTTTGCTGAAGCGGGCGAGGGCAAGGTAGCGGCGAACGCGGCCAAAGACGGGCATTGAGTTGAGCAAGCGATCGATGGAAGCATTGCGGCGGGCCGCGATGAGGAGTTGCCAGCCGGCCAGGCAAATGATCGCCGTCACAACATACAGGCAGAGGATCGGAACAATCAGCGTGAACAAAAAGGCGCCTGGTCCGGCAACGAAAAGCTTCGGCAGGGCGGCCGGCAGGAAGACCAGATGCAACAGCAACGCTGGGTACACGAGCTTCCGCAGGATCCGCCGCCGCGTCTGCTCGATCAGCGCGAAATACTCTGCAAGATGCGCAAAACCATCGGCAAGGCGGCCGCCGCGCTCAGCCGCTTCGAGCATCGCGTATTCCATGTCGCCGACCGCAACCCTCAAGCTCTCTGCGATCGTCTTATGGTCAGCGAGGCCGGTTTTCAGAGTGGCCAATACGCGCCGGCGCTCAGGGGGCGGCTGTTGCCTGAGCAGTGTGTCCGCCGCGCGCTCGATTGGAAAGCCCGCCTGGAGGAGTTTTGCCAGCTCCGTATAAAGCAAATTTCGATGAGCAGCTGCGGTCATGGGAACGCCGGCGGAAGTCGGATTGGTTATTCGTTATTGCGTCACTTAGCAAAGATGAAATCCCTCGCGACGGCATGCTCGATAGCTGCCGCCACCAATGCGCGAAATGCCGGCGCGAAGAAGACAGTAGGTCTGTGGTAATTTTCCGCGATCTCCCGCGCCTGCCGTCGAAGCTCCCGCGCTGCCTGTCGGCAGTCCGCAGGGTTAGGCGCGTTCGCAATGTCGAAAACATCGAGCATACAGCTTACCAGGTCGTCACATCGACCATAGTGAATCAGCGAATCACGGCCGTTGTAGTCGCTAAGCCTCTTAGCAGCCTGTTGAAATACTCCGCTCTGAGGGCTTGGCAAATTGGTTAAGATTTGTTAAAAGAAGCGTCATGTTTGAGCGACGCAAGAAACGAGCCGTGCAGGATCAACTCTTCGTGATGGGCAG
>JBPCQC010000079.1:0-70176 GCA_050998515.1 Verrucomicrobiales bacterium
CATCATGGGTGACGCCATACTCACCACCTATCGTCATGACGACGGCACCTATACGACGGTCTCGAGCAATGGACTGGTCACTATCCCCAGCAACGCAAATTCAATCCGGCTGGGTATCCAGGGAGGCAGCGACTCCGGCACCGAATACATCTACCTGGACAACATCGTATTTGAGGTCGGGGGCATCGTACCTCCGGTGCCAAACTTCCGGATTACGAACGTCCAGCGTCAGGGTGGGAATATCATTATTGAGTGGAACAGCGAGGCCCCGCCGGCTCAATACCAACTCGAAAAGTCCGCCACGTTGCAGACCGGATCATGGCAGGCTGTGGGTGCCCCCATTACCTCATCGGGAGCGGTCACCCAGACGTTTACCAGCACCGTTGGGGAAGGCCCACAGATGTTCTACCGCATCAGGAAGCTGTAACTTCATTCCAGGATAAATGACGAAGGCCGGATTCCTGCGAATCCGGCCTTTTTCTTTGCTTGTGCGGCCGCGGCTCAGCCGGATGTTTGCCAATGGCATCCCATCTTGTCGATCACGGCTTCATAGACGCGCGTTCCAAACTCCTGGATGTTGCGGCTTTTCTTGACCGAGTTGAACGTCACCGGCAGGCCTCGGATTACCGGGTACAGGGGTTGCTCGATGTGCTGCCGGAACTGCTGAATGGTCCGCAACGCGTCCGCCGTATCCTGGAAGGCCTCAGCGACCCGACTGCTGAACCCATTCCTGCCGCGACAATTCAAGGGGCGTTCGGCGCCTGGAATAACCCGGGAAAGCCGGCTGCCGACTAGTAGACCTGCCTTCAAAAATTGAATCACGAAAATGCGTTACATCGAACCGCACGGTCATATGGTCAGTCGCACGACGGACGACTACGCTGCGATGGCGCACTCGGGATGTGTGGCGGTTTGTGAGCCGGCCTTTTGGGCGGGCTTTGATCGTGCTTCAAAGTGGGGCTTTCACGATTATTTCCGCCAGCTCACTGAGTTCGAGCCGCGCCGCGCCGCGAAATTTCATATTCCGCATTTCTGCTGGCTGTGCCTGAACCCCAAGGAGTCCGAGGACCTGTCCCTCGCGAGGGACGTGCTCGCTTTGATTCCTCCTTTGCTGGATCAACCGAATGTTTTGGGGGTGGGCGAGATTGGCCTGAACAAGAATACTCGCAACGAGCTGCGCATTCTCGAGGAACATATTCAACTCGCGGCCGCCCACGATCAGCTAATCCTCGTCCACACCCCTCACCTCGAGGACAAGCTCAAAGGCACGCGGCTGATCGTTGATGCCTTGAAAAATCAATCGGGGATTCGCCCGCACCGCGTGGTTATCGACCACGTGGAAGAGCACACCGCCCCGCTGGTCCTTGATTACGGCTTCTGGGCGGGAATTACCTTGTATCCCGAATCGAAAACGTCATTGAACCGCGCGATCGATATCATTGAGATCTGTGGCACTGACAGACTCTGGCTTAACAGCGCCTGTGACTGGGGAATCAGCGATCCCCTGGCCGTGCCCAAATGTGCCTTGGAAATGCGCCGGCGCGGCTACGATTCCCATTGGATCGACAGACTGCTCTACTCGAACCCGAGGGATTTTCTCAGCCAGAACCCTAATTTCCGGGCTCTGGCCCTGGCGCCGTAGTCATATTCTGCCTGGGCGTAAGACCCCGTCTTACACGGCGCTGGGAAGCAAAAGGGGTGGTTTGCGCGAAATTTGGGTTAGACAAAAACAACCCCCTGATACGCTTATGCCAACAGAAAATACCATGACTTCGTCACCGATGCTGCCGGACAGTCGCGCGTGGAAGGCTTGGTTCGCCAAGCACGGTCCCCGCCTGCTCCTGTTTGCCCGCCAGCAGACGCGAACCGACGCTGATGCAGAAGATGTGTTGCAAGATGCCGTCCTTCGTTTGTGGAAATCCGGCCTCGTACAAAAAAGTGAAGAAGGAACGGAGGAGCCTTCACTAGCGGCCGCTTTCACGCAGATTCGCCGCGCGGCTATCGACCAGGCGCGCAAAAACATCCGCCAGGCGAATCGCGAGCAACGCGCCGTGGATCTCGGCGAAGACCAAACCGGAGTAGTATGGTTCGAAAGCTCGCTGGAAGATGACGAGCGGGCTCATGCCATCGAGGAGGCGATGAAGAAGCTTCCGGATTACTACCGCGAAGTGCTGACACTAAAAATCTGGGGTGAGCTGACCTTCGAACAGATCGCCGAAACCCTCGACATCCCAATGAACACAGCGGCTTCACGCTACCGATACGCCCTGCAGCAACTGCGCCGCATCCTGACCCCTGCGAAATTGCAATGAGCTACGAACCACCGCCACTCGAGCCGGAACTCGCACAGTTGGAATCCGAGTTACGGACGCTGCGTCCACTGGCGCCACGCTTTCGGCTTTCCAGGAACTTGAGCCGAGCCCTCGAGCATCCTGCGGTTTTGGGCCGGCCACTTGAAGCCACTCGCTTTCTCGGATCGCCATGGGAAAAAGTCAGCGGTCTTCCATGGCGGCGCTTTGCCCCCGCGGCTGCGGCCGCCGCGGCCATCATCGTCGCCGGCCCGGCAATCGCTCCCCAGAACGAGCAGGGGCTCTCGATGGCGCCGGCCGCCGAACGGAAGCAGGTGGCCCATGGCAATACCACTCCTCGCGTGGAAATGGTATTTGGCGGTTCCGTTTCTCCCCCGCCCGCTCCGGAACGCGACCCTCGTCTCAAGGGCGCCGAGGGGAGTCAGGGATGGCGTTCAAACGACAGTTTGCCTGATAAAATCAAAGTTTTCATTCCTGAACCCAGTCGCGCGTCACCGTTTCCCGAGGCAAGGTCGCCTTACGGATTTCTTGGCGTTGGCGTGCACCCGCTTCCAGCCTATGTGCGGGCGCAACTCCAGCACCTCGACCTTGGAGAAACGACCGGTTTGCTCGTTTCCGAGGTGGGATGGAATGGCCCCGCTCACCGTGCCGGGGTTTCACTTTATGATATCATCATAGCGCTGAATGGCGAGACCGTCACCAGCACGGAGGATTTTGTTCAGCGGGTTCGCAAGACTCCACCCGGAGCGGAGGTTGAATTGCAGATCGTCCGCGGCGGAAAACGAGCCACCATCCGTCTGACACTTATTCCGGCGCCCTCGGCTTGACCCACCGGCCCTTGCGGCCAAGGTGCCGCGGATGGCTGACGCTCTCATTCCTAACATTCTTGCCCAGCGGTACGCCTCGAAGGCCATGGCGGTGATCTGGTCGCCGGAAGGTCGAGTACGGGCCGAAAGAGAATTGTGGATCGCGGTGATGAAGGCCCAGCGCCGGCTTGGTCTCGACATTTCCGCCGAGGCCATCGCCGCATACGAGGCGGTCAAAGACCGTGTTGATCTGGCCTCCATTCGCGAGCGCGAACGGGCCACCCGCCACGACATCAAAGCTCGCATCGATGAGTTCTGCGCTCTGGCTGGCCGTGAAGATGTCCACAAAGGGATGACCTCCCGCGACCTGACAGAAAATGTCGAACAATGGCAGATCTTTCGGTCGCTTCGACTCATGCGAGTTAAGGCCGCGGCTGCTGCCCTGGCCCTTGCAAATCGCGCGGAAGAGGACGCCGGGCAAACGCTGACTGCGCGTACCCATAATGTTCCCGCACAACTAACGACATTGGGACGGCGGTGGGCGATGTTTGGCGAGGAGTTGTTAAACGGTTTCTGCGCCTTAAAAATCCTCATCGAAAATTATCCATTGCGCGGCCTGAAAGGCGCCGTCGGAACACAACTGGATCAATGGACTCTCTTGCAAGGCGACGCGGCCAAAATCGAGGAGTTGGAAAATGAATTTGTGAGCCATCTTGGCATGAGGAACAAGCTTACGGCAACCGGCCAGGTTTATCCGCGCAGCCTCGATTTTCGCGTCGTGGCATGTCTCTGCGACCTGGGGAGCGCACCGGCGAATTTTGCCCGCACCGTCCGGTTGATGGCGGGGCACGAGACGTTGAACGAAGGCTTTGCCAAGGGCCAGAGCGGGTCCTCAGCCATGCCGCACAAAACCAACAGTCGCTCCTGCGAGCGGATCAATGGGCTTCACGCAATCCTTAAAGGGCACCTCACCATGGCCGCCAGCCTGGCGGGGGACCAATGGAATGAAGGTGATGTCTCATGCTCGGTTGTCCGTCGTGTCGTTCTCCCTGACGCCTTTTTTGCCATTGATGGCGTTTTCGAGACTTTTCTTACGGTGGTCGAGCAGATGCAGGCCTATCCTGCAGCAATCCATGCCGAGAACCAGCGCTACCTGCCATTCTTGTTGTCGACCACGTTTTTGATGGAAGCTGTCAAGCAGGGGGTTGGACGGGAAACCGCCCACGAAATTATCAAGGAGCACGCTCTCGCGGCGGCCGAGTCGCTGCGTTCCGGTGAAGCCATTGAAAACGATTTGGCGGCTCGGCTGGCCGGCGATCCGCGTTTGCGCCTCTCGGCTCAGTTGATTGAAGCGGCTCTCGAGCAAGGCAGCGCCGAGACCGGGGCGGCCAGCAAACAGGTCGAGGCTATGGTATCGGCCCTTCGAAGAGCTGCCGAAGATTGTCCGGAAGCGGCGCATTACCGGCCAGAGTCAATTCTTTGATCTTGCGGGTATGACGACGACGGGGCAGCCCGCGCTCACGCTTGCAGCATACCCGCAGCCGCGTAAAACACGGCATGAACCGTGTGCCAGCCGCCAATCGCATGGCCTTTCTTGTCGCCGAACTGCAGCGCCACAATCGGCTTTACTATGCCGAAGCGCGACCAGAGATTTCCGACTTTGCCTTCGATCAATTGTTGCGCGAACTGCAGGAGCTCGAGAAGCAGTTCCCGGAGCTGGCTGATCCGAACTCACCCGCGCAACGCGTCGGGGGCGAACCGCTCGCTGCCTTCCGACAAATAAAGCATCCCGAACGGATGCTGAGTTTGGACAACACGTATTCCGAGGCGGAAGTGGCGGAATTTTATCAGAGGGTGGCGCGCGGGTTGCTGGGAACACAGACGGGAGCCTCGGCCATCGAGATGATTGTCGAGCCTAAGATTGACGGCGTGGCCGTGGCTGTGCGGTACGAAGAGGGGGAGTTGAAATACGCTGCGACCCGCGGCGACGGCACCGCCGGGGACGATATCACGGCGAACGTGAGAACCATCCGTTCGCTGCCGTTGCGACTTTCAAAAAAGGGGCCGCAGACCTTCGAAGTGCGTGGCGAAGTCTTTTTGCCACGGAAGGCATTTGAAAGATTGAACGAGGAACGGGCGGCGGCCGGCGAACCTGCCTTCATCAACCCTCGCAATGCGGCGGCCGGTTCCCTCAAACAACTGGATTCCCGACTCGTCGCCAGGCGGCCCCTCGATCTCATTTTCCACTCTATGGGCTTCCAAGGTGATGCAACCATCCACAAGCAGGAAGATCTCTTTCTCCTGCTGGATCAGGCTGGCTTGCGCAAAAGCGAATGGCACCGGAAGACCAGCAGCTTCGAAGAACTTTTGACCGCCATTCATCAACTCGACGCTGTTCGCCGCACTCTGTCTTATGATACAGATGGAGCAGTCGTAAAGGTCAATTCATTGGCCGACCAGCGCGAACTCGGTTACACCTCGAAGGCACCGCGCTGGGCGATGGCCTTCAAATTTCCACCTGAGCGCGCCGAAACGCGATTGCTCGGCATTGAAGTGCAGGTCGGCCGCACCGGAACCTTGACGCCGGTCGCGCACCTCGAACCGATTTTCGTCAGCGGCTCGACGGTGGCTCGAGCCACCTTGCACAACGAAGAGGAAATCGCGCGCAAGGACATAAGGGTGGGTGACGTGGTTGTGATTGAAAAAGCCGGCGAGGTTATTCCAGCCGTTGTGCAGGTGCGGAAGGAGCAGCGCACAGGCAGGGAAACCCCGTTTGCCATGCCCACCCATTGCCCGGCCTGCGGCACTGCCGTTATCCGCGACGCCGAACAAGTGGCGGTGCGTTGCCCGAACTACAATTGCAGCGAACAAGCCCGCCGGCGGATCGAGCACTTCGCCTCGCGGGGCGCCATGGATATTCAGGGATTTGGCGAAGCCCTGATTGGACAACTCGTCAACGCGAATCTGGTGCAGGACATCGGCGACATTTATCATCTTCATGAAAAAGAAGACCAGGTTCTCGCCCTCGATCGAATGGGCACAAAAAGTGTTGAAAAGCTGTTAGGTGCCATCGGCGCCACCAAAGAGCGCCCGCTGGCGCGCCTGATTTTTGGTCTTGGCATCCTGCACGTGGGCGTCACCGCCGCGCAGTCGTTGGCCGAGCACTTCGGCAGTCTCGATGCGCTGGCAAATTCGACTCCTGAGCAATTGCGCCAGGTTCCCGATGTTGGTGAGGTCGTGGCAAAAAGCATCACCCGGTTTTTTAGCGACGCACGCAATCGCACGCTCGTGGACAAGCTTCGGGTGGCGGGGCTGACCATGACGGCAGGTGAAAAAGGGGAAAAACCTGCCGTTTCGTCCCGCCTCGAAGGCAAGACCTGGGTTATTACCGGGACATTGAGCGAGCCGCGCCCGATTTTAGAGAATCTCATCCGCTCCCACGGAGGGAAGGTATCCGGAACCATCACAAAAAAAACCAGCTATTTGCTCGCGGGCGAAGATGCCGGCAGCAAACTCGAAAAGGCGCGCCGTTGGAACGTCGCGATTGTCAGCGAAGCAGAATTTCGCCGAATGATAAGCGAATCACGATCTGTCACCTGAGGGGAGGGAATGATTTTGCGGAGAAAGTGTGATCAGAGCGCCAGTCGTTACGGCGCGACGAACTTTACGCAAACTGGTTTGCCAACGCTGATTGGATCACTGTTAGGAGTGAGTTTTCCTGACTGCTCGTCGATTTTGAAAACCACTACATTGTTTGTGCCCTGGTTCGCCGCCAGAAGCCAGCGGCCGGTTGGATCGATGCCAAAGTTGCGGGGGGTTTTTCCACCGCACGAGGTGGCTTCGATCAGCCTCAGCCAGCCCGTGGTCGCATCGACCGCAAAAAGAGCAATGCTGTCATGTCCGCGATTTGATCCGTAGACCCATTTGCCATTGGGATGGGCTTCGACATGCGCGGTGGAGTTGTTGCCGCTGAAGTCAGGTGGCAGCGTGCTGATCGTATGCGTCGGGGTAAGTGTGCCCTTCTCGCCGTTGTAGGTCAGCGTGGTGATTGACGAGTTCAGCTCGTTGATCGAATAGGCGTAGAGCCCGCCGGGATGAAAAGCGAAGTGCCGGGGTCCGGCACCCGCGGTCAATTTCACAAACGGCGGCTGCCCAACCTCGAGCGTCCCGAGGTTTGGAAGAATGCGATAGTTGAAGATTTTATCGAGGCCGAGATCGCAGACGAATGCGTGTTCGCCATTCGGGGAGACATTAATCGAATGGGCGTGCGGGCCGTCCTGGCGCCTGGGGTTGACACTTCGGCCTTCATGCTGAAAAAACGACCCTCCTTCTCCGAGATGCCCGTCCGGTTGAATCGGCACGCTCACGACGCTGCCTCCGCCGTAATTGGCCGCCAGGGCCACCTTGCCTGAGTGATCAACGCTCACATGGCAAGGACCCGCGCCACGCGTGGGTTGTTGATTGAGTAATGCCAGCTTGCCGGACTTGGCGTCGATGACGAAGGAGCTGATCGCGCCGGCGGGATTCTGCGCGGTGCCCGACTCATTGACGGCAAAAAGAAATTTCTTTCCCGGGTGAATTGCCAGAAAGCTCGGACTTTTGATCTCGGCGGCCAGTTCCGGTGCGGTGAGTTTGCCGGCTTCGGTGTCGAACATCGAGACGTAGATTCCTTTGCTCGACTCGCTGTCGTAGGTTCCAAAATAAACCAGCATGCTTTCGGCGGGCGTGAAGGTTAAACACGCGGCAAAAGCCGCGAGTGCGAGAATAGGCCGCTTGCTCATAACGGCACCCTTAACAGGAGAACCGATTGCGGTAAAGCCGAGAACCCGCCTTGCCGAACTGGTCGCTCCCGGCATCTTGCGCTGATGCCATGCTTTTTCAAGGCCGCCCTCTGGCTGGTCGTGGCGTGGGCCGCTGGCCCAACGAACGGCGCCTCCGCCGCGTCGGCCGGCGGCCCATCGGCACGCGAACCAGCACCGGCCCCCTCGGACTACACTTTCGAAATCCTGCTGCGGCTGCAGATCTTTCTCGACGCGGAAAATTTCGGGCCTGGCCAGATCGACGGAAAGGCCGGAGAGTTTACTCGCAAAGCCGTTGCGGCCTGGAACGTGGCGAACGGCTACGACGACACGGAGGATTGGCGCCCGGCCTTGCGGCAGTCGCAACGGCGCGTGAACGCCCTCTATGCGGCCTATCGGATCAAGGCGGGCGACCTCGCCTTCCTGAGCCCAAAGCTGCCGGAGAAACCGGCTGATCAGGCAGCTCTCGACTATCTTGGTTATCGATCTCTGGCTGAGTTCGTGGCCGAGCGCTATCACACCTCCGAGGGATCTCTTGCCAGGCTTAATCCGGGCCAGCCGCTCGCAACGCTCCGTGCTGGAGAGTGGTTGAAGGTTCCGAATGTGGAACCGTTTCGCCTCGAAGAACTCCGGCCGCAGCAAGCATGGAACGCCAACAACCCTTTGAGCGCCCGGAGCGTCCTCGTCGATACCGATCAGAAGACAGCTTCTTTTTATGATGAAGACGGGTATCTCTTCGCCTCTTTTCCCATCACTCCCGGTCAGACAAGATTTGTGCCACTGGGTGAGTGGAAGATGGAAGTCATGCTCGCGCTCCCCCAATATCGCTGGGACAAACAGATGCTCGAACAGGGCAAGAGAAGCAAAAATGCGAGCTTGCTGCCCGCCGGCCCCAATAGCCCGGTCGGCGTCATGTGGGCCGGTTTGAACAAGAGCGGCATCGGCTTGCACGGCACCGCCACACCGGAAACCATCGGCCGCAGCCGAAGCGCCGGCTGCATCCGCTTCGCTAATTGGGACGCCGTCCGCCTGCCCTCCCTTGTCCGGCCAGGTTCACGCGTGCTGATAAAGTAGTTTCAAACGGTGTCAGCATTCACGCGAAGTTGGGTTAGGCGTTGCCGGCTGTTGGAAGAGACGTGAAATCGTCCCAGTCCCAAGGAACGCCGCTGCCGTCGAGGAACGAGACGAGAATCTGGCACCTACTTTACGCTCCCCGTCTTCCGGTTCGTGCCTGGTTGCCCTCGCGCGGCGGGTGAATTCGGGTTCCAGAATCCATTTTCCTCGCCTGGTCCAAACCAGCCGACGGCATCCTTTTTGTTGTTCCCGCCGTAAAAGTTGGCTCCTTCTTCGTCGGTCGGCGGCTCAAGGGTTACGCGTCCATCTCCCCAGGCGATGATGGCGCGGCCATTCGCGCGGAAATGAGTGCTGGGCTGCAATTCGCCGCGCCGCCGCCCGCGCCGGTCCACCCAGTATCGCGGCTCGGTGAATGGATATTCTTGAACTCCGTCCGCTTGTGACAGCGCGGTGGTGGCAAACATCACGGTGCGTCCGAGATTCGGGACATCGCCGAGCGATGCTCCGCGAAAGCGATCATCGGGAGTGCCGCCTATGTATTCGGCATTGTAGCCATAACCACCGGCACCTTTTTCAAAGCTTTCGAGTACGAACTTTTCCAGCAGTGGGCAAACGAGGATTGCCTTGCTGCCGCCAAAATAGGGTGAGAGGAATCCGCGTGCGGGATCGAATTCGTCTCCGACGCTGCCGCGACCGCCGTGCCACCGAACGAGATTGTCGCGACTCATGGCGGGACAGAAGTCACCGGCGTGGTCCGCTGCATAAGCCGCGTTCGCTCCTGCCAGGCCATGCAACTGGACGATGGAAACGCCTGTGCCCCCCCGACGGCGTGTTTGCCGTCCCACTGCAAGCACCAGGCTGGCAAGCACGGCGAGTATCGCCAGGCTCATGAGGATTTCGACCAGCGAAAAACCCAACGGCGCTGTCATTTGCCGGCGCGTTTTCATTGATCGCGCAGTGAAACAACCAACCTCACAAATACCGGAGCTTCAGAGCCGAAAAGCTCGCCGTCCGGGGATGAACCGGTCATCGGATGCCAGGTTCGAAGATTTTGTGAGAATTCGCCGCCATAGACCAGATCGCTGGCGCCGCTTCGCGGCTCCGGCAGCTCGAAGCGGATCCCGCCGGCTTCACGAGTGAATCTCGTTTCCGGTGCGGCACCTGGTTTCAGTGGGTCGGCCCCAAGAGCATATTCGAGCAGATTGGGAATTCCATCACTGTCGGGATCCGCGTCCGGTTGGGAATGCGGCGCCACCCACTCCCATTGCGCCTGCCATGAAGAATATGTAGTGGCCGATGAATTGAGCACCGCCACCGCATCGAGATCAAAACCACTGGTTTCGTAGGATGGATACGGATCATTGATTAAATTGCCCAAAGAATCCAACGACCCAAGCGCCGGATCAATAGATCCCACGACATCGATGATCCGGACATGGGTGACGCTGGATTTGTTAAGCAGAGGGTTTTCCGATAGTTCGGCGAGGTCGAAAGGCGTTCCAAAGCCCGCCCGGAACTTTCCGGCAAGGTTGTCGAGGTTGCGCGTGTCGAGCGAACCATAAGATCCCACCTGGGTTCCGACCGGAGTGCACGAGACAGCGGGAAAACGGAAGAATTGCACGCCATCGGAACTGACCTCGACGAAGGCCAGTTCCAGAAATGTATCGCTAAGGCCATTTTCGAACACCGCGAAGTCGGCGCCGCTGCCATCGGCGATGGCCGGATCAAACGTGAGAACGATCGATCCTCCGTCCCCCAAACTCACACATGGATAGGGTCCCGGCGATCCGGGTTCCGGCTGCAATTCGGGATTATCGATGTCCGCCGGTCCCAGCGCACTTGCCGGGGTCCCATAGGTGACTGGGTCGCTCTGCGGATCACCCTTGATCTCAGGGCCGCGAATGAGTGAAGAGGCGGTTGCCGCCCAGCCTTTGATCCGCGCATCGATAGCCGCAACCGCATCGGATGCGGGCTGCCCGGCCGGAGGCGAAAATGGTCCGGCGGCAAAAGCCACGGGTGACGCCACAAGCACCAATGTAACGGCGATGCGACGTCGCAACGTCAGGATCAGAGCACTGAATGCGAGGGCTGCGCTCAGCGGCTCAGGCACGGGCGCTGCCGCGACTGGCTCGGCTGGCCCCGTCCCGCCAAATGGTGCGTACACAAATCCGTCCCAGGAACCGTCGACGAGCGGACGGGCCAAAACCCCGGTGCTCGATTCCACCCAACGCCCCGATTCTGTACCGTCATACGGATTGCCTAATGGAACCACGGTGGTCGCAGGCAGAACAATGTGCCCGTTTTTAGTGAAATCGACCGAATCAAAATAGACTTCGTTGTTGACGAAATAGTCCCAAAATTCGCCGGTGGTGGGATCGAATCCCGGGCGGAAGCGTTCGGCGAGTCCGTTCTGGTCTGCATCGAAGGCCAGATCGGAGACAAACCCATTTTCGAGTCCTTGCGCTGTCAGACGTGGATCGGCCGCTACGATGGCGGCCAGAAGGTCCCGGCCGGTTTTGCTCTGGCTCGAAGGCCAGCGGTATCCCCAGGCGAGGCCAGGCGTTCCGTCGCGCCAGTCAATGACGAGCACTGCCTGCGCGATGCCCGTTTCTGGTGGTGGACCGACCCAGAACTGTAGGTCGGCGAGTGTGATGGCGGCCTGCGCCGCCGGTGCGAGGATGGTGGCAGCGGCCAACGCCGCGGCCGCCACCGTGCGAACGGTGAGCGATTTCATGAATCCCAATTCCCTCCATGTTTGCGGGTGGGTTTTGTCGCGGCTGGCCCGCTTCGTTGTGAAACAGGATCGCGATTGAGTCGCCGCCGGCAGAAGTATTCGGGCTCCTGGCTCCAAGCCTTCGCCTCGGCCTTCACTCGACTCCTGGCGAGCGCGTCGGCTCGAGGCCAGCGTGCTCGTTCGGGATCAAATTGGCTTTGCCGCGGCCGTGAGGCCGCGTGAAGCGTTGTCACCAGTTACCGCAGCGCAGACTGCTCTGGATTTGCACCAGATTCCATCTGCCAGGGCGTGTGCGCCCATAATAGGGCGCGGGGGCAGCGCGTCAACTGCGCTTCGTGTTCAGTGGCCGTTGTCGGACCGCAGGCTTTCATCTGGCTTTGACCCTGCCGTGTCGCCGGCTTGCAGCCGGCAGCGCCAAGTTCGATCGGCTTCGCCCCAACGATGCAGACCACAGCTCCGCGAAGCGGCAGACTGAAAGTCTGCGGTACGATGATTCAGCGCGTTTTTCTTCTTGAGCAAGCCGGGCGCAGTCGGCGAATGAACCGCATGCTTGAAGTGGACGCTGAACCCAAAAAGACGCCGCCAAACAGCCCGAGTGCCCTGCTGTTGACCGAACGCCTTTGGTCACGATTGCGCCCACGAGCGACCTTTCGTGTCGTTCGCGAGCTGTTCCCGCGGTTGTTGGCGGTCTGTTACATCATGGCTTTTGCCTCATGGGGCTTGCAATGCGACGGACTGACAGGCAGTGACGGAATTTTGCCGGCAGCCAATTGGATCGAGGGAGTCAAGGATTGGGCTGGCGGCAGCTCCGCGAAGGCGTTTTGGGAAGTTCCCACCATCTTTTTATGGCACTATTCAGACTCTTTCGCTCGATGGGTATGCTGGGGGGGTGCCGCCCTTGCATTGCTGGTGATAGCGGGATTCGCCCCAGGTCCGCTGTTGTTGACGCTTTGGCTTGCCTATCTCTCTTTGGTCAAAACGGGGGGCGTATTCATGAGCTACCAGTGGGATACGCTGTTGCTCGAGACCGGCCTGCTCGGCGCCCTCTTTGCGCCATGGCGATTATCAACCTGGCGTCCCGGCAAAAATTTTCCCGACGGCCCGTGGCTCGGAATCATCCTTCTCCACTGGCTGCTCGTTCGGTTGATGTTTTTTTCGGGTTTCGTCAAGCTCGCCAGCGATGATCCAACGTGGCGGAATTGCACGGCGCTGAATTTCCACTACGAGACGCAACCTCTGCCCACGTGGTTGGGGTGGTGGGCGCATCAACTGCCTGAATGGGCGCACGTCACGAGCTGCCGAATCACCTTTCTCATCGAGTTGGTGCTGCCCTTCGCTTTGCTGCTGGGTCGCTGGGGGAGGCTGGGCGGGTGTCTTGGATTCACCGCCTTGATGCTGCTCATCCTTCTCACCGGCAATTACACATTCTTCAACTGGCTGACAATCTTCCTGGCCCTGACGCTGCTGGATGATTCGTGGTGGCCGCATGTGGTCAAGCGGTGGCTGCGCCTCTCGAGAACGTCGCGGCAACCAGCATCAAGGCTGGCAGCAATATTTACCTGGGCGGCTGGAATTCCATTGCTCTTGTTGAGCCTCGTCGCCACCACAATGGCGCTCGAAAAACCCAGCGCGAAAAAGCGTTCCCTGGTGCCGCAATGGGCGCGGCAGTTTTATGCCGCTGCCTCGCCCTTTGCCAGCGTGAACAGCTATGGGCTTTTTGCAGTCATGACCACCGAGCGCAACGAAATCGTCTTCGAGGTGAGTGCCGATGGCGCGCAATGGCATGAAGTCGAGTTCAAATGGAAGCCTGGTAATGTGCGCCGGGCGCCCGGGTTCGTCGCGCCCCATCAACCACGCCTGGATTGGCAAATGTGGTTCGCGGCGTTTCACCCAGGTTTCGTGCCTCAACGAGATATGTCGAGTCCGCGCATGAACTGGTTCGGCCATTTTGTAGGCCGGCTGCTCGACCACAAAAAGCCGGTTTGGGAATTGTTGGAGCGTCCTCCGATAGCGATCGAAAGCATCAAGTTCGTGCGCTGCCAGTTCTACCGGTATCGGTTTTCGGATTTATCGACGCGGCGCGCCACCGGCGCGTGGTGGACACGCGAATATCTGAGCCGCTATTCAGATACGTTTGCGAAGCCATAATCTTCCCACCATTCGCGGGCTTGCTCTTGGGTCGCCGCTGCGGCTACCCTGCGCGCGATGATTCGCCCATTTGTTGTATTCTTCGGTGTCCTGAACTCAGCGGGACGGTTATTGGGTGGCGTAGAGTTGGCTGCCGATAAAATGCACGACATTGACGCGGCGATTGAGCGTCGCATTGAAGAGGGACGATTGCCTGGCGCGGTGGTGTGGATCGAACGTCGTGGTGAAGTTCATCATCGTGCATTTGGGTGGCGCAGCCTTATCCCGGAGGTGACGGCCATGACACCAGACGTCATTTTCGATGTGGCGTCGCTGACCAAAGTGGTTGCCACCACCCCCGCTATCATGAAGCTGGCCGAGCAGGGAAAAGTCGACCTTGAAGCTCCCGTTTCAAAATACATCGCGGAGTTTTCAGGCGATGGCCGCGAGGGCATCCCGGTGAAATGGCTGATGACACACAACTCCGGTCTGCCCCCCGGCATCAAGTTCGATGCCGAGTCGCCATGGTCAGGCTATGGCCAAGGAATCGCGCGCGCCTGTCGCGAACCGCTTATACACACTCCTGGAACGAATTTCGTCTACAGCGACATAAACTTTATCCTCCTTGGGGAAATCGTCCGGCGGGCCAGCGGGCAATCACTCGCTGAATTTATCCGGAAAAACGTATTTATCCCGTTAGGTATGAACGATACAGGCTTTCAGCCGATCAAGAGCAGGCGCTCGCGGATAGCGCCCACCGAGGTCGAGCGTTCCCATCAGCCACTGCACGGGGTCGTACATGATCCAACCTCGCGGCGCATGGGCGGCATCGCGGGCCACGCCGGACTTTTCACGACGGCACATGATCTCGCTCGCTACTGCCGCATGCTGCTCAATAAAGGTATTCTCGATGGCCGTCGCGTGCTGGCCGAAGAGTCCGTTGCGCGCATGACCACCCAGCAGTCGCCGGCGGGACTCCCAGCGAAACGTGGACTTGGTTGGGATTTGCGTTCGCGCTTCACTCACCAGCGCGGCGACTTCTTCCCGGACGGCTCGTTTGGCCACACTGGCTGGACCGGACCATCGATATGGATCGATCCGGCCTCGCAGACGCTTGTCGTTTTTCTGACCAATCGCAACCATCCCACCGAAGCGGGATCAACCGGGATTCTGCGCCATAGAATCGGCACCTTCGCTGCTGAGGCCAGTGCCGGTTGGAAACGGGTCGTGCTGCCCGGACTGGCGTTGCCTTTGCCGGAAGGGATCGCTGCGCAATTGCCGGTTATCGGTAAAAGTTCTTCCAACGTCCTGAACGGCATCGATGTGCTCGAGCGCGACCATTTTGCGGTCCTGAAAAACCTGCGTGTCGGATTAATCACGAATCACACTGGGATCGATCGGCAGCGGCAACCTGCCATCGACATCCTCGCGAAGGCGCCTGGGGTGAAACTGGCTGCGTTGTTCAGTCCCGAGCATGGACTGCGCGGGGCACTGGACCAGGCCAAAATCAGGGATGCCACAGACGAAAAATCAGGGCTGCCCATCTTCAGTCTCTATGGCGAAAGCCGTGCTCCCACTGCCGCCCAGCTCGCTGGTGTGGACGCCCTCGTTTTTGATATCCAGGACATTGGCTGCCGGTTTTACACCTATATCTCGACCATGGTTTTGGCCATGGAGGTTGCCGGGCGCGAAAAGAAGAAGTTCGTTGTGCTCGACCGTGTGAATCCGATCAACGGTTTGGACGTTGGCGGACCGCTGCGTGAGGGACCGGACACTTTCACCGCGGCGCATCGATTGCCGGTGAGACACGGAATGACCGCCGGAGAGATTGCCCGGATGGTTGTCCAAGAGCGCAAATGGACTGTCGATCTGCACGTGGTGCGGTGCGAGGGTTGGAGGCGCTCACAGTATTTTGACGAGACCGGGCTTCCTTGGGTCAATCCTTCACCGAACATGCGAAGCCTGATCGCCGCCGTTTTGTATCCCGGGGTGGGTTTGCTCGAATTTACCAACCTCAGCGTGGGGCGAGGCACAGATTCACCGTTTGAATTGGTCGGCGCGCCCTGGATTGACGAAACTGCATTGTCCGCAGATTTTAATGCCGCTGGGTTGCGAGGAATTTCCGCTGTGCCAGTGCAGTTCACTCCGGCCGCCAGTGTTTACAACGGCCAGACTTGCCGCGGCCTGCGCCTGCTCTTAAAGGACCGCGGCGAGTGCGAGCCCGTGGCCATAGCCGCGGCCCTCGCCAGCGCGCTGTGTCGCTTGCATCCGAAAGATTATCAGACGACTAACCTCAATAAACTTCTGTGCCATGAACGCACCGCTGCTGCCATGAAGGCCGGCCGTCCTGCGCTGGAAATTCGCCAGCTTTGGCGCGCCGACGAACGCTCCTTTCTCCTCCGCCGCCGCAAGTGGCTCCTCTACTGAGGCCCCGGCGCCGTCCAATCCTCAAACGATGCTCAGAACCAATCCATGAATGAAGACAAACGAAGCTTGCGCGTGGCGGCGGTGCAGTTTGAAAGCGCGCCCGGCGACAAAGAAGCTAACTTTCGCAAAATCGAATCGTTCGGCGAACAGGCCGCCGCACGGGGCGTTCGGTTGATCCTTTTACCCGAATGCTGTATTACCGGTTACTGGTTCATCCGAAATCTTTCTGTCGAGCAGTTGGCTGCGCTCGCCGAACCGATTCCGGATGGCCCGAGCACGCGACGGCTAATTGAACTGGCACGAAAGCTTGGGATGACGATTGGCGCCGGCTTCGTCGAGGCGGGGGCGCCAGGTGAATTCCACAACAGCTATGTGGTTGCAATGGCCGATGGCAGCTTCCAACGCCATCGCAAAATTCATTCTTTCGAACACGAATCGATTGTCAGCGGCTCCGAATTCACCGTCTTCGACATCCCGGACGGATTCCGCGTCGGTTTGCTGATTTGTTACGATTGCAACATCGTCGAAAATGTCCGTCTGACCGCGCTTGCTGGCGCGGAGATTCTGCTCGCGCCGCATCAAACCGGTGGCGTGCGCAGCAAAAATCCGCATCTCATGGGATTGATCGACCGTCGTCTGTGGGACCAGCGGCACAATGACCCCGCGTCGATCGAGGCAGAATTTCGCAGCGACAAAGGACGAGGCTGGCTTATGCGCTGGCTGCCGAGCCGCGCGCACGACAACGGCCTCTTCCTCATATTCAGCAATGGCGTCGGCGTCGACGACGACGAGATTCGCACCGGCAATGCCATGATTCTCGATCCCTACGGCCGCATCCTCGCTGAAACCTGGAAAGCCGCCGATGACATGGTGATCGCCGATCTCGATGCCAGTTTGCTCGCCGAAAGCACCGGCGGAAAATGGATTCGCGCCCGCCGCCCCGACCTCTACACCCCGCTCACCGTCCTCACGGGGAATGAATGCGAAACTCGCAAGCTGAAGTTTGAAGAGTGAGGCAGGCAAAATAGGCGGCTGATCAAGCAGTTCCGCAACATTTCGCAGCAGTTAAGGGACGGCTTAATCAATTGGCTTTGTCCGACATCATTGATTGCGTGGGGTGGGGAGCACACTGAGAGAAGCCATCCTTAAACGCATAAATGAGCGAATCGAGCGAAACCCGACTACCGCGGATGTACCAGCCGTTGTTCCGCATCTCGACGTAATCGTTTGGTTTCATGGTAGGTACACACTACGCGGTTTTGCCGCTGCTCTCCAACGCAATCTTCGGACGTACGTGCCCCCCGGCCCATCGCTTTTTTTATTGCGACTGGGCTTCGTACTTTTAATTTTCCGCTTCATGAAGACACGAAGCCCGATTCTCTTCTCATTCGCGTCACTGAGTATGGCCGTGATCGCTTCGATCGCTTCCGCCGCTGACCCCGCGCTTTCGAATGTGCGTTCCGCCTTGTTGCTGGCGGCGTCGTTTGACAAGGGACTGGATGCCGACTTCGCCATCGGCGATCCGAAGCTCTACACGGCGCCGACCGGCAACCGATCGCAGGCGCAACCCGGCCTGCCTGATGGCGAACTCGTCATTCACGCAAAAAACGACGGGCACCATGGTGGTGCGTTACACTTTACGAAAAAAATGAAACCCGTTGTCTTCTTCAAAGGCGAGAAAAACCTCGGCTACAAGGCCGACGGTTGGAGCGGCGCGGTGTCCTTCTGGCTGCGACTTGATCCGGACAAGGACCTTGAACCGGGCTACTGCGACCCGCTGCAATTTGTCGCGCAAGGCTGGGACGAAGGAAATATGTTCGTCGAGTTCAGCAAAGACCATTCGCCGCGACATTTCCGATATGCCATCCTGCCGGTGAAGAAGACCTGGAACCCGACCAATCGCGGCTGGGAGGAAATTCCAGACAAGGAGCGCCCCATGGTGCCGGTGATCAAGCCGCCCTTCACGCGCGACCGGTGGACGCATGTTGTCTTCTGCTTCGCCAACGTCAACTCCGGCCGCAACGACGGCTCGGGCCGCCTATACCTCGACGGCAAAGAACAGGGCGCATTCAAAGAGTGGCCGCTCGCCTTCAATTGGGAGGTGAGCCAAAGCGCGTTGACCATCGGCCTGAGTTACATCGGTTGGTTCGACGAACTCGCCGTTTTCAACCGCCCTTTGACAGAGGCCGAGGTAAAAGTCGTGCGCGAGCTCAAAGACGGTGTGCGCAGCGTTGGAGCATCAACGTCGCCGTGACGATTTGGATTTGAACAGGAGGTCACGGAGGAAACGGAGGGTGGAACGGGAAGTTGTAGCCGGGCCTCTGTGAGCCCGGTCGATCCGGCCTCCCAGAGGCCGGCTACAGCGCGCCGAGTGGCCAACCATCGGCTATTCTCTGCTACGAAGAACTTCAGGCATCACCCATCGCGTCGCGAACGTCGCCATTAACTCTGTTTCCTCTGTTGCCTCCCGTGGGCAATTCCGGGGTACGCCCTCACGCGAGAACTTCCGTCACCGCCCTCGCTTCCTCGACTCCAGTAAGTCGCTGGTCCAGCCCCTGGAAGCGATAGGTAAACCGGCGGTCGTCAATCCCCATGCAATGGAGGATGGTGGCGTTGAGGTCGTTTACGTGGACGGGATTCTTGGTCACGTTGTAGCTGAAGTCGTCAGTTTCGCCGAATTCGATACCGGCTTTGACGCCGCCTCCGGCCATCCACATGCAAGAATTGCGCGGGTGATGATCGCGCCCGTAATCGTCTTTCGTCAGTGCACCCTGACTGTAGACGGTGCGGCCGAACTCACCGCCCCAGACGACGAGCGTGTCTTCAAGCAATCCGCGCTGCTTGAGATCGATGACGAGGGCAGCGGTGGCCTGGTCGGTATCAAGGCACTGGTTTTTCAGCGCCGCCGGAAGGTTGCTGTGCTGGTCCCAGCCACGATGAAGGATCTGCACGACGCGCACGCCGCGTTCGATCATCCGCCGCGCGAGCAGCGCGCTGTGCGTGAACGATCCGGTGCGCTTCACGTCGGGCCCGTAAAGATCGAGAGTGGCCGGTGATTCGCTCGACAGTTCCGTCAGTTCCGGCACGGATCGCTGCATGCGGAACGCCATTTCGTATTGGGCGATGCGCGTCTGGATTTCCGGATCGCCGAAACGCTCGAAGCTCCGCGCATTGAGCCGGCTCAATGCATCGAGCATGGTGCGGCGGTCGCTCGTCTCGACGCCCGGAGGATTTTGAATGTAGAGGACCGGATCACCGGCCCCGCGGAGGGCGACACCGTTGTAAGTGGTCGGCAGGAACCCGCTGCTCCACATGCGCGTAAAAAGCGCCTGGCCGTTGCCCGACGCAGGAAAAGTCGGTGTCAGCACGACGAACGCTGGAAGATCACCGCTCTCGCTGCCCAGTCCGTAAGCAAGCCACGAGCCGATGCTCGCCTTCCCGGGGACCTCGCTGCCGGTCATCACAAACGTGCAGGCCGGGTCATGATTGATCGCATTGGTATGCACGCTTTTGATGAGCGCAATTTCGTCCACGATTTTCGCGGTATGCGGGAGCAACTCGCTGACCCAGCGTCCGCACTCACCAGCCTGACTGAATTTGAACTTCGACGGCGCCACTGGGAAGCGTGTCTGGCCGGACGTCATCGTGCTCAAGCGCTGGTTATTGCGGATTGAGTCCGGCAGCTCCTGGTCAAAGAACTTTTGAAGTTGCGGCTTGTAGTCCCAGAGATCGTGCTGGGCCGGTCCGCCGTTCATGTGAAGGTAAATGAGCCGCTTCGCCCGCGGTGGAAAATGCGGCAGCCCATCAAGCGCCCGGTGCACCGGGGAAAACCCGCCCGCCGCCCGTGCAACGCCGCGTTCGCCAAGCAGCCACGCCAGCGCCAGCCCGCCAACACGCACCCCGCATTTTCCGAAGAATTGCCGGCGTGTCTGCAGGAGTTGATGTTCGAAAAACGGGTCCATTGACGATCACCTGCCAGGCTTGCGCCGTTGCAGGTTCTCATAACCATGGTTCAGCTTGGGTATGAACACCACGGCGTTTTTGCTGCCCCGGCCTGGCAAGGCCTATTCGGACGGCTCGACTTCGGCAATGGAGCGCTGCTCGAATTGAGATCGGTGCCCTCCTTCCCGCGGGTCCCTGCCCTACCCGACAAGGAGATGGCAAACGGCTACGATGACACGGAGTGGGCCGCGTTTGAAAACCGCTGTAGCAAAGCCAGCGACTGATGGCTCCGTGGGAGATATGGACGTATGACTTTCCGGTCGAAGGACCGCATCCTTGTGTCATTTTCAGCAATTTGACGCGCCTTGCACATCCGGCTTTCGATCGGGTCAACGTTTTGCTGTGCCGCACCCTCCGCGGTCCGCTACACCGAGAGCTGAGAGCAACGGAAGTCATCTAAACGGCGCCGATGGTCTCGACTGGGAAACCCTCTGTCGCGTAGATGCGCTGCACTTCATACTGAAGACCGGATTGCGCCAACGTCGCGGTCTGGTCTGCAATGAACGACGCAGACTCATTTCCCCTGACAACACCATTGACGTTCTGTCTTATCCTCTGTCCCTTCGGCTAGACAGGGGACCTAATACTCACGCGGACACGATGAAACTCCAGAAGCACACTTCGAAATGCGCACTCACTGCCGGGTGATCGTTTCATCAAGGTTCAGAAGGAGATTCGCGACCATCGTCCAGGCGGCGAGTTCGGGTGCGAGCAGGCCGCGGACTGGTTTTGATTCTCCCTGTGCGATCAGTTTCGCGGCGGCTTCTGGGTGCGCCTGGTATCGTGTTAGATGCCTGGCGAATGTATCCTGGACCACAGCCACCTCCTCTGGATCCGGGTTGCGCGCGAGGACGGTGCGGTAGGCGAAGCTGATGCGGTCGGCGGTCGTCACACCGCCTTCTTTCATGAGCCGCTCGGCGAGGGCGCGGGCGGCCTCGATGTGCTGGACGTCGTTCATGAGTTGAAGCGCCTGGAGGGGCGTATTGCTCCGTTCGCGGCGGGTGCAGAATTGCTCGCGATTGGGCGCGTCGAAGTTCGCCATGAATGGGGCGGGTGCGGTGCGCTTCAAAAATGTGTAGAGGCTGCGGCGATAAAGCGCGTCGCCGTGATCCTGCGTGTATTTCGCGGTGTTGCTCCCGACGAACCCGACCGGCTCCCAGATGTTCGGTGGCTGATAGGGATTAACGCCTTTGCCGCCGATTTTCAGGTCGATGAGCCCGCTGGTGCAAAGGGCATTGTCGCGGATTTCCTCCGCATCAAGCCGGAGTCTCGGCCCGCGCGTGAGCACTCGGTTGTCTGGATCCACCTTCAGCAATTCCGGTGTGATGCGCGACGATTGCCGGAACGTCTGCGAGGTGACGAGCCTTCGCGCGAGCGCTTTCACGTCCCAGCCCGATTCGCGAAACGTGACCGCGAGCCAATCGAGCAGCTCGAGATGGCTCGGAGGATCGCTCTGCGTGCCAAAGTCGCCGGACGATTTCACGAGGCCGGTTCCGAAGAACTGCTGCCAGAACCGATTGACGGCGACCCGTGCGGTCAGCGGCTGATTCTCTGCCACGAGCCACTTCGCGAGATCGAGCCGCGTCGGGCTTTCCGTATTCGCGAGAGGCGGGAGAAATGCGGGAACGCGACGCGCCACCGGTTCGCCGGGTTTGTCATACTGCCCGCGCATCATCACGTGCGCCTGCCGTGGTTGGGGCAGGTCCTTCATGACGAAAGTTGCGGGAATCGCTGCGTCAAAATCACCGCGCTTCGTTTTGAGAGCGGCGAGTTCGGCATGCAGCGGAGCAAGTTTGGGCTGCGTCTCTGCGCAGACGAATCCGAGATAATGTTCGCGCAGCCGCTTGAGCTGTTCGGTCGTGAGATCCTTCGCCGGCTTCTTCAGCAACTCTCGAATCTCCGCTGGCAGTTCCTTCGGGGCTTTGCCGGCGTTTGCCGCTATCCACGCGCGCAACGATCGTTTGGGATCGGCGGCGGGATCCATGCGACCGGCCGCGCCGGCTTTGTCCCACGTCACCGTTCCGTCGAATTGCGTGAACGCCATGCCGGTGATTTTGTCGCCGGATTGCAAGCCGAGCTTCACCGCCTCGACTTCGAGCCGCACCCATTTTCCGGCTTCGGGCAGACCGCCCATGTTGACCCGCTCGGTCGTATCAGCCGCGCCCCATTGAATGGCGTCGTAGTCGCCCCAAACCGCGCGGTGCAGCCAGCCGACTTTGTGAAACTGGAGCATGATTGTCCGCGGCACATCGTCAGGCTCGAGAAAAACGTGCGCGAAAACTTTGCCTTCAACAGGAATCTCCAGCGGTGGCGAGGCGCCTTCGTAGACATCCTGCGCGAGGCCTTTCGCCTGCCGCCGAAGCGCGCGCTTCCCGCTAAAGACGCGGCCAGTCGCTGACTCGACCCACTGCGTCGGCTGGCCTGGACTCGCGGTGAATTTCCCGCCTGCAGGAGCGTCGTCCTCAACCCAGACGCTCCCGACCACCTGCGCGAGCGGACGCGGCTCGGCCTCCGCAGGATCAGAATAAGCGACCGCCTGGACTTGGTCACCTAACGTTTTCTCAGCGGCGGTAATCCGCTCGGAAAAATCATCGAGCTGTCTGCGTTGCGCGGGCGAGATGAGTTGCACTGTCGGCCCGCTCAACAGGGTGTTGCCATCCAGCGCTGGGTCGGCCGCGCTGTAGAAGAACGCATAGAGAGAATAAAATTCCTTTTGCGAAATGGGATCGAATTTGTGGTCATGGCAGACCGCGCAGCCGGCGGTCAGACCGAGCCACGTCTCGGCGGTCGTTGCTGTCCGATCGACCGCGTAGCGGAAGAGCCACTCGGCATCGATCGAGCCGCCCTCCCCGGTCGTCACGTTGCAGCGATTAAACCCTGTCGCGACGAGCTGCTCCTGCGTCGGATGCGGCAACAGATCGCCGGCGAGTTGCTCGATGGTGAAGGCATCGAACGGCACGTTGCGGTTAAACGCAGCAACCACCCAGTCGCGGTACGGCCACATCGAGCGCTCGTTGTCCAGATGCATCCCGTGCGTGTCGCCGTAGCGAGCGACGTCGAGCCAGTGTCGTGCCATCTGCTCGCCATAATGCGGCGACGCCAGATAGCGCTCGACCATCTTTTCAAACGCCTCATCCGAAACGTGCGCCACGAATTCCTCGATGTCGTTGATCGTCGGCGGCAGACCGGTCAGCGCAAAGGCAACGCGCCGGATGAGTGTCTCGCGATCGGCCTCGGGAGATGGTGACAGTCCCTTCTCCGCTTGCTTTGCTTGCACAAACGCATCGATTGAATTTGAGCTGCCCCATTCGGCAAGGACACCTTCTTCCGTTCGGCGCTGACCTCGGTCCTCTGTTTTCTGTCTTCTGATTTCCGGCACAGCTGGTTTCATCGGCGGGATAAACGCCCAATGCCCCTTGAACACCGCGCCTTGTGCAATCCAATCGCGGAGCAGCGCGATGTATTCTGGCTTGAGCTTCTTGTTCGCTTTTGGAGGCGGCATCACGTCGTCCTCATCGCTCGAGGTGATGCGGCGGATGACTTCGCTCTGTTCCGGCTTGCCAGCCACGACGGGAACGATCCCATCGATCGCCGAAAAAAGCCCGTCACGGGTGTCCAGCCGCAGATCCGCCTTGCGCTTCGCCTTGTCAGGGCCGTGACAAGCGAAGCAGTGCTCCGACAGGATCGGCCGAACGTCACGGTTGAAATCGATCATTTCCGTGGCGGCGGGCGCGGGCGTAATCATCGTCCATGACACGACCTTCGCGGCTGTCATCGGGCCGAGTGAGACGTGCAGAAATGGGAGATGTTTCAAAGGGCGCAACACGCCCCAAGATAAACCACAATTGTGCCTACATAAATCGTTTGATTCAGCGATTGCGAATCTGATGGATTGGGGAGCACACGCGCCATCGCGTGTCCGAATCGGCGCCTCGCCGATTCGATTTCGAATTCCGGTCGGCGCGTGCGCCGACCACCGCACACGGGGGCGCGTGCGCTCCCCAGAAACTGTCTAATTCCGACTCGATAGAACGCAAAACAGGCTTGTCAGGCCGGATTGGGAATTACATTCTCCCACCACCATGTCCATCTTTGGTCGCGCGCTCGCGGAATGTCGACATCATTGCGACGATATGCTGTCGCCCCTTCAGGACTGCGGTTTTCTTCGCCTTCCACCCAGGGCGGCACTGCGTTTGCCCTGGGCTGAGATATTTCGCCCCGTTGGGGCACGGCTCCGATCTCGTGGGTCCAGTTTACTTTCGCGTCCCCGCGCGTGTTTGGCGGCTGCTGCCCTGGTGCTCGCGGTGCATCCGATCTATTTTGCTTCGATTGACATTCTTCCGCCGGGGCATCGACCGATTCCGCCGGGCGTGCATGCGCTGGTGGGAGGCACGGTGGTGGCCAAGCCGGGCGAGGTGATCGTTGGGGGGACAGTGTTGATTCGCGACGGCTTCATTGAAGGAGTTGGAAAGGACATTGCGGTCCCTGCTGACGCTCGGGTGTGGGAGATGAAGGGGCTTACGATTTACGCCGGGTTCATGGATCCTTACCTGACACTCGGAACTCCCACTCCGCCTGCGAAAACGACCCAGAGCGAACCGATTGCCGAGGCCGGCGATCTACTGACGGCGGGAGGGATTCAGTTCTTTGGAGTTCCGGGTGCGGAGGTGGACCCGGGCAACACTGGTCCCGGTTCCGAGATTTCATTGATCACACCGGAACTGCGCATGGCGGAGAAATATGCGCCGAGCGCGAAATTACTCGAGGGGCTGCACCAGCTCGGATTCACGAGTGCGAATGTGATTCCTGAAAAAGGAATCGTACGCGGCACGAGCGTCTTCGTGGCGTTGTCCGAGGCGAATCCAAATAGTGTCATCATCAAAGCGGAAGTTTTTCAGCACGTCGCCTTCGCTGCGGAAAGCGTCGCGTCCCTCCCGGAGGGTGAGAGACAGAATCCTTATCCGCGGTCGCTGATGGGAGTCATTGCGGCGGTGCGCCAGACGTTCTTTGACGCCGATTTTTATGCGCGCGATCACGCGGATTATCGTCAAAACCCAGTTGGGCGAAAGCGTCCGGAGTTCAATCCGTCCCGCGAGGCGCTCGGCCCCGCGGTGGCGAAAAAGATGCCTGTGGTCATCGAGGCAGGAAGTGCCTTGATGGTTGATCGCGCGGCGCGAGTGGCGCGGGAACTGGGGTTGAACTTCCATCTCGTTTCCTCCGGTCAGGAATGGCGCCGCCCCGACCTCGCAAAAACGACGCAGGCTGCCTTCATCGTCCCGCTCGATTTTCCCGAAATGCCGAAGCTGCCGGAGGAAGACGATTGGTCGCAGGTGACGCTCGATCAACTTCGCGCCTGGGATTGGTTTCCGGAGAATCCTGCCGTCCTGCGGCGCGAAGGACTCGAGGTGGCCGTGACGACCTTTGGACTCAGCGATCGTAAACAGTTTCGGAAAAAGCTCCGACTCGCGCTGGACGCCGGATTTTCCGAAGATGACGCACTGGCGGCCTTGACAACCGTGCCGGCGAAGCTGTGCGGGTTGGAGAAGCAACTGGGCAGCATTGAAAAGGGCAAGATAGCCAACCTCACTGTGGTTAGCGGGAGCTATTTCGTGCCGGAGAATCGAGTTCGCGAAGTTTGGATCGATGGACGGATGTATCCGCTGAAGCCACCATCGGAGCCTGCCCTAATTGCCGGCGAAAAAGCGCCAGAGGTAAAAACGCCGGTCGCGCCACAAGAACTTGAGTTGATCAAACCCAAGCCGCCCAAACCCGAATCGGAGAAGTCGGAATCGGACAAAAAAGCACAAACTGAAACTTCTGCCGCGACCCCGCAGCCAGACCTGAAACTCACGGACGAAGAACGTGAATTGCGCCGAAAACGCGTGGCGAGGTCTCCGCTCGAGGGGAGGGGAGTGCTGGCTGAAGCACCGGCGGTGCTGGTGCGCGGCGGCACGATCTGGACAAGCGGACCGAAGGGGCGCCTCGAGAATGCCGATTTCCTGGTAGTGGGCGGAAAAATTGTGGCTGTCGGCGGGAAACTTGAGATGCCCGAAGAACAACGCGAGACTGGCGTGACGATTGACGCCGCCAACTACCACATCACGCCAGGCCTGATCGACGTCCACAGCCACAGCATGATTCTGGGCGCGGTAAATGAAGGAACCATTCCTTCCACGGCAATGGTGCGGATTGGCGACGTGGTGAACTCGGAAACGCCGAATATTTATTGGCAGCTCGCGGGCGGTTTGACGACCGCCAGTCTCTTGCACGGCTCGGCGAACCCGATCGGCGGCCAGAATGCGATCATCAAACTCCGCGATGGCGCCTCGCCGGAAATGTTGAAATTTGATGGCGCGCCGCCCGGCATCAAATTCGCGCTGGGGGAAAACGTGAAGCAATCGAATTGGGGAGACCGAAACGTGACGCGCTTTCCGCAATCCCGCATGGGTGTGCAGACGTTTCTGGCCAACCGGTTCGCGGCGGCTCGGCGATATTTAAAGGAGAAACGGCAGGCGGAGGCGCGGCCGGTTCGCCGTGACCTCGAGTTGGAAGCTTTGGGCGAGATCCTCGAAGGTCAGCGCTGGATCCATTGCCACTCGTATCGGCAGGACGAGATACTCGCTTTTCTGCGCCTCATGGAGAGCTTCGGTATCAAAGTCGGAACTCTACAACATGTGCTCGAAGGCTACAAAGTTGCGGACGAAATTGCGAAGCACGGTGCAGGCGCTTCCGCTTTCGCGGATTGGTGGGCTTACAAATTCGAAGTGTTCGACGCCATTCCTTACGCCGGAAGCCTGATGCGCGATCGCGGAGCCCTGGTCTCATTCAACTCGGACTCCTCCGATCACGCCCGTCGCATGAACCTGGAAGCGGCCAAGGCAGTGAAATATGGCGGGACACCGGAAATCGACGCGCTCAATTTCGTCACCATCAATCCCGCCAAACAACTTCGCATCGATCAGCGGGTGGGCTCGCTTGAATCCGGCAAAGATGCCGACTTCGTCCTCTGGTCGAAATCACCACTCGCGTTCGACACGGTTTGTCTGCAGACGTGGATCGACGGCAAAAAATACTTCGACCGCGAAAAGGCCGATGAACGCGCCGCGGCTCTGGAAAAAGAACGCCGGGAATTGATCGACCACGCCAAAAAGGTGATCCAAAGGACGAAGTCAAAAGACAGCGATGACCCTGGATCCGAGGAGAAATTCTTCCGCGTCTGCCTCGAACATGAGTTCGACGGTCAAGACCGCCATTGCCTCGATGATGAGGATCATCAGTAATGGCGTGCGAGAATGAGCAAACAGAATAAGCTGCTCGAAAAGGTGTTGAGTGGAAAAGCCGGGGCTGGCATTCGATTTGGCGATTTATGTTCACTGCTCACCCATCTTGGCTTCACTCTGCGTATCCGAGGCAGTCACACAACTTTCGCCGGCAAAACTTCGAAGACATCAACTTGCAAGCAGCTGGGAAAGACGCGAAACCTTACCAAGTGAGACAAGTTCGGGACGTTCTGAGGAGAGGCAATTCATGAAACGATACAAAGCGAAAGATTACGAAATTCGAATCTGGTGGAGCGAGGAAGACGACGCCTTTCTGGCGCAGGTGGTGGATATGCCAGGCCTCATGACACACGGCGAGACACCTGAGGATGCGGCACGAGAGAACTACGTGGCACTCGAGTTGGCGCTCGATTGTTTGCGCGAAGACGGCAAGACACCGCCAGCGCCCGGCAGCCGCAGAGTTCATCACGCGAGCGCCGCACACGCTCCGTGAGGTCAACAGCCCGGAGCGTCGCTCAGTCAAATCAGGTGCTTTTGCGATGCCCGTATCCCATCCTCTCGAAGGCAAGACTGGCGAGGAGCTTTTGCAACTCGGGGAGTTGATCTGCAAAGAGCGAGACACTGCTTATCAGGCTTCCCCACGATTCGCAGCCCGAAATGTCCGACAATCTGCTAATGAGTAGACGATTTGCCAACCCAGCCTTGTTATTACCAGCGTTTTTGGTTGCCGCGCCGACCATCGGCGCGGAATCGCTGCTTCTTTCCGGAGCCACCGTGCACACGGTGTCAGGCGAAACAGTTTCGCCTGGGCAGGTGTTAATTAAGGATGGGAAAATTGCCGCCGTGGGTGCGAGCGTCGAGGTCAATGGCGCCAAGGTGATTGATTTGAAAGGGCAGCATCTTTATCCGGGTCTCATTGCGGCGGATTCCACCCTCGGACTCAGCGAGATCAGTGCGGTTCGCGCGACCCGTGACGACACGGAGGTGGGGCAATACACGCCGGACGTTCGCGCGTGGATGGCGGTCAACCCGGATTCAGAGTTGATTCCAGTGTCGCGGGCAAATGGCATCACTCATGCCAACGTGATTCCGCATGGCGGCATTGTCGCCGGGCAATCTGGAATCGTGAAACTCGAGGGCTGGACGATTGAAGACATGACGACCAAATCGCCCTCCGGCCTCCATGTATTCTGGCCGGGCATGGAATTGGACACCCGTTCGAAAGAAGAATGGAAAGATAAGTCTAAATGGAGGTCGCTCGCTGACCAGGCGAAGGAGCGCCGGGCCAAAGTGAAGGAGTTGGCCGAGTTTTTTCTCGAAGCGAAGGCCTACGCGAAGGCCAAGGGCTCCGCCGCGGACGGCAAATTCGAAACCGTTCCTGCGTGGGAAGCCATGCTGCCATTCGTTAGAGGCGAGATTCCGTTGGTGGTGCACGCGGATGAACTACGACAAATCCGGGCGGCGTTGATCCTGGCGGAGACGAATGGCTACCGCATGGTTCTTGTGGGCGGGCGTGATGCCGGAGAGCTTGCCGATCAGATCGCGCGTCTCCATGTGCCCGTGGTCTTTGACTCGGTTTTTACGCTTCCGCCGCAAGATTCAACGGGCTACGACGTGCAGTTCAAAGTGCCGCTGAGGTTGCATAAAGCGGGGATCAAGATCGCGTTCAGCGAGGACGGCCGCTTCGGGGCCTCGTCCCTGCGAAATCTTCCCTATGTGGCTTCGCAGGCGGTCGCGTTTGGTTTGCCCCGAGAGATCGCGTTGAAAGGGATTACGCTTTTCCCCGCTGAGATTCTGGGTGTGCACGACCGGCTGGGATCAATCGAGCCGGGGAAGGAGGCTTCGCTGATCGCGGTCGACGGCGACATCCTCGATCTGAGATCAAACGTGAAGAGGATGTGGATCAGTGGAAACGAAGTGAGCCTCGAAAGCCGCCATACTCGACTTTACGAGAAGTTCCGCCAGCGCCCCAAAAAGTAACCTCGCACGGGGGCGGGCGGGGACGACCGGCGGTCCCGTGACCGCCATGACACAAAGGTATACTTTTTTCGATTCGGGGTTATATGGGCGATCTCCCGGAAATGCACCGCTACACTGCAAGCTGGCGCGAATGAATAAACACGCCCGGAAGATCATTTGTGGGTTGCTGGCTGCCTTCTGGGCCGAAGCCGTGTCCGGCGCGACAGTGAAAACGGCCGCGTACGACAACCCGGCAGAATACGATACCGGAGTCAGGATCGATTCCAGCCAGTTCCTGGGGCAGGCGTTCGTGGCCGCATACACAATTAACCTCACCAAGGTGAGTCTTTTCCTCGTCAATCTCAGTGGGACTGCGGCCGCGATCACTGTAGAGGTGCGAGAAGATGCCAGCGGCGTTCCTGGTGCCTTTCTCGGCAGTGCCACGCTGACAACCACAAATACTACCGCTCGATTCATCGATTTTGATTTTATACCCGGCGCCGTTGCTTTGAGTGCCGGGGCTCTTTATTACCTAACCACCTCGAATCCCTCTCCTGCCAGTGAAGGCTATATTTGGGAGGCCAATCGCGTGCTGGGGGGAGAAACCGGATATCCAGATGGCAGCGCTTTTTTCAGTACCAACCAGGGCACTTCGTGGATGCCGCTGAATAGCGGGATCAACAACTTCGATGTGGGCTTTCAGGTCTGGGGAGAAGGTATTCCGGAACCCAGCACAGTGATGTTTCTCGCCATTGGCACTCTGGCACTCGTTTTAGGCGCCACGGGCCGCGCCCGAAACGTAACGCGCTAGCTCAGGAGAATCTCCATGCGGCCTTGCCGGACCCCCAAAAAATCAAGGCCCGGTTACCCGCACCCGCATGAACTGGCGAAGGGGGTCAGGTGGAGCGATCCGCCACGTAACGGTCTCGGTGCCGTCACCGTTCGGAACAACGGTGGCTGGCGCTCCTCCAGGCAGCCAGGAGGTGAGATCGCTGGAGTGTTGGAAGACGAAGGCCAAATCGGTTGTCCCAGCGCGTCGGCGCAGCGTGAGTCCGCTGGTGGTGCCGGGAGAAGCGGGCGAGACGGTAGCGAGATCCGACTTGTCGAGCGGGTTGGTGGCGGACGCGTATTCCAGAATATTGATGACGCCATCGCCATCGGCGTCGGCGTCCGGTGCCTGATCGGCCAGAGGAGTGCCGGCGGCGTCAAAATAACGCAACTTCCAAGTGCCATAAGTCGAGACCCCCGAACCTCCGGGATCGGTGCTGGCCTCCCAGTCATTGGGGTCGTTTGGCTCGCCTCCTTGATAGACAAGACTATAGCCATCATCAGCGCGATCGGGCCAGGGGCTCGAGTCGCCGTAAATAAAATCCGCAATCACGGTGCCGTCTTTGGCGTTGAGCACAATGTGCTCGCCGCCGTCGTCGAGTTCACCCTGATATTCCCCGAGCACTCGAAATGTAGTGCCGTAGCGCGAGGTGAATCCGTCGAGGTTTTCCACGACCACCACGCTGGTGCCCGGCAGCAGCAGGTTTTGCAGGCTCGGTTCTGACGTGAAATCGAGACCATTGGTGAAGTTGATTCCCGTAAGGTCGATGGGCGTGCCGCCGGTGTTCGTGAGGCGGATGAACTCGAAGTTATTCGAGTTGGTATGCCCCGCTGCCTGTTCCACCAAAGTTGGCGGGCTCGGATGGTAAAGCACTTCGCTAATTTGCAGGTTGGTTGCCGCGGCCGCATTCGCACCGGGGAAGTAGAATAACCTGGTGGGTGCGCTAAAGCGCGAACCGTTGGGCACCGATCCAGTGCCGCCGCCGCCTTGCGTGGGCGGGTCGCTGGGTGTCGCAGGATCATAAGTCCGCACAAACAACTGAGTCGGCTGATTGAGCGTGATCTCGCCCGTATATTCGATGGCTTGCGGCGATATCTCTGGGCCGCCCGAATCGGGCGTCGGTCCACCTACCAATTTAAACTGCATTAAGAGGTCGCTGCTCGTATTCGAGCCACCGTTCATGGCGTGAATCGCAAGAACGTTCGGGCCGACCTGGAGACGATTGATATGGGCTGTGACGTCGATCGGTTCGTAGCTGACGGCGGCGCCGTCATCGTGCGTGCCCGTCGCAAGTGAGTTCCAGGCGAGGGTGGCTGGCTGCAGGCGCGAGGCAATCTGCTGGCCATTGAGAAACGCGACGAAGCCGTCGTCATAGCGCGCCTCGAGCCTCATGAAGCCGAGGTCCTGAATGTTTTCAGCTGTGGCCGTAAATGGAATCCGGATGTAGCAAGTCGCGTTCACCCCGAACATGGTGTTGTTTGTTCCGGCCACAGGAAAAGTCGGAGTGCTCCACCGGATGTTGATGAAGGGAACGTAATTTACGCCGGCAGCGTTGTTGTCGTAACCCACGCCTTGCGTACCGCTTGTCCAGGTCGAGTCATCGAATGGCTCGTTCAGACCGCGCCAGGTCGTCCCGATTTGAGTGTCCATTTGCAGATTAGGAACCGTTGCACGCGCCGCGGTGTTCTCCGCCAGCAACGTCACCGTGGCCACTGGCTGTCCGTGCGTGGTGTCAAAGAGCCGTGGATCGCTGCCGTCGGTGGTGTAGTAGATTTTCACGCCAGGCCTCGCCGTGCTCGGCGAAGTCAGCGCGGTTGTGCTGCCGATCGGCACCGGCCCGTCCGCGAGACTTGCAACCGCCGGCCGCGTGAACTGCCCGTCCATGAAATTCAGGCGGCTCTGCCACCAGTTCTTCAACCATTGGATCTCTCCCGCGTAGGTGCCATTGGTGCCCGGAGTGGTGGGGCTGGCGCCGCGCGGCGAAGTACCCCAGCGGGTGATGTTGCGCTGAACCGGCGTCTGCGCCAAAGGCACACCCGGAGGGGCAACCACCGCCGCCATTTGGTCGATAACAGCGTGGACATACGCGGTCGAGAGCGGACCCAGCCGCAATTCATGCAACCGGTCGATCCATCGCTGCCAGAAGTTGGAATCGATGAACATTTCGTTGTACCAGGGGTAGTGGAAAAAATCGGTGCCGAGATCGCTATTGTCGCCCCGCCAGGTTACCGGGTTCAGGTCACGTCCGTCGGTTGAACCTTCGGCGCGGTCGAAGTCCCAGATCGGACCTGGCTCGAGCCGTCCGCCCCGGCGCTTGAACATGTAAGCGGACAGTCGCAGGGCATCGACGTTTTTTGCTGCCACGTTGAGGATCAGATGGTCTACGGCGGCGTCGGGATCTATGTACTTCGAGTATCCATTCACCGGATCATAAAAGTCCGGTGCATTGAGCGCGGCCCACATCGCATTCATATAGTTCGTAATCCAGGTCTTCTGCTGGGCGGTCACTGCCGTCTGGTCCGGGCTCGTCGCCACGCCCTGCGGATAAACAAAACCAATCTGCTGACCGTTTGACATCGTGAATGGATTGTCGTTGCCGTCCAAGCGGTCGATTTTCAAAATGTAACCACCGGTGATGCGCGGCTCGGTGTTGTCGGTTGGCAGCAACTCCTGCACGTCGACGCGTTTTTCGTCACGGTCGATTTTTTCCTGGAAGCTGTAGACACCGAAATAATCAGACTGCTCAAGAACTGCGTCATCGGTATTCAGGTAAACTTCGACGAAGCGGGTGCGGGACGCCCAACGGCCCGCATCTCTACTCAACTGATAGATGAGGTCATTGTGCATCAGTGAACGGTCAAAACTGTACGGCGCGTGCAGGATCCAATCTGCTTCCGCGGGCATGCCTAAGGGAGAGATGTTTCGATCCAGTTCGTTTTCATCCCGCGCCTCAACCGCCATTGAAAACTTCGGATCACCGGCCGTGCTCGAGCCGCGTCGCTCGATGGTGCCGGGCACTGCGATCACCGGCGCCGCCGTGACATCGCTGACACCGCCAGGGCTGCCCGGTTCGAAAATCAGGAGCGCCGTTTGATGGGTGGTGTCGTTCGCCGGCGTGCCGACGTCCCATTTGTGAATAACCACAAAGGGTATCGTGGACTGTACGTTTGGCGCCCCAACAGCAGCGAGCTGCAAATAGGTTTCACTCGCCACCGGTCCATCCGGACGCCCGGGCTCGAACGCGCGGGCCCGAACCCGCGTGGTGGCGGAAATCGCAATTGGCGTGCCGTCATACAATGCCGAGGCCGCCGTTGGCACGCTGCGGTTGGTTGTGTAACGAATCGTCGCTGTGGGAGAAGCCACGCTCAAAGTCAGCGCAATCGGTGCGGAAAACGTTTTGCTGGACACTGAAAACTGAACCGCCTCGGCCGGAGCGGACGTGCCCGCGTTGGCCGCGCCCGGCGTCGGAGTATTAAAGAACGTTGCGGTGCCGTTGAGCAGGCCGTAGGAGCGATCGGGCGTTTGTGTCGGGAAGTCCAGGTATTGGTGGACCACCACCGAACCGCCGGGGACTAGCAGGGAGATGTCCTCGCCATTATTCGATAGCCCGAAATTTGTATGCAGTTCCTGGCCTGTGACCGCGCGATCCTTTCCGGAGGCGAAAACCACCAAATACCCTCCCGCTGGAATGCTCACCGCCGGAAACGTCCAACGGGTGGGGCGATCCACAGGATCATCAGTGAGGTGGTAACCGTCCAGATTGACTGGGACGCCATCAGGATTGTGAATTTCGATCCAGTCGGTGAACTCACCGTCTACGTCCGCAAGATTGGCCACGTTATCGGCTAAAAACTCGTTGATGAGCGGAGCGCCAAAGACCGGATTTAAAAGAAGGCACAGGGCGGGAACAATAATTGCCGAAGCGAAACGGAGATTCATTGAGGTGCGGGGGATTGGGGGGCGGATAACTAAGCACAGATGCGGCGAATTGTAACAAAAATGTCACAGATTTCTTCCCCAATTGGCCTCAAATAGTGGCCTCCGCCGGCCTGAAATGTCTGGCGGGCCAGAAAACATCGACAGCGACTCATCAAATCAGCCGTTATTTTTGTCCGTAATAGGCTTGCGGACCGTGCTTTCGGAGATGGTGTTTTTGCAAAAGGTGATCAGGTAACGGGAGGGCCGTGGGATTAAGAAACCAGGTCCCCAGCGCCATTTGTGCGCAAATCTCGAGTGCCATGTTGTTACGGACGGCCTCGAGCGGTGTTTTGCCCCAGGTGAATGGTGCGTGATACGCCTGCAGGACAGCCGGCATGGCAGATGGGTCGAGATTCTGCGCGCGAAAAAGCTCGACGATCGCGCGGCCAGTATGGCCTTCGTAGTCAGCGGCCGCTTCGGCCGGGGTGAGTGCTCGGCAAACTGGCACTGAGCCGTGAAAATGATCGGCGTGTGTGGTTCCCATGCAGGGTAATTCCCGTCCCGCTTGGGCGAACATGGTGGCGTGCACGCTGTGAGAATGGCAGATGCCAGCAATGCCATCAAAAGCGCGATACAATTCGAGATGACTTGGCGTGTCCGAAGAAGGCCGAAGGGAGCCCTCAATCGCCGCGCCATCGGCCAGCGACACCACAACCATGATGTCTGGGGTCAACTCTTCGTATGCGACGCCGCTCGGCTTAATCACCATTAATCCCCGACTGCGGTCAAGCCCGCTGACATTCCCCCAGGTGAGCTTGACCAGCCCTGCGGTGTCAAGCAGCAGGTTCGCTTTGAAAACTTCCTCTTTGAGATCATCAAGCGTCACAAGCCCGGAAATCAGTAATCAGTGATCGGCCTCCAGTGACCCATTGACGTTGACCTGGAACCGGCGACAAGGCGCGAATAACCAACGGCGTTACAGAGCCAGCGATTCGACCCAGCCGACCTCGATAAATGAATCGATGTAAATGGATACGACTTGCTGGCTGTAAATGCGGTTCGCTGAATCAATCCAGCTTTGCGCTTCGCTTTTGTTTCCTTTATGAAACTCGAGCGCGGCCTTGGACAAATAGTAAACCGGAGCATCATCGATGTAACTGAATGTTGCGGCCAGCTTCTCTGCATCCGCGATTTTGTCCTGTTTCAGGAAACAGATGACGAGTTTGAATTGAATGAGTTTTCTGGTGCCTTCGTCGATTTCTTCTTTGAGCAGGGCTTCGAGGTCCTGCTGCGCTTTTGCCCAGTGATGCTCGACGAACTCGATTTCGGCGAGATTAAATCTGGGATGAAAACTCTTCGGGTTGAGCTCCATCGCCCGCTTGAAACACTCGCGCGCCTTGTCAAAGGACCGCATTTTGGTGTACACCGCGCCCTTCAGGTTATGGACCATAAACAGGTTGGGAGCGATCTGTTCCGCTTCACTCAGTTTTTGCAGCGCCTCCTGTAATCGAATGCCCGCAACAAACTGCGAGGCTTCATTGACATTGCGCCGCACCTTCTCCACCTGCTCCGGTTTGAGATTTTTAAGGATCTCGAGTGTAGGATCCGGTTCCTCCTTGGCCTTGATTTTTTTCACCTCGGGCGTAGCGGGGAGGTTCACGGCGGGCGCGGGCGCGGGCGTTATTTTCACAGAGCCGTCGTCAAGCGGGCGCGACTCTTTCAAATCGATGTTTGCACCCGCAGGCTTGTTTTGAGCCGCGAGCGGCAGAGCGATGACGGCGAAGAGAGTGGGAATAATGAAGCGTTTCATGATCTAAAAAAGCAGAGGCTGGGGACTGAAAACTCGCCAACTTAGCGCTGCTGCCTGCTGAAAGTCAATGAACTCGCCGCCCTCAATTGCGAGTGGCCCTGGATCGGTCTGCCTTTTCGGAGGCAGTTTTGACCCCGTGCATTGCGGTCACGTTGCTTTGGCAGAAGCCGCTTATCAACGTCTCGGCCTCGATTCCATCGTCTTTGTTCCATGCCGGCAGTCGCCGTTCAAGGTCCGATGCCCCATCGCGTCGGCCGAGGAGCGTGTGGCCATGCTTCGGCTGGCTGTCGAGAACCTGCCATGGGCGCTGGTTTCAACCTGCGAACTCGAGCGGCAGGGGCCATCCTTTGCCTGGGAGACTGCGCAGCATTTTGCGGGCCTTTTGCCGCCCGGCACCCGGATTTTCTGGCTGCTTGGCGCGGATCAGTGGGTATCGGTCGACAGATGGGCCAGGCCGGACCTGCTGAAGCAACTCCTGAGTTTTGTCGTCTTTCCGCGCGGCGACATCGATGTGACTGCGAAACCCGGTTTCTCGCACACCATGGTCGAGGTGAGGCACCACGCCTCCTCCACCATGATCAGAGAGGCCGTCGCTGCGAGAAGATCCATCCATTCCCTCGTGGCGGGAAAAGTGGCCGAATATATTGCGGAACGCGGGTTGTACCTGGCTTAATGCCGCTACAACACCTGCCGCTGACTTGGGGACCGGGCGCAACCATTCGAGCTGTTCCCGGGACCGGCAATAGAGTACGCTCGCCACAGCAGCAATGAGCAGAAATGCCGCAAAGGCGAAAAGCACCTTTTCCGCGGTTGAACGCGGTAGATTTGTCGCCATCCCTTACTTCTTTTCCGCCGCTTCGATTTCCTTCGCCTTTTCCAGATCCGCTTGCGCTTCAGGTTTTTTCCCGAGGTTTATGTAACAGACGCCTCGGTTGTGAAAGGCGAGATGGTTGGTCGGATTGAGCGCAATCGCTTTTGAATAATCGTCGATGGCCTCGCCGTATCGCTTGAGCCGGGTGAGCGAACGGGCTCGTTTGACCCATCCGTGTTCAAAGGAGGGGTCGCAGGTGACCGCTGAGGTGAAATCGGCCAGCGCCTTGTCATGCTCCTGCAGGCCTTCATGGGCCAGCCCGCGGCTGTGAAAGGCGACGGCCAAATCAGGATCAATGGCCAACGCTCTCTCATAGTCCGCTATGGCTTGTTTGAACATCCCCTGCTTGGCGCGCGCCACCCCTCGGTTTACATAGGCCGGCGCGTACTTTCTATTTAAGGAAATCGCTTTGTCGAAATCGACCACCGCCTCGAGCCAGCGACCGGATTGCAGTTTCAACAATCCGCGATTGCAAATCTTGTTCACTTCATCAGAGGTTTCGGTTTTTTTCTTTCGCGAGGAGCTCTCTGGTTTGGCTTCAATCTTTTGCGCCTTCCCTGTCTCATCAAAAATCATGACGGTACTTCGAGCCTCGCTGGCGGCAAAAGCGGCTGCCAGTGCATACACCAAGTGAAGTTGCGTTCGTGACATGGTGAGAGAATGTAAACAGGTTTGTCTCGCTCTGCCATTGATGAATCTCTGCTCCAGATTTCGATTTTTGTCGGCATTGGTGGCATTGCCCTGGATCGTCTTTGGCGAGCCGGTTGGGGCAACTCGCGGCGAACATGTCGTGCCGCCGGTCCGGCTTTCGCCGGCGCGACCGCCGCCGGCTGCGTCGCCTGGCTCGAATGAAGAGGTGCCGAGTTTGCTGCCCGAGATCAACCCTCCCCGCGCGGCGCCGGCCATGCCGCCTTTGCCGCCCGGTGTGCCGCCGCTGGGCTTGCCCAGCGATGGAGAAGCCGCGCCCGAATTTCCTGGCTTGCCCGACTTGCCGGCCACCGCATTGCCTGCGGCGCCGGAGTTCGACCCGGCAGCGATGCCGGCCCCGGAGAGAGACCAGGAAAAAGGCACCGTTGTGCCCTCCTCACCGCCAACCCCCGGATTGCAGATGCCGGGGTTCGCGAAGTGGCACCGCAGCCCTCGCGAAGCGCGCGAGATCGCCGCTCACGAACACCGCTGCCTGCTCCTGGTGATGACGGCGAGTCAGTCGATCGCCGACGCACAAGGACAACCGTTGAGGAGCGCGTCTCAAGCCCTGAATGAGGAAGTTTTTGCGACGACCGAATTCAATGATTTTGCCCTGCAGCATCTGGTCTTAAGCTTTGTCGATTACTCGCGGAGCCCCTCACTTAACGATGCTGAAATCAAGCGCGAGGAAGCTCTCAAGCAGATGAAGGAACGCCTGAATGTGCGTGGATTTCCCACGGTGATTCTTTTTGGTCCCGACGGAAAGGAAATCAACCGCTGGGGTGGTTACGCGCTCGATCCAAAGACCGGCAAAGGACGCGCACCGCACTATCTGAAGGATCTGAAAGAGGCGGTGCTGGACCATGAGGCGGGGCTCTTCGCGACTCAACGGCGGCGCGAAAAACTGAGTGAGCAAGGCTATCGCGATTGGACGAGCCTCCAGGGCAGTCGTGTTTTTGCCAAGCTGATCGAATTCGATGCCCAGCGAGCGGTGTTGCGGGATGAAAGTGGCGAGGAACGGAAAGTGGAACTTCGGCACCTCGATATCGCGGACCGCGAAATCATCGCTCGAAAGCGCCTCGGGAAAATCCCGACTTGGGCGCCTTAACCAGGTCGGTGGGGCGGGACCCGGTCGGCCCACAAAAACTATGGACGCCGACCGAACTTCCTGGCCAATTCCGGGAACGACATTTGAACCAACGTTGGACGTCCGGTGGGATCGCAATAAGGCATGTCGCAGGCAAGGAGGCGGTCCAACAAAGCCTCGATTTCAGCCGGTGCGGTTAGGGAAGTGCGGGGCACAGCGCGGGCGCAAACAGCGGTTGTCAGGCTATCGAGATCGAGCAGAGCACGCGCTCCGGATTCGCCGCCATGGGCGAGGTCGTCGAGCAAGCCGGTCAGAAAAGCGGCCGGGTCATGATCCCGCAAGGCGGCCGGCAACGCTTCAAGTTTTATGGTGTTCGCGCCAAACTCCTCGACGGCGAACCCGAGTCGCCGAAGCGATGCCGAGTGTTCGCGGATCAGCGCAAAATCTCGCGGGGTCAGATGCATGGTTAGAGGAACCAGCAGCGGCTGCAT
Source organism: Verrucomicrobiales bacterium (assembly GCA_050998515.1). Taxonomy (GTDB): domain Bacteria; phylum Verrucomicrobiota; class Verrucomicrobiia; order Verrucomicrobiales; family V1-33; genus JBPCQC01. Next base: position 39,211 of record JBPCQC010000079.1, read on the forward strand.
GGGGACCGCACCGCCCGAGAGTTGTTGTCGCATCGATTCGTAAAGGACCCGTTCGTGTGCGGCGCGCAGTTCCATCAGGACCAGACCTTCCTCGCTTTCAAGGAGCGCATAGTTCTGTCCCACCCGCCCGCAGATGCGAAACGGTCGAGACGACGTGGCGGGCGCGACGCCCGCAGGAGGGTCGGAGCGGGCCTGGCCAAGCTCGAATTTCCGCTGGGCGCCTTCGGTTCCGGGACGGAGCACCGGGCCCGCAGCGACTGTGGCTGGTGGCGGGACGAAAGCTTGCGGCGCCGGGGTGGAGGGAGCAGACAGTGCGCCGGTGGATTCCCGAGGTGAATCGATTGCTGCGGGGCGAGCGGGCGTTGAAACGCCGGAAGGACGTCCTGCGGAGTGACTCGATGGCGTCCTCAATCTTTCGTGAATGAGCGCCGCCAAGGTAGCCTGCACCCCAAGGCCGTCCCGAAAACGCACTTCCTTTTTTGATGGATGAACGTTCACGTCGACCGCGGCAGGGTCCATTTCCACGAAAAGAAAACAGAGCGGATGCTGGCCGCGAGCCAGGGTGGCTCCGTATGCGGTGCGCAAGGCGTAATGCAGGACCGGGCTCTCGACCGGACGGCCGTTGATGAAAATCAGAGTGAGGGATCGATCGCTCCGGCTGCGCCCCGGGAATCCCACCCATCCCCAGACGCGCAGTCCACCGCGCTCGTTTAGCGGCAGTTCGATCAGGGCCTCGGCGACCTCGAGCCCGACCAGCCCTGCGATTCGAGTGCGCAATGAGCCTCCCGCCGCCAGTTGAAATGCCAGGCGGCCGTCGTGAACCAGCGTGAAGCCGGCCGTTGGGTGAGCCAGGGCATGGACACGGACGGTCTGGTCGATGTGGCCAAATTCGGTGTTCTCACTGCGCAGGAATTTTCTTCGCGCCGGCACATTCGAGAACAAACCGCGGACCTCGATTACGGTTCCTGGAGCAATGCCTGAGTCGCGGACATCGAGAAGCTTCCCGCCTTCAACGCGGACTTCGGTCCCTGCCAGGGCGTGCGCTTCCCGGGTCTGAAGGGTGAAAGTAGAGACGCTGGCGATGCTTGGCAGTGCTTCGCCGCGAAAGCCGAGGGTCCGGATCGTGCCCAGGTCATCGGCCGTGCGCAATTTGCTCGTGGCGTGGCGTTCCAAGGCCAGCAACGCATCCTCACGATTCATCCCGCAGCCGTCATCGCTCACGCGCATCAGCGCAATTCCCCCACGGTCCACGCGCACCTCGATATTCCCCGCGCCGGCATCGAGGCTGTTCTCGATCAGCTCCTTGATCACCGACGCTGGGCGTTCGACCACTTCGCCCGCCGCCACCTGGCTGGCGACGAGATCCGGGAGCACGCGAATTTTTCCCATGATGATGCCAAAGATGCCGCTCGAACGAGTGGGTTTCCCCTCAATTCTCCAAAAAGAATGAATTTTCCATGAATTTTGTTCGCATATCTAAAGGTTTTCGCGCACTGTGCATAACTAGTAGCATGATTGATTCGACGCCCAATGCCGTCCGCCATTTGCGCGAGTTGCTTGCATCGCGCAACTCGCCCCCATCCCACGGTCTTCGCCTCTCAGTTGACCGGGGAGGGTGTGCCGGTTTGCAGTACTTGATGAACGTCCGTGCGCCAGAACCTGGCGATGTCGTCATCGAACGTGACGGCGTGCGCCTCTTTATCGACCCCGATTGCGCGCCCTTGTTGCGCGGATCCCGGCTCGATTACGAGGAGTCGCTGACCGACGCGGGGTTCAAAATCGATAATCCGAACGCCGTGCGGAGCTGCGGGTGCGGCACATCTTTCGAAACCGCTTCTCCACCTCGCTCGTCCTGACCAAACTCCCGAACGTTTAGCCCACCATCGAGATGTCGCTTCACGTCACGTTGATGAACGCCAGCCGGAGCCACTACGGGAAATCCGGGAAAGCTCTTTCTCGGAAGCAAAGCGACCCCTGGCTGTTCTGGTGGACGATCGCCATCTTTGTGCTTCTGGGCCTGGCGACCTTCAGTTGGTTTTTCAGCCTGTATGTTTTCCGCCATCCCGAAAATCCGAAGAACTACCGCCTTTTAAGCAGGGTCGGGAAACTCGAACCCCTCACGAAATTCAACGAGCAAACCGTGCCGCAGGGCAAATTTCTCACACCAAAGGAAGCCTACGCGAAGTTTTTCAACTATACAAACGATGAGCTGACTGCCCAGAATGGCCTCTTTAAACGCAATTACATTCAGAACTACGCCGAGCAGCAGCCCGTTTATATCAAGGGTGAATATCGCATCTACAAAGTGACTGAACTCAGCCCCCGCGATGCCTTTCCCTCGGGTCTCATCGTGCGCGCGAAGGCCAGGGAACTGCCGAATGTTTCAATCGAGTTTGTCCTTCCCGCTGACCAATTACCCAAGGGGCGGCCGCCCTACGGGGACGATCTCATTTTGAAAACCAACGATAATTTCGCGTCAATTTTGCACGTGAGTCGTTTGTCTGAAGACAGCCTCTGTTTGACCGTGGTGCCGCTGACCTATTGGAGCTATCCGGTAAGCCACGAGGAATTTATCTCCCTCACCCCGCCCGCGAAGCTCAATCTCGATTCGCGCTGGCCCGTCACCGACGACATTCCCACCCCCGAGGCGGAAAAAGGCCGCGTGGCCGGTGTTCCCGGCCAATGAGCCGCGCGGCAAGCGCGGCACGAATTCCGAAACAAGCCGCCGCAGAAAGAAATTTCATTGCCTCTTCGCCGCCCTTATTCGACCAACTCCGGACTGTAGGGCCACAGTCTGGTGATGCCCTCCTTTTTGACCCAGCCGACGCGATCGCCTGGCAACTCGGCGTAGAGCCAGGAATCTCGTTCCGCCCGCAGTGAAATCTCGCTGCCGGGGGGCAAGTCGATCACCACCCCTGCGGTGTCGGTGGGGGCGGAGAGGGCGGCGACCCCAGGCGCAACGACGATGACCCGACTGTTCAGGCGTTCATCGTTGAGCCGTCCCCACATCCCGGCAAGTGCGAAAAGCCCAGCGCCTAAAAAGAGCGTGAAGCCACCCCACAGCCAGGTGCGCCACCTCGGTCGAGGAGTCAGAAAAATGATGGCGGCGAGACAGACCGCTGACGTCCACATAGTGCCGATGGCCAGAAGCTGCCAGTGACTGTGTTTGAACAACCTCGCGAACCACGCCAGAGCGCTCGCTTCAAATTCGAGAAAGCCGGCCCGGCTTCGCACCACTCGCAAGTTTTGCCTTGCGGCCCTGTCGGTAGGATCAAGCAAAACCGCCCGCCGATACCACAGCGCAGCATCCCCGAGTTGGTCGAGTCGAAAGAACGTATTGCCGAGATTGAACAGTAAATCGCTCGAGATCTTCCTGTCCTTCTCGATGACGGCGAGGAAGGCGTCGCGAGCTCGAGGGAACTCTTTTTTTTCGAAGGCGAGGACGCCTTGGTGGTAGTGGGCATTGGGGACCTGTGCAGTCGCTGGAGCGAACCCCATGGATAACACCGCAAACAGGGGCGCGAGAAATCTCCGGTAGGTCATCAACAACTCTGGTAAAGCAGGCAGCCCTCGAGATCAACGCTCCAACCGGGAAAGGGTGGCGACAACTTCCTTTTGTTCTTTCGAGGAGATGGGTGCGGCGGCTTCAGCCAGTCCAGCGTAACTGAGGCGGGTTTGGCGGGCCAAAATCTGTTCGAGCTCGCCGTTAAGCCCGCTCGCGGTGCCGGCCCGCCCATGGTAGAATTCCCGGGAATCGACGAATTCGCGGGCGAGAGCATAAAAGTCGCGCGCGGCCAATCCGGGACGCTTCATTTGGCGCAAGATAACCAGGGAGGCTCTTGGATGGCCGATTCGGCGGCGGCGTGTCTCCTCTGCGCTCAGCCGCAACCGTCGCTGCAGTCCCATGCCAGCGAAGGTTAAAACAAGAGCGGCAGGCACCGCCTGAATGCCCCAAAATACCGCGGCGTCGGATTTTCGCGGGGTCAGGTTGCGCAGTTCGGCGCCTTCCGGCCTCACCGTGAGGATGTCCGCAAGACGCTCCTCCGGAATCGCCGCTTCGGATATCGCGAAATCTTTGGTCGGTGCTTCATCGCTTCCTGCTGGCGCCGCTTTCTCCTCGGGCGTCATTTGCAGCGGAATCGCATTCGATTGCACGGTCACGTATTTTTTTTGATCGAGGTCAAAATAGGAGAGCTGAAACGGCGGGACCTGCTGAGCCATTTTTTGAGGGATGATCACCTGGCTGAAACTGACGACGCCGGGCTCGAGTCCCAGCGAGCGATTTTCCTGCGTTTGCTTGGGCGGATAGATTTTCCAGCCTTCCGGTGAGGCCAGAAGGGGCGCCGCAACGCTGTCGAAGTTCCCCTGGCCTGCCACGGTGAGGTCGACGGCGAGCGGGTCACCCATTCGCACTTGCGGCGGTTGATTGAGACGGGCACTGAGGGTGAATTTCCCGACCGCACCCGAGAAATCAGCCGGCCGGCCTTCCGTTGGGAGCGGCTTGATGGTGATCTTGAGCACGTTGCTTTCGAGGTGGATTTGTCGGGTGATAGTGCGCTGAAAAAACGATGGAAATCCGGGAGTTGGGGTGCGGGCACCGCTCCCTTCGGAAGGAAAATCGACCACGCAGTCCAACGTGGCGGGGCCAAGGTTCAAGAGACCCTCCTTAATGGCGGAAAGTGAGCTGCTGAAGACAATTGATTGGTACCGTTCGCCCTTGGCCTCGACCAACTCTCCCTGAAGCGGCTGAGCGAAACGTTTCACGACAAAGTTGTCACGCGGCAACTTCGGAGGCTCGTAATTGCGCAGTTGGGTGCGTCGGTGAAACAAAGCGGTCACCTTCAAGGGCACCACTTCGCCCACGAAGATCTCCGGCTGCTCGACCTGCAGGGTGAGCAAAGGTTCATAGGAATGCCGCGGACCGACCCCTTCCTGCACCTGCAAGGTTTTTTCAGGCACCGACAGGGCCTGGCCGTTGACGATCACCTGCTGCCCCGGAATGGTAAAAAGCCCCGGGTTAGCCGCAAAAATCTGCCAGACGAACTCGGTTTGCTGCCGCAACACACCGTTCGTCAAGCTCATGGAATTGCGGGAACTCGGCCCGTTGAATTCAAGACCCGGGACAGCAAGATTGGTGGGCAACTGTTGGATCTGGTGGCCGTTCTCGATCGTGAGCGAATATTCAGCGGTCTGACCCGCGCCAATGACCGGCGGCGAAACTGTGGCCGTTACCTGGGCTCGAACGGATGAGATGGACGCCATGAGGGCGGCGACTATTGGGAGGAAGGCAATTATGGACGGGCGCAATGATGGTGGACGCGACGCCTCGTCGCGTCTGGCGAATTCACTGAACGCGACGGGGGCGCCGCGTCCACCTTTCCAAATGTTGGGAGGACCGTTTCCCATGGCGACTACCAATCCTTAAATGTGCCTTCCGGCACCGCCTTGTCCGCGAGTGGCCGAACATAATCCTCGTCGGTCAGCGCGCGCAGCAGGGCGCGCGCCTCGTTTCGGCTAAAGCCCGTGGTCTTGTCCCGCCGGTTGTCACCCTGGGCCATTTGTTGCGCCCGTTTCTTCTTCGCGTCTCCCGATTCTCCCTGGCCAGCGTTGCTTTTCGCCTCGAGCTTGCCTTCGGCGTTTTGTTCCCCGCGGCGTTCCTTTTCATTTCCTTCAGGCGGCGTTTGGTTGGGATCCTCCTTGCCGCCTCCTTTTTGGCCGCCTTCCTGCGGTTTACTTCCCTCGCCAGGATTTTGTCCCTCTTCTCCCTTTCCTTCCTCCCCCTCCTCCTCTTCTCCTTCTCCCTCGTCTTCACCTTCTTCGTCACCTTGCTCTCCTGAATTTCCCGATTCCCCCTCTTCGCCCTGTTGGCCGTTGGGTTGCTGCTCGCCTTGCTGACCGCCCTGTTGCTTGTTCTTCTTGCCCGCTTTGCTTTTTTGTCTCAGCTGCTCGCGATATTTCTTCAATTCTTCCAGGTATTTCTTTACCTCGTCACGGTTGTGCTGGGCGTCACCGTTCCCGGGAGCGAGGGCAAGCGACGCGTCATAATGCTCGACGGCCGTGGTCAGAATGTCGATCATCCGGGTGATACGTCCCTTGCCTTTCGGCAGCGATTGCGCTTTGCCTGCCAGGGCGTTGGCGAGGTTGTATTCCGCCTGGGCCTGATTGGACGGGGTCTTCGAGATCAGGGCCCGTCCAAATGACTCGATCGCGGCATCGAAATCCTTAAGCCGATAGGCGGCGGCGGCGCGGCCAAATTCCAATTGGGCCAGCCGTTCGTCGGAAGGTTTCTTTTCAATTGAGTCGCCGAAGGCGTCGAGCGACTCTTCGTATTGCTGCGCTTGGTAAAGCTGCCACGGGTTTTGTGCGGCGCGAGGTTTTTGAGCCACAGCCGCACTGAGATTGGTGGCGCCGGTAACGAGCACGAGACCGGCCCACGCTACCGCCGGTCTTGACATCATCGAAGGCGTCCAGAAGCGCAGCCGCCGACCCATTTTCACGACAAAGGCCGCTGCAAAACACAGGAGAGCGGGAACCAAAGCCCATCGATAACGCTCGATTGGCTGGCGCTTGTCCTTTTGCGCCTGCGTGCGTGAACGGTCTAATTTGGAAAGAATCACCTGAATACGCCCTTGTAGAACACTCGTACTGCTAAGATTGAGATAAAGCCCCTGCGTTTCTTTAGCCACACCCTCCAAAGCCTTGTCTTCGAGACGAGAGCGCACCGGCCGCCCTTTTTCGTCTCGCAAAAATCCGCCCGGCCGGCGCGAGTTGAAGTCTGGCAGCAGGGTCCCTTCACGCGTGCCTACGCCGACAGCCACGATAATAATATTGTGGTCCTTTGCTTTTTTGGCGGCCTCGATGGCTCGACCCTCGGTCTCGTCACCATCGGTGAACATAATCAAAGCATGGCTGGCACTGCCGGACTTGTCAAAAGCCTCGATGGCAAGCTCGATCGGTTCCGCGAGGTTCGATCCGCCGCGGGGAATCAGTTCCTCGTCGAATTGGGCCAGAGTTTCGAGAAGCGCGTCATGGTCGGTGGTGAGAGGCGCCTGGAGAAACGAGCGCCCGGCAAAGGCGATCAGCCCAATCCTGTCGCCCGGCAACGCCGCGATGAGGTCCTGTGCCGCCAGCTTGGCTCGAGTCAGCCGATCAGGGGTTAGATCAGTCGCCAGCATCGAGCGCGAAGTGTCCAAAGCGATGATGATCGAGCGCCCCTGGCCGCTGACCTCCCGTTCGGTGTAGCCCCACTGAGGCCGGGCCCAGGCGGCCACCAGCAGGAGCAGGCCGAGAAGTTCGAGCAAAAAGACGAACGCATCGCGGCCGCGCCAGCCTCCCTGTTTGAGGCTCGAAAGCAAGCGCGGGCCCGCCACCCGCGCCAGCCGCCGCCGCCCCATTCCATCAGCGATGATTTTCACCACCGCGAGCGGAATGAGCAGCAGCAAAAAGAGAAAAGCGTCGGCGTTGGCGAATTGCATCTGAATTGCGGATTGCGGATTGCGGAGCTATCGGAGGGTTCTATTTCGAGGAACGCGCTGTGCGAATTGAAGCAACGATGATGGAAAGAATTTCTTCGCCTTCTCGGTGCAAATCAGCCAGCCTCTCCGGCTTCATTAGTCCTGCCTCGCAGAGCAGTTCGAACCAATTAAGGGTTTCATCCGCCTCTTCTTCAACGATTCCCAACTTGGCGATGAAGTCGGCCTTCGATTTTCCGCGACAAGCTGAGCGGTAGTTTGCGCCCACGGACGTCGCGGCCTTTAGCAACTGGCGACAGATTACTTCTGTGCTTCGGCGCGGCGGTAGCGCGTCCAGCACCTTGATGACGCGCCGCGAACTGCTTCGTCCGTTCTTTGTGCTGTTCAGTCTTTGAGTTCATGATTCGCAATGGTGTGCCGAACCTCGAATTTCCCAATCCGAAATCCGCAATCCGAAATTCTCATGCAGGAATCTCCCGCATGAGAGTTTGCCTCAGCGCCATGCCGATGGCCGCGGTGAAAAATGCCGCGCCGACAAACCATTCGAACAGCTCGTCACGTTCGACCAGGGTCTGCCTTTTGATCTCAGTTTTCTCGAGCCTGTCAATCGTCCCAAAAATCCGCTCGAGGCCGCTGGTATCCTGGGCCCGAAAAAACTGGCCTCCAGTCATGTCGGCAATCCTCTTCATGATTTCGGTGTCGAATTCCTGCCTCATCCCGGGCAGGTAACGACCGGATCGATCAGGCAGCGGAATGCGGTGATAGCCTTCCGTGCCGACAGCGATGGCGTAAACTTTGATGCCGAGATTCTGGGCAAAACGTGCCGCATCCAGCGGCGCAATATTCCCGGAGTTATTCGAGCCGTCGGTTAACAGCACGATCACCTTGCTCTTCACGTCCTTGTTGCGGCTGTCAAGGCGCCGGGTCGCGGCAGCGATTCCCGAGCCGATGGCGGTGCCGTCCTCGACGGCTCCCATTCTGACCTGTTCCTCGAGCGTTTTACGCAGCCACTGGTGGTCGAGCGTAAGCGGACTGGCCACATAGGGCCTTCCGGCAAAGGCAACCAGGCCGATCCGATCGCTCGGGCGGCCGGCGATAAAATCGCGGCACACCCTTTTCGCGACCGACATGCGATTGACCGTCTGCCCGCCGCTGGTGAAGTCCTCGATCGACATCGAAAGCGAGACATCGATGGTGAGCATGACTTCGATGCCGCTGCTGGTGATATTTTCCTGCGTGCGCACATGCTGGGGACGGGCCAGCGCGGCGATGCCGAGCGCGAGCGTGAGGTACGGCAACGCCGCCGAAAACATCCCGAGCGCGGATCGTCCCGGCCGGGCGATCTGTCGCAGCAGGTGGAGTGAGGAAAATGTCACCGCGGGTCCAGCGCCGCGTGCCCCCCGCAAAAATGCCAGCACCGGCAACAACGCGAGCAGCCAAAACCAGGCTGGCTCCGCAAACTGGCATTCCCTTACGTAGCGCCAAAAGCTCTCAATACGGAACGGGAAGTCCACAGCGCTTTGGGTTGAATGAGAAAGCATCCGCCTGTGACGGCGCATTGGCCGGAAGGGGCGGTGGCCCGGGAGGAAGCATCGGATTGCGGATTGCGGATTTCGGATCTCGGATTTCAGGCGCCACGCCCTGAACTGCCCGAAGGTCTGCTGCCGGCTCTGGCATTTCGAGTTCGTTCGATTGAACGAGAATTACAGGCAAAGGAGGCGGAGGAGGCGAAGCGGGATTTCGGATTTCGGAGGGCGGAGTGGGGATTTTCAATTCAGGATTCGGCATTCTCCAGTCCGGCGCATTTTGATCTTGCTCGACGGCGGCAATGGCTTGCTCGACCAACATCATCCGCTCGGCGCGGGCGGATTCGATGCGCCCATATTTTATGCGGTCACAGCCGCGCAGAACCGGTTCGAATGTGCGCAAAAAGGGGAGGGGAGGAGGACCGCCGCCGCCATTGCGGCCAATCATCTCATCGGTGGTTCGATAGCGAGCGAGCAGCCCTCTGGCCCTTTGCAGATAATGCCGGAGGCTTTCGCTGACCGCCCCGGCCAGTTCTGCCGAATCAAGAGTTCCGGCCAGCGCCTTTAACTCTCCCAATTCGCGCAACGCCGCGGTGCCTGCACTCAGCGGCAACGGGGGCAGGCGCGGGTGCCGCCGGATCCAACGCACCCAGGCAATCAACGCCAAAAATAAACCGACCGCCACAATCGCTCCGAACACTGACCAGACGATCACCCGCGCTGGATCGGGCGGCTCGACGGGTGGCGCAATATCGCGAAGTTCAGGAAAGGGAGGCACGGGCGCAAGGTAGAATGCAGAATGCAGGATGCAGAAGGAAATTTAGGCCGTTCTGCGGTTTGCGTTTACCTGCTTCCTCGCTTTTCCCTGCGGCGGAAAAAGCCATGCAAGGCCGCCTGGTAGTCTTCACCGGCCCGGACGTCGATTTTGTCTATCGAGAGTGATTTGAAGGCGCGGTCGAGGTTTTCCTGCCACGCGGTGCGCAAAGCGGTGTAATGGCTGCGCACCCGAGCCTTGGCTGTGTTGACGACGATTTCCTCACCCGTCTCAGGATCGGCCAGGCGCAGCCGGCCGGCATTGGGCAGGGCCAGCTCGGCCGGGTCGGAGACCTGGATCGCGACCACGTCATGTCGAATGGCCGCCGTCCGCAGCGCCGCCTGAACGTTTTCACACTGAAAATCAGAAATGACCAGAACCAGACAACGCCGGCTGGTGTGACGGCTGATGAGATCAAGCGCAGGCTTCGGATCCGTGCCGCGCCCGAGAGCCCGCGCGTAAAGGATGTCACGCACCATGCGAAGCGTCTGCCGGCGGCTCTTCGCCGGAGGCAGGAACAGCTCGACCTGATCGGAAAAAAGCACCAGTCCGCACTTGTCCTGGTTGTAGATCGCGGAAAAAGCAAAGACCGCCGCCACCTCCGCGGCCAGTTCACGCTTCGATTGCTCGAGGCTCCCATAAAGGCCCGAACCGCTGACATCGACCGCCAGATAAACCGTCAGCTCGCGCTCCTCGACGTACTTGCGGATAAACGGTGTCCCTTGCCTCGCCGTGACGTTCCAGTCAATCGACCGCACTTCATCGCCGGGCTGGTATTCCCTGAAATCATCGAAGTCGATCCCCTGGCCCTTGAACACCGAATGATATTCCCCGCCCGCCTTCGAGCGCACAATGCCGCGCGTGATCAGTTCGATGCGCCGAACCTTTTTGAGGAGTTCGGTGATTGAATCGGGCTCGGGAGATACGGTGGCCATCGGCAATGCTATGATTGGTAATTGTTAAATGCCAATATGCTTTGCCTTCTCGGGCGGCTTGAGATGATTTCGCGCACAATTACCACTGAAGAATTGCTAGACAGCACCTCCGTCAATTGCGACGGGCAAATTCAAGCTTGTAAATGCCATCCGCAGGCTTGCGAACGCCCCATACGAGCCTGCGAATGGCAGAAACAAGTCTGAAATCGCCATCCGCAGGCTTGCGGACGCCAAATACAAGCTGCGGAGGGCGTATGCAGGCTTGCGGACGCGAAAAACGAACCTGCGGACGACACAAACTGACTCGTCGCCCGCAGAGACCCACTCAGGAACCGCAAAAACAGGTTTGCGATTGCCGAAAGCGAGTGTGCAAGCGGGGATGACCTGCTTGCGACTGGTTACTTCGGCTTTGCCGATCCCTTTCCTGGGAGGGGTATGCGCTCCCGAACCGTAGTGGCAGGCCGTTGCTTCGCCGTGCCATCTTTAACAAAGCGGCCGTTCACCGCGCTCCGTTCTCCGATTCTACTTTGTGGCTTCTTGCTGATGATCTCCTTTCTTGGGTGATGTCTCCTCCACTTTATATTGGGGCTCGATTCTGATCAAGCACAACATGCAGGCCACTGAGGTCGAAAACTCGCCTTGTCATCGGTGGTCCGAACCCGCACAATTCCGTTTAATGGGAACGCTCTATTACGGCGACAATCTCGATATTCTGCGCCGCTACATCGAGGACGAGTCGGTCGACCTCGTTTACCTCGATCCGCCGTTCAACTCAGCGCAAAACTACAACGCCTTCTTTCAGGAAAAGGACGGGACCGCGGCGGCGGCGCAGATCAGCGCTTTCGAGGACACGTGGGAGTGGAATCAGGAGGCCGAGCACGTTTACGGCGAGCTGATTACCCGGGCAGGCAAGGTCCGTGAGGTGATGGAAGCCTTCATGACCTTTCTCGGTCGCAACGACATGATGGCCTACCTCGTCATGATGGCCCCGCGTCTGGTCGAGCTGCGCCGCGCCCTCAAGAAAACCGGCTCCCTTTACCTGCACTGCGACCCGACGGCTTCCCATTACCTGAAGCTGCTGCTGGATGCGGTGTTTGGAATTGACGGCTACCGCTCTGAAATTGTGTGGAAAAGGACGACAACTCACAACGATTCCAAGCGATGGTCCGACAACACCGACACAGTTTTCTTCTATACAAAAAGCAGAGGCAATTCGGAATCGTTTACTTGGAACCCGCAGCACGACCAATATAGTGAGGACTACCTCGCCGATAAATATCGTTACGATGATGGCGACGGCCGGGGATCTTACCGGCTCGACAACATGACGAGTCCGAACCCAAGGCCGAATATGATGTACGAGTGGAAAGGGCACGCATCACCGGAGAAAGGTTGGCGGTACTCGAAAGAAACAATGGCGCAGTTAGATGCCGAAGGACGTATCTGGTACCCTTCGAGTAAGGACAAGCGTCCTCAGCTGAAGCGCTACCTCGCGCAAGGCAAAGGTCCTGTCATGGGCAACCTGTGGACCGACATCAACCCCATCAATTCCCAAGCTCAGGAGCGTCTTGGTTATCCGACCCAAAAGCCCGTAGCCTTGCTCGAGAGGATCATTAAAGCGAGCTCCGACGAAGGCGACGTAGTGCCTCGATCCCTTCTGCGGGTGTGGTACGACAATTGACGCCGCGGAAAAACTAGGTCGGGATTGGATTGGGATCGACATAACCTATCTGGCGATTGCACTGATCAAGAACCGGCTCAAAAGCTCGTACGGCGAGGGCATTCACCTGAAAACGGTGGGAGAGCCGGTCAGTCTCGCGGATGCGCAGCAGTTGGCGAATGATGACAAATTCCAATTCCAATGGTGGGCGCTGGGGTTGGTAGGCGCGCGCCCGGTGGAGGAAAAGAAAGGCGCCGATAAAGGGGTGGACGGCAAGATTTTGTTTAGGGAAACACCCAAAGACCCGAAGTCGCAACAGATCATCTTTTCCGTTAAAGGCGGCGGAGTGAGTGTAAAGGACATTCGCGATCTGCGCGGCACCGTCGAGCGAGAGAAGGCGCTCATCGGAGTGCTGGTAACGATGAAGAAGCCGACCAAGGACATGCTATCGGAGGCGGCCTCGGCTGGTTTTTACGAAAGCACCGTCTGGCAGAAACAGTATCCGAAGCTGCAAATCCACACCGTGGCGGAATTGCTCGATGGCAAGCAGGTCCAGCGCCCGCCAACCCGGGCGCTGGATGAGACTTTCAAGAACGCGCCGAAGGCACAGAAAAAAGGGGACGAGCAACTGGAGCTACTTCAATGATCATTGGCGTAAATGCGACAAAAGAGGCGATCTTCTTTGCGGAGACGGACACAGCTGGACAAACTTTTTCAATTAAGATCAAACGGTTGGCATTTAACCTGACGGAAACTGAGGGGCTATTAGATCTGTTCCAAAGCGTCTCCACTCTTCTCTCTGGATATGACCCGGCCAGGTTGACAGCCGTGGCAATATTGCGATGCTGTGGGGGCCAACGAGCGTCATCGGTTGAGGCGATCAAAGCTGAAGCCGTCACCGAGTTGGCGATTCGCAAAAAGGCGATCAAGGTCCTCGGTGTGACTCCTCACAGCTTGAAGAAAGCGTTGCAGTGTGAGGGAGGGCAAAAATGGCGACCACGCGCCAAGCAGCTCTTTAATTCAAACGGTCAACACTCCTATTGGAGTCAAGGCGCGGATGGAGCTGTCGCAGCGGCATATAAGGCGAGTCCTCCTCATTGAGATGTCGTTACCGCGGAAATTTACGAATGTGCGGCAGTTGGGGCCTGGAAAAAACGCTAAAGTCTTTTCCGCGACGAACAGTTATCTTCAACGAGAGGTCTTTCTAAAAGTTTACCCAATTCCGGCGAGTGATTCATTGTCAGCCCTTAAAGAACCCCAACTCCTACAGGAGCTTGAGCATCCGAACCTCACGAAAATCTACAGCGCTGACCCTTCCACCGACGATCAAATCCTTTTGGAGATCGAACTGATTGATGGAGGATCGTTCAAAGACATCATAGACGAAGCCGTCAAAACTGCCACGTGGCCTGCCGTTCACTACTGTCTCGACCTGATTCAAGACGCCGCTGCTGGGTTGAGCCACCTCCACGCTCACGGTTATGTGCATCGTGATATAAAGCCCGCCAATCTTGTCGTGAAACGCTCACGGGGCCGGCCTCACGGCCTCGTAACCGATCTTGGCTTTGCAAGCAAACTGAACGATTCCGGGCGAGCATTCGCCAGCCAACACTCGAGGTTGTATCGACCTCCGGAGGTTTGGTCGGGTGCCGGGTATTCAGTGGCCAGTGACGTGTATCAGCTCGGATTGGTGTTGTTTCAACTTCTCGGCGGCAGCCTAGACCATTCGCTAGCCAACCTGTCAGATAGTGACCTTTTTACACGAGTGGCGGCATCGAAATTGGTGGTGGTGGACTCAGTCGGCGCGCACGTTAGCGATTCGTTGCTGCGAGTCATACGGGCATGCATCTGTGGTGAGAATCAACGAATCAGCTCGATTAGTGACCTCGTGGTGGGGTTAAACAATGTAAAAGCAAAGCATCCCAATTGGCGCCTCACTTGGGGACCCCATGGATTCCGCCTTGACCGAAAAGATGCGTCCGGCATGAAGATCAAAGTGGAAGTCAAATCCGCCGGGCATACGCATACCGTGCAGCGCAGCAAAGGCCGGGGCAACTTTCGGGCGATCGGTGATGCAGGTCAGTTCACGCATCGCAACTTGGGACGCTGCCGCAAATTCCGTCAGTTTATTGAGTTGTAATCCTTTGGCTTGTGCTGCGGACGGTCGAGGAGAAGTCACTGGAGCGGAGTAGCAGCGAGCCGCGCCTTCAAAAAGCGAATCCGGCTTCGCTGAAGCATGACGATTGCAATCAAAGCCAGCGTAAGCAGGGGCCAGATAATGCAGAATATCCAGATGTTGATCGCTTCGTAAGAGATTCCCAGCAGCCGGGCACCATCGAATAGGATTTCCACGCACCATGTAAAGATGGCCTGGGTCAGCGGCGCCGGTTGTATAAGGTCGTGCTCGATCACGGAACGGGCAGTTTCGCCAAAATGTGGTCGATGATCGCCTCGCTGGTGACTCCTTCGGCTTCGGCTTCGTAGGTCAGGAGAATTCGGTGGCGGAGGATATCGTGGGCGAGGTCTTTGATGTCTTGCGGGGTGACGAAGGCGCGGCCGCGGAGGAAGGCGAGCGCTTTGGCGGAGAGGGTCAGGTTGATGGTGCCGCGGGGGCTGGCGCCGTAACGGATGAGGTGCCGCAGGCCGGAGACGACCGGATCGGGATTGCGCGTCGCAGTGATAATATCGACGATGTAATCCTTCACCGCGGGATCCACATAGACGTCGTTGACCAGCGCGCGCGATTGCCGGACCTCGTCACCGGTGATGACTTGATTGGTTTCGATTTTCGGCGCGGAGGTGGACATGATATCGAGAATCGTCCGTTCTTCGGCCTTGGTCGGGTAATCAACCCGGACTTTGAGCAGGAACCGGTCGAGCTGCGCTTCCGGAAGCTGGTAGGTGCCCTCCTGATCAATGGGATTTTGGGTGGCCAGCACCAGAAAAGGATCCGGCAATTTGTAGGTGCGGTCGCCGAGGGTGACCTGCCGCTCCTGCATGGCCTCGAGCAGTGCCGATTGCACCTTGGCCGGCGAGCGATTGACTTCGTCGGCGAGAATCAGGTTGGCAAAAATGGGCCCGAGCTTCGGGGTGAAAAGACCCTCCTTGGGGTTGAAAATCAAAGTCCCGAGCAAGTCGGCGGGCAGGAGGTCCGGGGTAAACTGAAAGCGTTTGAATTCGACGCTCAGACAGCCGGCCAGAGCTTTGACCGCCAGGGTTTTGGCGAGGCCCGGAACGCCTTCGAGGAGCACGTGGCCATTGGTGAGCAACCCGATCAGCAGCTTCTCGACCAGATCATCCTGCCCCACGACGACGCGATGCATTTCCTCGCGCACTTTGGGAACCCAGGCTCCCATTTCCTCGATCTGCGGCGCTAGCTCGGTGGTGGTTCCGGACATGGGGCGGGAACCTAGGAGAGGATTGCTAAAAAGCAAAAGCGTTGAGCCAAAGCAATCCGCGGCGTAGAGTGAGGGGCATGAAACTCGCTCTGCCAGGCTGTTTTTTCCTCCTGACCCTCTCCCTTCCGGCGGGATTGGTTTTTGAATCAGCTCATATCAAGTCAGCGGCGCGGCCGGCGGAAGCGCAGCACGAGGTGAGAATTCCCTTCACGGCTCAGGGGTCGCAATCGATAAGCATTCAGCGCATTGACTCGACCTGCGGCTGTCTCAGCGCTAAAGCGAACAAGGAAACTTTCGCTGCTGGCGACAAAGGTTATATCACCGCGATTTTCAAGCTGGGGGGTTTCGAAGGGGAAGTGACCAAGAGCCTTTATGTCATTACCGATGATCCCGAGCATCCCAAAAAGCATCTCACCGTCAGCATCATGGTGCCGAAGCTTTTCGAAATCACTCCCGAGGTGACCTCATGGACGTTGGGTGAAGAGCCGGCCGCCAAAACGGTGTCCTTCAAAGTGCTTCAGGAGAAGCCAGTTGAAATCACCGGGGTTACTTCCACGCGCGACAACTTCAAAGCGGAATGGAAGGAAGTCGAGAAAGGCCGGCTGTATGAAATCACGCTGACGCCGACGAGCACGGCTCAGCCGGTTCTCGGCGCCTTGCGGATCGAAACCACCAGCGAACTGCCCCGATATCGACATCGCATGTGTTTTTTTAATGTCTTGCGCCCGCAGCCGGCACGAACGGCGATTCGATGAAACGCGCTTTCGCGCAGGCAGCCCTCCTGCTCGTGCTCAGCGCGGCGGCGGCTGTGCTTACTTACATCTTTCATCCTCGCGCACCCGCACTCTACTTGTATCAAGAGCCGCTGGGCCCCGACGAAATCAACTTCCCTCTGGCGCATCAGCTAGAGCAACAGGGCGGTGTCTTGTGGATCGACGCCCGGGCGCGTTCGGAGTTTGAAAAACATCACATCCCCGGCGCCTATCTCCTTAACGAGGAGGAGTGGGACCAACTCGCTTTCGAAATAGTTGATGTCCTCAGTTCGAACAACAAACCGATCGTCATTTATTGCGATGCCCAAAGATGCGAGCAATCGAACCGCATCGCGGAAAAACTGCGGGACCTGGGCAACCAGGATGTTCGTGTCCTGAAAGGCGGCTGGCAGGCCTGGAAAAATGCCCCCAAGTGAGCCGCTCGAACAACAGCTGAGGCTTGTATTCCCTCTGGCTCCTCCCTAATTTACCTGCCAATGAAAAGAACCCTGCGCGTTCGATGCTGCGCTGGCTGGCAGGTTAGGACCGTATTTGCGACGGCCCTGATTGGTCAGGTTAGTCTCGTCGATGCCGCGGAACCGGCCAACCGTAAATCGATATCCGGCCTAACCTCTGAGGCCCAGCTCTTCGAAGAACTGCCGCCTGCCAGGACCGGAGTTGTGTTCGAGCATCGTATCGTTACCGAGCACCTTCTGGCCTATCTCTATGATTCGGGCTACGCTTGCGGCGGAGTTTGCCTGGGCGACGTCAACGGTGACGCCAAACCCGACATTTTTATCGTCAGTGGTCCCGATGACAATGCCCTGTTTTTTAATCGGGGCGGTTTCTTATTTGAGAAAGCGCCTGCCAGCACTGTCCTGGCCGACCATGGAGCTTGGGGCGTGAGTGCTGCCATGGCCGACGTGGATGGCGATGCCGACCTCGACATCTTTGTCACCAACTACGAAGCCTCGAACCGGCTTTGGCTTAATGACGGAACTGGTTCGTTTGCCGATGTTAGTGTCAAAGCCGGCATCGACTTTTCCGGGGCGAGCCATACGCCTTATTTCGGTGATTTTGATGGCGATGGCGACCTCGACCTTTTCGTGCTGACCAATCGGCTTTTTTCTCCCTTTGGCCGGCCTGATGGTCCCGCCTCCGAGCTGGGTCCTGATGGCAAACCGCGCGTGAAGGATCAGTTCGCGGCATACCTCCGGGTCGTCCGACCGGAAACGGAAGTTCCCGGTCCCGCAGGCGGGCCTCCGACGCCAGAGCCGTTTTTACTTGAATACGGTCATGAGGACCGGCTTTACCGCAACGACGGCGCAGGTTCGGACGGCGCGCCGGTTTT
This sequence comes from Verrucomicrobiales bacterium, assembly GCA_050998515.1. Classification (GTDB taxonomy): domain Bacteria; phylum Verrucomicrobiota; class Verrucomicrobiia; order Verrucomicrobiales; family V1-33; genus JBPCQC01. The sequence goes on from JBPCQC010000079.1 coordinate 57,119, forward strand.
CAAAGACGTGACCAGGGGAAGCGGAATCGACGGCATTCCGGGCCACGGTCTCTCCGCTTTGGTATGGGACATCAACGGCGATGGCCGTCAGGATATCTATGTGGCAAATGACTACACCGAAGTCGATCGAGTGTGGCTTAATATTCCGGCGGAAGAGGGCGGCTTCAAATTCCGTGACGCCGCTGACGAAATGCTTCCCTACACCACCTGGTCGTCCATGGGCAGCGACGTCGCAGACGTCAACGGTGACGGCCGCCTCGATTTCATGGTCGCGGACATGGCCGGCACCACCCATTTCAAGGCCAAGACAACCATGGGCGAAATGAGCGGCTGGAGACGATGGGTGCTTGAGAATGGCTGGCCAAGACAAGCCATGCGCAACATGCTTTTCATTGACTCAGGGGTCGGGCGCTTCGAAGAGGTCGCCTTCATGGCCGGCGTCGCCCGCTCTGACTGGACTTGGGCGGTGAAATTCGGCGACTTCGATCTCGATACCCGGCCGGACATTTTCATCACCAACGGCGCCGCTCGCGTCTTTTCGGATTCGGATATCCTGGTTGATCCGGCCAAGCTCGTCGGCCGCACCGAGTGGGACTTCTTCAAGGACAAACCGGAAATGCGCGAGAAAAAGCTCGCGTTTCGCAACGACGGCGGGCTGCGCTTTACCAATGTCGCGCGAGATTGGAATCTCGATCGCGAAACGATGAGTTACGGCGCCGCGACCGGCGACCTCGATGGGGATGGAGATCTCGACATCGTCGTGTGCAATCTTAAAGAAAATGTTTCGCTCTATCGCAACCAAGCATCCGCTTCAGGATCTCACTGGTTCAACGTGCGGCTGGAAGGTCAAAAAAACCGCAATGGGTGGGGCAGCCTGGTAACGATCCGACTGAACGATGGTGCACCACTGGTGCGCCTGATGAACCCGCAAACTGGATTTCAGTCCGGCAACGACCCGGTTTTGCATTTTGGCCTGGGGAAGCATCAACGCGTTGCCAGTGTGGAAGTGCGTTGGCCCAGCGGGCTTGTCCAAACGTTGGGCGCCCAAGCCGCGGACCGTCTGCTGGTCGTGCGAGAGGCCGAACTCGCGAAGCCGGCTTCCGCTCCCGTCCCAACCGAAGAAAAACCAGCGCCGAAATTTACTGAAGTAGCGGCCCGGATCGGGCTCGCTTTCCAGCATCGTGAAAAGTGGTTTGATGATTACAAGCGGGAATTCCTGCTGCCTGCCAGGCTGTCCCAGCTCGGCCCCCCCGTGGCGGTGGCGGATGTGAACGGCGATAGCTTGGACGACATTTTTGTCGGCGGCGCGTCGGGTCAGGCAGGCGTCCTTTTTTTGCACCAGCCCAATCATACTTTCAAGCCACTGGATGACGGGCCCTGGAATGCCGACTCGGCCAGTGAAGACATGGGTGCGCTGTTCTTTGACGCCGATCGTGATGGCGATCTCGACCTCTTCGTCGCCAGTGGCAGCAACGAGTGGGATCACGGCGACGCTCACTATGCCCCTCGTCTTTACCTCAACGCCGGCAACTCCCGCGAACCGGTTACCTTCGTGAAAGCTGCCGCCGGCACCCTGCCAGACTGGCGCGAATCTTCCTCTTGCGTCGTTGGCGGCGATTACGATCGAGACGGCGATGTCGATCTCTTCGTGGGAGCGCGTTCGATTCCGGGCCACTATCCTTTAACGCCGAAATCAATGCTCCTTCGCAATGACGGGATCGCAGTCGGCGAGCCAAAATTTTCTGAGGCCACCAGCGCAGTGCCAGGACTCGCTCAAGCGGGCCTCGTCACCAGCGCGCTGTGGTCAGATGTGGATGGCGATGGCTGGATCGACTTGCTCGTGGCTTCTGAGTGGGGACCGGTGCGACTTTTCTCGAACCGGGCTGGAAATTTATTTGAAGTCACTGAAGAAACCGGTCTCGAACAGCGCCAGGGATGGTGGAATTCAATTACCGGGGGCGATTTCGATGGGGATGGAGATACCGATTACGCTGCCCTTAATGTCGGCTTGAATACGAAGTACGGACATCCCTCCGCGCAGAAGCCCGTCCTGCTCTACCGCGGAGACATGGACGACAATGGCGTGGCCGACCTCATTGAAGCCAAAGCCGGCATCGAGGGTGAATTGCCTGTGCGCGGGCGCTCATGCAGCAGCACCGCCATGCCCTTCATCAAAAACAAATTCGGGACCTATAAAGCCTTCGCGTCCGCAAACCTGGCGGGGATTTACAGTGCACAACGGCTGGGTGACGCCGCCAGGGTCAGCGCCACCGAATTCGAAAGCGGGATTCTGTTCAATCAATCGAAACCCGGTCAGCCTTGCTTTTCATGGAAGCCACTGCCAGATGCGGTGCAGCTCTCCCCTGGATATGGCGCCGTCGCAGCGGATCTTTTTGGCGACGGCCGGCCGGCACTAGCCGTGGCACAGAATTCTTACACCCGGGAGCCGGAAACCGGTCTGTGGCGCGGCGGTCTGGGCTGTCTGTTGCGCTCAATGGCGCCCAACGCTCCCTTGGCCGCAGTTGAACACAGCCTTGGCGGTTTTATGGTTGCCGGTGATGGAAAGGGGCTCGCCTTGGCCGACCTCAATGGCGACGGCTGGGCTGACCTGGTCGCCACCCAGAACAATGACCAGATCCTTGCTTTTAGGGCGCTTGCCCCTCCGGATCGCAGACCTTTGCAAGTCCGCCTTGCCGGTGGCCCCGGAAACCCGCAGGCGATTGGCGCACGCATCGAATTGCGCGATGGATCCAAAATTCTCGCGACGGCTGAGCTTTACGGAGGTTCCGGATATCTTTCACAGTCCTCTGCCGCCGCTTTTTTCACCTGCCCGCCAAAGAAGAATAATCTTAAGCTCGCCATCCGCTGGCCCTCCGGCGACTCCACCACGGCCCAAGTCGATCCCGCGAGCTCCGACGTTATCGTGCTGCATCCCGCAAAACGCTGAGATCGCGGGAACGGAGGCGGCGGCTCCCGCTAAAAAAAAGTGCGTTTTTTCCCAAATTGGTTGACAGCTCCCCAAACCTGTTGCTAGTCTCGCCCAAAGTCGAAAAATATTAGTGTTCCTTTCTATGAAAAACCCATCTCTCCTCATGCTGGCTGTCGGCGCCACGAGCTTTAGCTCCCTGCAGGCGGTCACCTTCTCGACCTTCAGCGGCGTAGGTGACACGCCGGTCACACTGCAGACGTTCGGCTCCCCGCCCGGGCCTTCCATTGATCCCAACGGAGGAGCTACAGGTGTAGGGGACGCCGGCCTCGTGGTTACCCCGGCGGTCAATGGCCAGAACAATTATGCGGTATTTGACGGCACTGACACTGGCACTTTCACATCATCCAGTTTTAACTTCCAGTTCAAGGTTGGCCTGGGAACGACCCCGGGCACTGCCGACGGAGTCTCATTTGCTTATTTGCCGACCGCAACCTATGGCACCACTGGCAGTCTGGTTGGTCCCGTCTTTGGCGCCGCGGAGGACCCGGCCGCCCTTGGCGTGCTCGGGATCGGCTTGGATACCTGGAGCAATCAAGGTGCGTTTGATGATCCAGCGCAGCCCACCGGTTCAAACTACAGCGAGGTGAGTCTTTTCTACGACAACGTCCTCATCAGCCGGGTCAACGACACACGGCTTCTTGTGGGCGGTTTCGCGATTGATAATGGCGATTGGCATACCGCCAGCGGCGTAGTCGATTACCTCAACGACACCGTCACCATGGACATCGATGGGGTGGTCATGTTTGCCGCAGTGCCGGTGCCAGGCCTGGCTTCAGTTGAAAGCCGGATTGCCTTCGCGGGCCGCACCGGCGGTGAAAACGAGGTCTTCAACGTTGACAATGTAGCCGTGCGATGGATCCCCGAACCCGGCTCGGCCGTGCTCGGTCTTCTTGGTCTTGGATTGATCCTGCGCCGCCGAAGCGTTCGCTAAGCAGCAATCGGAAGCGCACTAAAACCTTTGAGGCGGATCAGCCATCGCTGATCCGCCTTTTTATTTGTGACCGTCGTCTGTGTTTGCCCGCTTGCGCATCGGGGTTTGTCAGGCCCGCGCGGCTTCACCATATCTACTGGCCACCACTGCCCAATTGATCACGTTGGAGATGGCCTTCAGATAGTCCGGGCGCCGGTTTTGATATTTTAGATAGTAGGCGTGTTCCCAAACGTCGATGGCTAACAATGGGGTAAGATTACCGGCCAGTGGAGTGTCCTGGTTGGGCGTCGTCGCGATGGCGACTTTCTTTTCGGATGGTTGAAAAACGAGCCACACCCAGCCGCTCCCAAAGAACTTCGCGCCGGCATCCTGCAGCTTGGTTAGGAGTTCGTCTTTCGTGCCGAATGTTGATTCGATGCTCTTGAGCAGCTCACCCTTGGGCTCGCCTCCCTTGGCTGATAGGTTTTCCCAAAACAGCGAATGGTTGTAATGGCCGCCTCCCTGGTTGCGGACGGCCGCGCGAACTTCCTCGGGAACATTATCGAGATTCGAAAGCAGCGTCCGCAATTCCTCGTGCGTCCCTTTGAATTTCTGGTCCGTCTTCCCCACCGCCTCGTTTAGCTTCGCCACATAACTGGCGTGATGCTTGTCGTGATGGATGGACATGGTCTGTGCGTCGATGTGCGGCTCGAGCGCGTCCGGCGCGTAAGGCAGCGGAGGCAGCTTGAATGGCCCTGCTGGGGGTGGATCGGCGCCGCGGGTAGCGACGGGCAAGAGGGAGGCGGCGCCTGCGGCAAGCCCGGTCCCGATAAGAGCGCGACGAGTGATCATGATTGATGTACGGTTTAGGAGTTCGATTGAAACGGTGCATCGATCATTACGGCGGCCAGGCGATTTCGGCAACGCTGACCGTGAAGGGAATAAAATGGTATGGGTTCCGTCGGTGGTGAATCTGATGGATTGGGGAGCACACGCGCCATCGCGTGTCCGAATCGGCGCCCTCGCCGATTCGATTTCGAATTTTGGTCGGGGAGCACACGCGCCACCGCGTGTCCGAATCGGCGCCCTCGCCGATTCGATTTCGAATTTTGGTCGGCGAGGGCGCCGACCACTGCACGCGAGGGCGCTCTCTCTCCCCGGAACCCACCCGCCCTCAGCACTTCAGCCCGGTCCATGCCGCATTCTTGCGGCTCGACTCGACAACCGCCTCGATAAACGCCATGCCACGGATCCCATCGTCAATCTTGGGATAATCGAGTTCGATCTCAGTGGGCTCGCGGTTCTCCAACCGGGCGCGGATGTGACCGGCGAAATTCTTGTAAATGTTGGCAAATGCTTCGAGGTAGCCTTCAGGGTGCGCGGGTGGGGTGCGCGAGGCGGCCGCGGCGTTTTTGCCCAGGTAGCCGTTGGCGGTACGATACAGTTGTATCGGCTGATCGAGCCATTTCACGAGCATCGTGTTGGGTTCCTTCTGGTGCCATTCGAGGCCGCCGGTTTCGCCATAGACGCGGATATTCAGGTTGTTTTCTTCGCCCACGGAAATCTGCGAACTGTGGAGAACTCCCTTGGCGCCGTTGTCGAAACGCAAGAGCACGTTTACGTCGTCATCAAGCTGCCGTCCTTCCACGAAGCTTGTGATGTCCGCCGCGAGTTCCTTGATTTTCAACCCGGTGATATACTCGGCCAGATTCTCCGCATGCGTCCCGATATCTCCCACACAGCCTCCCGCCCCTGATCGCTTCGGATCGGTCCGCCAGCCGGCCTGTTTTTGCCCGCTCGCTTCGAGCGGGGTCGCCAGCCAGCCCTGTGGGTATTCGACCACGACTTTCCGGATCTTGCCAAGCTTGCCGGCGCGAATCATATCGCGCGCTTCTTTGACCAGCGGATAACCAGTGTAATTATGCGTGAGTCCGTAAAGCTGCCCCGTTTCTTTGACCAACTCCCCAAGCTGCTTTGCTTCATCCATGCTAAAAGTCGCCGGCTTGTCGCTCAGCACATGAAAGCCGCTCTCGAGGGCCAGCTTTGCCGGCGGAAAATGCATGTGATTCGGTGTAACGATGGCCACAAAATCCATGCGCTTGTCATCGCCCAGCGCTTTTTCTTTTTGTATCATCTCCTCGAACGTCCCGTAGCAGCGATCCGACGGAAGAAACAGGTCGGCTCCGGAAGCTTTCGATTTCTCCGGCTCAGAAGAAAACGCGCCACAAACGAGTTCAACCTGCTGGTCAATCGCGGCGGCAATTCGGTGCACCGCGCCAATAAAAGCGCCGCGCCCGCCGCCAACCATCCCATAACGAATTTTTCGGCTCATGGTAAATCAGTGCTATTCGAGTCCGCGACATTGACCAGACCGCGGCTCGCGGGCAAGAGGAAATTGGTTGCGTCGCGCGAAACACCTTCAGGGTGAATAAAGCAACGGGGCACGGGCGTCCCGCCCGTGGCGCTGAACGCAATCAGAAGACCCTTCACGTGCCCAGCAAAAGCCGCGCCGGATTCTCGATACATTCCTTAATGCGGATCAGAAAGGTGACGGCGTCCTTGCCGTCCACCACACGATGGTCGTAGCTTAGCGCGAGATACATCATTGGACGGACGATGACCTGGCCGTCGCGAGCGACAGGGCGTTCCTGGATGGTGTGCATGCCAAGGATGCCGCTCTGCGGTGGATTTAAGATCGGCGTCGAAAGCAGGCTGCCGAAGATGCCGCCATTGGTAATGGTGAAGATGCCGCCCTGCAGGTCTTCGAGCTGAACCTTGCCGTCTCTCGCTCGCGCAGCCACATCGCCGATGGCGCGCTCGATCTCGGAAAAACTCTTCTGGTCGCAATCGCGGATGACCGGCACCATCAGTCCCCGTTCGGTGCTCACAGCCACGCCGATGTCGAAAAAATGGTTTTCGACGATGTCGTCACCATCGATTCGGCTGTTCACCTGCGGAACACTTTTGAGGGCGTCGACCGCAGCTTTCACAAAAAATGACATGAGGCCAAGCTTGATGCCGTGTTTGGCGATGAAGCTTTCCTGCAAATCTTTGCGCAATTTCATGACTGCCGACATGTCCGCCTCATTGATTGTGGTCAGCATCGCGGCGGTATGCTGCGCGTTGACCAGTTGCTGAGCGATTTTTCGCCGCATCGGTGACATGCGGCGACGAGTGGTGCGGCCGTCATGGGCGCGTGCCGCGGGTGCCAGCTCCGGGCTGTCTGAGGAGGCAGCACGCGGGGCGGGTTCCGGCACTGGTGCGACGACATCGTTCCCGGCGGCCGCGGCAGGTGCGGCCTTGGTGGGCGCTTCGGGCGCAACCGGCGTTTCCGGTGCGGACGGTTTTTGGTGAGAGGCGATCTCCCCTTTACCCGGCCGGGTCGATTCTTTGGCGCGCGCTCCGCCCTTTTCTTTCGGTGCGGCGGGTGGCGCCGACTCGGCAGGAGCGCTCGCTCCGATTGGTCCTGGCTCAATGCTCCCAACCACCGCGCCAATCGGCACTTCCTGGCCAGCGGGTATTTTGATTTTGAGGACCCCGGTCGAGTCGGCAGTGAGATCAGTGGCAACTTTGTCGGTCTCCAAAGTCAGCAGCACATCGCCGACGCCTACCGAGTCTCCATCTTTCTTGTGCCAGTTCGAAATCAGCGCCGTGGAAATGGATTCGCCCACCGCAGGAATCTTGATCTCAGCCATAAGGCGACAGTAAGCCCGGCTCCCGGGCTGGCAAGCGTGGCGAAGGTTTCCGCAGCCTGTCGAACTTACGCGAATTTAATCGCACCCCCACGTGACGCAGGCGTCACGCCTGTGCCTACCTCAGGCATCTTGCCTGAGAATGCCGCAGGATGGGTGTCCCAGCCAGGATGGCCGGGATACGCACAGGCAAGGTGCCCGCGTCACAAGCACTATGTCCGACAGACTGCTCAAACCTTCGCCCCAAATTAACCCAGGGGTTGGAAACCTCCGTTACGGGAAAGTTTCAAACCTGCGAAACCTGCGTAGCCTATGGCCATTCTCGACATGCCATACTGGCTTTTCGGTCTTTTCGGATTAGTGTTCGCCTCGTTGGCCATGGGAGCGGAGCGGCCCAACATTGTCTGGATTGTGGGAGAAGACATGGGGCCGGAGCTCGGGTGCTACGGTGATGCGCAGGCGGTGACGCCGAACATGGATCGATTGGCAAAACAAGGCGCGCGTTTCACCCGTTGTTTCACACACGCCGCGGTGTGCGCCCCCAGCCGGCACGGCTTGATTACAGGCCGCTATCCCATTGCCACGGGAGCGCATCACATGCGCTCGACGCTCGTCAATTCTCTGGTGACGTTCACCAAACTCCTGCGCGACGCAGGTTATTTCGTGGCTTGGCCCGGCAAAACTGACTTCAACTTCAAAGAGCCGCCGGACTTCGCGGACGCGCGTGTCAACTGGCTTAAAGCGAGGCCGCCACGGCAGCCCTTTTTTGCCTACATCAATTTTACGCAGTCGCACGAAAGTCAGGTCCGAAACGATGGGGATAAATATGGCGCTCACACCCGACGCTTGGCGGCTGACCAGCGGCATAATCCCGCAAAAATGGAATTGCCGCCATTCTGGCCCGACACGCCTGTCGTCCGGCGCGAACTGGCGAATTATTACGATCTTGTCACGTCGGTTGATTATGACGTTGGTGATGTGCAGAAATATCTCGAAGACCACGGGTTGGTGCAAAACACCGTGGTATTTCTTTTTGGTGATCACGGTCGCGGCATGCCGCGGTTCAAGCGGTGGTGTTATGATACTGGCAGTCATGTTCCGCTTATTGTGCGATGGCCCGGAAAAATCGAGCCGGCGAGCGTGCGCGAGGACCTGGTCGCCTTTGTCGACTTGCCTGCCACGGTGCTGGCGCTGGCGGGGGTCGGTGTGCCGAAAAGTTTTGACGGCCAGGTCTTCCTCGGCCCGAAGGCGGGACCGGAAAGGAAATACGTGTTCGCTCATCGCGACTTTATGGACGAAACTTTTGACCGCATTCGCAGCGTGCGTGACCGGCGGTTTCACTACCTGCGCAACTTTCATCCCGAGTTGCCTTACGCGCAGAAGATTGAGTATATGGAACGGGGGAAGACTATGCAGGTGTGGCGGGAGTGGCATGCCTCGGGCAAGCTCGATCCGGCCCAGTCGGCGTTCTTCGCTGCCAGAAAACCAGCAGAGGAGCTCTATGACACAGCCAACGATCCGTTTGAACTCCACAATCTCGCTGCCGATCCGAACCACGCCGCGAAACTGGCGGAATTGCGATCGGCCTGTGATGAGTGGCTTACGGAGACAAAAGACCTGGGTGCCATTCCGGTCGATGAATTGATTGGAGGCGGCGTGATTGCTCCGCGCGATCCCGCCTACGAAAAACGACGGGCGCGGCAGAAGTAGCGCTGGCACAAGCAGAGATCTCCTCTTGGCAATCCTCCTGAAAGCGTCCGTATCCAATCGCCTTGCCTGTGTTCACCAATCAGCGGCGGGTCTTGCTCGCGATCCGCTTGAACAACTGAGCCGCGTCGGTTGCGGTGGGCAGGGGTGGGGGAGTGGCGCGGTTCGCAAAATCAGCCAGCGGCTTCCATCCGTGCTCTCTTCGGATTGGGCGGGAGCCGCCCAATCGATGCGGCCTTCCTGGATCCACTGTTGCAGCGTGGCGCCACTTACCGGCGAGTAGACCGTTCCATCCGGTCCCAACACTTTGAAATAGACCTTACGGTCGAGTTCGGGTTGGCCGTCTCCGAGCGTGTCTTTCAGCTTCTCTTTCGCTTGTGAGAAGGCATCAGCGATGGCGCCAGCCTCCTGCCGCCCCGTCGACAAGAATTCGCCAATCTGCCCCTCCGGAAATGGCATGGTTCCAATTTGGAAATCCGCGAGAGTTGGGAACGATTGGTTTGAAGCGGCTGCTTCCACCGGCGCGGCGGCGGTCTGGTAGGACGTGGCAGCGGTTTGGTACCCATTAACCACCCAATCGAGTTTCCCGGTTTTCAAGTCGAGCAAAAGCCCGTGCAACGGTGTGTGGGTACCGATGAGCGGGCTCGAGCGGACAAAGTCCACCGCCTTTGTCACGTTTTGCCGCTCGCTGGCAAAGAGGCCGAAGAATTCATTGAAGTTCTCCGGAAGTCGTCCGCGGTCGACCCCGAGTTCGCGGAAGCGGTCGGTCAATTGCATCACGTTGGTTTTACAAACGAGGCAGTCGGTGTGCCCGAGAATGGCGATTTCCTTTCCGCCTTTGACCGCGCACGCCAGGGCGATCGAGCGCATGGTGCTGCTCACCGGACCCGTGATGATGTTGCCCGCGTTGCGCAACCAGATGAATTTCTCCGCCGGTATACCCAGGGCCCTGGGAACGAGCTCGTTGAGCCGCGGATCAATACAAGTCAGGGCAACAACCGGCAAAGAATGCTCGAACGCCGAAAGATCGCAGGTCACGGTTTCGCCGGTGGCGGACGCGCGATGGTTTTCCTGAATGATCGATTCGAAAAGGCTCATTTCCAATCGCTACCATAACGAGGCCCTTCTCCCTAACAATGTTTCCAGCGGAACTGTCTGGCTGCGGCTCACCCTTTTTTCTTTTCCACGCGTTCAGCAGCATCGTGCTCGATCGCCTGGCGCAACGCGGGCACCTGCTCGACGAGCTTTGCGAAGCTGACGCCGGTCAGGCTTTCGAGGATGGGCGGCAACTGGCTCATAATTTGGGTGATATCTCCGGTCAGTTTGCTGGCACCCCCGCCGGGACCGTCGCCCGAATTGATGATGACCATGCGCTCGGTTTTCGAAAGTGGTTCGCTGATTTTTCCGGCCACCTCGGGAAGGATGCGAACGATCATTTCGATGACCGCAGCCTGGTTGTAGAGCTTGAACGATTCGGCTTTGGTGCGCATGGCTTCGGCGGTGGCCTTGCCTTGGGCTTCGATGATCGCGGCTTCCGCCAGGCCGCGCGCCTTGTTCGCTTCGGCGTCGGCCAGGCCGACCGCTTTTGAAACCTCCGCATTGGCAAATCCCTGGGCTTTGGCCGCATTAGCCGCCCCGGTCGCCTCCGCCTCGAGCTGAAATTTGCGTGCATTGGCCAGCGTTTCCACCTTGTAGCGTTCGGCATCCGCAGGCTTCTGGACGTCAGCTTCGAGTTCGCGTTGCTTGCGCATGATTTCCTGCTGTTGCAACTCGATCTGCTTTTGTTTCTCGATGATGTTGACCTGCACCTCTTCGGCCTTTACGAGCTGGCCGGTCTTGTATTTCTGAAGATCGTAGGCGAGATCGGCCTCGGCCTTCTTCTGATTCACCGCCGCCTGGTATTGCGCCACGTTGCTTTGATAGTCGCGCTGGGCCTCGGCGATCTTGGTGTCCGCAATAAACTTCGCCTCCTGTCCGGCCTGTGTCGCCTGGGCAGACTTGATCATCGCGTCCCGGTCAGCTTCGGCCTGCGCGATCTGCGCATCCCGTTTTACTTGCGCGATGCGCGGTTTGCCTAACGCATCGAGATAGCCCTGAGTGTCCCGAATGTCGCGGATCGTGAAACTGACGATTCCGAGACCCATATTCGCCATGTCACCGGCGGCCACTTCCTGGACCTTCGAGGCAAAGGCATCCCGGTTTTGATAAATCTCCTCGACCGTCATCGTCCCTAGAATCGCGCGCAGGTGGCCTTCGAGCGTCTGCATCGCGATGTTCTTGATGTCCGCGGTTCCTTTGCTCAAAAACTGTTCGGCCGCCGTCGCGATGGAAATGTCGTCGCCCTTCACTTTGATCTGCGCCACGCCGTCGACTTTCACCGGCACGCCCTTGCTGGTATAAACTTCGGGCGTCTGCACATCGATGGTGAGGAGTTCGAGGGAAAGGATGTCCACCTTTTCCACCACCGGCATGACGAAAGTGCCGCCGCCTTTCACGATGCGGAAGCCACGTGCGCTCGTTGTTCCGTCCGCTTCGCGATAGCTATGTTTTCGACCGGAAACAACCAGCACCTCGTTCGGGCCGACCTTGGTGTAGCGGGTGGCCCACACCATCCCGAAAAGGAAGATCACCACCAGCAAAGCCACGATGGCAAGGGCCGCCATGCCCCAGCCGGCGGGCATGTCTATTGCTAAAATGAGGGAGGTGGGATTTAGGGAAGGCATCTTTTCGATCATGGCTGCATTTTGCTTACATAAAACTGAGATCCAACAATGCGGGTGATCCGGACGGCCTGGCCTGCGCTCAAGGGCATCCCGGTTTCTTCGCGAGCCGGCGCAGAATAGCGTGATCCGCTCTGCACATAAGCAATCTCGCCCACCCCATTTTCCGGAATCGGGCTGATGACGTTGGCCATCATTCCAACCAGGCTCGCCACCCGCGATTCGCTCGAGCTCTGAGTTTTGCTGAAAACTTGCCGAAAGAGCCAGACCACTGCTCCCGCTGCGAAAAAGGCGCAGACTGCCGCCAGCGGCGCGCTGATCCACGGACTGCTCGTCGCCTTGATCTTTGAAAAAATCATCCCGAAGCCACCGAACGCGGTAACGAACGAAGCAATCACGGTAGGACTGAAGACCGAAAATCCCGGCATGTCATAACCGGCTTCGGCATGGCCGCCGGTGCCGAGATCATGGGCGTCGTGACCGGCCACATCATGTCCGCCGACATCATGGCCACCGAAGACGTCCGCCATGAAGGCGCTGATCAGGGTGAAAACCAGCCCGAAGCCCAAACAGCCAAGGTAAACCAGGAACAGGTCCATAAAACCGCATTACAAAGGGATTGCGCGCCCTGAGCAAGAGAATTCAACGTAACAGCGACACTCCTGTCGCTGATTGAATCAGGCAAGGTGGTTGCGATAAGGGATTTCGCTCAATGCAATGCCATGGGCGAGACCAGCCTGTCGGACTTTGACGCCGGTGACGCAGGCATCTTGCCTGTGCGTACGCCGGCCATCCTGGCCGGCCGCCGTCGGGCGGCATGATCTCAGGCAAGATGCCCGAGGTACGCGCAGGTTTTTCGCCAGGTGTCCCGCCGGGGGAAAAGAATCAGGAAAAAGTCAAGCGCCAGGGGCGAGACGCCCGTGCCCCTTTCAAACTGCCTGGCGGGCAGGAGCCAACCAAATTCACTCGATGATCCGTAAGTATTTCACCCCTTGTTGCCACCAATCTCGAAACGGACCGCGGGTCAGGCTGTTCATGGC
>JBPCQC010000148.1:0-30685 GCA_050998515.1 Verrucomicrobiales bacterium
ATAATAAATGCCTGTAATGTCAATACATATGTGAGGCATAACTTTCTAAATTACTTGCTACGCAATAATGCGCCAAGCCCCGAAAATGCTGGAAAAACCGGGGCCGGGGGGAGGAAGTTAGGTTAGCGGGCGACCTCTGTGTGAATCCTTTGCCTCAGAGACGAATTCACTGAGTTTCCAGCTGCGCCACCCGGTAGAACCGTTGGGGCGAACCCGAAATACTGAAGTTCATTGACAGGCTGTTTCCATCGGCAATGAGAATGGCACTCACGGGGATCCAGGCCGGTTCCTTCAAATCTTCTTTGGCCTCGATTTGATAACGGCGCCCCGAAACCGTCGTCCAGGCGAGCGTCACTTCGCCCAGATTCAAGGAAATCTCGCTGATCTCCGGTGGAGGCTCTGCGGCCACCGCGTCGGTGAGGGCGGTAAGACGCACGTTGCCGTTTATGAATGTCAGGTCAGCGTTGAAGCCGGGGGCGAGTTGCGGGAAGGTGATCTGCGAGAAATTCCAGCCGAAACAGAGAGCCTCATCCACGGCTTCGGCATAGGTCAGGCCGCCTTTGCCGGAGTCCTTGTTGAAAAAGCCGACCCAGAGTTCGCTCACGCGGGCATGATTTACGTCCAGCCATCGCCGAAAGCCGGATGCAGATTTGAAATACTTGATCTTCACGGCTGGACGTCACTTTGATTTTCCAAAGACACATTGCACAGCTGGACCGGTCCCGATCTTCACTCCCCCTGAACGGGAGCTGGTCGTGGCACTCCGAAATGATGCAGCACGTTTCGCACGACGGCCGCCCACCGCGGGTCGGCGTGGAGCGTCCAGCCGGAGCCAATCGCGCCGGCGTTGAAGACGTGGCCGCCGTCTGGGCGTTTCCGAGCGCGGAGAGGCCGGCCACACCGATTCCGGTGCGCCGGAGGAATTCACGACGATTGGTCCTGGTCATGGCGTCTGGAGAGTAATCCCATCGTTTTTCTCCACAGCAAACCGCCGCAAGGTGAAAGTGCGTCGCTGATCGTCAGGTGTGGCACTTGCTCGGCTCAGGTTTCCCTTAATCTAACTCCGTGCATGGCGTTCGATCTGGTTCGTCTTCGGGGCTCTTTTCATTGTATTCGCCTATCGGGGCAGGCATTTTCGGCTTCCGGCAGACGCAGCCTCGAACCGCTCCGCGTTCAATGATAAGCTCTAACAAACATTCGGCGGTAGAAGCCAGCTCGATTCGTTTACGATCGCTTTGACAGGTCGCGCTTCATTCCGCTTATGTTTTGCGCGTGAAAACGGATCTGCGCGTTCAGTTGATGGCGGTTTGTTTCCTCTCCGCGGCGGCCACACCGGTTGCGCATCCAGGTTCAGGCATCGTGGTGAATGAGCAGGGTGAAGTGTTCTTCGTTCACAGCACATGCGGCGTCGCTAAGTTGGACCGGGAGGGCAAGCTGAGAGCTTTGTGGGCGGTCAAGCGCCCAGACTAATTCATGTTGCATCTGCATCTGTAAGACACATTTCTCCGTGGCTATCGGCGGTTGAACGTGCGCCAGTGCCGTTCGGCTTGCCGGAGCGCCTCGTTTCGTCATTTCTTGATCGGCCCGACGTAACGGCGGGCGACGACGACGTCGTCGAACCAGACGGACTGGCTGTCTTTCCAATACTGTTTGGTCGGGTCGCCTTCGTCGTAACCGTAGTGCTCGAGCCAGAGGCAATTGACTTTTAGGTCCAGTTCGTTGCGCCAGCGGATGCCGGTGAAATCTCCGATCAATTTTCCGTCGACCCACATGGCTTGTTTGCCGTCGGCTTTGTCCGGCGCGGTGTTCGCCTGGATCATGAACTCCCAACACTGCCATTGATTGAGCGGCGGGATGACGCGCGCCGGGCCGGCGGCGGTACCTTTCCCAGGTCCCGGCGGAAAGAATCCATTGCCCCAATATTTGTTCATTTTCCGATCCGGCTCCATGTCGAGATAGTAGGTGTAAAGATTAACTTCGCCGGGCGGTGGGTTTTTGCCCCACGCGAACCATGGTTCCATTCCGGTCGAATAGTAAGTGCCGTTAGGCTTGAGGCCGGCCTTGCCGAACGCGGACCACTTGTTGGTGCGTTGATTGGCACCCAGCCACACAAAGTGATGATTGTATTGGTAGTCCGGCGAGAACTTTACGTAAAAGCGCGCATAGACGGCATCGGCACCGGGCATGAACCATTTGATGGCATCACCGCCGTGGTTCTTTCCGCGCTCCATCGGCATCTGCGCACACCAGCGGCCGGAATTCGGGCTGTTGTCGGTCATGACTACGCGCCCGCGTTGCTGGTCCCATTTCTTCATGTCGCCGGACTCGAAGTTATCCGCGAATAACACTTCCGGATCGTTCTCGATTCCTGCGTCGCCTGAATATTTCGCGGCGAGACCCGAAGCGGATGAATCCTGCCGGGACGCGACCGGCTGAAGTTTGGCCAGCCGTTCCTGCGATCGTCGATCAATCCACGTCGCCGGATATTCTTTGCGCAGCCGCTCGAAGGCGGAGATGGCTTCTTCGGTTTTGCCGAGTTGCACGAGTGCGTTGGCCTGCTTGAATTCTTCATCGCCGACTGTGAGCGTGCGGGCCATGACGCGGCCGGCTTCCTGCGACGTGACGTCGATGGGCACCTTATCGAGCACCGGCGGGTGTAGATCAGTCAGAATTTTGAAAGCTTCGGGATTCCGCTCGCGGAACAGTCGGGCCCGCATATCACGCTGCCGGTTCAGCGCGTCACCTCCTTCGCGTTGACCGCACGGGTCAATATCGGCGATGGCCAGACCATCCGGACCTTCCGCTCGAGCAACTATTTTGCCCTGCGGCGAAATGATCATGGCGCCACTGCCGCGCTGTGCGACGACCAGCCAGATGAAGTTCTCCGCCGCGCGCACCCGCAATGCCTGCACACCGATGTCGTCGTCACCGATGGCAGCGCCACCCATGGTCGGGAAAAAGATGATATCGGCTCCTTGCAACGCGAGGCAGCGCGCGGTCTCGGGAATCACCAGGTCATAGCAGATGAGCATTCCCACCGTCCCCAAATCGGGCGTAGGAAAAATGGGAAATGCGCTGCCCCGCCGGCGCGCGCCTGCTTCCGACCATGTCGGGCAGACCTTGTGGTAACGGCCGATCTCTTTGCCGTCGCGCCCGAGCAGGAATGCGGTGTTGTACGTCCCGCCATCGTTTTCCACGAAATCGCTGCAGACGACGAGATACATGCGATGCCTGGCGGCAGCGGAGCCCAATCGTTCGAGCATCCGCTTCACCGCTTTGGGCAAAAATTCCTTCGCAAGTGTTTCGTTAGCTCCGACCCAGTTCAGCAAGCCGGGAGTGTCTTCAGGTAGGACCAGCGTGTCACACTGTGATTCGCCGGCGCGGTCGACGATGCGTTCGAGTTCGGTAAGGTTCTTATCCACCGCAACAAGTGCTTCCTCGGGGTTGCAGCGAAAGTCGATAACCCGCCGGGCCGCCTGTGCTGCTGCGATCCGAACCATGCTTGATGGGAGTGCAACCGGATCGGCCAAAGCAACTTGTGAGACCAGCAGCACGGACGCCAGTCGGCCAAGGCGAACTTTTGCGTTCATGCGTATCAGAATGCGGCAGTGATCCAGTCTCGACAATGCAAGAATTCGGACACCGGTTACGCCAGGCCAAACCGGCTGCCATTACCGGTGCCGTACGCAATAGATAACCTAACGGGAACGTTCGGAACAGACACTCTACCACCCCGGCAAGATGCCTGCGTCACCGGCGTCAAAGTCCGACAGGCTGGAGCCGCCGATGCCCCCAAAATGCGTGACCCCGCCCCCTCAAGTAATCTCCCAACCCTTCCGATACTCGCGCTTCACCAGTTTGTTTGCGCCTTCGAGGTTTCCGATCTTCAGTTCGGCGGCATTCCATTCCAGAACTTCGTTAGGGAAATCACTGGCCAGACAACCGAGGAGCACGCTTTCACTGAGCGGGCCGGCGTAATCGAAGTTCGCCGACGGACGGTCTTTCCCGGCCAGGCACTTGTCGATGAATTCCTTGTAGTGATCTCGCGGTTCGAGCTTGGGATATTTGAAATCTGCAAATTTCTGGCGTGGGAATAGTTGTGGGGTGCCGCCATGCGGGTGGAGCATTACGCCGTCGGTGCCCACGATAATGTTTCCCTGGCCGGGGACCTTCCGCGGCTTGCTCGGGTCCTTTTGGTCCTTTTCGATCACCGTCAGAATTTCACCCGGTGGCCTCGAGTCGCCGTCATACCAGGTGACACGCACGGTTTTGCCTTCGGTGAATTGAGTGCCTGGAAAAAGATACTCGACACGGCCATGGAGGCCCCAGTTCGTCCCATTCGGCGGTTTTGGCCCAGTCGATTTGACTGAGAGCGGCGCTGTCAGCGCGAGGCCGCGAAACCAGGCGGAGAAAATGTGGCAGCCCATATCGCCGAGCGTCGCCGTGCCGAAGTCACGGCGCTTCCGCCATACATTCGGGTGATAATAGCCCTCGATGAATGGGCGGTCTTTTGCCACACCGAGCCAGAGGTTCCAGTCGAAGTGAGGCGGCGGTGTGTCGATGCGTGTGGGCACTGGCGCCAGGTCGCCCCAGTCCTTTGATGAAAACGTGTGCACCTCCTTCACCTTGCCGATGGTGCCGGCCTGCACGATTTCAACGGCGAATCGTTCGGTGAATTCCGAGGAGACCTGGATGCCCATCTGGCTCATCACGCCCTTTTTTCGCGCGCGCTGCGTGATTTCACGGCATTCCCAAAGATTGTGGGTCAGCGGCTTTTGCACGTAAGCATGTTTGCCGAGGTCAACGGCGGCGATCCCAATGGGGCCATGCATGTGGTCCGGAGTGGAAACATTTACCGAGTCAATTTTCTCCGCTTCCTTGGCGAGCAACTCGCGCCAGTCCTGGTAGACCCGCAACTCGGGAAATCGACCCTTAAGCTTTTCTTTGAGGGTATCGAGGCTTCGGCGGTCGACATCGGCGACGGCAACGAGCTGAAAGGCAGGATGCGCGCTCAGGCTTTCGATATCCGATCCCGCCATGCCCGAAGCCCCGAAACTGGCGTGCTGCAAACGGCTGTTCGGTGACACGCCTGCGGCGCCACGGCTCACAAAAGGAGCGGCGAGCACCGATGATGTGGCGGCCTGCAGAAAGCGACGACGGGTCAGTTCATGAATCATGCCTGCTAGGCTGAGGAAAAATCTGGCCCGACGCAAGCAGATCGTGCGAGATTCGCCGGCCATCATGATCTTCGACGCCCATCTGGATCTTGCGCTCAATGCCATTGAGTGGAATCGGGATCTCACCCGGCCGCTCGGCGAAATCCGGGCGCGTGAAGCCCATTTGCGAGACAAGCCAGATCGGGGCCGCGGCACGGTTTGTCTGCCCGAGCTGCGACGAGGCGGCATCGGCCTCGTGGTGGCGACCCAACTCGCGCGCCTCGAACACAACGCCTACAGTCCGGTCTTCGGCTGGGCTTCGCAAGCGCAAGCCTGGGCCATGACCCAGGCGCAATGGGCATGGTACCGCGCCATGGAGGAACTCGGTGAAATGGTGCAGGTGCGAGATCGGGCAGGCCTCGAACACCAAGTAGCACTATGGAACGGCTCGACAGAGTCTCGCCCCACCGCAAGTGCACACGCCAGTCCGGCGAAAGCCTGCCCCGGCCAATTCAATGCCACTCGGGCGCAGCCTCGCCCCGCTCAAAATTCATTGAGCCGCTCGACAGATGCTCACCACCACGCCGAAGGCGGGATTTATCCGGTGTGGCGAGACTCTGTCGAGCCGTTGCTGAATGACGATGTCTCCGGCTCGACAGAGTCTTGCCCCACCCAAACGACGGAAGCTCCGCGGCCAGTCGGCTACATTCTGTCGCTCGAAGGTGCCGATTCGCTCATCTCGATAAAACACCTCGAGCGCGCTTATGAACAGGGATTGCGTGCGGTGGGCCCTGCTCACTATGGCCCGGGTGTTTACGCCCAGGGCACTGATGCCAGCGGCGGCTTCAACCATCGAGGACGGGATTTACTGCGCGAAATCGAGCGGCTGGGGCTCATCCTCGATGTCACGCACCTCAGCGATGATTGTTTTTGGGAAGCGCTCGAACTGTTCACCGGGTCGCTGTGGGCGAGCCATCATAATTGCCGGGCTCTGGTGCCCGCCCAGCGGCAATTAAGCGATGAAATGATCAAGGCATTGGTCCAACGCGACGCTGTCATTGGCGTGGCGTTCGATGCCTGGATGCTCGTGGAAGGCTGGACGCGCGGTGTCACAACTTCCGAGCAAACCGGTGTCAGCCTTCGCCATGTCGCCGATCACTTCGACCACATTTGCCAGGTCGCCGGCGATGCGCGCCATGTCGGAATAGGCTCCGATCTCGATGGCGCCTTCGGCAAAGAACAATGTCCGCTCGACCTCGAGTCGATCGCAGACCTCGAAAAACTCGGCGTAATCCTCGGCGAGCGCGGATATGGGCCCTCCGACATCGAGGGAGTTCTCGCGGAAAATTTTTTGCGTTTCTGGCGCGAAGCGTGGGCATGAAGGCTCAACGAATTGAATGCAGCAAACTGCAAACGCTGCAAACCTGCGACCCGGCAGCGGACCGAGGGTCTGCATCGCCAAGGCGAAGCTGAATCAATTCGGTGTTTTGGTCCTTTACCGCAAGCTCTGCAAATATGCCAGCAGGTCGCGAATTTCATCGCTGGTGAACGCGCTCAAAAGCCCTTCGGGCATGAGCGAAAACTTCATTTGTTCGACGCTCTGGATTTGATCCGCTGGCAGTCGGTATTCCGTGCCGCCGACGGCGCGCAACACAAAAGTGTCGTCCGGTTGCCTCACGCGAAGGCCCGCGAGTTCTTCACCGCTTTTCAGCACCACATGCCAGGTTTCGTAACCCTGAGCGAATGACGCGCTGGGAAAGAGCAACGCCTCGACGAGATCCCGACCGGCCCGAATCGCGCCAATCTTGGTAAGGTCAGGACCGAGAAAGCTTCCCTGAGCGCCAACACGATGACACCCAGCGCACGCCCCTTTGCCGCTAAAGACATTTTGCCCGCGTTGTGGTTCGCCGCCGCTTAACAACTCTTCGAGTTTCGCCAACTGCATCCCTCGCGCCGTCTGATTTCGTGCCAGTTCCTTTTCGATGGCCTCGACTTGCGATGGATTGGCGCCAGCCGATTTCAGCCACGTCAATTGTTGCTGGGAAAGCTGCCAGCCCGCCTGGACACTGCGTGCAACGTAATCGAGAAGCGCATTGATTCGGTCGGCATCAAGCGTGGCGCGCTGTGCGATGCCGAGCGCGGTTGCCGGCGCAATCACGGGGTCGCCCGAGATCGATTTTAGCAGGGCTTCGAATTGATCGCCCCCAAGTTCCGCTGTGCTCAAGGCCTCAGCCGCCGCCAGCCGCGTCATGGGATTTTGCGTTCGATCCAGGCGCCGCAGCATGAAATCAAACTCAGGTTGCAGCGGCCGCGGACGCAGCCGTAACAGAGCATGCGCGGCTTCGGCGCGCACCTCTTCGGCGATGTTTTTGGTACGAGCCAAGGCCATGAAGTCGTGCTCAAGATCGGCGGCGCGCCTCGCCTTCAATGTGTGCAGCGCCGCAAGTTGAACCGGAGGGGATGCCTCGCGCAGGGCCCTTTTCAACGCCCCCGTCCACGAAGCCGGCAGCGTTTCGATCTTTGCGTCGTTCAGCGCGGCAATCGCCAGCAGCCGCACGTCCTGCTTGCCCGTGCCCTCGATAATGTCCGCGACCGTTGCCTGAATTTCCGGGTTCGAGTGAAACGCAATCACCAATTTTCGCAAAGCCATTTGCTCGCGCTCTGAAAGCTGCGTCCTGGTGCTCAACCGGCGCACGACACTCAGCGCATGAGATGCCCAGTCCGCATGACGTTCGAGAATCGAGAGCGCGGTGCGCTGCAAACTCTCATCTTCGGCATAAAGGCGGGTCGCCACAGCCTCTGCAGGCAGGCTGTCATGCGGCGGCTGATCGAGCAAAATCATCGAGACTTTCTGCACGCGAGGATGCGAATGCGAAAGCATATCGAGGAGTTGATCGCGGCCAGCAATGCGATGCAACGCGTGAATGATCGCATGCTCGAGGAGTCGATCGGCGGGCGCCGTCAAAGCTGTGATGAGCGGTGTCACACTCGAAGTTCCGCCGCAATGCGCCAGCGCCTCGGCGGCCGCAAGGCGCACGTGCATCACGGCATGACCGAGTAACTCGGCCAGCGCACCGCCCGCATTTTTTTCGCCTCTTCGTCCCAGAATGCGCGCCGCCAGCGCAACGGCCTCGGGGTCGTTGGCGGCGAGTTGGGCTACCAAACCCTCGAAGGGTTGGGAGGAAGCCCCATCCAGTCCGCTGTTGGGTTGTTCCGTTGCGGAGGCGTTCGAAAAACGCACGCGATAGATGCCGCCTTTCGCCGCGGTGCGCCGAATGGCGCCGGTAGGACAGTGGTGGATATACCAGCTTCCTGTGTCCACGACGAGAATGCTGCCGTCAGTGTCCTCGAGGACATCCGACGGATGGAAGTCCGGATCGTCGGTGGTGAGAAAATCAGCTTCCGCCGAGCGAAAAGTTGACCCGTCGCGTTCGAGCTTATGCCTGACGATTTTTCGGGAATTGTGCTGTGCGGAAAAGAGACAGCCGGCAAACTCGGCCGGAACGCTTTTTCCCCGATGCCGCATCAACCCGCTCACTGCAACGGCCGGATACATTGCGATAGGCGGAAGCGGATCACCGCTGACAAGGTGCACCGTGCCGCGGTCCTTAAGGCCCATAGGATACAACCCCCCTTCCACGAGGTGGACCAGGGCGTCCCGCAGTCCGTCCCGAGGCCATGAGAACCAGTTGTCCGTCCCAATGATTTCGCCGGCCGGCATGAAGACGATCTCGACGAGATTCTCAAATCCGCGGCTGACCACTTCGATGCCCGAGCCATCGGGACGGCATCGCAGCAAGGCACCGCTCGAACCAATGAGAAGCGATCCGTTATCCCGTTTGAGATGGTAGCCGTCGGGGCTCCCCATGGTCATGTAAAGCCAGCCGTCGGGGCCGAACGTAAGCCCATGCAAGCTGCCGTTATCCTGGTGACCAAAACCAGTCAGGATGACAGTGCGCTTGTCGGAACGTCCATCACCGTCGGTATCATCGAGGGTGATCAGGTCCGGAGGATCGGCGGCGTATAGCTTGCCGTCGCGCCACGCCAGGCCCATCGGAAAGACGAGCTGATCGGCGAAAATCTTCGCGCCCTTGAACTTTCCGTCGCCATCGCGATTTGACAGTCGACGGATCCTGCAACGCCGGGTCTGCTTCTGCAATTCTTGGTAAAGATCCAGACCGGACGATTCAGCGACGAACAAATTGCCGGTGTCATCGAGGCACGCGAACATGGGGAATTGAAGTTCGGGAGGTCCAGCAACACGGCTGACCGAGAAACCCGCCGGCACTTTTAACGACAGTTCTGAGCCAAGTCCTCCGGCGCATGCCACACCGAGCAGCATGAGATAGCGCAAGCTTCCAGCTTGTGAGGGCATCGCTCACAAGCTCGGAGCTTGCGCCACTTTGTCCACCAAGCCTTCGTCTCCCCAGCGGGCGCCTCGCTCGATCCCAAGCACGGTTCTCGTGCCTAGGAGGCGGAAATTGAATGTGGCAAAAAGATTGCTGCGAGGCTGAGTTGGTCGGACCGCGCAAGTGCGCGCATTACTATCGATCATGATCCGTCTCGCCACATCCGCCGACGCAGCGACCATCAGCACGATCTACAACTACTATGTGTTGAATTCGACCGCGACTTACCAGGAGGAACCTGAATCTCTAGATAATCGCCTGCGTTGGTTGGAAGCCCACGGCGCGAAGCACCCGGTGACGGTCGCGGAAGTCGCGGGGGAGATCGTCGGGTGGGCCGCCCTCAACCCGTTTCATGCGCGCAGCGCCTATCGATTTACGGTCGAGAATTCAGTTTACATTCACCACCAGCATCATCGTTGCGGCCTTGGCCGAGCCCTGCTCTCGGATCTCATCGAGCGCGCGCGAATTCTGGGCTATCATTCAATTCTGGCCGGCATTTCCGCCGATCAAGCGGCAAGTTTGCGTCTTCATTCGAGTCTCGGTTTCACCGAGGCAGCGCGGCTGCAGGAGGTTGGTTTCAAATTTGGCCGCTGGCTCGACGTAGTGTATCTGCAACTCCTCCTGCAGGCAGGCCGGGATTGAAAAACCAACCGGCGGCTCTATCTAACGGAATGGATGATCTGAAATCGCTGGTCGCCACGGCCGCCGAACGGGGTGACTTGCTCGGGTCGGCGCAGCGCCACATCGACGAGTTGCTTTCCGGCAATCCGACTGAGGTCGAACGCGCGAGCATTCGCGAACTGGCAGAAGGCGCCCAGTGGACAGAGCTCAATGACCGATTTTTCAAGAAACTCACCTTCGGGACGAGCGGTCTGCGGGGCCGCACGATTGGAAAAATTGTCACGGAGGCGGAACGGGGAACTCCGATGCCGGATGGCAGACCGGAATGTCCCTGTGTCGGGACCAACGCCATGAATTATTCGGTGGCGGAACGCGCGACTCGCGGATTGGTCGCCTATCTCAGGTCCGCACTGGAACAACGCTCGGAACGGCGTCGTCCACGGGTCGTTTTCGCTCACGATACGCGCCATTTTTCTCGCGAGTTCGCCGAGCTGTGCGCAATGACCACCGTCCAATGCGGAGGCGATGGGTTTTTGTTCGATTCGCAGCGCCCCACCCCCGAGTTGAGTTTTGCCATCCGGCATCTCGACGCTGACGGCGGAGTCATGCACACAGCGTCACACAATCCCTCGCACGACAACGGCTACAAAGTGTACTTTGCGGACGGTTCTGGGATCATCGATCCCGGAGCCGCTGCGCTGATCAGGGTCATCAACGACCAGCCGTCGCGAGGCCAGGCGGTGCCTGAGTCGGATCGTGGCAGCCTCACCATCATCGGGAGTGAAATCGATTCGGCCTACCGCTCCCGGCTCAAGGATGTGATTTTGCAGCCCGATCTATTGCGTGCTGCGAAGGATTTGAAGGTCGTTTACACAGCGATTCATGGCACCGGCGCCGTGCACGTGCCGGACCTTTTGCGCGAGTCGGGCGTTCAGCTTTTGACCGTGCCTGAACAGGATGTACCTAACGGCTGGTTTCCGACCGTCGAATCTCCCAATCCGGAGAATGCTCCGGCGCTCAAGATGGCCTGTGATCTCGCAGAGCGAGCTCGAGCCGACATCGTGATCGGCACTGATCCCGATTGCGACCGCATGGCCGTCGCGGTCCGCGATGGATCCGGCCAGCTCGTTCTGCTGAACGGCAACCAGACTGGTGCTTTGATGGCCTGGTATCGGGTGACGACATTTCTGCGCCTGGGATTGATCAAGGACGAACAAAAGTCTCGTGCCGTGCTGGTGAAAACGTTTGTGACCAGCGACCTGCAGGAGGCGATCGCGGCCCGGGCGGGAATTCGCTGCTGCAACACGCTCACCGGTTTCAAATATATCGGGGCCAAGCAGTTGAAATACGAACGCCTGCTGCCACCTGAAGTACAGGCGGTCTATCGAACCCTGAATGTCAACCAGGCGCGGGTGGCGCACCTCGAAAGCGGCATGTTTTACGTCTTTGGCGGCGAAGAAAGCTACGGCTATCTGGGTGCAGACTTCGTTCGGGACAAGGATGGCAACATGGCTGTGCTGATGTTCGTCGAAATCGCAGCCCTCGCCGCCAGCGAGGGCCGGAGCGTAGCTGATTTGCTCGATGCTGTTTACCGCGGATACGGATATTTCACGGAATTTGCCGCAGACTTGAAACTTGAAGGGGCTGAAGGCGCCGCTCAAATCAACCGGCTCGTGGACAGTTACGCAGGCAATCCGCCCATTCATCTCGACGGTTCAAAGGTAACGAATATGCGGCATTTTGCGAGAGAGGACGTGCATGACGAGGAAGGCGATCTCGTTCCCAAGGAAAACCTCCTGTTCATCGATCTCGATGATGGCCGGCGTTTCGCGGTGCGCCCTTCCGGCACGGAACCGAAGGTGAAGTATTATTTTTTTGGCAGTCGGCGCCCGGCCCCCGGGGAAATGCTGAGCGAGGCCGAACTCGCGGCTGCAAAAGCAGAGGTTCCGGCAAGTTTGCGCCGCTGTTGGAACTCGATGCAAAGCGACATCACGGCGCGCTTGCAATAAAGAGAGATTGTCGAGCGTCCCTGTTCCTCAGCCATGTCTTTCGCGGCTCGCCTGTCTCTTTCGGTGCTTTCGGGCGTACTGCTGGCGCTTTGCTTTCCTCCCTTTGATCTGCCATGGCTGGTGTGGCTTTCCTTGTTGCCGCTGATGGCAGCGTTGTGGGTGGGTAAGCCATTACGCGCGCGCACAGGATTCATTTTGGGCTACTCGACCGGTTCCGCGTTTTTTCTCATCGGGATGTTCTGGCTGCGCCACGTTACCGCACTCGGCACGGTCCTCGCGGCATTGTATCTTGCGGTTTACTTCGGATTGTGGGGACTATTTGCAGCGGCCGTCGCCCGCGGTCGCTCGCCCGATTCGCCGTCCGAGCGTGCGATATCAATTTTTCTTTCTGCGGCGGCATGGACAGGGATTGAATGGCTGCGCGGGATGGGGCCCGCAGGCTTTGGCTGGAATGGTCTCGGTGTCCCATTAGGCAAGTGGCCAGTCATCGCGCAGGCGGCCGATGTCATCGGCGTCTTTGGACTCTCATTCATGGTGGTTGCAGTCCAGGCCGCGGGTTTTTGCATTGCCAGGGGAGCCCGGGGATCAGCGGGCCTGCGCCGCGTCGTCCGGCTTGCGCTTTCGCTGGCGTTGATCGCCGGCGCCGCCGGATATGGCTGGTGGCGGATCAACGAACTACAGAAAGAGGGTGCGACCATTTCTTTGTCCACGGCTCTCGTCCAGCCCAATCTCCCGCAGGAGATTAAGAGCGACGCTGACAATCTGGAATCCGTGGCGAAGACCCTTTCCGATCTGTCTGACTCGCGGCTCAAACAGGGAGCGCTTGACCTTTTGGTCTGGCCGGAATCTGCACTGCCGGCCGTTTTTTCCGACAACTATGCCCAGACCTTTCTCGCGCATGTCCTCGGACGCGGAGACTTCACACTCATCAGCGGCATGGATGAGCAGGAAATGAAAACTTATTACAACTCGGTGATTATTGCTCACCGCGATATCTCCCGCGCTCAGGTGCAGCGCAAAGTCCACCTCGTCCCTTTTGGCGAATATCTCCCGTTCCGCCCGGTGTTCGGTTACTTCGAATTCATAACTCGACAATTACCAGGTGACTTTGATGCCGGTGAGTCAACGGAACCAGTGCGATTGCCGGAACACCCCATTAGCATCATCCCGCTGGTTTGTTTTGAGGATACTTTCGGGAGGATCGCCAGAAAATTTGTGCGACCGGAACCGCAGCTTCTTGTCAATGTTACCAATGACGCCTGGTTTCGAGACAGCGGCGAGGCTGATCAGCACGCGGCCAGCGCCGCGTTTCGCTGTATCGAACTGCGGCGTCCCATGATCCGCGCCGCGAACACCGGCCGCACCTGTGTTATCGACCAGTTCGGCCGAATCACCCACCGCATCCCCCGCCTCCAGGAAGGAGTTCTTAGCGCTGACGTCGCTATTCCCACCCATGGAAGAGTTACAGTCTACGCCCGCTTCGGTGACTGGTTCGCCGTGATATCACTCTTGCTCGCGCTCATCGCCACCCTCCACGCTGCGGTTCGCCGAAAATCGCCCAGGAATGAACCTCGCTCGCCGGCTGTGGCGACCCCGCCGCAGTAATGGGCGGATTTTTTCCCAGCGGCTGAGCTCTTCCGGCTCAGCAAAAGCTTCGCCCTACCTTGGTCGCGCGCCCCACCTTCAAAGCGCCGCGCTGAGCCACGACGCCGCTCAACAGAGTTCACTATTGCGACAGCGTCGCCCGAAGGCGGACAAACCACCGTTCTGCCGCACTGGGAGGTGGATGTACACGGACCTGCGTCGCACCGGGAACGGACGCAGTCTCGACGCTGGCAGAACCAGCCCACGTCCCATCCGTTGCGCGCGTGGCAATTTGAGTCCACGGACTGGTCAGGACCTCGGATGCCTCGACCGAATAAGCCACTCCAACCGGTGGCGGCGCCGGCACAAAAAACTGCAAGAAGCGGTTCAGCTCCTGGCCCGAAAAACTGGGCAGAAGGTCGAGGTCGGCAGTCAGTGGATCGCCCGCCAGCGAGTATTCGATTACGTTATCTAGAGAATCGCCGTCGGGATCAGCCGAAGGATCGGCGTGCGGCTGTGGAAGCACGAGGCCAAATTCTGCTTCTTGCCACGCTCCGAAGGCATTGTCGGCGCGGATGGTCGTCGTGAGGTGATATTCGCCGCTGCCACTGGCACTGCCGATGCGGACAAACAATCGCTGAACCGGCTGTGGAGCCGCAACTGTCCAGACCAGTGGGGCGGCAGCCCCGCTGTCATCGCTGGCGAGCACGTTTCCGGATTCGCCCAAAATCTCCCGCCGTGACACAAAGCCAGGGGTTCCCGGCAGCCGGGGAGGATGAGTGAGCGTGACTTTCACCAAGCTGCCAGAGGCGATTGTCCCGAGTTCGAAGACGTCGACGTCAGCTGGAGCCATGCTTCCAAGCATCATCGAATCAAGTACGACACCGGTCGACGGTTCTCCGGCTTCCGGAATGCGGACAAACTCGAATTTGAGCCAGGTGTCGGTGGCGCTCAGGCTGACCACACCATGGTGGGTATTGTCGAGAAATTGGGACCCGGGTTGAAAGCCGGGACTGGTGGGATAGAGGCTTCGCCCACCAGTGCCGGCGGTGATGATCGGCTTCCCGTTGCGGACCACGCGCTCGTAAAAATGTGCATGGGCATTGATCACGGCATCAACACCCGGCACCTCCGGAATCCAAGTGAGAGCATCAAGAGTCTGATAGGAAGAGAAGGCTCCGGAAGCATAAATCTGATGATGCTGGCAAACGACCTGCCAGCGCGCGTTCGATGCGGGAACCACCTGCTCGAGCCAGGCGCGTTGCGTCGCCATCATCGCGGGATCGATTAGTATGCGGTTGGAGTCGAGCACAAAAAACTCGACCGGTCCCTGGGTGAAGCGGTAGTATAATGACACGGAATTCGCACCGCCGGTGAGCGACGGCAGGCGCGGTACGCCTCCAGGGTTGTCGTGGAAATAATCCAGGAACCCATTGATGTCACCGTCCGTGGTTTGACCGACCGAACCGTTAACGTCGTGATTTCCCACCACCGCGAAGAACCGCTGAATCGGTGAAGTTTGGGTGGCAAACGCTCCGTCCGCCCTGGCTTTGATGTAGCTTCCATACCGCGAGCCAATAAACGCTTCCCAGGACGGACTCCCGACTTCAGTACCGCCATAGTTGTGGTCGCCCAACCCAATGATGAAGTCCGGGTTCAACACCGTGACCATGCCAGCGACGGAATCAGATGTGGACGCAGAAGACCCGTAATCACCGAATGCGACTGCGGTGACTGGGGGGAGGCCTGCGCCGCCACCGATGTATCCCGCCGCTTGCCGCTGGTTTGCGAGCGACGTGCTTTCGCCAAGGGTGTCGTCAGCTTCAACTGGCAGCGCGGCCCCGAACGCCAATGTCAGCACCCCAGGCCCGGAATCGCTCGTCGTCAACTCGCACACCACCTCAGTGGCCATGGGTGGCAGCGGAACCAGGTAGCGGAGAGGCGACCCGCTGCCAGCGCGATCAGCCAGGACCAAATCCTGAACCGTTCGAACGGCGATTCGCTCGATCATCTCGTCATCCCCGTCCCAGCCCACAGTCAGATTTGCCGCACCGGGAGGAACCAGAACTCGAAACTTACGGCTCGACAATTCATCGACGATCGCACTCACGACTTGCAGCGCAGACTGACCGGGCGGCCCGGGCTGCAGAACAAGCTCAGTCGCCTGGGTTGCGCCCGCGGTGGCGAGCGTTTCGAGTGCATTCAGAGCAGCATCAAGACGATAATCAGTGGCAGTGGAACCAGCGTCGATTCGTTCGAGGGCGAGTTGATAAGAAGCGCTGGCCGGCAAATCGAAGCGAGCCGTCCCCGCTCGAGCCGTGGCAGACTGCGCGATTTCCGCCCCGTTCGCATCTTTCAAAACAATCCGTGCGCTTGCCTCGCCTGCCAGCACCCAGCGCACTGAAAGCATGCCAGGCATTGCGTCGAATGACCAGCGGGGCACTGCGCTCTCGCCCAATCCGCCGTTGACGATCGGGATGGCATACACTGAAGCGCCACGCGGTTCGAGGTGATTGAACACAAGCGGGGTAATTGCGTCCTGCACCTGAAAATCCAAAGTTGCCGGCGCAGAGAATCCATCCTTATCTCGCACCCGATAACTGAGATGAATGAGTCCGCGATGGTTTGGGTTGTGCTGGAATCGAAAATGCCCGGTCTGTGGATTGATGGCGGGAAACTCTCCCACGGCTGCCGGCACGGGCGTGATTTCGAGCGCCAAAATCGGGTCCCACGCTGTGCCGTTGGGTGCCAGCAGCGCGTCATTGGCGTAGAGTGACGTGCCTCCGGCGACCGAAGTGTCGAGCAACTGGCCGGGAGTTAAAACAAACACGTCGCCTTCGAGGCGCGGAGCAAGCTGGCCGTCCGCGACATGAATGGTCGCGGTTTCGGCACTAAAGCGAGCCACTGCATTTTCCACACGCAACCCAAGGTCGCCGCTGGTCGCTTGGGTCGGATTGTTGTTGTTGTGCACGGAAATGGCCATCACATTTTGGCCCGCCAACAACGCAACGTTCGGCACCACTGTCTCGTAGATGGTTCCCTCATTAGTTGAGTTCGTCCACGCCGACGGGTCGCCTTCGATCATCAGATCCCAGCGATCCGACGCGGTGCGAATAGCCTGCGCGCCCGCCTCGTGACTGCGGAACAATTCCTGCCCATTGAAATAAATGATGGCCGCGTCGTCACGTGAAAGGCGCACTCGCAAATCGACCAGCTTCGCATCGGTCACATTGAACTTGTGCCGAAAATAACCGGTGCGGCGACTGCCTGGGGGCGGCGTGGGGAGCACCGTGTCAACTGGCAGGCTCGTCCCAGCCGATCCGGTGATCGAGCCATAGGCCATTAGACCGCTTCCCGTGCCCCACGTCGCGTCATCATAAGCTGCCAACGTCCATTGATCATAAAAACTCGGTGCGCCAGTGGAAGGTTCGCTCGAAGGAATGGAGAATTTCCACGTGGCGTTCGAGCCGACTATTTCAGTTTCCAGCGTCGTTCCTCCGGCGCCATCAGCGGAAACGTAGCTGAATGCCGCATCGCCGAAGAAGTTTGGGGGCGGCGTGTAGATGAAAGTGCCGTCCGGGTAAAAAGTAAGGGCGCCGATAACCGGTCCTGCGCCCAGCGTGGCGCTGGACACGCCGCCATCATTCGCCAGGACCCCACCTGGCCGGCCCCCGAGGCCGTCCGCGACCAGAATTTCTCCCTGCACAATGCTGTAGGAATCTGGCGCGGCTAAAGCCAGCGGCGCGACAGCCGTAAGAACAACACCACGGATAATGGGGCAAAACATGGAAGGGGGGGGTGGGGGGAAGAACGGTCCAGAAGCGCATCGTTTCCCGGTCAAGGCGTCTTTGAACTTTACCCCACCCGGAATCGCAGCACAATGAAAGGAGTGCGGAGATTTGTCGAGACCAAAGCCCTCCAGAGGGTGTGGCCTCGATCAAAGTCGTCCGCGGGCTCGCGCGCAACGTAATTCATAGCGATAACCGAATTCATTTCTGAACCATGACCCGCTTTCCTCGATGGATACTCACCGCAGATAGCTCCCGGGCCCGAATCTTTGTCCAGAATGATGCAGCCTCTGAGCTCGAAGAAATCAAGAAAATGGATCATCTGCCAGCTCGACTGCACCCCAGTGAGCTGCTGACTGATCGACAAGGCCGGAGGTTCGAAAGCATGGGAAGCGGCCACCGCAGCGCCATGGAGCCGGATGTCGATCCCAAAGCCGAAGCGGCCCGGGCCTTCTCGAAGCAAGTCACGGGTTTCATCGAAAGTGGGGCGCAGGGGGATAAATTTGCCGAGCTGGTTGTAAGCGCAGCACCAAAATTCCTTGGGTTGTTGCGCGCTGATTTTTCTCCCCAGCTCCAAGGCAAGGTGACGCTCGAACTTTCGAAGAATCTGCTTTCCCTGACGGCCCGGGAAATCCTGGACCAGATACGCCGGGCTGAGGAGTAGCACGGATCCAGGCCAGGGCGGCTTTGGAGTTTAGCTGAGCGTCAAATCTCGGTGGCCGCCGTGCTTGGCTTTTCCCTTAAAGGCCGGTTGGATGGTCGATGTATATGTGCGGCAGACCAAATTTTCGTTCGAGCCAGCCGGCGAGCTTGCGCACTCCAAACGTCTCGGTCGCGTAGTGGCCGGCGTAAATCAGATTCACCCCCAATTCTTCAGCCAGCGTATATGACCAGTGCGGTCCTTCGCCGGTGATGAAGGTATCCACCCCCTCAGCCGCGGCCTGCGCGACTTCGCCGCCCGCTCCACCCGTGACGATTCCAACCTTCTTCACTCGCGGCGGTCCTCCCGGGCACACGTGGACGGCCCCGCCGCCGATGACACTGCGAACTTTTGTCACCAGCACGTCACGCTCGAGGCTTACATCCGCGCGCAAACCCAGGTTGATGCCCTTCCACGAAAAAAATGGGCGGGTTTTTGTCATGCCCAGGGCTTTTGCCAGCACCACAGCGTTCCCCAATCGCGGATGCACATCGAGCGGAATGTGCGCACTATAGATGGCAATATTCGCGCCGACGGCCGTGCGCATTTTCTCGAATGCCGCCCCCTCGAGCCGTTGAAGACCAGCCCAAAAAATGCCGTGATGCACCAACAGGAGGTCTGCGCCGCGTTCAGCGGCCTGGCGAACCACCGGCAGGCAGGCATCGACTGCCGCCGCCACTTTGCTCACAGTCCCCGTGGCACTGGCCAGTTGCAGCCCATTTAATGCATTCGGATAATCAGGCAGCTCGGCGACGCGCAATTCGGCGTTCATTGAGACCACGATCTTATCGAGCGCCACAGGTTTCATTTCGCAAAAAAAGACCCCGGCCGTTTACGCGGTCGGGGTCAAAAGCTGGGAACCTCTTCTTTGATTTGAGCGCTATGCGCTACTTTTTCTTGTCCCCCTTCGAGACTTCCTTGACGACGTATTTGTTCGCGTCCGCACCGATGGACTTCACCAAATCGTCCTTGGTGTGTTTGTCCGTAGTGGAGTTAAAGGTGACTTTCTGGGTTTCGGCCGTGTCTCCTGTGCCAAATTCGATTTGGGACACGCCTTCCAATTTAGCAAACGCCTCACGGACGCCTTTTTTGCAGCCGCCTCACGTGACGCCGGTCATAGTGACCGTATATTTGGTCGCCTTCGATGTATCAGCAGTCGCTACAGGTCCCGCGAGGAGCCCGAGCGCCAACATCAACGCAGTAATGATCTTGTTCATGGCAGTATTTGTTTTTTGGAGCCGAGGCTCCCAGCAGCCATACAATATCCGAAGACGAAGAACTTCAAATTGGAATTTTAAAACGCCCGCTGTCCGCACATTAGGGATTGGACCCAAAGGGGCGTAAGGGATGATGAGGATACGCTCGAAGCCGCCGCGGCCGGACCCTTCTTTCCACTCGAGATTCACCACGCTTCTTTGTGCATTGTTTGTCAAACCATCTGCCTCGCGTATAGTCCCGCCCCTTTCGGCCGCGGCCGCCTGTTTTTGCTCAGCTCCGAAGACTTTTTTTTTCATGAACATCACCGTCGAGAAACTACCGGATTGCAAGGCAGCCATTCGCGTCGAGGTGCCGCGTGAGAAAGTCGAGAGTCAGCGTGCGCAGATCACGCAGGTGTATTACCGGCAGGCGGCGATTCCGGGCTTCCGACCGGGCAAGGCGCCTGCGGCGATGGTGGCGCGGCGCTATGCCAGGCAGATCGAAGAGGAACTGCGGGAGCGCTTGATCGGCGAAGGCTATCGAGAAGGAAGCAAACAGGAAGGCTTGGACGTCCTGAGACCAACCGACGTCAAAGGGCCGACCTTCAACGTCGATGGCAGCTTCACCTTTACCGTCGAGGTCATTACGGCTCCCGAGTTCGAGCTCCCCGTCTACCAGGGAATCCCGGTGCGACTTCCCAAGGCGGCTATCACGGATGCGAATGTCAGCCAGGCAATCGAAAACCTGCGGGAAAGGCTGGCCGATTACACGCCGATCGACAATCGGGGGGTCGAGGAGGGCGATGTGGCCGTTGTCGAATACCACGGCTTCATCGATGGAAAACCAATTCGCGAGTTCGCACCGCAAGCGCCGGACGAAATCTACCACGCCCACGATCGTTGGGTTCGCGTGCGCGAGCCCAGCTTTGTCCCGGGCTTTTCCTCGGGTTTGATTGGAATGCAGATCGGTGAATCCCGGCCGGTCAATGTGACGCTGCCGGAGGATTTCCCGGTGAAGGAGATCGCGGGGATGGAGGTGATCTATGAAGTCGAGCTTAAGGAACTGAAGCAGCAGATCCTCCCGGAACTGGACGACGAGTTTGCCCGCAAGACGAAGCTCGCCGACGACGCGGAAGCGTTGCGCACTGTGGTGCGCGAACGACTCGATGAAGATTTGCAAAAGAAGCTCGATCAAATCGCCCGCCAGCAAATCATCGGCTATCTGAACAAAGCCGTAACAGTCGATCTTCCCGAGGAACTCATCGACCAGGCGACGCAGCGGCGCGTGCAGGAACTGGTCGAGGAAAATCAGGGACGCGGCCTTTCCGACCAGGAAATTATCGAGCACCAGGAAGACATCCTGGCCGCGGCCAGCGAGCAGGCGCAGTTTGATGTGAAGACCATCTTCATCCTTGGCAAGATTGCCGGGAAGGAAGGAATCAAGGCGGAACCGCAAGAGGTGACCACCGAGATCACGCTTTATGCTCTCGGAGCTGGCCGAAACAAACAGCAAATGGCAAAGCTCTTGAAGAATACCACGATCAAAGACCGCTTTCGCGAGAACATAATCACTCGCAAGACCATTGAATTGCTAAGGGCAAAGGCTACGGTCGAGGAAGTCGAAATGGCCCAAGATCCCTCTGGATCCGTGCTATCATAATCAACGCCCGACGCACCCTCCCCCGTTTTTCTAAATGAACATTCTTCCGCATCGCCCGCCTCTCTCGACCTATTCTGCGGGAGACCTTTCGCGAATGACACTCCCAGAATTGCGCAACCACGTCATCCCGATTGTCATCGAACAGGAAGGGCGCATCGAGCGCAGCTACGACATTTATAGCCGCCTGCTCAAAGACCGCATCATCTTCCTTGGCTCGGAAATAGATCCCTACAACCAGGTGTCCAACTCGGTGATCGCCCAGTTTCTTTTCCTGCAGATGCAGGACCCGCAGAAGGATGTCAATCTCTACATCAACAGTCCCGGCGGCAGCGTCTCCGCTGGCCTGGCGATCTATGACACGATGCAGTTCGTCACCTGCGACATTAATACTTACGTGATCGGCATGGCCGCGAGCATGGGCGCCGTGCTGCTGTGCGCGGGCACCAAGGGCAAGCGTTTTGCGCTCCCAAATTCAGACATCATGATCCACCAGGTCAGCGGCGGGGCGCATGGGACCGCGAGTGACGTCGAGCGCAGCGTCAACCACATGTTTAAGCTCAAAAAACGCCTCAACCACATCATAGCGCGCCACACTGGCCAGCCGGTCGAGCGCGTGGAAAAAGATGCCGACCGCGACCATTGGATGGGCGCCGACGAAGCGCTCACCTACGGTTTGGTCGATAAAATCCTCGAGCACCAAAAGGACGCCTCGCTTCTCACCCCGGTTCCCAGTCCGGATCCTCCCAGTCCGGATCCCGCCCCCAGCGTGCCGCCCAATCCAACCTAGAGGCGGCTACGAGGCGAATTCGCAGTCACCCCGATCCCGCACCTTTCCGGGTTTGACTGCCGCGACTTGACGTCATTTTTTCGTTGCATTAACGCGCTTGCAAGGGTTTGATGGGACCCCTAATCCACTTGAGCACCCCATGAAATATTCATTTCTTCTACTGTTTTCCCTTGCCTTGGGCGCGGTATGTCCCGCCGCCAACATTGTTTGGATAAGCGACCAGTTGCCGATCGGGTCCGGAACGACCGACCACGATGGTGGCGCCAGCGGAATCTTCGGCCCCGGTGCCGGCCCGTATCCAGACGAAGGATTCATCACGTTGCTGTCAAGCGCGGGCCACACTGTGACCCGCTTCAATCCCTCCAACACAACCCCGCTGAATGCTGCCGATATCGCGGCTCTCAATGCCTCGGATCTGCTCATCATAGGACGAAGCATCGGGAGCGGATCGTTCGACAGCGCGGCGGAAACCTTGCCCTGGAACACGCTGATTACGAAACCGTTGTTAGTGACGAACACTTACATCTCGCGCTCGAGCCGCCTCGGTTGGTACGCCAGCGGCCCCACCCAATCCGATGTGGTCTCAAATCCCCTGACCTTCACCAACCCGGCAGACGCCGTCTCCACTTATCTTATCGATGGTATTTCCATGGCTGGGTCGACGACAACAAATTCGATGACCGAAGCGATCATCTATCCGAACCTCGCTGTCGACATCCGCGGCATCAGTCTTATTACTGACCCGGTCGTGGCTGGA
The DNA here is from genome assembly GCA_050998515.1 of Verrucomicrobiales bacterium. Classification (GTDB taxonomy): domain Bacteria; phylum Verrucomicrobiota; class Verrucomicrobiia; order Verrucomicrobiales; family V1-33; genus JBPCQC01. The sequence continues at coordinate 22,668 of JBPCQC010000148.1, forward strand.
GCGACGGTGATTGCGAGCTCGGCGGCAAACGCGGCCTCCACTTTTATCGCCTCGTGGCCAGCAGGAACCACTCTCGCAGGCACCTCCTCGGCGGGCCAGGTATTAAGCGGATACCGAATGCAGTACCTCGCCGGAAACCGCGAATCCGCGACCGCGCCCAATAATACTGTAGGCAGCGCTGGCTTCGAGAATTTTACTCCCGATGGCGAGGGAATGTTCCTCCGGGCGGTAACCGTTGCGATCAATAATGGGGCCATCCCGGAACCTGCCAGCGCAGCGCTGCTTGCGCTGGCGGCGTTGAGCGTTTTGCGGCGGCGCCGTTCGTAGACTTCAAACCGCCGATCGCGCAGCGGTGGGAAAACTACGCTCACCGCTTGCCCAGAATGATCCGCGCACCCCGCTGCCACGTGAGGTAGGACCAGACCCACTGGAACACAACCGAAGCCTTGTTGCGGAAGCCCACCAGAAACATCAGGTGGATAAAAAGCCACATCAGCCACGCCACAAAACCGCGAAATTTCAGACCGAAGGCCGCGGCAACGGCATGTGAACGCCCAATCGTCGCCATGATCCCTTTGTCAAAGTAAGCGAAGGCCGGGCGCGGAATCGCGGTTATGAATTTAGCGGCGGCTAACCGAAATCGTTCATCGTGTTCGATGAGGCGCGCAATGTGGCGGCCCATTTGGATCGCGGCCGGAGCAACCCCAGGAACGCGAATGCCGTTTTTGTCCACCAGACTCACGATATCGCCCGCCGCGAAAACTTGAGGGTGCCCGGGCAGGCTCAAATCGGGCTGGACTTCGATGCGTCCCGCCCGGTCCAGCGGAATGCCGGGCAGGCCGCGCGTGACGCCGCTCGCTTCGACACCTGCCGCCCAAAGGACAAGACCCGCGCCAAGCCGGTTGGTGCCTGCAACGACATAATCCGCACCGATTTCTTTTACCGCTGAATTCAGGTGAACGGTAACGCCCATGCGCGCGAGTTGCGCGACGGTATAATCGGCAAGTTGTGGCGCAAACATCGACAGCAATCGCGGACCAGATTCGATGAGATGGATCCTCGCCTTCGCAGGATCGATTCGCCGAAAGTCGCGTTCCATCACCCGGCCGGCGAGTTCAGCCAGCGCTCCCGCCATCTCGACACCCGTCGGCCCGCCACCGACCACCACAAATGTCAGCAACCGCTCGATCTCGGCAGCGTCAGTGCTGGCTTCCGCTCGTTCGAACGCCAGCAACACACGGCGCCGGATCTCCATCGCGTCGTCAAGAGATTTGAGGCCCACGGTTGCCGCCTCCCAATTGTCGTGCCCGAAATATCCCGTGCGAGCTCCCAGCGCGATCACCAGGTAATCGTAATCCAGCACGCGCGAGTGACAGCGCACGCGTTGCCCCGACAAATCAACGCTCTCGACCTCATCCATCAACGTCGTCACATTCGCATGGTCGGCCAGGATCGAGCGCAGTGGCTGCGCGATATCCGGGGCCGACAACGCCGCAGTCGCCACCTGATAGAGCAGAGGCTGGAAAAGATGATGGTTCTGACGATCGACCAAGGTAATTTCATAGCGCGGCGACCGGAGACCCTTGCAAAACGTCAACCCGGCGAATCCGCCGCCGAGAACCACCACTTTTTTCCGAGATGTCGTGGCCGCCATCTTTAGCGTTTCGCGCCCGCCCCAAACTGGCAGCCGGCGCGCAGGGGCTTGCCAGCACTGAATTCGATTTCGGCCCTCTCGCAGATCAACGGATCGTCACCGAGAACGAGGCATTTCATAGCGCATTAATTTTTAAGTTCGTTCAAAGTCCAATCATAAGCCACGAATTTCTCCCGGAATTGTTTGCGGCTGATAACGGACGCCTTTTCCACGGGCAGGTATGGGAGGATGAACTTGATGACCGATCCTTTGGCGGCCGAAAAGTCATCCTCGAACCAATCAAAAATCCGGCTTAGGTACAGCTCAGTATTTCCGACCAGGAGCGGATTTTTGTCTTCTTGCCGCAGGAAATTTCGGGCCTGATCGTCAAGTTGCACGGAAAGAATTTCCGCCTGATACGCCTCGGATCGCAAGTCCGGGCAGCTCCTGGCGGCGCAGACAAGTGCGAAATGGATACGGGGCTCGGCGTAGTGGGGGCGCAGGATCCCATGTTCGATGTCATCGAGCGTTTTCAAGCCACCCCATAGATGAACCGCCCTGAGCTTGAAAGGTCCGCGAAATCCGCCAATGTTTTTGATGCTGCGCACGGGATAATGGTCCACGACGAGTTTAAGCGCCTGGGCGTTATAAAGGTTGATCAGAAAAGCCATTTGCTGGCCACTGCTCCAGGCGTCGAAATCCGACTTCGAGACTTGCGCGGGCAAATTAAGATACGCGCCGAGTTTCTCGGGGTGCGCTTTCAGCTTATGATAGTCTACCAAGCCCCGTTCCACGTGAGCGGCGAGAACCTCTGTGAACAGAACGTGGGAATGGTCGAGTCCGGAGGCGAGTGAACTCAAGCCGAGCACTGTGGCGAACACGAGCAGCGATTTCATGCCAGCCCATGATAGCCCAAAGTCCGAAGAAACACCTGCGAATCGCGTAACTATGGCCCTTCCACTTGCGGGGCGATGCGGCAAAATACGAATTCGCCCTGCCCGCGCAAACATTCGCACAGCAGATAATTGACCTGCCTCAATAAAACCCCCTTGGGGTGATTCGTGGGATCGAGAAGCCAGACGTTTCCGACCAGCCGGAGATCGCCCAAGCCCTCGGCTTGCGTATGGTAGCGACGAATCACTTTGCGTTCCGGCTCTGGTCCCCGAACGGTCGATGAACGGTCGTGGAAGGAATACGGAACACTCAGAGTGGCGCTGAACCGCGGAGTAAACGGATACGTGACGCCCAATTCGAAGAAATGAGAATCATTGATGACCTCGCTTCCCTCGCGTTGGCGTTCGCGATTCTCGTGGTCTCCCGAGAAATGCCGATCCGAGTATGACCAGCGGTAGCTGGCCGAGAGCTGCACCCCTGACGTCGAGGGCAGTTCCTCACCACCGAGCACGGTTGGGTGTGGTGACAAAAGACCGGTGCGACCCACCGGACAGCGCCCAGCCACTCACCCTTGTCCGCGGGCACAAGGCGTGATCCAGCTTAAGACAAGCCCGATGGCGGCAAGAAAAAGCCCTCGATGACTCGGGATAATTGTATTGCAGCAACGATTCATGGGTGAAAGCGCGGTTCTTTTAGCGGATTTCGCCGCGAGTGGAAGAGTCATAGGACAAACAACTTCTGCGCCGGGACGAAGGCCCATTTGCGCGATGCGAATATCACGTGCCGCTCCACAACCGGCGCCGAAACTTCATGATCAAGGCACGCGCCCGCCATCGAACCGCCGCGACACGCCCTATCAACGCCTTAGGCCCTCATGTGGCATCCGGCAATTCAAGCGGCGGGCGGCCAAATTTCGCGCGCAACCCATTCATGGCGCGTCCCACCGCCTTAATTCGGAGAATGCGCAACTGGACCCTCCGCTTGCCCGGGAAGTTACAGATCATCAGCCCAATGAGAATGGTCAACAGCCCTTGCCCGGGAAGTACGATCATGGCTATCCCCGCCACGATCAGAAGGACGGCGACCACGTTTTTTAAAATAAGCCCGGCCCAGCGCAGCACCGGCCGCTGCCCGGCCAGAGAACTGTCAAGGTCCCGGTCCTCGAGAAAATAATCCGGAGCCATGCGCACGATCACGATCGGGATCGCGATGAGGGTGCCAATGGAAATGACCACTCCGAATCCTCCAAGCCACCACCAAAGCTCCTTGTTTTGCGAGAAAAAGTCACCCATGGGGCCAGCAAGTTTCGCCGGGGTTGTGGTTTGCGCAACCCGCCAGGCTGCGGGGCGGGTTGCGAAGATTTGCACAGCGCGGGAAAACCAAGCGTGATCCTTTCCGATTGATGCCGGCCCGGCGATCAGCTAACGACTGCCATGGCCATGCGAGATTATTTCCAATCCGTCCTGTTTATGACCCTACTGGCCGCTTCAACCGCCACCGCTGAGAAAGAAGTCTCCCCGCGTGCGGATGAGCAGCAGCTTCCCCGCGCCATGCATGCGGAAATGAAGGAGCGCCCCACGATCACGGTCGGGTTGCGCGACGCGGCCATCACTGGAACCGACAATCGGGCCTTGCAGGCGGCCGTCGACTACATTGCCGGACTGGGCGGCGGAACCGTCGAAGTTGGCCCGGGCGAATTTCTCATGCATGACTCGCTGCACTTGCGTTCGCACGTCACCCTCCGGGGCATCCCGGGGAAAACCGTGCTCCGCAAGGCCAAAGCGGCCACGTCAGTGCTGGCGATCGACGGAGATTACGGCGAAGAGCAAATCACCCTCGCGCAGCCTGATGGGTTCATGGTCGGTCATGGCGTCGCGATTTGGGACAGCCAATCCGGCGGATTCCATACCACGGTCGCCCGCATCACGGGACAGAACGGGAAGACCTTTTCCATCGACACGCCGCTGAACGCTGATTGCATGGTCGCCAACAAAGCCCAGGCAGCCACCGTTTTTCCGGTGGTCAGCGGTTACGCCATTGAAGGCGCGCGGGTCGAACAGCTCATCATCGAGGGCAACAAGGGCGAAAATGTCTCGCTCAATGGCTGCCGCGGCGCCGGCATTTTTCTTTACCGCGGCTTCCGAACCGTCGTGGCAAACTGCACGGTGCGGAACTATCACGGTGATGGGATCAGCTTCCAGCAATCCAACGACGTGGTGCTGCAAAGCTGCGTCAGCGAAGATAATTTCGGCCTCGGCCTTCATCCCGGCAGTGGGTCGCAAAGGCCGGTCGTCCGCGAGTGCACCGCCCGCGGCAACGGCGAAGACGGCCTCTTCCTCTGCTGGCGTGTTAAGCATGGGTTGTTCGAAAAAAATATTCTCGAAAACAACGGCCGCTTCGGCATCTCGATCGGTCACAAAGATACCGACAACTTGTTAAAGGAAAATCAGGTCCGCTCGAACCATCAGGATGGCGTCTATTTTCGCAACGAAACCGAAGGGATGGCCGGGCATCGAAATCGCCTCGAAAATAACATCATTGAAAATAATGGCCTTAAAGCGGATGCCGCCGGCATTCGCGTGCGCGGTGAAACCAGGGACCTCGTCTTGAAAAATAACGTCATCCGCGATACCAGGCCGCTTGAAGCCCGCAAGCAATCCATCGGAATTCGAATCGAGGAAAGGGCCGGAGAACTAGTCCTCGACGGCAATGAAATCGAAGCCAGAACCAAGGTGGACGACCGCAGAGTCAAGCCGGCTCGATAGAGTGGTTACAGCGGCCGGCAACGATCTGGTCCGAGACCGGCCAATGGTTTCCTGGGGCGGCAGTGACACTCGTGTCGCTGAATTTGTTTTGATCAGCGACAGTCGTTGCCACGTTTGGGATCTCCGATCAGCGTCTACAATTTGCTCAGGGCGTCATCCATGGCCGCGAGCACGGCACTCATCGATTCGCGGGTCTCGTCGCCCATGTTGCTGACGCGAAAGGTTTTGCCTTTGATCTTCCCATAACCGCCGTCGATGGCGATGCGGTGTTCCTTCCTCAAGATCGAAGTGAACTTCGACACATCGATCGCCCGGTTGTTCGCCACGCAAGTGAGTGACGGAGATCGGAAGCCTTCCGGTGCGAAGAACGCGAATCCGTTTTTTCTGACCCACGCAGCTGTGAGTTCATTGAGCTCGGCATGGCGGCGATAACGATTTTCGAGGCCCTCGTCGAGCATCGCTTTCAGGCGGTGGCGCAGTCCGTAGATCAGGGAAAGGCACGGCGTGGATGGCGTCATGTTGTTTTCGCCGTTCTTTGCGAATTCAAGGAAATCGAAGTAGTAACCGCGGCTGTTTATCGATGCGGCGCGGCCCATGGCGGCAGCTGAGGCCGTAAAAAGTGAAAGACCCGGCGGCAGCGCGAGCGCCTTCTGGCTGCCGCTCAGGATAACATCCACACCCCAGGAATCGAGCGGGGTAGCCACCGCCGAAAACGACGACACAGTATCAACGATGATCATCACCTCGGGCCAGCGCGCCTTCACGCATTGCGCAATTTCAGCCACCGGATTCATTACGCCAGTCGACGTTTCGTTATGCACCAGCGTGAGGGCGTCAAACCCGCCTGCGTGCAGTTTTTTTTCCACCATCTCCGGCGTAATGACCCGGCCCCATTCGACTTTTAACACCTCAGCTTCCTTTCCACAGGCCAGCGATACGTCATACCATTTGTCCGAAAACGCGCCGCAGCCGCAGTTGAGCACCTTCCTGGCCACCAGATTGCGGATGCTGCCTTCCATGATTCCCCAGGCTGATGAGGTGGACAGATAGACCGCCTGTTCGGTGGCAAACGCCATTCGCAACATCGGTTGGATCTCAGCGTAGAGCGCCTGAAAATCTTTCGAGCGATGCCCAATCATGGGCGCCGACATCGCAGCGAAGGTTTCGGCGCTGACTTCGATGGGACCCGGAATGTAAAGACGAACGTAATGCGACATGAGGAACGTTGAAGGAACGACCGACCGCCCCCAACGACAACTCAAATCGCCAAATCGGTGGTCGCGGCCAGCGTCGCCCCTGCCAAATCCCCTCCGCCGAATTGTGTCGCTCGTTAGCCGCCCATCACGGAGAGCTTGGGTCATTTCAAGTGCACCCGGAGGCGAAAATGGCAAATCGGTTCTTGGGCCACCCTTTCGTGCAACGAACGACCAGGCCGGTTTCCTCTTCATTCACGAATTCAGTGCCAAAAATTGTCCAGCCATTGGACGCGAGATTGCGATTCCTCTGAACTGTGAATTCGAGCCGGGACGCTTCTCCTCACTCCCCAACTCAACTCACCTCGCCCCCGGCGCAACCCGCACCGCGCCGCCGGGGCGGTTTTTCGCACCGCAGCGGCGAGGAAGACTTCACAAGCTTTCCCCTCGGCGCCATCCACCCGTAGGACTCGTTCTAAATCAACGCCAGTCCCGCAGCGCCCGCGAATCGTTCAACCATGGTTAGCATCGCGGCTCCGCTGTCGCTCCGCGCAATGCTAACCATTTTCGTTGGCGTTGTTTCCACGCGAATTAAGCGCCCGCTGCGGCTTTATGCTTCTGCGGAAAGAGGCGATGACTAGAATGCCGCAAATGATCATTGATGCGACATTCGGTTCGGGGACGGTGTTGACCGTGAGATTGTCCATTGAAAAGGCGTTATCCCCGCCGAAGATGTTGATCGTTTTGGTGTAAACCGACTGAAGATTCTTGAAGGACGAAGGGAAAGAGACCGTTTGAAAATCCGCGATGCCCCCGGGGCCGTCGAAGAGCCCGTCAGTGACGAAAACGGTCGAAATGGAGGTGCCGTCGGATTGTGTAGCGAAAAACTGAATCGTCGCCGGAAATCGGAAAACATCGGAGTATTCGGCAAGATCGACGGAAACGGCATCGAACAATGCTCCCGACGTTGACCGAACGGATACTTGATCGCCATGGATGACACTTAGGAACCCTGTCGATTCGTTGGACGACCGACCTGATAGTTGTGTTCCTGAATGGGTAAAACGCCCCGTCGTAGCAAACCCCTGTTCGATAAGAGATGTTTCTACCCTGCCGCCCGTTGGGAATGGAGCGTTGTCATATAGAAGGGTTGCGGCGACTCCCGAGTGCGTGAGCAGAAAATAAGTTAGCAGCTTGCAATAGTTCATAGTCGGAGAGCGGGTTAGCGGAAATAAATGATTGATAGCGTGGCGACGTTCAGACGCCTAACAGGAAGTTTACCTGCATCTGCGGGAAAATCACCTTATTATGTGGTGTCGGCTGGTGTCGGCTGGTGTGGTCGGCTGGGGTCAGGTTGTGGATTTTGGTGTTGCGAGGACGGCAGTGGCAGCGATAGGCTCTCAGCGATGGCACGGCCATTGCGAGTGGAGTTTGCGGGAGCTTTTTATCACGTCATGAGCCGTGGCAACGGCGGAGGCGACATTTTTCTCAATGATGATGATCGGCGGCATTGGCTTAATTCGATGGAGGCGG
>JBPCQC010000149.1:0-38234 GCA_050998515.1 Verrucomicrobiales bacterium
ATAATAAATGCCTGTAATGTCAATACATATGTGAGGCATAACTTTCTAAATTACTTGCTACGCAATAATGCGCCAAGCCCCGAAAATGCTGGAAAAACCGGGGCCGGGGGGAGGAAGTTAGGTTAGCCGTGTTCATTCAGTAGCTCACAGAAGCAAACGAAGGAAACGAAGCGGAATCGAGGATTAGATTGACCCCGGAACCGGGGAATTTCCGCCACCGTTTGGTGAGCATCGCTGCTGCGTCGAAATCCAATTGTGCCACCGGATTGATACTTAGTTTTCTTCGTTGCCTTCTGTTCAACTGCATAGTTACGGCTTAGCGAATTCCCCAGCAAAACGGATCACGCGGGTCCAAAATCAAGTTTCCCTCCGCGACGATATGAGCGGTGCCGGTGATAGTCGGCGCGATGACCCCCGGAGCGCGATCGAGCCATCGATAAGAGCCGGCGAACCTGCTGCCGAGGATTCCTTCCTGAATCCATGTCGCTCCGGCATCGAGCTTTCCATCGCTGGCCAGGCAAGCGAGCTTGGCACTCGTGCCGGTGCCGCACGGTGAGCGGTCGTAAGCCTTGCCCGGACAAAGCACGAAGTTGCGCGAATGGGCGCCCGGATTCGCCGGCGGGCCGAACAGTTCGATGTGATCGATCTCCGGAAATCCCTGCGCATTGACCGCCTGGCGCAGCCGCCAGGTGAAATCTGTCAGCGCCTCCACACGATTCAATTCGAGCGGTTGTTCGTAATCGCTGACCAGGAAAAACCAATTTCCTCCCCACGCGACATCGCCGCAGACGGCGCCGTGGCCAGGGACATTGATGATCGCGCCGCGGTGTTTGCGGAAGCTGGGCACGTTGCCGATGGATACCTGGCCGTCCTCATGAAGCCTTCCAGTCACGATTCCCACCGAAGTCTCGATGCGATATTCGCCCGGTCGAATGCGACCGAGATGCGCGAGTGTCGCGATGACTCCGATCATGCCGTGTCCGCACATTCCGAGAACGCCGACGTTGTTGAAGAAAAGCACGCCCGCGGCGCACGACGCATCGTGAGGCGCGCAAAGCAAAGCGCCGACCAGGACATCCGATCCACGGGGCTCGTTGATAATCGCCGAGCGGAATCTGTCGTGGTGTTCGCGGAACGTGCGCAATCGATCGGCAAGGATTCCCGCCCCAAGATCGGGACCTCCCTCGATTACGACGCGCGTCGGCTCGCCTTCCGTATGCGAATCGATCACGCGAATTAGCTGTCGTTTCTCCGGCACGCCCGTCAGTCTGGCGCATTTTATCCTGGCCGCCAGCACGGCTCAATTTCAGCCGCGATATATCGAACGCTTGAGCGCATTTTTGACGCCGGCGGTGGAGCAGCCGAGGATTGGTCTTCCACTCGTCGCTGCAAGGTCGTCGACAGTTTCTACGAAAACCGTCGCTTCGAAGGTCCCGAAATCTGAGGGCCTGAGAATTTCAAGTTCGTCAAATACTGGAACCTCACGGCCCTCAAGCAGCCGATAGCCATTCGGCGAACCGTCATGAAGAAGCAGGTCGCCATGGCGATGGTCTGACTCAGGCAGTGGCACGCTTCTGACAATCGCGCGCGCCGGATCAATGCGAAACGCCCAGATGACTTCACCGCCCGTTGCCGGGTTGATGCGAACAGGAGTATAGCCGAAATTTCCTCTAATTTCCCCCGAACCGTTCGGGAGTTCAATTCCGGATGCCGACCATGCCCGGCGAGCCTCTGGCCAATCGCAAAGCGCGGTCGCTGCAATTCCCAGGTTCCACCATGCGCCTTCATTTGAGGGATCTCGACGAACAGCCTCCTGGTTGTAACTCAGTGAGGCCCTCCAATCGCGGCGTTCCTTGTAAAGCAAGCCGAGATTGAACCAAGGCACACTCCAAGTGCCGTCTGAGGCGATGGCTTTCTCGTAGAGAGATACTGCATCTTCGAAACGGCCACGCTGGTGTGCGGTCCTGGCCCTGGCATTGTACCATCCGGCAACAAGTCTCATTCTGCTTTGGAGAATAACGCTCAGTTGTGGGCACATCGACAGGAGTGTCTCTGCCATGAGGCAACATCGGCCTGCTCGATAATCTGCCAAAAGCGCTCGGAGGTTATCGGGAGGGAGAGCATGAAATTGAAACGAAATCGGACGTCTAATTGACGCGGGATCTGAGACGTGGAATTTTAGGCCGCGTGGAAATGCCTTGGTGGATGACTTTGAGGACTCTCTTACGCTCGGGACCGGTAAGCGGCAGGCGGGGAGGGCGCACCCACTCGGCGCCCAGGCCGCATTCCTGGACCGCCAGTTTTATGTATTGCACGAACTTCGGATGGACATCGAGGTGCAGGAGCGGCGTGAACCAGCGGTAAAGTTCGCGTGCTTTGTCCCATTCGCCACGGCGTGTCAGATTCCAAAAGAACTGATTTTCGGCCGGAAACGCGATGCCAGTTCCAGCCACCCACCCATCAATTCCGAGAATGGCAGACTCGAGCGCGAGGTCGTCGACGCCGGTGAAAATCGCGTAGCGGTCCCCGACCGCATTGTGCAAATCTGTGATCCGCCGGGGATCGCCGCTCGATTCTTTGAGCGCCACAAAATTTTTCACGTCTGCGAGGGTGGCGAACATTTCAGCGGTGACGGTGTTCCCGTAGCTGATCGGGTTGTTGTAAATCATGATTGGAAGGCCAGTCGCCTTTGCCACTGAGCGAAAGTGCGTCAACGTTTCCCGTTCATCGCCTTTATAAAGCATGGCGGGCATGACCATCAGACCGTCAGCCCCGCGTTTTTCGCAATCAGCCGCGAACTGGCAGGCCGCCTGACTTGAGGTTTCGGCAACACCGCTGAGCACCGGGACACGACCGTTGACCGCTTTGACCATGGCCTCGACCACGAGCCGTTTCTCGTCAGGAGTCAGGCTCTGATTCTCGCCAAGCGAGCCAAGAACGACCAGTCCGCTGATGCCGCTTCCGATAAGTTCCTGCGCATGGCGCGCGGTTGCGTCGAGATTCACCGCACCACGCCTGTTCATCTGCGTCGTGATCGCCGGAAAAACGCCGCTCCAGTTATGGTCCATGATTCGAGGGGCTGAAGCTGCGTCGGGTGGGGGAGGATCCGCGTCCGAGGTGTGCGCGGCATCTATTTGATTACCGCCTGGCCCTCCACCGATTGTGCCACCACAGCGGCCAAGGCCTCATCGTTTTCATTGGAGATGATCCATCGATGTCCCGCGAACGTCGATTGGCGACGCTCCGCGCCCGGCGGCAACGTGCCATACGATTTTTTCCTGCCATCGAAATCGACCCAATAAAGCGTCACTGCGCGGCTGCGCCGATTGACGAAAACGATGGCCGTGTCGTCCGCGGAGGGGGGTGATTTTGCGGGATCCGAGGGGGCTGGCATCATTTCCAGTGGCACGGAATCGGGTTTCTTGGCGGCCAGCCGTTTCACGTAGCTGTCGTTCCAGTCGACAAGCTCTTTCGGCCAGGCGAATACCGGCGCCATGGCGGCATCATAGCCTTCAAGGTGTTTGCGGCCATCGGCTGGTCGGCTGGCTGGCCGTTGATAACGCCACGGACGGTCGCCGAGTTCCTTCGCGATTAGCGCGGACAGCGCAGCGTCATATTGTTCCAACTCCTCGCGTGTGTCGACGTGGTTGTGCTGATTGTCATTCTCGCGGTTGGTGTCGAACCACGACTGCACGCCCTCGGCCCAGTATTCGTGCCGGTTGCTGGCGGCGTAAGTGCCTTTCCAAAGGCCCGCCTTGATGGCGGCACGATACGTTTCTTTAAGGCGCTCATCGAAGGTTGAGTCAATCGCATCGAGTCCCATCTGGTGGATTACGTGGGCAAATTCATGAATCAGGATGTTCTCGGCCGCATAAGGATCGCCGCGGTAAGACAACAGATTTTCCTCACCGCAGCTCACGGCCGGACGAATCTTCGTGGCGCCCAAACCTCGGGCGCGCTTGTCCCAATATTTCGCGGGTGTCAGGTCGCTGTGTTCCGGAATGCACGTCGTCAGCTCGTTTGGAGCCATGATGGCCAGCCGCACTTTGTTTTTCACAATCGCCTGCCGCACGTCATCGCGGCCCTCGAGCATTTGATCGATGAGAAAGCGCGCCTCTTTCAGCGCAAAGTCAGACACCTTGTCTGAGGCCAGAATCGGAATACCTCCCGCGGTCAAATGCTTTTTGTAGAACGACGAAAGGTTCCAGTCAGCCGCCAGTTCTGCGGGCGGCGGGCAAATACTCTCCGCCCCTGGTGAGATAGCAGTAAGCAGGATTATCCAACCGAAGCGCTTCATCAGCGCCAGTTTAAGGGGCAACCCCAATACGGCGCAAGTTCTCGTGCCGCCGGCTAGCGCGCTGAACTGCTCGCATCCAAGATGACTTCCGACAACCTATTGGCCGCTCCGCGATTATCCCCATAATGGCTGCTGGCCTTGGATGAACTCGCCCATTGGCGCGTGCCGTCGGTTGCTACGACTTCGACGGCGTCGATTTCATTCCACCCGGGAACACGTCCGGTATCGAGGTAGACTTTTATCTGGTCGCTGCGGATGCCTGCCGGCACTGGAAAGCTCATTTCGACCGGGGCTTCTTCGCGGGGTTCCGTGCCTTCCCAAAGGACTTTTTCTGTGCCGTCAGGGTTCAGCGCGGTGATTTTGGCCACGGCGCCTGGGTTGAATGTTTCGTGAACGTTGATTTGCGAAACCTCGACTGGCTTGTCGTATTTCAGCTCGAGCCATTCGGTTCCACCGTCCGGCTCGCGCGACGCCCACGCTGTTTGCAGATCACCTGCTTCGTGAGTGTCCGGGGCACCCGCGGCCTGCTCATGTCCCCAAGCCGCCCCTTTCCCCGCGACTGATGGCCCGAAGGAATCGTAGCGAATCGTGCCAAACGCGACCTCGCCGCCGGGGTGGCTGAAAACCGGGGAAAGCAAAGCCTCATTGACCTGCCCATTTGGATGTCTCGATGCGATCACCTGGGCCTCCGACGCCTGCGACGCCTGCTGGGCGAGTGCCGCATTTTGCGCCTCGAGGGCCGCCTTCTCTTCCCTCAACCTGGCGACTTCATCAGCCGCGCCGTCGTGAACGCGCAAGCGCGCGATCTCCGCTCGCAACTTCGCCATCTCCGCACTATTGAAAACTTCCGCTGCCTGCGGCTGCGAATGTTGATCGCGCAACCCGCCGATTTTGTGCTGCTGCCAAACGCTGAATGTTAACCCGGAGACGGCGAGCACGACCGCCCAAAGAGTCGAACGAGAACGCACATTCATAAGGGTCTCTCGAGCAATACGCCCCAGCGTCGCGCTTGTTAGAAAAAATGCCAGCGGTGACGTTGGTATGCCCAGCTGCAAAACTCCGCCCGGAAGGAGGAGCCTCGATCCTCACCCATCCTTGACATGGGGCGCCGTTCCTGATTCAAGTAAGGACGGCAGAAGATGGCGGCGCATTTGAGATCATTGGTTACGGGCAAGATATTCGCGCTCGAGGCTTTCGTGTTGATCGGACGCAGTGATTCCGCACACATCCAGCTGACGGCCCACGGAGTGTCGAGACAGCATGCGACGATTCGGCGGGACGGTCCACATTTCAGCATCGTTGATCTCGGGAGCTCGAATGGAACCTATGTCAACGATCTGCCCGTGCATCAGCCTCAGCGGTTAAGCCACGGCGACTTGTTGCAATTTGGTAGCGCCGTTCTGGTTTTTGAAACCGACAGCGGCGTCATGGACTCCACGGTTATCGGGCAGCGCACCCTCATGCTGCCTGGCAAGCCGGCGGCGTTAAAAAACACCCCAGCTACGTTATTGGTGGCCGACCTGAAAGGATACACAGCGCTCTCGGCATCCATGAAAGCAGCGGAAGTCGCCGCCATTCTCAGCGCCTGGTATGCGCTTTGTCGAAGAATCCTCAAGCGACACGGCGGCTTGATCGACAAGTTCATCGGCGACTGCGTTTTCGCCTACTGGCACAGTGCCACTGCGGAATCATGCCGGGCCGCGCTGGAAACAGCGAAAGAGGTCTGTGCCAGCACTCACGACGAAGGGATCCGCGAATTGCTCCCGGCAGCCGCGCCGCCCATCGAGTGCTGCGTCGGACTCCACGTCGGCGAAGTTGCCCTCGGATCGATGGGCGCCGGCATCACTACCGCGGTGGGTGACGCTGTGAACGTCACCTTTCGCATCGAAGCTCTGACGCGAACTCTCGATTGTGGGGTACTTGCCAGCGCCGACTTTGTCAACTGTAACAAAGCGTTGGCGCCGCTGTTTACCCCTCGTGGCGAACACAAACTTAGGGGACTCAGTGTCATGGTCGACATCTTCTCCCTCGAACCAGAATGTTGAGGCTTTTCCCGGCGTCCAGGAACTTCAAGCCAAAAAAAAGCTCAATCCAGCGCGGTGAACATCTTCGGTGCGGAAGCCCGCGAGTGGGGCCAAAAGCAGCACAGAATCAAGCAGTCGCAGAGTTGTTCACCGTTCGTAAAAAGGTTCACAAGTTATTCACAATCAACATTTCACAACGATTTTTCTTGCGCTTGCGTGGTGATTGATTAATCTCTCCCCAGTTCTTTGACAGAATAGGGAGTTGAAGCCAGAAAATCATGCCGGCCGCTGGAAACGGAGGTCGTGCGGAATCAGGCCGAGACTTCAGAAGATAATTCGGGTAACCGAAAAAAAGCCGGGGACAGCTGGTGTCCTGGCTCTTCGAACTGTCGCGCTCTTGTCGGGTTGCGACGCTCGAGGCAAAGGTCACCAATTTTTCCAGAGCGGGTCGCACCGCTCTGATTGCGACTCGAGAAATTGGTCATCGGTGAGGGCAGAGAGGCATTTCTGCCAGAAACAGTCGCTGATGAAGTCAGATTCGCACGGGAGGTTTCGGCCCTGCGATGAACGCCGTGCTCCACCCACGGAGCAAGATCGCCACGGTGAACCAGCGCGTGACTCGACAGTTTGGCGGGACCACCCCGCTGCAAGGCTTCTTCTTCGCAAAAGAAGCGCGAAAAAACTGAAGGGAACGCGGAGCGAGCGAGGCTGGCAAACCTCGCAAAAACTCCTCATTCGGGCGGAACGAAAAACCGTGATCGCCCGGCTGCGAAAGAAGTGTGATCCGAGAGTTAAGAGGTCAGACCCGTAACGCGAGGCAAACGCATCGTCACAAGCGATGGCCGACCTCGCGGAAAACGGCCCCGGGGCGAAATGCAGTTTCGCAGGCGTCTCGGAGCCTTGTCTGGCGGACGGCACCGGCGGGTGCTCGACGAACCAGGCTAAGAGGCCTCACTCAAACGCCACTTCAGGAAACTGAATGGCCGGCCGTGCCACCAAGGCCGCAGAACTCCGCTTGCCGTGGAGAATGGCGTCGGGGAGCTGGCAGCCAACCCAAAAGGTTGCGCGCCAAATGCCAGCAAAAGGGATGAGAGTGTGGCGAGCTCCAATTCCCACTCTTTGTCGGCCCCTTCGGACTTCGGTCCGGAGGGGCCTTCATTGTTTTTAGGCCGCGGCTTTAAACTCAGCCGGGGTTATTTTTGAATAAAGGCCCGCATATCGGCACTCAATTTTTTCAGCGATTCGAGATTGGTATACATCATGTGTCCGCCGTCGTAGAAACCGTAGGAGACGGCGCTCGAGCGTGCTGGCTCGAAGGGGAGATGATCGATGGTAAAACGAATGGCAAAGGGAGGGGTGGCCAGGTCGTGGTGACCACACGCCACAAAAACCCGCAAGTTGGGATTGTCGGTGAGAGCGTCGGCCAGCGGCGAGGAAGCGTTGACATAGCGATTGGTGAAGCTGGCATAGCTCCATGGCTGGACGTCGCGCGTGAGAATTTCGTACGGAAGATCGCTTTCGAATTTTAAGTCGCCCCGCACATACGCGTTCAGCAGCGTGGCATAGGCGCCATAGACCAGCGAGTAAGAGGGGTCGTCGTTCGAGGTGGCATCGACCGTGATTCGCGCATCAAATCTTCCGACGACGCGGTTTTCGGCTTCGAGCAGTTTGTTGCGAAAACTTCCGATATCGACCCGCAATCGCTGGCGCACCCAATAATCCGCCGACAATCCGGTCAGCCGCGCCAACCTTGCAGCGGTCTTGTCGAGATCCGTCTTGGCGAGGGCGTTTCCGCGCAGAAGCGCGGCGGCATAGTCTCCCATGGCGAAGGCTTCACTTTCTTTCGTCGCTGCCACCAGGTCCTCCTGCAATTCACCGGGAAGTTTCTTGTGAAAATGAGCGACCGCCGTCATCGAGGGCAGATAGAGGATGTAGGGCAGGTCATTTCCGGCATCGCTGGCCAGGGTTTTGAAATCGACCACGCCTGAGACAATGGCGATCCCATTCAGATACATGCCGTAGCGTTCTTGCAGGTGACCGGCCAGCCCCGCGGCGCGCAGGCCTCCATAGCTCTCACCCGCCAAAAACTTTGGCGAAGCCCATCGACCATTCTTGGAAACAAAGCGGCGGATGAAATCGCCCACTGATTCCAAATCTTCGCGGTAACCGTGGAATTGTTTGGCGTCTTCGCCTTTCTCGACGCGGCTAAAGCCGGTACTCACAGGATCGATGAAGACGAGATCACTGGCATCGAGCACTGAGAATTCGTTAGGCACCAATTGGTAAGGGGGCGCCGGAGGGGACGTGCCTCCATTGGGAATTGCCACCCGTCGTGGACCGAACGCTCCCAAATGAAGCCAGACCGCGGAACTTCCCGGCCCTCCATTGAAACAAAATGTGATCGGCCGTTTTCCGAGGTCGCCGCCGTCCTTACGCACGTAGGCGACATAAAACACCGACGCCCGGGGCTCGCCGTAGGCCTTCGTCAAAGGAAGTGTGCCCGCGGTCGCGGTGTAGGCGATTTTCTGGCCACCGACACTCACTTCCGCTTCCGTCACGGTTTTCGTTTCCTTCGGCTCCTTCTCCTTCTCCTTCTTCTCCGCGGAGGATTCCTTGGGCTCTTCGCCGAGGGCCGCATTCACCGTACAAACGAGCATCGTTCCAACCGCCAGCCAGCGAGCGGCCAAGTGACGGATCTGCAAAGATGGGATTTTCATAAAGGCAATAACTGCAAGTATAACATCTGTGGTCGCTCACGGTCGTGAATTTTGCAAGCGCCGAGCTTTCGGCTGGGCCAAGCTCCTCCATTGAAGCTCGCGACAAAGCATGCGGTAATCACGGGCGCAGGTTCCGGCATCGGTGCGGCGATCGCCCGTCGCTTTGCCACGGAAGGGGCGTATATTCTCATCGTCGACGTTGATGCTCACGCGAGCGACATGGTTTGTGAAGAAATCCGGCGATCTGGCGGGCGGGCCGATTGTGCAGTGTGTGACGTTGGAGATCCCGCCGCCGTCGAAGCGGTGTTCGCGCGCAGTCCGGAGATCGATATTTTGGTGAACAATGCCGGCGTCGGACTCGTGGGCGCCGTGGAAAACACGACGGAAGAGGACTTCGACAGGCTTTACCGTGTGAACGTAAAAGGAGTCTTTCACGGTTTGCGCTCGGCGATTCCTCGCATGCGCAAACGGGGTGGGGGAGTGATTCTCAATATGTGCTCGGTGGCGGCAAAAATTGGGATTGAGGCTCGCTTCGCTTATTCCGCTACCAAAGGAGCGGTGCTGGCGATGACATTTTCCGTGGCGCGCGATTACATCGACGAAAACATCCGCTGCAATTGTCTATGTCCGGCTCGCGTGCATACGCCATTTGTCGACTCCTATCTCGCAGGCAACTTTCCAGGCCGGGAAAGCGAGATTTTTCAGAAACTGAGTGCCTGGCAGCCGATCGGCCGTATGGGCACCCCTGATGAGGTGGCGGCGCTGGGTGCGTTTTTGTGTTCTGATGAAGCCGCATTCATTACCGGCGCTGCCTACGACATTGACGGCGGCGCGGTGTCCCTGCGGTAAAAAGTGCCCGTCATTCGTTCTGGCGCGCGTGCCTCCGCCATTTGCGCCACCGGCATGGCAAGCTGGAAGCTGACGCCACAACCGAAATGGTGATTGCTATCGTTGTGTGCAATACTGCTCCACAACGCCATCAAGCCATGAAACTGGAAAGAATTCTCGTGCCGGTCGACTTTTCGGACAACTCCCGGAAAGCGGTCGAAGCCGCGGTCGAGCTTCATAAGTTTGCATCTGGGCAGCTTATCCTGCTTTACGTGCTCGAACCTCTCGTCATCACCTTTGGCGAGGCGCTTCCCACCGAACTGCCAACGGATGAAAAGCGAATGGTCGCGGCGAACGTTGAAATGGAGAAGTTGGGACGAAGTCTCTCAGTCAAAATGCCAGCCGAAACGCTCGTTCTTGACGGCACTTCATGGGATGTCATTTGCGATGTGGCCGACCGCAAAAACGTCGATCTCATAGTCATCGCGAGCCATGGCTACAAAGGGTTGAAACGCTTCGTGCTGGGAAGCACCGCCGAGCGGGTCGTGCGGCACGCTCATTGCCCGGTCCTGGTGGTAAAACCAAACCTGGACGCTGCTGGCAAGCATTGGGAACCTCGGGGATGATCCGTGAAGATGACCGCCAATGCAGCGGGGGCCACTGACGTCCAAATGCCCGGCTAGCTGGCAGCCCGGACCGACGACAATGAACCGCCCATCTCGCTGCTATATTTTGACCTTGGCGGTCATTTTTTTCGGCGTGGTCATCGCGTCCGGTGTGGCGCCCTGGCACCGCAACGACTGGCTTTTGGAAAATGCGCTTGTTGCCCTTGGGGTTTTCGCGCTGGTCGTCATTTACCGCAAGCTTCCCCTTTCGAGGGTGTCGTGGACCTGCCTGTTTCTTTTCCTGTGTTTGCATGAACTTGGGGCCCACTACACTTATTCCGAAGTTCCCTACGACGCGTGGTGTGAACGATTGACCGGCCGCTCGCTGAGCAATTTGTTGGATTGGGAACGCAATCATTTTGATCGGGGCGTCCACTTTCTGTACGGCCTTTGGCTGAGTTATCCGGTGCGGGAGATCTTTCTGTCTCTCGCCAAAGTGCGTGGCTTTTGGAGTTATTTCTTCCCACTCGATGTGACGATTTCCACGTCGGCTCTCTACGAGGTCGTGGAATGGGCGGCTGCCGAGGTTTTTAGCGGTGACCTCGGACAGGCCTACGTGGGTGCCCAAGGTGACGTGTGGGACGCTCAGAAGGATATGGCGCTGGCAGCCCTCGGGGCGGTCATCACCATGACCGCCGCCGCTGTTGTAAACTGGCGCTGTCAGCGGGATTTCGCGCGCGAATGGGCCGAGAGCTTTCGCGTGGATCCTTCGGCCGCCAAAAACGCGGAAACCCAGGCTCCCCGGTGACTCGACCTCTCCAGGCCGGTTAAATGTGCTGGCATTGCCTCGAAGGTTGCCAATTGTCTGCTTTGCCGCCAATCATTGAGAGTCCGAGTAATAAATCACGCAACCTATTCAATTCCGTCGATGAATCTTCAGTCTGCAGCTCTCCGAATCGTATGCGGCCTGGCTATCGCAGGGGTCGCTGCCTATGTTTATTCCACCATCAAACCGGATGTCGAAAATAGTGATCAACAGGGCGCACTTCTGTTCGGGCAGCAGATCGACATTTCGCCTTCCGTGCTTCTTTTCATTGTAGCCGCGGTTGGCATAGTTGGTGTTCTGTTTGCGGTGCTCGGAGTCATCCAGTTGTTGCGCCCAGAAAAGTGAAACGTGCTCCGCGTGGCATCGAGCCCGGGTAGGTTGGAGCTGGCGCGGTGACGCCTGGCGGGGCGGCCTCGAAGAGGCGAAGGAAGCGGGCGGCCTCGAAGAGGCCACCTACACTGCGGCTTGGTGGGGCGAGGCTGCCCGAGCCGCGATGAATCCGTTCTTTCCGATCGTCAGCGCAATCGTTGCACGCGAATTTTCTTCCAAAGCCAACGGTCGCTGGCTTGGGGAAATTTCGCCGTCCATTCAGCAAGCGCGCGCGCATTGCGGATTTCGCCACCGCCGACCAGCGCCTCGTTGGCCCCGGCTGGTGTCGATACGGAGCTCGCTGATGGGAAGTTGAGCCGAAAGAATCGTCTGAAGCTGCTTTGCAACTGGCGGTGCCCGCGCCCGGTCACGAGATTGACGACCAGGAGGCCTTCCGAGGCCACACTTCCCAGCAACGCGTCACGCGTCCCGCTGTCGTAGGCGCCGGGCCGTGCCACGTCCTCCGCGGTGACCCCATAAACGTCGTCGACCACGACATCAAAACGTCCAGTGTTGCCGCGCAGCCATTGGTAGGCATCGGCGAAGTGGACTTTCAGGCCAAGCTCGGCAAGGTTCATGTGCCGGTCGGCCAACTCAACAATCTGGCGGTCGATTTCAACCGCCGTGATTTGCAGTTCTGGCAGAAGATGGCGCAGAATGCGCAGGCTGGTGCCACCAGCAAGGCCTAGCATGAGGAGCGATTGCGGCGGCCCGGCCGCTCGCAGCAACGCGGCCGCCGCAATATTATCCCAAGCCAGTCCGCTGAGCAGCTGGTCCCGGTGCCACCAAGCATGGGTGGCGCCCGCGACGCGGAATTCGCGTTCGTGCTCCGTGCCCCACACAGCAAGCTTCTGAAATGCCGTTCTGACTTTCTCGATCTGTCGCATCGCAACTCATCATTGCCGACAAATTTTCCGCGACAAGCGGCGCCTGCTAATTGTCCAGCAGCGCATAATCGATGCTTGCCAGCCGCGTTTTTTTCGCGCCGATTCTGGGCACGCAATCGATCAGCGCGCGGGTGTAGGGATGTTGCGGGCGGCTGAGCACTGCTTCGGTGTCTCCGGTTTCAACCATCTGGCCGCGAAACATGACGACCACTCGGTGCGCGAACGTGCGCAAAATGTGGAAGTTGTGCGTAATCATCAAAATCGCCATCCGATGCTCGGCCCGCAGGCGCGCCAGCAGATCGATGATTTGCTTTTGCACGGTGGCATCCAGGGCGGTCGTTGGTTCATCAGCCACCAGCAGCGATGGCCGGGCGCAGAGGGCCATCGCGATCATCACCCGTTGTTGCATGCCGCCGGAAAGCTCGTGGGGATACGACTTCAATCGGTCGCGGGGATTGAGGATTCCGACTTCATTCAGCCAATAGAGGATCTCATTGTCGATGGCGGTCCGCGAGCTGGCGATATCTCGGCGATGCAACTTGATCATCTCGGCCAGTTGCCACCGAATGCTGAACACCGGGTTCAACGATGTCATCGGGTCCTGGAAAATATACGCGATCTCGCGGCCGCGCACCGAGCGCAACTCCCTTTCCGAAAGATGCAAGGTGTTGCGTCCTTTGAGCCGCACGGAACCGGTGATGAGTGCGGGGGGTTCGGGCAAGAGGCGCGTCAAGGCAAGGGCGGTCACGCTTTTCCCGCTCCCACTCTCTCCGACGATTGCCAGGGTCTCTTGCTCCGCGAGTTCGAATGAAGCGTCTTTGACCGCTTCGACTTCCGGCCGATCTTCAAGGCGAAAGCGAATGCAAAGATTGTCAACCTTGAGGAGGGGCTCAGAATTCATGACCGAGGCCGAAACTAGCGGTGACTGCCATCCTCGCGAATGAAATCGGGGGCTCTGGGTCGCCTGGATCAGGCGCATAAGGTAGGCAGCCAGCCGTCGGTCACTCGACGCAACACGGGCAATTCTGCACCCAATGCCCTTTAGAGATCGGCTCGAGCCGCAAGATTTGGCCCACGGTCTGTTCCCATTTCGGATGCTTGAGGCGGTGACCAAAAGCACAGCCCGGCGGAGGATCGATCGGACTCGGCACGTCACCTTCGATCAGCACGCGATCGCGCGCCGCGTTTGGATCAGGAATGGGATTCGCAGCCAGCAGCGCCTTGGTATAGGCGTGTCTGGGACTTCGGTAAATTTCCTCCGCCGATGCCATTTCCACGATTTTTCCCAGATACATCACCGCCACGCGATCGCTCATGTGTTTGACCACCGCCAGGTTGTGCGAAATGAAAAGATAGCTCAGTCCAAGCTCGCGCTGAAGTGCGAGCAGCAAATTCAGCACCTGGCTCTGCACGCTGACATCGAGCGCGGAGACCGGCTCGTCACAAACGATCAGCTTCGGCTCGAGTGCCAGTGCGCGGGCGATCCCGATGCGCTGGCGCTGGCCGCCGGAAAACTCGAACGGAAACTTGTCCATCGCCTCCGGCGACAGACCGACTTTATCGAGCAGTCCAGCCACGCGCGATTTTCTTTCCGCCCGCGCGCCGATCCGGTGAATCGCCAAGGGCTCCTCGAGAATGGCGCCCACGGTGTGCCGCGGATTGAGCGATTCTGCCGGGTCTTGAAAGACCATCTGTAAATTGCGTCGGCGAGGTTTTAGAGCGCGGCGGGAAGCGTGGGTGATGTCATCGTCTTCGAACCGCAGTGTCCCCTCAGTCGGCTCGATCAGGCGAACGATGGCCTTGCCTAGCGTTGTCTTTCCACAACCGGATTCGCCTACCAGGCCAAGCGTTTCGCCGGCCTTAAGGGCAATCGTGACCCCGTCGACCGCTCGGCAAGTCCCGAGCGGACGCATAAAAAGGCCGCCGCGCACCGGAAAATGGACCTTTAAGTTTTCAACTTCGAGCAGGATCATGTTTTGCTGGTTGTGCATTTTTCGCACGCTTCCACCCAATGATTCGGTGCGGTTTGAATGAAGGGCGGACGCCCAGTTCCGCCATCGCGACCCATGCGCTGGCAAAATCGGCAGCCGGTGACTTGTGTCTCGAGTGTCGCGACCTGCCCTGGAATGATCGGCAGTTTGGTTTTCGGGACGGAATCGAGACGCGGGATGGACGCAAGCAAGCCGCGGGTGTAGGCATGGCGCGGCTGCGCGAACAGTTCGCGGACCGGCGCGCGTTCGACCAGCCGCCCGGCATACATTACCGCCACTTCATCGCAGGTCTCTGCGATGACGCCGAGGTCGTGAGTAATGAGAACCACCGCCATGCCGATTTCCCGTTGCAGGTCGGCAATCAGTTTGAGAATCTGCGCCTGCACCGTGACATCAAGCGCGGTGGTGGGTTCATCAGCGATGAGCAGCTTGGGACGGTTCACCAGCGCCATGGCGATCATTACCCGCTGACGCATGCCACCGGAGAGTTGATGCGGATAATCGTAAAACCGCATCTCAGGGGACGCAATCCGCACGTGACGCAGCATCTCGACGGCCCGCTCCGCTGCGTCTCTTGCCGACATTTTCTGATGCAGTTGGATCGCTTCCACAAGCTGCGGCCCGACACGATGCACCGGATTGAGTGCGGTCATGGGTTCCTGAAAGATCATGCTGATCTCGTTACCGCGCAGTTTCTCCAGCGTACGGTGCGAAGCTGTCGTCAGATCAATCCCGTCAAAGTAAACCTCGCCCGTCAGAATTCTGCCCGCCGGCTGGGGAAGCAGCCGCAGGATGGAAAAGGCGGTGACTGATTTCCCGCAGCCCGACTCGCCAACGATGCCAAGCGTGGTATTGCGCTCGACGCAGAAACTGACGTCGTCGACCGCCACGACGCGGCCGCCCTCAATGTCAAATCCTGCGCGCAAGCCGCGGACTTCCAGAAGGGAAACACCCATGTCATTTAGAGGTTCCGATATTGATCGAAAACAAGATCACGCAATGGGAAGGTCTTGCCCTCACGCATCGCCCGGCGGGTTTCTTCCCGCGCCTCGGGGTCAATCCAGAAAAGGTGAAATTCCTCCCAGTCGCGGCTGGTTTTCACATTGAAGTCCTCGGGCCATTTCACCCAACGCCAGCAGGCTGTGCGATAAAATGGTTCGACCCAGCCCGGGATGAACGCCGCATCCTCATGAAGCCATTTCACGATCTGTCGCGCGAGTCGGACGATATCTTCCATCGTGCTTGATTTGTCGTAAGCCTCGATCAAGGCGTCGAGGTCCTTGCTCGCCGTTTGCGTTTCGTTGTTGGTGTCCGTATTGATGGATCCGTCCGGCTTATAAGCGTTGGCGGAATGGAAGGTTTCCCAGAACCGGGGATAAAGCTCGACCGAAGTATTCTTCGCCGCAAAGCTGATCTCGTGCTTCTTTTCATCGATCTTTTTCCACGCCGTGGTTTGATCCAGGATTTCTAAATTGTAATGTACGCCGGCCTTGCGGGCTTCCTGCTGAATTACGGTGAGAGCTTCCGTATGCCGTTTGTATCCGGTGGTGATGTTGAACGAAAGCCGCTGGCCCTGGTCATTGACGAAAATGCCGTCACCTCCCCGTTTTGTGAATCCGGCCCGGGCAAAGGCCTCCTCCGCCTTGGTGACATCGAAACGCCGCGCTTTGGTCTCGGGGAAGGTCACCGCGCTGTAGCCATCGGATGAGGTTTCCATTGGTACCGCGTCTCCTTTAAAGACCTCCTTGCACACCAGTTCCCAGTTCGTCGCGTAATGCAGGCCCTGGCGGATATCTCGATTTCCGAGCAGTGGCTTGGAACAATTGAGGCTCATCCCCCAACTCGGCCGCGGGATCTGATTGTAAAAAGTGGCCTTTTCGACATAGCCGGACGCAATTATTCGTTCCTGGTTGGTCAGCTTCTTATGCCACACATCCGGCGTAATCCCGGCGTGGGCATAAATATCGATCTCTCCCTTGCGGAAAATTTCGACGATTTTTTCCCGGTCTCGGATGACCTGGCAGCGCGTCCGATCAGAATTGAACCGGTAGCGAAAGTTTTTGCGATCCCGCGCCCACCAATTGGGGACTTTGGTCAGGGTGATCGAGCGGCCTTTGTCGATATTTTCCGGCCGAACTTCATAAGGACCAGTTGTCGGCTCGAATTGCCATTGATAATGGGTGAGGTAGTCGTCCGCGAATTCGGCATAGAAATGGACTGGCACCGGGCGCACGTTGGCCGTTCGATAGAGAAGATCGGGCTTTTGCTCCGGGAGAGTGATCGAGATCGTCAAGTCATCATATTTCGTAATCCGGCTATACTTGGTTGAATACCAATCGTTGTACCAGGGATCGACGATGAACTTTGACCGCATGAAGTAAAAGCAGAAAAAATAGTCGTCCGCGCGTACCGGGACCCCGTCGGAAAATGTTGCATCGGGATCCAGACGAAAGAAGAGGGTCCGGCCATCTTCGCCCACCGCCCATTCCCTGGCCAAGGCGGGATAATGTTCCAGTGTGTTTGGATTCCGTTCGGCCAACGCGAGCACATTATTATCCAGTATGAAGCTTCGGAAGGAGCCGTTGGCTTCCGGCCCCACGAAGCGCAGCGTACGTGGGAAGTCCGGAATGTAACTAAAGTGCGTTCCCCCCTTTTTGGCCGCAGGCGACCCAATTTCGGGCACGCCCGCGCCACTTTCCCAGCGAAGATTTTGCGGAAGGTCCTCTGGTCTGGCAAAGACGAAAAAGTCTCGATGCTTTTCGAAGAACTCGATCGCCTCCTCCGGGAACGCCACCCGTTGCCGCGGATAGTCGATCAATCGGGCGCTCGAACTGATCTGTTTGCTGCATGTGGCAAGCGGCGCACAAAGCACCGCCAGCCCCGCCAGGAGGCGGACAATGGGCATCGCGAATCGCATCAGCGATAGGTAGTGAACTTCCTGGGGTCAAAGGCTTCACGCACGGCCTCGCCGACAAAGGTGACCAGCAGCAGGACCAGGAAAATGGCGAGCACAGCAGAGGTGACAATCCAGGGAGCGTGAGTATGGCCGAGGCCGATCTCGAGCAACTCACCCCAGCTTGGAGTCGGTTTCGGAAGACCGAAGTTGAGAAAATCGAGTGCGGTCAGAAGACTGATCGCGCCTGCAACGGTAAAGGGGAGAAAGGTTACAAGGGTTGCCACGGTGTTGGGAAAAATATGTCGAAACAGGATGCGGAACGGCCCGGCGCCGAGAAGCTGCGCCGCGGCGGTGTAGTCGCGCGCCTTCTCTTTGTAAGTCACCGTTCGCATGTAATAAGTCTTATCCGACCAGGAAAACGCAACCATGACGATGAGCAGCAAGGCCACCCGAGCCACCGTCCCAACCTCCGCGGGTGTGAGCGAAACAGCTATGATCACCATATAGAGGAATGGGATGTTGGACCAGATCTCAACCAGCCGCTGGCCTAATAAATCCACCCACCCGCCGAAGTAGCCCATGGCGCAGCCAATAACGACCCCGATGAGATAAACGGCCACGGTAAAGGCGAGCGCGAAAGTCATTCCAATGCGAAACCCGTAAACCACGCGCGCGAGCACATCGCGGCCGGTCGGATCAGTGCCGAAGTAATGCTGATGGCCAAAATCTGGCGGCGAAGGGGGATTCTTTCCCTGGAGAAAATCGTTTTCCTGTGGGCCATACGGGACGGGCGGCATGAGCACCCAATTGCCCCGATTTTCCTGCCGGAACTTCTCCCGCAAGGCCCGGTAGTTCGCCTCATAGTTGTAGGTTTCGCCGAAGTCGATTCCAGGGTGAAACGCACCATAAGTCGGAAAATACCATTCGCCTTCGTACTTGACCACGATCGCCCTGTTGTTCACGAGCAGTTCAGCCACTAGAGAGAGGGAGTAAAACACTCCGAGGATGACAAATGACCACCAGCCGCGCTTGATCGCGCGAAAGCGATTGAACTTCTTCCGGGTGAGCGGGGAGAGCGTCATCGATTAAGTGAAGCGCACGCGTGGATCGACGAGCGCCACCAGCAGGTCCGAGACCACGTTGCCGGCCAGTAACAGGAACGAAGTGAGAAACACGACGCCCATCACGACCGGGTAATCCCGATCGACAATGGAATCGAACCCAAGCAATCCAAAGCCGTCGATGTCAAAGATGCGTTCGATAAGAAATGACCCGGCGACAAAGAGTGACACGGCATTGCCGAGATGCGTGGCGATGGGGATGAACGCATTGCGCAAGGCATGCTTTCGAACGGCCTGCTCGTAAGGCATGCCTTTGGCCACGGCCGTTCGAATGTAATCAGCAGCCAGGTTGTCCATGAGCTGATTTTTCATCAGCATGGTCAAAAAAGCGAAGTGGCCGATGACGTAGCAGGTCAATGGGAGAATCGAATGGTACAAGATGTCCCAAACTTTTCCCGATGTGGATTTGTCGAGGAAATCAAAACTGGTGAAACCGCCGGCCGGAAACCAACCGAGATGCACCGCCAGCCAGGTTACGAGAATCGCGCCCAGGGCGTAACTGGGAATGGCATAGCCAGCAAAAATGATCGCCGAGGAAAAGTTATCGAACCAGGTTTTGTGTTGGGTCGCCTTTATGATTCCAAGCGGAATGGAAATAAGATAGGTCAGAAGCAAAGTCATTAGACCGTAGTAAGTCGAGACAGGCAGCCGTTCCGCAATAACTGCCACAACAGGATCATTGTACCGATAGGACAGGCCGAAGTCGCCCGTCAATACACCGGAAAATCCCGGACGAAAGACCTCAGCGCGTTCGACCTTGGCGGCCTCATCAGCCGATGCATTGGAATCGGGCTTTCGATAGCCGAGGCCTCGTACCTTCCAGGGCGCCGCCGAGGATCCATCCGGCCGCAAGACGCGAAATCGGTTTTCGCCATCCCGATGAACAACGAGCTTTTCGCGCGACCTGCTGCTGCGGATCGGCAACTCAGTCACGCCGGGCGCGAACTCGATCCTTTTTTTGAAATCCTCGCGTGGCCAAACTCCAAGCCAGATCAGGTATGATTGCACCATTGGTTTATCGAGCGCGAAATGTTCTTTGAGCTGCTCGATGTTTTCTTCGGAGAGGGCCATGTTCTGGCCGGCCGCCGCACCTCGGGCGGCGCCGTCCCCGCCGCGTCGCATTTCCGACATCATGCGTTCAACGGGACCGCCAGGCACAAGCCGCGTAATCAAAAAGACCAACACCGTGATGCCGAGCAGGGTCGGCAGGATCAACAGCAAGCGGCGAATGAAATAGGCGCGCATCGAGGCAGGGCGAGCCTACAACGACCGTCTTCGACTTCAAGCTGCGGCGAATGCCGCCTCGAAAGGGCATTCAATTCGCTCCCCGATCAATTCACTGGGGTGCATTCGGCTTGTGTGCAGCCGTCCGCTCGATCCAGCGCAGGCTTTCGTTGGGGCTTAGGGTGTCACTTGTCTGCAGCCATGCCGTGGAAGCCGCGGCATCCTTTTCGATCCACTTTGGCAAAAGCTCACCCAGACGGCGGTCCCGTTTCCCTGGATCACTGACCGTGGCCGCCCATGTAATGGCCCAAGCCGCCCTCCCATTTCGCGAAAGCTGCACCCATCGAAAAACCTCAGGACCAGAGCTTCGCGGTCTGGGTCGGAGAGCCGAAGCATCGCTTCATTGAGTTGTGGCAGCACGCGCTGCCAGGCAGTTGATTCGGGAGCCTGATTTTCCACTTCCATGGCGCGGGTAAATTCATTCAAATGGCGCCGGCGCGTCGCCTCACTCCGAACGAAGTGCATCGATTCATTGACGGCCACAGCGTGCAGCCAGGCCGGCAAGGATTTGGCTTCGCGCAAACTCGATGCTTTGCGCGCCAGCAGCGCGAAAACCTGCTGCGCCACATCGCGAGCATCGTCGTCATTACCCAAACGGCGCCGCGCCACTCCAAGCACCAGCGGCAAAAACCGCTCGACCAGGCCCCGAAAAGCCTCTTCGCTTCGGTCCTCGACAAACTGGCGTAGTAATTCGGCATCGCTCATGGCGCAAAACGGCGCGTGTTCATTGATAAGTTCCGCCTGTTCCGAAAAACCGGACAGAAAATTTTTAGCGGTTGAATTTCGTCAGCAGCGCCGCGGGTTCGTGCGGCCTTGAATCCTGAAAGACCATCCTGACTAATCAGACCCGGGATCGCTTAGTGTCTTCGCGATTTTGTTGCCTTTGGCGTCGCTGCGCCAAAATAAGGCTACCCGCAAGCAAGGATAGTCCACATCGAGGTTCTGGAATGATTTCGAGGGTGATTGACTCAGCAGAACCTCCAATCATCCACGTGCTGGGGACACCCTGTGAGCGCACTTCCATTCCGGCTTCTGCCTTTCGAAAATCCCATTCGGCATAAGTGCTGGGCAGGTAATCAGAGGTGTAGATCCACGGGCTCGGTCCGCCGAAGAACCCGGCAATTTGAGCTCCTCCGTCGAAAGGAGGCGGAGACTGGGAGTAAAAGAAGAGTCCCGCGTTATCGCTGCCCCAGTAATCAATCTCGGTTCCGCCAACCAGAGCCATCGCCGACCATTGAAGGTCATTGATGCGCAAAAGCGAGTAACCTGTTCCGCTCAGGCTCCGATTGTTCGGATTGGTACGGATTTGCACTTCCCACTGCAATTGCAGCGTCCATGGATCTCCCACTGCGGCCGGCATGGAATCCCAAGACGAAGACAGACTGAGTCGATTCACTGTGCCTGCCAAAGTTAAACGCACAGTCGCCGCTTTTGCTGATGCCAGCGCGGTAAACGCGACTACTGCCGCAACCAAGCAACATTTTCTCCCCGCGAAACTAGCGCCCGATGTTGAAACCTTTTCGCGAATTGTCATTGCGATCGCCCGGCCCACTTTGCCAAAATATCCCGCGAATACGGATCACCCTCGGCCTCGAATTCGCGGAGCGTACTCAGAGCAAGTTCGCGCACTTCGCCGTGCGGGTTATCGAGCGCAAATTCGAGCACCTGCGGGTCAAGGAAGCGGTCGAGCATGTCTTTGGCCTCTGCCAGGTCGCATACCGGAAGCCGTTCGCGGAATCGCCTTTTCACCAGCGACTCGAGGAATAATTGGTCCTGCCAGTCATGCTCGCGGCCGGTATTGGCTTTGGTGAGGTAAAGGTCGATGGGGTCGGGCAATCGGACACCGTCGGAGAGTATTCTTGTGTGGGCGTTCCAGACCCGCTCGAAATCTTCAATTTCCATCTCGTTTGGCTTGCGAAAAACGTCGACATCCCGGTCAAAGCCAGATATGCGCACGACACCAAAATCTTCGACTTCGTCCGCGATTTCGTTCGGCTCAATATCACGTCGTTGGGCCAGAGACCACAGGCGTGCCCGCGGAAAGTTAGTTAGAATTTCGCGCATCGCCTCAGCCCAGACGGACGACGACGCCTTTGGTTCCAGCCAAAGATCCACGTCTTTTGTTTTCCGATCCAAACCATGAGCGATGATCGCCATGCCGCCCACCATCAAAACGCGGTGATGAGCGGCTAGGGCGCTGACAAAGGAGTCGGCTGGGAGCGCGGAATCCATCTTTCCATCTCCTTTGTGATTTGATCGGAGACCCACATGCACTCGGCCACACTCCGCGGCAGATGCGGCAGCCACGGTTCCGAGTTGCTGGGTATGCGTGGTCCATTGAGGAGGCCGGGTTTGGCCGCATGACGCCGCTCGATCATTTTCCGGCGCGCCATCTCGCAAGAGTAGCGCAGCTTGAGCTGCTCGATGGTGGGACGGTATTGCCGCATGGCGGAAAAGTTAATTCACAGGCTGAAAGCCTGTGTCACGTTCATGGCAAATGTGACACAGGCTTTCCAGCCTGTGATGGAAATGTTACGCCATCACATTGGGCGTGGCAAATTTGGCTCTGTTTCACCCTCCGTACCGCAAGCTTCCAAGCCTGCCGTGCCGCTGGCTTGCAGCCGGCATTTGCTGAATATAGTGATGCAGACCACAGGTCCGCGACACGGCAGACTGAAAGTCTGTGGTACGGGTGCTCTCAACTCACAATTGGCCATTTGAAGGTCGAGTTAAGGGCAATGCGTTTCCCAGTGGCGGACGATTCGCGCGCGGCGGTGATAATTTCGAGCACGTGCAAAGCTTGTTCTGGAGTCACGAGCAACTCGCGGCCAGTGACCAGACATTCCGCCGCCAGGGCCGCGCCCTGTTGCCAGATGTAACCCTGGGCATCGGTCGAGTGGCGTTCGAGCTTGGGTTTTTCGTGGGTGGCGAGGTCAACTCCGTGCGGAGCCCAATCATATCCCACCAGTCCCATGAAGCCGCTTGAACCAACGACGGTGATCGTGTGCCGGTTTTCGCCGCTGCCCTCGTGGCCATGCGGGTTGAAGTAATTAAAGCCCGACTGCACGTGCGAAATCACGCCACGGCCATGGTCCATCAAGACCATGGCGTTGTCTTCCTCGGTGACTTTGATTTTGCCCTTCTCGCTAATATCGCGTTCGGGCGTGACGATGCTGAGCACGGCGGTGACATGCTTCACGGGACCGAGCAGGCCAGTGAGGCTCGTGATATTGTAAACCCCGAGGTCCGGCAAACTGCCGCCGCCTTTTTCGTAAAAGAACGACGACCAGTTCGGTCCTTCATGTCCATAATCCGCGTGCGCCGCGGCGACACGACCGAGCGCGCCTTGCGCCAGTGTTTTTGCCATGAACGCGAACTGCGGGCTCTGCACCGTGATCGGCGCTCCCCAGAGGCGCAGGTTTTTTTCCTTTGCCATCCGCAGCAGCTCCTGTCCTGCGGACAGAGTGTTGGCAATCGGCTTTTCGCTCCAGACATGTTTGCCAGCCTCGAGGCCGCGGCGGTTCAGCTTTTCGTGCTCCTGCATGTCGGTGAGATCGACGAGGAAATCAAAAGGCTCGCCCGCGAGCATCGCCTCGATGTGCGGGTAATGGTGGGCCACTTTAAACTTTTCCGCCTGCTTGCGCGCGCGTTCGGGGCGGATGTCGCACAAACTCACGACCTCGACGTAGGGACATTTGGCCAGCACCGGCAAATACGAGCCCGAAACACTGCCGCAGCCGATCACGCCAGTGCGGATCCGTTTTGATGGATCTGCGCCTAACGTTTCAACAGCACCTGATACCAACGCGGTGCTTGCCAATAAAGTGGTCTTGCTGAAATCTCGACGGTTTGGAAGTGAAGATGAAGCGTTCATAACTGATGACTGTTGATTCTCACCGGTTGTGCCGGATTGACAAGCAGCTAAGGATTCAGGTCCCCTTTGCATTGAATTGCCGATGCGCGCTCATCGCTGCCCCCATCCAGCCGGCGTCAACCCCGGTGGCAGCCCGCAAAATCGGCAGGTCCCGGTGCAGTCTGGACCAAATATGGCGGCGGGTCGAAACGAGCAGATGATCCCAATAAGGCCCGTCGCTCAAACCGAGGCCACCGCCGACAATTACCGCCTCGGGATCGAGCACATTGACCAATAGGCCAACTTGCGATCCGAGGGCTTCCGCCGCAGAGTGAACGATCTCCTCCGCGGAAGGATCTCCCTTGATGGCCGTATCGAGCACATCCTGTCCGCTTGACGCGCCACCTACAGCGGCATTGAAACGAGCGACCAGTGCCGGCCCGGACGCAATATCCTCGAGGGTTCGGCGGCTGATATGACCGCATCGCTCGCACGGCACGCTGAGCGAACTGCTGGCCATGGTGCCGGTGGCGCCACGCGCACCGACGTGCGGGCTACCGTCGAGCATGAGGCAGCAGCTGATGCCCGTGCCAACCGTGACGTACAAAAAACAGCGAAACGGCTGGCCAGCACCCAACAAAGCCTCGGCCAGCGCCGCGGCGCGAACATCCGCTTCGATGACTGCCGGCGCTATCCCCGAAAGCTCTTCCAGGATGGGTTCATCGAGCCAGTGAATGCAATTCGAGCTCGCAAGATTGCCTTGGCGGTCCACAAGCTCGCAAACCCCAACGCCAATGGCTTCAACAGGATGACCAAGCGCAGCAGCTTCAGCGCCGAGCCCGTGACTAAGCTGAATCACGTCGTCAAGGACAGCTCTACCACCTCGATCAGCTTGCGTTGGAATAGTCCGACGTGCGAGCGCGCGACGTTCGCCAATCAGCAGTAATCCTGCGGCGATCTTCGTCCCGCCAACGTCAAGGCCGATTGCACAGAAGTTCTCCTTTTTCACAGAAGGTAACGAAGGAAACGAAGAGAGTCTGCGCATACCTCCTTCGTTCCCTTCGTTTTCTTCTGTTAAATTCATTTTCACTGGTTTGATGAATTACTTTTGTTCTCCAACCCGGCGGCCGCCGCTTGGTCGAGAAAGACATTCACGTTTCCGTGCCCTTGTAAAAACGAGGCAGGACAATCTTTCGTTCGCGGTCCTTCGAGCATCGCCTTCACCGCCGCTCTTTTGTGCGCGCCGTAGGCCAGGATCAAGGCACGCCTTGCGCTGAGAATCGTTTTCATTCCTACGGTCACCCCACGCGCCGGAGCGTGATCTCCATTGAACCAGTTGCGGTTTGCCTCGATCGAGATTGGGTCGAGATCGATCAGGCGGCCTACGCAATCCTGCGCGCTGCCCGGTTCATTGAATCCCAGATGGCCGTTTTGACCGAGTCCGAGGACAATGATGTCAAGCCCACCGGTCTCTGCGATGCGGTATTCGTGGGCACCCACGCTGGCTAGTGCCTCGTCTTCCGCGGGATGCAGGGCGAAATATTGCGAGTTCGGCACGCCCCACGCCTTGACGGCGGTGCGGCGAATTACGTTTGCACAATTGCGTGGCTCGCCGTGCGGCACGCCGACGTATTCATCGAGCGCGAAAATGTTCAGGTGGTCGAGCGCCAGCCGCCGATCGGCGAGACGGCGGTAGAGTTCCAGCGGGCTGTTGCCGGCAGCCAGCATGACGCTGCGAACGCCGGGGGCCGTAAGCCACTGCGCGAGGAGATCGGCGGCGGCGGCGTTGGCAGCCTCCGGCGAAACATGAAGTGATACCGTCATGAACAATTATTTTCGCGCGGCTTCGCCGAGTCCGTCGGCCAGGGCGCGGATGTAGGCAGCGTTGCATCCGCAGCATCCACCCGCATAGCCGATACCTTCGTCGCGCGCGTGTTTTCCAAATTCGATAAACTCGCGGCGGGAGACCTGAATCGTTTCGAGATCGTCGGGAAATGCCGGCAGTCGCGTGAAGCTGTGGCAATCGTCGGCGGTCTGAAAAGCGGCCGGTTGGGCGGCCAGCGGCAGATTCGTCGCGGAACGCATCTCGCGGAGCAAGGGAAGCATCCGTTTGGGATCCTGTTCACAATTGGCTCCAACAGCGATGGCGCCCAGGTCCGCCATGACTTTTGCGCACTCAGCAGGCGAGTGATCGTCGCTGCACTTCGTGATTAGTGGCCGAAAGCTCATCGTCGCCACCGCAGGCAAATTTACCTCAGCGGCACATTCGAGGGCGACCTTCATTTCGGCCAGGTGAAAAAACGTCTCCACAATCAGGAAGTCGACACCGGCGTCTTTGAGAAAGCGCATTTGCTCACCGAGGTGATCGCGCGCCTTGTCGAGCGCGCTCCTGCCTTCGCGCTCGACGAGTTGCGTGCGCGAGACGCTGCCTGCGACAAGGGCGCGCTCGTCCGCCGTCTCTCTGGCGAGTTTCACCGCCGTGGCATTGATCCGCTCGGTTTCGGCGTCGTAGCCGGCGCGGTTTAATTTCTCGCGCGTGCCGAAAAACGTCAGCGCCTGAAGGACCTGTGAGCCGGCATTCAAAAATTCGCGGTGAAGCTCGCGCAACGCGTCTGGATTCTCGATGGCGACTTCGGGCGTGAACTGTCCGCTGCCGCGGCCGGTGCCCACTTTCTCGCGGCCAGAGCCACTGTCGACGTAGCCGCGCCGTTCGAGTTCGATAAGATAACCGCCATCGCCGAGCGCGACATCGGAGTTCACGAGATCGGAGATGGAGCGGAGGATCATTTCGGTTCAGGATTGAGGATTTAACTGTCTGGGTTTTGCCACCGTTTCCCATGATAGTGCGGCAACTGAGGCAAGTGCACACCCGATACCAATGATCTCGCGCGTTCCTACTTTTTCGCCGAGCAGCAGCACGGCAATGGGCACGCTGATGAGCGGATAGAGACTTCCCAGCGGTGCGATAATGGCGGCTTTTCCACCACGAGCGAACGCGGCAAGAATCGCCAGGTTTCCGAAAGCGAGAAAAAACCCGAGCGCCAGCACGAGCGCCCAGGTGCGAAGGGTCATGGCGGCCGGCCAGGGTTCGGTGATTGCGAAGAATATGCCGACGGGCACGAAGGCACCAAGATATACGAGCGCCGCCGCTTCGGCCGACAGATGATTGGTCGCCAATTTTTGCAGAAATCCGGACAGCCCCCACAAGACGATGGGCAAAACGGCGTAAATGATCGTGGGCGAGAGCAAACCACCGCCGTTTTGAATGTTGAACAACCAGATTGCAACCAACGAAAGGGCGACGCCGGCTATTTGTACACTGTTCAGGCGTTCGCGCAGCACCAGCACCGCGAGCAAAATCGTGACCAGTGGATACAAGGCCGTGAGGGAGACAGCAGTGGCAACCTTTTCGCCGCGCGCCAGGATGGAATAATAGGCAACATTTCCGAGGCAAGTCACAATGCCCCCCACAAGCGCAAGCACCACCCCTCTGTGCGAAGTGCCGCGAAGTGGCGCACGCTTCGAGAAGGCGAGCGGCACCAAAATCGGCAGCATGCCGAGTGTCGACAGCGCCTGGCTTTGTTCAGGCGTAAGCGCATCTCCAAGCCCTTTGGACAACACCGCCCAAACGCCCCATGAGAGCAGCGCGATGAGTGTCCATGTCAGCCAGGCGGGCATGCTTCACTTGTCGGATTCGCTCGCCCATCCCTTCGCAGCGCGATTCAAGAATTCCGTCTGCGCCGGTCCATCGAATGCCACCACGCGGTAGCGCAACACCAGCGGTTCTCGGCGTTTCAAACGCACTTCCCCCGGAGCGACAATGCACGGATTAAGCATCCGCACATCGCGATGGTAATGCCAAAGCGTCGCCGGGTTTTTCGGATGGTTGATCACCGCGGCGCCGAAAATTTTTTCATCGGCGAGCTTTTGGACGAACGCATACCACGGCATGTCAGGCCAGTCGCTCTTGGGATCGACATGGCTGGGGTTGGGCAACGAGACCGGACCGTCTGGCGAATGAATGGCAGTGACCTCGGCATCTTTCCGCACACGCACGCAAAAGCCACTGTACGCCCATCGCGAGAGTGTAATGTCACATTCAGGAACCAGCGTGAAAATGAGGTCCAACATATTGGCATGGCGATCATTGCGCACAACCGCACGCAGCTCTTCCCGGATCAAAACCAGACCTTCAGCCTGCCAGTCATTGATTGCAACAAAACGCGACTCTGCGCCACTTCCGCGCTCGCGTGACAGCGAGCGATTGACGATGCGTCGGTCTTTAATCGGCGCGTGTTCGCCCCATCCCCAAAAGTCCGCATCCTTGGTGCCGTGCATCTCAACCCACGCCAGAAATACGCCGCGGTGATGACGGTGGTCCGGCGGAGCAAGATCCGTCACCACAATTCCAGTCGGCGTTGTGAGAGGGTGAAAGAACCCGCCGCTGTCGACGGGCAGGTTGGAGTTTTTCGGTGCTCGAAGATGATAAGTGACACTGCCCCCGCCGCTGGGACGGAAAGTTTCGGTCTCGAGGGGACTCACGGTATCGGGTGCTTGTGCCGCGAGATGTGGCAAGGGCAGCACCAAAGCTGCGTAAGCCGCGGCAACAGGGAGTCGAAACCCCGAGTGAAATGCGTCGATCTTCATCGAACCCACTTTGGCGCCCGTTCACGAATCTTCAAGGCAGCCACGACGAGTAGGTGTGGTGAAACGGTGGTCTCGACGGCCCGTCGGGGGTATCAGCGGCGCCCCGCCGCTGAAGCCGGAAAAGGAGCAAGAACGTCTCGCCCGTGGCGTTGAACCGGCTGCACATTCTTCGCCACGAGCGAGACGCCCGTGCCCCTTTGGGTGGACAGATCGGCAAGCGGCAGATGCACCATGATGCCACGATACGCGTGACAACAACCTTCCACGCGCACTAATATCTTTTGAAACCAACCCACACCCGCCATGAACACGAATCGACGCAAGTTTCTTCAGCAATCGACCACGCTTGCCGCCAGTGCGGCCACTCTGAATCTCGCACCATCACTGCATGCGGCGGGCGCTAACGAAAAATTCATTGTCGGCATTATCGGCCCGGGTGGCATGGGATCGAACCTCATTGAGTCGTTCGTTGGACTGACGGACGTTGAAATCGCCTATGTCTGCGACGCCGACGCCAATCGAATGGCAGGAGCGGCGAAGGCGGTCGAGCGCCGGACTGGAAAGGCGCCACGCCAGGAAAAAGATATGCGGCGAGTGCTCGAGGACAAAGAGGTCGACGCTGTCATCATCGCCACGCCGGACCATTGGCACGCGCCGGCCACTATTCTCGCCTGCGATGCCGGCAAGCATGTCTACGTAGAAAAACCCTGCTCGCACAACATCCGCGAAGGCCGTCTGATGATCGAAGCGGCTCGCCGCGCCAATCGCGTGGTGCAAGTCGGTACGCAAAGCCGCAGCACGGAGCATGTGCGCCGCGCCGTGGAACTTCTGCACAATGGAGCCATTGGCGATGTGCTGGTGGCGAAGGTTTGGAACAGCCAGCTCCGCTCGAACATCGGTCACGCGAAACCTTCAGAGCCGCCGCGTCATCTCGATTTCGATCTCTGGTGCGGGCCCGCCCCGCTCGTGCCCTACCAGTCCAACCTGCTGCCCTCCGTCTGGCGCTGGCGATTTGCTTTTGGCACCGGCGACATGGGCAATGACGGCGTGCACGACCTCGATGTCGGCCGCTGGGGCCTCAACGCCAACAGCCATCCCACCAGCATCGCCGCCTTGGGCGGGAAATATTTCTTCGACGACGACCAGCAGTTTCCCGACACGCAAACCGTCATCTTCGAATACGCCGGCGAGCGCGACCGTCCCGCGAAGAGGCAGCTTGTCTATGAGATGCGACTCTGGTCGCCATACACGCAGGAAGGACACGAAAACGGGAACGCCTTTTATGGAACCAAAGGCATGCTCATCCTCGGCAAACACAAAGGCTGGGAGCTGTTTGGTCCTCGCAACGAGCCGCGCGAAAAAGGGGGCGGAAGCATCGATGGCCCAGCGCACCATCGCAATTTTCTGGAGTGCATCAGGAGTGGCGCCCGGCCGAATGCGGACATCGAGATCGGCCACCTCTCCGCCACGCTTTGCCATCTCGGAAACATCGCAACCCGCGTGGGGCGCGTCTTGCGCTTCGACCCGAAGAGTGAACAAATCACCGGCGACGAGGAAGCCAACCGTATGGTGCGCCGCGAATATCGCAAAGACCACTGGGCCGTGCCAAAGGGCGTGTAATGAGTGACTGGCTACAAGATTCACGAACAGGAGCCTCGGTTGGAGACGGCCCGCCCTCGGGCCGCTGAAATGATCCGGGCGGCGCGGGGGCGCGCCGTCTCCAGCGCGCAATCGCAGTCGGCGCCGCGGTTGGGAACTCACATGAAATCCCAAACACTTTGACAGCAACCACTCGCATCGTAATCTTCCGCTCAGTGCAGGGGCGCCGGAGTCGGCTGAGACTCGCCAGACGGAGCGTGGGCTGCCAGCTCATCGTTCCATGGCGGGAACCCTTTGAACCTGATGCGGGTTATTCCGCCGAAGGGAGCAAAGCTCAACAGTCCAG
This sequence comes from Verrucomicrobiales bacterium, assembly GCA_050998515.1. Classification (GTDB taxonomy): domain Bacteria; phylum Verrucomicrobiota; class Verrucomicrobiia; order Verrucomicrobiales; family V1-33; genus JBPCQC01. Next base: position 30,291 of record JBPCQC010000149.1, read on the forward strand.
CCACGCCGCGCCTCTCACGCCGCGTGGCTTCTTTTTTGGACTTTCGACTTTCCTCTTCCTCTGACCGACGCGCCATAAATCGCGATCCCGAATGACAGACAACCACAAACGAATAACGAAACCCATGATCGCTCCTGAAAGTTCGTTCGAGTCAAACAGCGCCGACACTCTGCCGAATTCGCGCCGAGTTTACGTCCCGGGTCAATTGCATCCCAACGTCCGCGTGCCGTTTCGAGAAATTTTACTCTCGCCGACAAAGACGTTAAACGGCCGCATCGAGGTGAACGAACCGGTGAGCGTCTATGACACCAGCGGTCCCTGGGGCGATCCGGATTTTGGCGGCGACGTCACGCAGGGGCTTCCACTGTTGCGCCACGACTGGATTTTGCGCCGCGGCGATGTCGAAGAATACGAGGGGCGCAAGGCAACCTTTCGCGACGACGGTTGGCTGTCTGATACGCACGCAGCTTCTCGTTCGAAATCCGCACTCCGCACTCCGAAGTCCGCCATCGGCTGCCGCGCGCTCCGCGCGTCGAAAGGCCATCCCGTCACCCAACTCCATTATGCCCGTCAGGGCATCATCACTCCCGAAATGGAGTTCATCGCGATCCGCGAGAATTTGCGGGCAGCACACGCGCCTCGCGTGTCCGCCGATGCGCCTCGCATCAGCGACCTCTCCGGCGACAACATCCGCGACGACCTCCACAAACAACACGCGGGATCCGCTCAACTCTCAACTCTTAACCGTCAACTCTCAACCGCACCGCAGGTGTTTCGCCGCTTCCCGCAAAGGATTCCCGCCGAAATCACGCCTGAGTTCGTCCGCTCCGAAGTCGCCGCCGGCCGTGCCATCATTCCCGCCAACATCAACCACCCCGAGCTCGAACCGATGATCATCGGCCGCAACTTCCTCGTGAAGATCAACGCCAACATCGGCAATAGCGCGGTCGCGTCGAGCATCGAAGAGGAAGTCGAGAAAATGCGCTGGGCCACCAAGTGGGGCGCCGACACCGTGATGGACCTCTCCACCGGCAAGAACATTCATGCCACCCGTGAGTGGATCATCCGCAACTCGCCCGTGCCCATCGGCACCGTCCCGATTTATCAGGCGCTCGAAAAAGTCGGCGGCAAAGCCGAGGAACTTACCTGGGAAATTTACCGCGATACCCTCATCGAGCAGGCCGAGCAGGGCGTCGATTACTTCACCATCCACGCCGGCGTTCTGTTACGTTTCATCCCTTTAACGGCTCATCGCATGACCGGAATCGTCAGTCGCGGCGGCAGCATCATGGCCAAATGGTGTCTCGCGCATCACAAGGAAAGTTTCCTCTACACCCGCTGGGACGATATCTGTGAAATCATGGCCGCCTACGACGTAAGTTTCAGTATCGGCGATGGCCTGCGCCCCGGCTCGATCGCCGACGCCAACGATCAGGCCCAATTCGCCGAACTCGAAGTGCAAGGCGAACTCACCGAGCGTGCGTGGGCGCACGGCGTGCAGGTCATGAACGAAGGTCCCGGCCATGTCCCCATGCACATGATCGAGGAGAACATGCACAAGCAACTCGAGTGGTGTCACGAAGCGCCGTTCTACACCCTCGGTCCGCTGACGACCGACATCGCCCCCGGCTACGACCACATCACCAGCGGCATCGGCGCCGCCATGATCGGCTGGTATGGCTGCGCGATGCTCTGCTACGTCACCCCGAAGGAACACCTCGGACTCCCCAACAAAGACGACGTCAAAACCGGCGTCATCGCCTACAAAATCGCCGCCCACGCCGCCGATCTCGCCAAAGGCCACCCCGGCGCCCAATACCGCGACAACGCCCTCTCCAAAGCCCGATTCGAGTTCCGGTGGGAAGACCAGTTTAACCTCTCGCTTGATCCGGCGACGGCCAGAGAATTCCATGATGAAACGCTCCCGCAAGAAGGAGCGAAGACCGCCCACTTCTGTTCCATGTGCGGGCCACATTTTTGCAGCATGAAGATAACGGAAGACGTGCGGAAGTATGCGGCGGAGCAAGGAATCGCGGAAGAAGAGGCGTTGAAAATGGGAATGGAAGAAAAGAGCCGCGAGTTCACGGAGAAGGGCAGCGAGCTTTACGCGAAGGCATGAATCTGCGATAAACAGGCGAGACGCACAGACAATTTATCCAGCCACAAGCCCGAAGAACAATTGACGATATGAAAGCTCTCAGCGGAGTTGCTATTCTTTACCCGAACTTGTGACAACCGCCGTCCATCCGAACGCCATTGGAGGTGAAGCGCCAACGCTCTCGCCGTTTGTTCCGGCGTCGTCGGACGACTTCGACAAGCAGCACGAGTTGGGGCAGTTCCTGACGCCGAAGCTGGTCGCGGAGTTCATGGCGTCGCTGTTCGAGATTCACCGGGAGGAAGTGCATTTGCTCGACGCTGGGGCCGGAGCAGGCGCGCTCTCCGCAGCGCTGGTCCGGCGGTTGTGTCACGACGCGCGAAAACCCGAACGGATTTTCATCACAGCATACGAGATTGACGTGGCGCAGATTGAACCGCTGCAGGCCAGGATCGACGGTTGCCGCCGCGAGTGCGAGCGCGCTGGCATTTCATTTTCGGCCACGGTCGTGAACGAGGATTTCATCACCGCCGCTGTGCCGATGGTGCGGGGCGATTTGTTCACGTCGGAGTCGCCGCGCTTCAACACCGCGATCATCAACCCCCCCTACCGCAAAATCCGCAGTGATTCTTCAACACGGCTGTTGCTGAGGTCGGCGGGCATCGAGCCGAGCAATCTGTATGCAGGATTCGTGGCCCTCATCACCCGGTTGCTGGACAAGGGCGGCGAGTTGGTCGCCATCACGCCGCGCAGTTTTTGCAACGGTCCTTACTTTAAACCGTTTCGGGAAGATTTTCTGGAAGCGATGTCGCTGCGGCGGCTGCACGTCTTTGAGTCGCGTTCTGCCGCATTCCGCGGGGACGCGGTGTTGCAGGAGAACATTATTTTTCACGCGATCAAAAGCGCGTCCAAGCCCAAGGGGGTTGTCATCTCTCACAGCAGCGGCGAACGCGGCGGCGCGGTAGCAGAACGCGCGGTGGATTTCCGCGAAATCGTTTCACCGGAAGACGCGGAACAATTCATTCATCTGCCGACGGATAATCAGGACACGCAAGCACGCCGGACCATGGGGCCACACTCAAGTCAACGCGACCGATTTGCGGAACTTCAGAAGCAAATGCTCCACGTTGGGTAGATTCCCTTTGCGCGGGCGAAGATTTCGGACAAAGTCATTTCGATATGCTCGCCCGTTCCGGTGTTTACGAGTACAAAACCGAATTGCTTCTTCAGGCTTTGGGCCACGAGCACTTCGGCCGCACTTAGCCCGAAGAAATAGCCGGAAAAATCTGGGCGCAACTTCTTCCGCGTGGATTTGATTTCAAAGACTATGATTTGCGCCAAATGTTTTTCGACGTCGGTCAAGTCGTTCAAATCCACCGGCCCGGAGAGTTTGACGACATCGAAGGCTTTCCCGTAAACGACCTTGCCCTTCTTTGCGAACGCAACCAGAAGGTTCTGCCTTTGCTTGCCTGTGGGAATGAGGAATCCCGCTTTCTTGGCGACGAGGATTGCCGCCGCCGCGTTTGCGGTTTTCTGACCGGATTGAAACTCGACAACCAAATCGTCTTTCATGGGTTCAGTCGCCGTTTGTTGGACGCGTTTTGCCCAGCCTAGCGGAGTAGGCAGCTGCGAATTCTTCGATGCTCATTCGGAGCGCTTGACACACGAGGGCGGTTTCAACAAAGTCGAGGCGCCGCTCGCCGCTCTCGTATTTGCTCACGTAGCTCTGCGGCACATCCAGACGCCCAGCAACATCCGCCTGAGTCAGGTTCTTTACGACGCGCGTTTCCTTGAGGAGTTCGCGGAAGAGGTCGTCTGCTTGCGTGTATCTGGACTTGGACACCGCCGCCAAGATATGCGGCTTGCAATCGATAACCCAAAATCGGATATTGAGCGCAACCAAATGAAACGCAGAATCATAACCGGAGATGTTCAGGCAGCGCTCCATGGCTTTGTGCAAGCTGGCTTGGTCCGTGCATTTGGGGTTCCTATTACTGAATCCCCAGGTGGGGAGCGGAAACAGTTTGGAAAAGGACAGCGTGCGCTTATCAAAAGAATCATCGAAGAATTCTGTCCGCGCTTCGTGGCGGGCGGAACCGTTCTCTACATCGGCGATGCGGAGGACAAGTTCTTGCACCTCGACGCCGAATACTTGAAGAGACTCGCCATCGCGATTCCCGCACCTGCGAAAATGCCGGACGTGGTCGTCCACGATACGCGACGGAATTGGCTTCTGCTCATCGAAGCCGTGACCAGCGCCGGGCCAGTAGACCGAAAACGGCGAAGAGAGTTGAAGGATTTGTTCGCTGGCTGCAAAGCAGGTTTGGTTTTCGTGACTGCGTTTGCCAACCGGGAGGCAATGCGGAGTTTTCTCACACAGCTTTCGTGGGAAACGGAAGTTTGGATAGCTGCAGACCCGGACCATTTGATTCATTTCAACGGCGAACGCTTTCTCGGGCCTTACCCGGACGTGTTGCCGCAGAGTTGACGAACCCTCGTGTGGATTGGGGATCAGTGTGGATTGGGCGTCAGGGTGCAAAAACTGACAACTCAGCGGATGCGAGCAAGAAAATTCATTGCCCAGGGTCATTGGCATGTATTTCAACGCGGAATGCGCTCGTCGTCGGGGTTCATGGCTGCCATGACAGTGCGTCCCTCCCGAATCTGATTCGGCTACGGACTGGCGGATCTTGACAGAGTGCGTACGATGGCGTGCGTGAAATCAACTCCCGAACGCGGAGCCGCCGGCGGTGCACCGCTCTATCAGCTGAAGATTACGCTCAAATGGTCCAAACCGCCGATCTGGCGGCGTGTCGTCGTGCCCGCGGACATGAGGCTCGATCGCCTGCACAGTGTGATCCAGGTCGTGATGGGCTGGACCGACAGCCATCTGCACCAGTTCATCGTTGGCACCCGCGTTGATCGCGTGTTCTTTGGGCAGACGGATCTCGGTTTAGATGACATGGGGGACATGTTGGACGAGAAGCGGTACACCCTTGCGCACCTCGCCGTGCAACCAAAGCAGAAGTTCATCTACGAATACGACTTCGGCGATAGTTGGGAGCACGAAGTGGTGGTCGAGAAGCTGCTGCCGCCTGATCCGGCCCTCAAACATCCCGTCTGCCTCGAGGGCGCCAACGCGTCCCCGCCAGAGGACTGCGGCGGCATCCCCGGTTATTACAATCTGCTCGAAATCATGGCTGATCCGAAGCATCCAGAACATGCTGAAACGAAAGAGTGGCTCGGCGGCGAACTGAAACCCGGAGAATGCGACACGGACGATGTGAACATGCACCTCAAACGGATCAAGGCATGACCAAAAAAAACCATCAGCCCGTCCCGCTGATCATCGAGCGGACGTTCAACGCGCCCCTCGCGCAAGTCTGGAAAGCGCTCACCGATGCGGACGACATGCGCGAAAAGGCCGAAGAATGAAGGACACTCTCGCCATCGTCGAACGCCTGCACACGGACGGCGTCATCGGGCCCTATGCGATCGGTGGCGCAGTGGGGGCGGCGTTTTACCTCGAGCCGGTGGCGACGCTAGACGTGGACATCTTCGTCCTTTTCGAACCCGCGCCACTCATCCTGACGCTCACATCGATCTATGCTGCCTGCGCCAAACTCGGCTACCGGCCCGAGGGCGACGCGATCCAGATCGAAGGCTGGCCCGTGCAGTTCCTGCCGGCCACGCAGCCCGTGGTGGCCGAAGCCGTGCGCGAGGCAGCGGTCCGCGAGTCGGCGGAGCTGACCACGCGTGTTATGAGCGCCGAGCATCTCATGGCCATCGCCCTGCAAACGGGACGGGCCAAGGATCATGCCCGGCTCGTCATGTTCATGGAGGCCGGGATCGCCGACATGGCTCGATTGCGCGACATCCTCGCTCGTCATTCCCTGCTTGATGCCTGGGCCAAGTTCGAGAATCGTTTCCTCAAGCCATGAGCGCTGACCTGCAGCATATCATTCAATCCAAAGAGGCCGAACGCCGTCGCCTTCGCGCTCTGCCGTGGCTGCAGAAGCTCGATCTCCTCGACAAGCTTCGTGCCCGACAAGTGTGGCTGCGCGAGATGAGAGCCGCAGGCGGCAAGAAGACCGCCTAGGCTGCCAAATCGTACATAGGGGACAAGGGAGCAGCGTGTCAGTGGACGGGCGCGGGGAGGGGAGCCCGGCAGCTTTCTTCCTTGGAATCAGGCCTTCGTTTTGCGCGCGCGTTTTTTCCGCCGCGGTGCGAGCGTCATCTGAGGTGTGACCTTGATGCCCATACGCTTGTAGTAGTCGAGCATCTTCTCGGTGGCGGCGCGGCTGGCTTCGAGGACCATCTCCGTCATCGGATCAAGAGAGCTGGGAGTGGGTTCCATGAGCCTGAACGTGCGAAGGAGTTCGATGAGTTGATGGAGAGTGTGCGACTGGCTGCTCGCGATTTTCACCGCAGGCGGTGTGTGATTGTCTCATACGTTCCACTCGTCCGCAAGCGGCAGGTAGTCCTCCACGAAGTGCTGGCGACTTCGCTCAAACCTTCGCCTCACGTCTTCCTCCGGCACATCATGCCCGCCATGCAGAACGCGCAGGGCCACGCGGTCCACGGCCTGACTGGCGGTGGCAATGATGAGATAATGGATCACCACGTGATAGCCGGCTTCCTTCGCCCGGCGCAGCATCGCCACGTACGTCCTGCCGCTAAGCGTGGACTCTATGGCGAAACTGGAGTTCGCTTTGAGCAAGGAACGCGCTTCTTCAATCAGGAGCCTGCCTGCCTTGAACGCGGTGAGGGATGGATCGAGCGGCGAGAGCCCGCGCGCGATCTCGTCAGCGTTGAGAAAGCGCCGCAAGCCCATGCGCGGCAACAGTTCCCGCGCCAGGGTGGTTTTGCCCGCACCGTTGCAGCCGCCGACGATGCAGAGGGTCGGTTTCATCAGCGTCCTCTCTGGCGCAAAGTGAGACGCCCTTCAACCGTCATTGCTGCACACCGCATCGGGCACGTCACCTCGAACGATGATTGGCCCACGCTGGAAGGTCCGCAGGTGGTTGATCCGGATATGATCGAACTGCGCAGCGGGATCGTTGTCGCAGCTCGCCCGCTGAGAAAGACTTCAACGGCTTTCACTGCTCATCGGGTATTTCCGCCTCGACCAGTTTTGCCAACAGCGTCAGCGACTCCTGCCAGCCGAGATAGCAGGCCTCGGCGGGAATGACCGCGGGGATGCCTTCCTGCGTGATGTTCAATTCGGTTCCGCAGAAGACCTGCTTCAAGGTAAGCGTCGTTTGCATTTCGCCGGGCAGGTTCGGGTCGTCGAACTTGTCCGTGTAGCGAATGCGCTCGTGCGGCGTGAGTTCGAGATACGTCCCGCCGAAGGAATGGCTCGTGCCGGTGGTGAAATTGGTGAACGACATCTTGTAAGCGCCTCCGACTTTAGCGTCCAGGTGATGGACCTTGCCCGTGAATCCGTTTGGTGGAAGCCACTTGGCCATCGCGTCCGCATCAAGGAACGCTCGATAAATTCTTTCCGGCTTCGAGCGGAGCACTCGGTGAAGTCGAACGGTGTTGGTGTTGTTTGTTGGCATAATTCTTTGTGTTGTTGCCTTTCATTATTACGACGAAAGGTGTGATCGATTCAGGACATTCTTCTCAGGAAAATCGCGCGCGCAAACAACGGGTACGCCTCGCGGACGCACCTTCGAACTCATGCAAACGCTGAACGCTCCATCCGTTCGGCGTGAACAACGCGGCGAAAGCCGCTATGGACTGCGGCGACTCGTCGCCGCTTTTCACTGGGGCGGCGGCTTGTCGCCGACGTTTGGGGCACTCAGCACGCTTCTCTCTCAAAAGCGGCGACGAGCCGCCGCAGTCCA
>JBPCQC010000011.1:0-33255 GCA_050998515.1 Verrucomicrobiales bacterium
AAAAAAACCTTCCAGGAATCCTTTTTTCCAAAGAACTGGCCCTCGCCCTTCAAATCAGCGGGGAGCGATGATCCCATACTGAGAGCGTCAAGGCACGCCTGAGCCGTTTCGCCCGGCCGCCTGACGCGCCTACCGGCGTTCCCCCACGGCTTGCGCCGCAAAGTCCGACGGGCTGAGGAGTGTCGCTGCTACGGTGGAAATCCGGCGACAGGAGTGTCGCTGCTACGGCGCTTGATTTGCCGACCGGCCTTCGCTAGGGAAGGCTTCCCGATTAGTTTCGGGAATTTATCCTTTGCTCGAATACCTCAAAGCCTGCCGCATTGATCACTGGCTGAAGAACGTTTTCATCGTCTTCGGACATGCGTCGGCTGTCGTGCTGGTGCCGGCGGTAAAACTGAATGCAGCGACGCTGGCAGTTGCAGCATTTTCACTGGTGCCTGCATGCCTGATCGCGTCCGCCAATTACATTCTGAATGAGATCCTGGACGCGCCGTATGACCGGCTGCACCCGACGAAGAAAGATCGCGGAGTTCCGTCGGGCCGAGTGAAGGTTCCCATTTTGTGGATCCTCATGGTTGCTCTGATTTTGGCCGGCTTTGGTCTGAGCCTGAGGTTTCTCCCGATCGGCTACAGCCTGGCGCTGACGCTGCTGCTGCTCAGCGGATTGGTGTACAACGTGCCGCCAGTGCGGCTCAAGGACCGCGCGTTCCTGGATGTCATTGCGGAATCGTTTAACAACCCGATCCGTTTGTGGCTGGGATGGTACGCGCTGGTCCCGGCTCTTGGGGTGTTGCCGCCGCTGAGCATTGTGATGGCATGGTGGGCGTTCGGCGGATTGCTCATGACCGGCAAGCGCTACAGCGAGTTTCGTTTTATCAACGATGCCATTCTGAGCGGGCACTATCGAAAGAGTTTTCGCGCCTACAGTGAGCAGCGGTTGCTCCTTGCCATGATCACGTACGCCAGCCTGTTTTGTTTTGGCACTGGGGTTGCGATCGGGACTTATCCGCGTCTGCACAACCTCGTGTTCGTCTTTCCAATGCTGCTGGTGGCGATTCTTGCGTATTTCCGGCGCGCGATCAGCGAAGTTGGGGCGCGCCTGGAACCCGAGCAACTTCTGCAGAACAAGTGGATTATCGCCAGTGCGGTGGCCACCGCAGCCCTGGCCGCTTGGCTGCTCACGACCGACCTTCCCCTTCTCGAGTGGTCAGGTTTCCTTCGGCCGGTCGGCTTCTGAGGTGATGGGATATCTCTAAAAACTCCGCCTCTTTCGGCGAAGAAAACTGCCGGCCAGAGCGGCAGCAAGATAGCCAGACGAGACTGGCTCGGGAATGGCGGCGAAGGCGTCCGGGACTTCGCTGGCACTCAAGGCGGTGTCCCACAAGCGGATTTCGCTGACGGCGCCGTTGGACCATTCCCCTAAGGTCTGCTTGTCGTCTTCAAAAAATCGGAAGCGCGCGGCATCGCCGACCAGGCCGGCGACAGCGTAAGAATCGGAATCAGTGAATCTCCATTGGGCCGTTGGGCTGCCATTGATGTATCCGGTCACCCCGCCTGTCGAGCCAGCGCGCGTAAGCAAGACATCCACGAAGGAATCGGCGGCAATGGTGGTCGCCTGGTCCGAAGCCACGGGGTAAAAATTCAGCGTTCCGTTCAAAACGTAAAGACCGAAATCGCTGCCGGCATCCTGAAAGTCCACAAGCTTGCGATAGCCGTCAATGGTTTGGAACTTGAAGCGGATTCCAATCGAATAATTGCCTGCCAGGGCGGGTGCCGCATCGAGAATCAAGCCGGTGCCCCCAACCCCGGGACTGGTCCACGACCATTGGCCGCTGCTGAAGCTCGTGACGCCCGGGTTGTTGACCACGAGCGGGCCATCGTTTCCCCGGGCAGCATCCCCGTTGCCTAGCGAGTCATTGAAGTTGCCATTAAACTCATACACGCTGATCAAAGTGGCTCGCACCGACCCCGTAAACAGGCAAAGGGCGGCGATCGCCCGGTAAAGGCGTCTTAGGTCCCTGGCTAAATCGAGCATCGTCATAACAAATCAATGCCTTCCGACATTCTACGGTTGAGTCCGGCAAATCTTGGTCTATTTCGCAAGAAAATGGTCATACCCGCGGGAGTTGTCACGCAAAAACACCGCCGGTGAATTCCCTTTAAATAGTGCCGGCAGCCCAATCAGGCAAAGCTTGTGCGCCGGGGAAGTCAGGCTCATGGTGAGTTGAGGTCATGGCCACGGAATTGCTTATCGTTTTAGTTCTTTTACTGACCAATGGCGCATTCGCGATGGCTGAGATCGCGCTGATCTCGGCGCGCAAAGCGCAGCTCAAACGCGCCGCCGGGCAGGGAGACGCGAGAGCCAAGGCGGCCCTTCAATTGGCTGAGTCGCCGACGCGATTTCTCTCGACCGTCCAGTTTGGTATTACTCTGATCGGCGTTCTGGCTGGTGTCTATGGCGGCGACACGGTGGTTCAGGAACTTGCGCTGCGCTTTGGCAGCGTCCCAGTATTGGCCGCGCATGCCCACTGGCTGGCTGTGGCGGCAGTCGTTCTGGGACTGACCTTCTTTTCCCTTGTTTTAGGCGAACTGGTTCCTAAACGCGTGGCTTTGTGGAACCCCGAAAGCATTGCCTGTCTGGCGGCCCGTCCTCTGCGGTTTCTATCCCGAATTTTCGCTCCCGGCATCCGGGTGCTCGCGGCTTGCAGCGATTGGATTCTTTCGCTCTTTGGGATTCATGAACAGGACCAACGGCGAATTACCGATGACCAGATCAAAGACCTGATGCAGGAAGGCTTGCAGGCAGGGGTTTTTGACAAAGCGGAATCGCAGATGGTCGAAAGCGTCCTCGAACTCGATAGCCTCGCAGTTCGGGAAATAATGACCCCTCGGCCCAAGATTATTTTTATCGGGAAAGACGAGCCGCATGAACAGGTATGGCACAAAGTCGTAGTCAGCGGCCACTCGATTTTCCCCGTTTACGAAGGCAATCGTGACAACATCGTGGGGGTGGTTTCGGTGAAATCGATGTATGCCAATCTTGCGGCGGGGCAGCCGGCGCGGGTGAAAGATTTGATGGTGAAACCGCTGGTGGTGCCCGAGACGCAAACGGTGCGCCAACTTCTGGGGGCCTTCAAAAAAGTGCGGGTGCCGCTGGCCCTCGTCGCTGATGAATTCGGCGGCATCGCAGGGTTGATCACCCTTTCCGATGTGGCGCAGGCGGTATTGGGAGACTTTCCCTCGCAGCACGAGCGCCTGCTGCCGGAGGCGCGGCAGCGGGACGATGGCTCCTGGCTTATCGACGGGCTCTACGACATCGATGAGCTGGCCGAGCAACTCACTGGCGTGACCTTTCCGCATGAGCCGGGGCGGGATTATCAGACGCTGGCCGGTTTTGTTGTGACTCACCTGGCTCACGTCCCGACCGAAGCTGAATGGTTTGACTGGCAGGGCTGGCGTTTTGAAATAATCGACATGGATCACCATCGCGTGGATAAGGTGCTCGTGACTCCCTGCGTTCAGGAGCCCAGCTCGCAGGCGGCTCCCGTCAGGTCATGAGGATTCTCAATCCGGCCAGTTTCAACTCGACCCCGAGTTGAAAACCGGCCCGCTTTTGCGTTTCGTCTGGCGATGCGAACGACCAACGTTTTCTCCGCTTGCGTCCGGATCTCGAATGATCCACGCGTCCCGCTGTAAATTGGCTCTTCTTTTTCTCGTGCTTTGTAGTTAACCTTTGTTAATCTCCTGACCTAAGTGATTTCGCTGGCCATCACCAGTCAAAAAGGCGGCGTCGGCAAAACAACGGTTGCGGTCAACCTCGCCTATGCCCTCGCCCGCCGCGGTTGGGCCACTTTGCTCATGGACACCGATCCTCAGGGATCGGTCGGCCTCTCCCTTTCCGAACGGGCCCGCAAGTGCCTTGGGTTCTACGATGCCCTGCGCTCCGGCGACGACGCGGACGCTCACATCCTGTCGACGCGGCTGCCCGAGCTCAAGATTCTTCCGGCCGGCCAGCTCGAAAGTTTTTTTGAGGTCAAACCTGAAGGCTACGACGGAGCGGGCGCCGTGGCCAAGGTTCTCGACAATGGCGAGCGCCGGGGTTTTCAGATTGTGGTCGTGGACACACCTGCCGGACTGGGCGGGTACACCGGCGATATTCTTCGCGCGGTTGATTACGCGCTGGTTCCGCAGCAGGCTGAACCGCTGGGCGTTCGTTCCCTGCCGCAGATGTTGCGCGCCTTGCAATACCTGCGCCAGCAAGGTGCCCGGCTCGAACTGGCGGGCATTCTTTTGACGATGATGCAGCATGGCCAGCGTGAGAGCGCCGAGGTCGTGCGCGAGCTCAGGCAGATCATTCCTCCGCGCCTGCTGTTCGAAAGCGTCGTCCCGAGAGACCCGATTTTTTTGAGAGCCAGCGGCCTCGGCGTGCCGCTGGCGTTGCTGTACACGAATCCGCCGGCCGCGGCCCTGGTTTTTGACCAACTCGCCGCCGAACTTGAAAACCGCTTGAAGCTCCACCCCGCTGACGATGACCTCTTCCCTACTCGGCTCATGGATTGACATCGAGGCCGCCACCTCAGCGGCCCGCGAGCTTTGTCCCCCGGAGTTCCTGCCCGCCGAGGAAGGTTCGTTGCCCTTGTCTCTCGCTCCGATGGTGCTGGGTGATTTTCAGCTCGCCGAAGATTACAAAGTCGATCGCTACCCGGTATCCCATCCGCGTCCTCCCGCGCCGGCCATGCGGGCTCGTCTCACTGAAATCCGCAACCGCGCTGCCAGGGCAGGCTTGCTTGGGCAAGGATCAGAGCCGCATGCGTCTGATGCGTCCGCTGAAACCATCGAACCGGTGTTGTCGCCCCTCGGGCCAGCGCCCGTCGAGGCGCCCGATGCCCAACCATCCGTTTTGCCAGCCCTCCCTGAGTCCCATCAGGGATGCGGCGCTTCCGAAGAGATTGAGGCCCGGCCGTTTGTTCCGCCACTGGGTCCGCTCAACCTGCGAGCGCGGGCCCTGGCGGATTGGATTCGCGAAAATTTTTCGCCGACGTCGCTCTTCGTTTCCGATGCCCAAGGCCGCCCGTTGGTTGAATTCGATGTGTCACCGGACCTGATAGCAGGCGCCATCGTGCTGGCTGATGCAGGGCTGAAGGCTCGGCGGCATTTGCCGGCCGCTGACGCGGGCGTGGGCGGCGCCATCTACGCGGACATCGGGCCGGGCCTGACGCTTTCTTTGCTCAGTTCGCACACCGCTCTGGGCCTGTTTCATGTCGGCTTGATCGGTCCCACCGCCCTCGCATCATCTTCTGCCCGCACCATCTCTCGTTCCCTTCGAAAGACCATCGAAGCCCAGTAGCCAGAGCTGCTGTCGGGCGAATTCACTGTGGCTCGCCAATAAGCGAGCGAGGCAGAATTCAGATTTTATTGAAACCTTCAGGGGTCAAGCGCGTCTTTAGTTAGGCAGGCCGGCTTGAAGAAAAAATCCAACCCCACGAAACCATGAAAACACTCCCTGCATTCGTGGCGGGGGCCTTGCTGCTTCTGGCAACCCCTGCCTCTGTTAGCGCCGCCGACCTTTCCGCTGGCGGCGCGCTCGTCGCCCGATGGGTCGACTCGGACGCGGCGCGCGCCTCGGAATGGATCCGTTCGCTTTCCCATGGGCCGGTCCGGGATAAAGCGGTGGCTGAATTTGGCCTGGGTCTTTTTTCACAGAACCGAGAGCTGGCCTTGCAATGGACGCAGCAGATTTCGAATGAGACCGTGCGGCAGGAACAGACAGAGGAATTGGTCAGCGAATGGCTGCTAAGTGACGAAGAAGATGCCAGACGCTGGATCGAACAATCCTCTTTGCCGGGCGAGATGAAAGTCAGCCTGCTGGCTATGGACGGTCCCGCAGACGGAAACTAGCCAGGGTTTATCCGGGATCAGGGGCAAGTCCCGATTCGAAGAGGTAGCGAAGCTGGTGGGTCGAGCCTGCGTGCGTGCGAGCCGCGGTGAATTTTGCTGCAGTGAAGTCGCGGCTCGGACGCAGCCTCGCGCGCCGGGGACGCACGGTGAAATTGCCGCACAGAAGCCTTGCGCCATTCGCAATCCGAAATCCGCTTATGGCAGCAAAGGCTTCAACCATTTGGGCGGCGCCGTTCTCAACATAGTTTGTTGACCATTTTCGAATTCGGCGGCAAGGCGAAAGGGGCGCCGTAAGTCGTCATTGTCGAAGACCAGGACGTGCGGCAGCTCTCGAATGGCTCGCTCGAGATTGGCCAGTGTCCGGGGGAAACGCGCGGCCAGCTTTTCGCTGGGCACGTCGTGGCCGCCTTGGGAAACGCGCATCGCCACCCGCGCTTCGCAAATCCGGGGCCCCGAAAGGCCGATGAAACACAAGACGACCGTATAGCCCAGCCGCGTCGCGGTTTTAAGAAACGTCAGCTTTTCACCCACCGGATCGGAAAACACAGTCTCAAAAACAAAGCTTTCGCGTTGTTCGACCAATTGCTGACGGATCGCCTCGGCCACACGGGATCCCCTGTAGGCATCGAGGCCGAGTTCGCGGGCGAGCGCATCCGTGTTGACGAAACGCAGCCCCGCCGGTCGAAGATGAGCCTGATAAAAAGTGGTTTTGCCCGCGCCGTTGGGCCCTGCCAAAGCGACCAGGACCGGCCGGCGGTCCACTGGCAACCTCATGCCCGTTTCGGCTTAAGCGCCTGGAACTGGCGGTTCACAAAGCGCCCGGTCGTGCGTTTGCCGGTGGCATCAATGCGGACAAGCCAGCCCGCTCTGTCCGGATGCGGTTCATAGTGCGGATAGGGCTGGGTCTGAAGAAAATCGGCGACCCGCCGCCGGCCCCCGGCCGAATCAACCGATTCGAGACAGCTCGAGAGCGATCGTGCGGAGGCATTCCGGCACAACGCCATTACGCGCGGGCCTTCGAGCAGCACTTCAACCGCGCGGCCCATTCTGGCCCAGAATTCCACCTGTCCCGCAATCGAGCGCTCGAGCAACTTCCCGGCCAGGCGGGCATCCAGAACCAAAGCGTCAGACAGTTTTACAGGCTGGCTCATGAGGATTGGTAGCACAATGCTACCATGGCCGCAACGGGCGTTTTCGGTCTGGGTTTTCGGGCTGGGAATGGGGAGCACCCCGCGCCCTGGCTTAAGTGAATTCAGCGCCGTCGGAGCGTTCGGAAAGTATTTCGGGCGATTCAAGGAGTGAGGGTTCAATCGCAACCCAGCCCGCCGCCGCTGGCAGCGTTCAATGAGCATCGCCCGCTTGCGCGGGTTTTGATCTTCACTTAGGCTGAATCTCCGGGGGCGGGTTTTGCCTGGCCGGGATGACGCCGCTGAGCCAATCGCCGCCCCCGATTCGCGAGCAATATGCATAAATACTTCGGTCCGATGACTTCGGAGGGTTCACTGCACCGCCCGGAAGCGGAACGGGACGGGTGTGGCGTGGGATTTGTCGCGTCGATCAAGGGCGAGAAATCGCACCGGATTCTCGAGATGGCGCTGCAATCGGTCTGCTCGGTGACGCACCGAGGCGCCGTGGATGCCGATAACAAGACAGGGGATGGCGCGGGCATTCTTGCGCATATTCCGCACAAAGTATTTGCTGCGGACCTCGAGAAAATGGGCGCTCGCCTGGAAAGGCCCGAGGATCTGGGCGTGGCGATGTGTTTTCTGCCGCGGCGCAATGTTGAAGCGCGCAAGCTGGCCAAGGCGATTGCGGAGGATGTCTGCCGGGAGCGTGGCCTGGTGGTGCTGGGCTGGCGGTTGCCGCCGATTAACAAAAGAGAGCTGGGAGACAAGGCGCGGCTCACGCGGCCGAGCATACGGCAGTTGTTTGTCGGGCGGCCCGCGGGGCTGGATGGCCAGGCGTTCGAGCGAGCGCTCTACGTTTGCCGAAAGCTGATCAGCAAGCGCTGTGAAGAAGCCGGGATCGCGCAGGAACCGGTCTACATCGCGTCCTTCTCGCACCGAACGATTGTCTACAAGGCGTTGTGCATGGCGACCGCGCTGCAAAAGTTTTATCACGATCTCGAGAATCCCCTGTGGGAGACTTCGATCTGCCTTTTCCACCAGCGCTTCAGCACGAATACGTTCCCAACCTGGCCGCTCGCGCATCCCTTTCGCATGCTCTGTCACAATGGCGAGATCAACACGCTGAAAGGCAATCGAAATTGGATGCGTTCGCGCGAGGCGGATTTCAAAAGCGAGCTTTGGGGCGCCGATGTTTCCCTGCTCTCTCCAATTTGCGATCCGGATGAGTCTGACTCGGCGTCGCTCGATTCGGCGCTCGAATTGCTCGTGCTCTCCGGCCGCTCCCCGGAGCAGGCGGTCGCTTTGCTCATTCCGCCGGCCTATAATATTGACCCGTTCACCACTGACGAGGCGCGCGCTTTCTTTCAATATCAGGAAAGTTTTTCCGAGCCTTGGGATGGACCGGCCGCGGTCGCTCTGACCGATGGCATCACCGTTTGTGCCGCGCTCGACCGAAATGGGCTGCGGCCGTCCCGTTTCAAGATCACCACCGATGACATCATCGCGATCGGCTCGGAGGTAGGGCTGGTCGAAATCGATGATGCCCGGGTCTTGAGAAAGGGGCGCCTCGCTCCCGGAGAGATGCTCAGCGTTAATACCGCACGCGGCACGATTCATTTCGACAGCGAAATCAAGCAGGCGCTGGCGGCGCGGCATCCGTATGCGGAGTGGCTCAGGACGCATCGGGTCGATTTCAGCCGAGTCGCGGCGGCGGCCATTCCTTTGCCCGAGGAGCCTCTCGATATTCTAACGCTTTCCCAGAAGCAGGCCGCTTTCGGATATACTGATGAAGAGCTGGCCATCGTTTTGTCGCCGATGATCAAGGACGGCCAGGAGGCCATCGGGAGCATGGGCGATGATGTCTCGCTGAGTGTGCTGAGCGAACAGCCGCGCATTCTTTACACCTATTTCAAGCAGCTTTTCGCCCAGGTCACCAATCCGCCGATTGACCCGATCCGCGAGCGGTTGGTGATGTCACTGGGTGTGCCGCTCGGCTGGTATCGAAACATTCTCGAGGAAACCCCTGAACACGCGCACGTGGTGTGGCTCGAGTCGCCATTTTTTTTCGAGCACGAACTCGGAGCGCTGAAGGGTATCGATGGATTTCCGAGCCGCACCCTCGATATCACCTGGGCGGTCGCGGATGGCGCGGAGGCGTTGCGAGGCGCGCTCGCGAACCTTTGCGCCGAGGCTGAAAAGGCAGCCGATGACGGCATTCGCATCCTCATTCTGTCGGATCGGGCGACGGATCACGGGCGCGTGGGAGTGCCTGCGCTGCTCGCGACAGGAGCGGTTCACCATCACCTCGTGCGGGTGGCCAAGCGGATGCGCCTTTCGCTCGTTGTCGACACGGCGGACGCGCGGGACGTGCATCAGGTTTCCTGCCTGTTCGGTTTTGGCGCCCAGGCGCTTTGCCCCTATCTCGCCTTTGAAACAGTGCGGGAGCTTTTGCAAAAAGACACCAAGGGCCTCTTCGGGGGGCTGACCCTGCCGCAGGCCCTCGACAAGTATCGCAGCGCACTCGAAAAAGGCGTGCTCAAGATCATGTCAAAGATGGGCATCTCATGCCTGACCAGCTACCAGGGCGCGCAGATTTTCGAAGCGGTTGGTCTATCGAGCGAGTTGGTGGATTTCGCGTTCGCGGGTACGCCCTCACAAATTGAAGGGATTGGTTTCCGCGAGGTGGCCATGGAAAGCCTGGCGCGACACAGCGCGGGGTTTGGTGATCCCGTGCCGCGGGAAATCACCCTGGGCGATCCAGGTTACCTTCGCTTTCGGCGCGATGGCGAACGTCACGGCCTGCCCAATCCCATGATCAAGAACTTTCACACCTTCGTGAAAGACAACGATCCTGCGCTTTATCAGCAGTATGTCGAGGACATCAAGGCGGTGCGTCCGATTTCGCTGCACGATCTTTTCGAGTTCAATCCCGAGAAGCTGAAGCATCCGGTGCCCCTCGATGAAGTGGAACCGATCGACGACATTCGAGTCCGCTTCACCACGGCGGCGATGTCGCTCGGCGCGCTGGGTCCCGAAGCGCATGAGACGCTTGCCGCGGCGATGAACGAGATCGGCGGAAAGTCGAATTCCGGTGAAGGCGGCGAGGATCCGGTGCGATTTAAACGGCGTCCTGACGGGGTATGGTTGAACTCGAAGATCAAGCAGGTCGCTTCGGGCCGCTTCGGTTTGACCGCGAGCTATCTGGCGAGCGCCGAGGAACTGGAAATCAAAATGGCGCAGGGGGCGAAGCCTGGGGAAGGGGGGCAATTGCCGGGGCATAAGGTGAACGGCCTCATCGCCCGGCTGCGCCGCACCCAGCCTGGCGTGCAGCTCATTTCGCCGCCGCCGCACCACGATATTTATTCGATCGAAGACCTGGCCCAGTTGATCCACGACCTCAAGGAGGTGAATCCGCGCGCCCGCATCTGTGTGAAGCTGGTGGCGGAAACCGGCGTTGGAACCATCGCCGCGGGTGTGGCCAAGGCCAACGCCGACATCATTTTGATTTCCGGTCATGAGGGCGGAACCGGCGCCTCGCCTATTTCGTCCATCAAACATGCTGGCCTGCCCTGGGAGCTTGGGCTTGCGGAAACTCAGCAAGTTCTCATGCTCAATAACCTGCGGGATCGTGTCACCTTGCGAACCGATGGCGGCTTGCGCTGCGGGATCGACATCATCCATGCCGCGATTCTTGGCGCCGAGGAATTCAATTTTGGCACCATTGCCCTTATCGCCATGGGCTGTGTTTACGTGCGGAAGTGTCATCTCAACACCTGCCCCGTTGGCATCGCCACGCAGGACCCGAAATACCGGGATAAATTCAAGGGGAAAAAGGAACATGTAATCAATTTTTTCAATGCTGTGGCCGATGAAGTCCGGCATCACATGGCCAGGTTGGGGGTTCGCAACCTGAACGATTTGATTGGCTGTCCGGAATTCTTGAGGCAGCGCGAAGTGCCGAGCCATCCGAAGGCGAACTTGCTCAAGCTCGAGCGCATTCTCCATGACGTGGCCAAGCAAAAGGGGGCTGACCTGCCGCGGATTTGGAGCGGCAATCCGAACCTCGGCATTCACGCGCGGCCACTCGATGACAAAATCATTCAAAGCGCGAAGGATGCCATCACCGACAAGATTCCTGTCACGCTGGACTACGACATCAAGAACACCAACCGGAATTTGGCGAGCAAGCTGGCCGGTGAGGTGGCGCTGCATCACGGCGACACCGGGTTGCCCGAAGGTACCATCAAGTTGAACTTCCATGGCAGCGCCGGCCAAAGCTTTGGCGCGTTTCTTTGCGGCGGGATCGCCATCAGCCTGATCGGAGAGGCGAATGACTATGTCGGCAAAAGCATGACTGCCGGCCGCATCGCGATCCGCCCGAGCGAAACAGCGAAATTCAAGGCTTCCGAGAACTCGATTTTGGGAAATACTTGCCTCTATGGCGCTACGGGAGGGCATCTGTTCGCGGCGGGTCGTGCCGGCGAACGTTTTGCGGTACGCAACTCGGGTTGCACTGTCGTCGTCGAGGGCGTCGGCGACCATTGCTGCGAGTATATGACCAACGGTCTGGTCGTCATTCTCGGGCCGACCGGCAAAAATTTCGGCGCCGGCATGAGCGGTGGCGTTGCCTACGTGCTCGACCTCGAGGGGCATTTCCCAAAGCTGATCAACCCGGAAATGATCGACCTCGGGCGGCTCGACGACGCCGATGTGCCGTTGCTCAAGGAACTGATCTACGAGCATGTGGAAGCGACGGACAGCGCCCACGGCAACGCCATCCTCAAGGATTGGATGAACTACCAGGGCAGCTTTTGGAAGGTTCGGCCAAAGGGACCGCCACCGCCGGCGCAGAAAATGGAGGAAAAAGTAACCGCGACGGCCGATCAGGCAGTGGCCGCGCTGCCGAAGTAGAAGAATCGCAGGGACTCGGGTGGCACGGGCGGCTCGCCCGTGAATATCAGCGGCGGCCCGCCACTGGATGGGAAGGGGGCCAGCGGCCCCTCAGACACATCGGCCAGCGGCCGATGCCACCAAAACGCCTTCGCGCCCCTCAATTCGCCACCACATTGACGAGCTTCTTGGGAACGACGATCAATTTGCGGATGGTTTTTCCGCGGATGTGCTCCTGGACTTTGGCGCTCGCCAATGCGGCCTCTTCATGCTCCTGATGGCCGGCATCGGCGGCGATGACCGCCCGATCCCGCAGCTTGCCATTGACCTGAATCACTATTTCGACTTCACTTTCGATGAGGAACGCCTCATTGTGCTCAGGCCAGGCCAGATCGCTCAACAATCCGGTGGGCAGCGCGGCAAACCGGGTTCGCAGACGCAGATAAAGTTCCTCACTGAGGTGTGGCGCATACGGGTTGAGTAGATGCAGAAAGGTGATTAGCAAATCAAGCGAGAGGGGATTGGCCCCGGTCAGTTCATTGCAACACACCATCATTTGCGCGATCGCGGTGTTGAAGCTCAACTCTTCACAATCTTCAGCGACTTTTTTTATTGTCGCGTGCAGCACCTTGAGCTGTTGTTTGGTCGGTTCAACGGCGCGCACTTTGTCCGAGAGCACCCATTCGCCTTCCTGATTTTCCTGCATCGCGAGGCGCCAAACCCGCGCCAGAAAACGGTAAACCCCTTCCACCCCTTTCGTGCTCCAGGGTTTTACGGCTTCAAGTGGCCCCATGAACATTTCGAACAGCCGCAGTGAGTCGGCGCCGTATTCATCAATTACGGCATCCGGATTGATGACGTTGCCGCGGGATTTGGACATCTTTTGGCCATCCTCGCCAAGAATGAGACCTTGATTAACCAACCTCTGAAAAGGTTCGCGGGTCGACACATGGCCGAGATCAAAGAGCACTTTGTGCCAGAACCGCGAGTAAAGGAGATGGAGCACCGCGTGCTCGGTGCCGCCGACATAGAGGTCGACGCCGCCATGCGGTTGCTGAGCTCGGAGTGCGGAGTGCGGGTTTTGATGGCCGGCCATCCAATAGCGTTCGGCCTCTTCGTCCACAAAGCACTGGTCATTATGCGGATCGCAGAAGCGCAGATAATACCAGCATGACCCGGCCCATTGCGGCATCGTGTTGAGTTCGCGCGTCGCGGTTTCTGAATAACGCACCCAGTCCGTGGCTTTCGCCAGTGGGGGCTCCGGCGTCCCCGTCGGTTTGAAGTCAGCGAGCTCCGGCGGAACCACTGGCAATTCGCTTTCCGGCAAGGCGCGATGCTGTGCGTTCTCCCAAACGATGGGAAATGGCTCACCCCAATATCGCTGCCGCGCAAACAGCCAGTCTCGCAGCTTGTAGTGGACGGCTTTTTTACCGAGGCCATGCTCTTCAAGCCAGGCGGTGATTTTTTGTTTTGCTTCGGGCGTAGGAAGTCCGTCGATCAATGGCGAGTTGATGGCGATGCCTTCTTCGATGAACGCAGCAGAAAGGGGCACGGGCGTCTCGCCCGTGGCGACTAATACAGGGACCGCCTGGTGGGAAAGTCCCGCCTTCTGCGGGTTCTCCGCAACATAATCCAATAACCTGGCCAAATGCCTTTCACTTCGGACCACTCGATCGAAATATTCCTCCTGCCAAATGACGCCCGACGTTCCTTGCAGGCGATTTATCTGATGCGCTGTGAAGCTCTTCCAACTATGGACAATCTTTGGCAGTTCTTCACCTTCGAACAACCGCACTAGCACGTGCACGTGATTGGGCATCACCGCGAACGCCTGAAGGGTGTAGCGCTGCTCATCGAAGTGAGTCAATGCATCGGCCACGATCCTGGCGAGATCAGGCTTCTTTAACAGGCACTGTCCCAATCCCTGGTCCAACCATCCATCAATGGCACCAGCGAATTTGTGATCATACTCTTGTTCCTCTTCGGTGGAGAGTTGGCTTGGATGGTCAGCCAGCCATTGCCGCTTTTCTTCCATCCATTGTTCAAGTTTTTCCTTAGGGAGACTGTCAGCCAGACGCCAGGTGATGAAGTAGTAGCGGCTGTCTTGCTGCCAGTGGGGGAGGTTTCGGCGGTGAGCTTGCACGCTTACCTTTGGATCAAAGAAAGGGTTTGAGGATGCTGGTGTTGACGCCACGGGCGGGACGCCCGTGCCCCTTTGGGCTGGTGACGATGCTTCGGATGGTGATGCCACGGGCGGGACGGCCGTGCCCCTTTCTGCTGGTGATGTGCCGCTGCCAGACTCAGCCAGCGGCGCTACGACCTGCCGTATTGGCAGGCCGAATTGCCTGGCGAATTCGTAATCGCGTTCATCATGAGCCGGCACCGCCATGATGGCACCGGTGCCGTAGCCCAGCAGGACGTAATCTGCGATCCAAATGGGAATTTCCTCGTCGTTGACGGGATTCACGGCATAGGCGCCGGTTGGCACGCCGGTCTTGATTTTGGCCAGCGCAGTGCGCTCGAGATCTGATTTTGAGGCGACCTCTCGACGGTAAGCCTCGACCGAAGGGTGCTGCTCGGGCGTCGTGATTTTATCCACCAGCGGATGCTCCGGAGCGAGCACCATGTAAGTAGCGCCATAGAGTGTGTCCGGTCTGGTCGTGAAGACGCTGATCCGGGGTTCAGTTTCGGGCTTCGGATTTCGGATTTTGAAGTCGACGTCTGCGCCTTCGCTGCGGCCGATCCAGTCGCGCTGTCGAAACTTGATGCTCTCAGACCAGTCGAGGCCGTCCAACTCACCGATGAGGCGTTCGGCATAAGCGGTAATGCGCAGCATCCATTGCTTCATCGGACGCCGTTCGACCGGAAATCCACCGACTTCGCTTTTCCCATCAACAACTTCTTCGTTGGCCAGGACGGTCCCCAGCCCGGCGCACCAATTGACCGGGACTTCGGCTACGTAAGCGAGGCGAACGGCGTCTTTCTCTTCGCTTGGACAGGTCTCGATCGGTTCCGCTTTGTTCGTGGCCGAATTGAACCACGAATTATACATCTGCAGAAAAATCCACTGCGTCCATTTAAAGTATCGCGGGTCGGTGGTGTTGACTTCGCGCTCCCAATCATAGGCGAACCCTATCCGTTTCAATTGCGCCCGGAAGCGTGAAACATTGCGTTCCGTGGTCGTGCGCGGGTGCTGACCGGTCTTGATGGCGTATTGCTCGGCCGGCAAACCGAAGGCATCCCAACCCATCGGATGAAGAACGTTAAAGCCTTTCTTTCGCCTGTAACGGCTGACGATATCCGTTGCGGTGTAGCCTTCCGGGTGACCAACGTGCAGCCCATCACCACTCGGATAAGGAAACATATCGAGCGCGTAGAACTTCGGCTTCGCCGCATCGAAGTCCGAATCACCCGGATTGGCTGCGCGAAAGGACTTTTTCTCGTCCCACTGGTGTTGCCACCGCGGCTCGAACTCGTCGAACGGAAAGGCTTTGCGGGTCACAGAACTCATCCGAAAGAAAGCGGGGATAGTGGCACCTTTTTAAGAAAGGGAAAGCGGACGGTTAAAGGTTGGGGCGGCCAGAATCTCTTCTCCCGGCCTCAGGTTCTCACCTTTGAACCAGAAGAATGGTAAAGGCGGTCACTCGTGCGCCTGTGCGAGCCGCGCGACGGTGAGTTCCGCGGCCAGATTTGTCGCCGAGATGAAACTTTCGGGACTGGCTCGGCCTCGCCCGGCGATATCGAATGCCGTGCCGTGATCTGGACTGGTGCGCACGACTGGCAGTCCCAGGGTCACATTTACGGCATTATCAAAATCCAGCAGCTTGAGCGGAATAAGGCCCTGGTCGTGGTAGAGACAGAGAACGGCATCGAACTCTCCGGAAACGGTTCGATGAAATAATGTATCCGCGGCAATTGGACCGGTAAATGCCCGACCGAACTCCTGCTGCAGGGCAGCGACCGACGGCGCCACCGTTTCAATCTCCTCCCGGCCGAGCAACCCGTTTTCGCCGGCATGGGGATTGAGACCAGGGACGGCGATCCTTGGGACTTCAATTCCGCGCGTCCGCAGAAAACTATACAGAAGCCGGCCGACGCGGACGACTTCCGAGAGGCGAAGCTGACGGGATACTTCCGCCAGGGGAATATGCCATGTCACCAGCGCGACGGTGAGCCGGCGTCCGGTAAGCAGCATGGCGTAATCGTTGGCGCCTAACGCTTTCGCAAAAAACTCGGTTTGCCCGGGGTGGGGGAATCCGATTTCGGCCAGAGCATGTTTGGAAACCGGGCCGGTCACCACGGCGGCTATTTCGCCTGAATTGAGAAGTCCCGCCGCGTCTTTCAGCGCATCCCACGCGGCACGAGCGCTTGCGGGAGTGGGGCGCCCAGGCACCGTGCCCGGCGGAACTGCTCCGATAATCCGATAGTCAAAACGTGCATCGAGTCGTGCGGAAACCTGGGCGGCGGCGATTATTTCAGGACCGATGCCGGCCGGGTCGCCGAGCGTCAGGCCTATGACGCCCAGGGTTTCGGGGGTTGCGGCGCCACTCGGCTGTTCCACGCTACGGTCCGGCTGGATGGCGCCCGGCGGCGAGCGGCGCCTTGTTCGGAGTGCTTTGCTCCGATTGCGGGCGGTACGCCGGATCGGGGTAACGGATCACGGCCTTGCGGCGCAAACGGTTGAGCCATTCTTCGCTGACGCGCTTTTTCTCCTCGACCTGAACCAGCCGATCCAGAAGCTGCTCGATTTCGGCCGGCGGCTTGAGCTTGCCCACCCGCCGTTCATCAACTGTTATAAGATAGAAGTGATTATGAAATTCGAAGACCTGGCTGATTGTTTTGACTGGAATCGAAAAGGCGACGTCAGCCAACCGTTTGGCTAGCGTCGAGCGGGTAACCAGGCCCCAATCCCCGCCGGCGGATGCCTTGCTGTCTTGTGAATAGGTTTTCGCTTCGGAGGCAAAGTCAGCGCCGTTCAAGAGGCGCCGTCGGATTTCGATAATGAGCTTTTGTTGTTTCTCTCGTTGCTGCTCGATCGGCAATCCGGATTCACCGGTGACTGCGGGGATGGCGATGGTGCGCAGAAAAACGGCGCCTTCTTCGCGAAAGAGTTCCTCGTTTTTCTGAAAGAACTCCCTCTTTTGATCGGGCCTGGGGAAGCTGACATTCTGCGTGGCGTGCGAGCGCATGGCGCCGACGATAAGTTTTTTCTCGTGGAGGTCCTTGAAGCGCGGCCAGCTCAGTCCCTGACGTTTCAGCTCGATCATGAACGAGTCGCGCTGGCCCTTGAAGTTCTCGCGGATGATTCGTTGGATGTCCTCGTCGATGTATTGCGGCTTGATTTTCGCGCCCGATCTCTCGAATTCGGAAATGATCACTTCGCGATCCACAAGATCCTGCAACGCTCTGTCCCGGGCTTCCCGTTCAATCCGGGCCCGCGCGGCTGGGTCGTTTACCGCCTGTCTCATCACCATGAGTTGATACTTGGTTGCTTCTGCGACCTCGTTTTTCGTAATGACCTTGCCGTTCACGATCGCGGCTATGCCATTGTCGGATTCACCGCTTCGGCCTTGAGCGTTTATGCGCCCAACCATCACCGCATAAATGGCCGCCAGAATAAACAAGGAAGTGAGACGGATGAGCTTCATGGATCAAAGTTGTTTCACAAGGCTGGTGGCTTCGCGGAGCTTCTGTTCGCCGGAACCTTGCGGCAAGCGCGGGAATTTTCCAGCAATGAGTATGAAATCGCCGTTCCGGGTCAGCATCAGCTTGTTATCGCGGATTTCCACGGCGGTGATGCCCGCAACGGCGGCGGCCAGCTTCAATTCCGCAATCCCAAGCAGGTTCTTCACCGCCAGTGGCGGCGAACCAAAACGATCCCTCCACGCTCGCAAAAGCCCCTTGAGTTCCTTCATATTCGCCAGTTCGGCGATTTCCTTGTGGGCCGCGATGCGAAGCTTCGGGTCGTTCATGTAGTCCGTGGGAATGAAAGCGGGAGATTTTGACCCCGCGTTCTGGGCTTGTGCCGAGGCCCATTCGGACTGGCTGGTTACCAGAAAATCCTGCCGAAAGGCCACTTCAACGCGCAAACCGGCAGAAATGCCTTTCAGGCGGGCCACAGAGTGCTTGAGGAGCTGGCAATAGAGATCGAATCCAATGTTCACGATGTGACCGCTCTGCTGGACCCCTAACAGATTACCAGCGCCCCGGATTTCGAGATCGCGCATGGCGATCTTGAGTCCCGCGCCGAGCGTCGAGTACTGCTTGATGGCGTTCACGCGCTTGCGGGCATCGCCGGTCGTGAGCATGTCGCGAGGGAGCATGAGGTAGGCGTAGGCCTGGTGGCCGGCACGGCCCACGCGGCCCCGAAGCTGGTAAAGGTCGGCCAGGCCGAAGCGGTCGGCGCGATTGATGATGATCGTATTCGCATTGGGGATGTCGATGCCGGACTCGATGATCGTGGTGCATACGAAAACGTCACTCTTTCCTTCGACGAAGCGCTTCATTGCCTCTTCGAGTTCGTGTTCGTCCATCTGGCCGTGACCGACATCCATCCGAACACCCGGACAGAGCTCTCGAAGTTTCGACGCCATGTGCCCGATGTCGGCCACGCGGTTGTGCAGGAAAAACACCTGTCCTCGTCTCTCGATTTCGCGCTGAATGGCGTCGCGCATCACCCGTTCGTCATAAGCGCAAATATGGGTGCGGACCGGCACGCGATTCGGCGGGGCCGTTTCTATCGTGCTCATGTCGCGCGCCCCCATCAGCGCCAGGTATAATGTTCGCGGAATCGGGGTCGCGCTTAGTGTCAGAACGTCGACGAGGTGGAAAAGCTCTTTAAACTTTTCCTTGTGCTGGACGCCGAAACGTTGCTCTTCATCGACGACGACGAGTCCGAGTTCGCGGTAGCAGACGTCTTTGGACAGCAGGCGGTGGGTGCCGACGACGATGTCCACCGAGCCGTCGGCAAGGCCGCGCAGGGTTTCATTTTGCTCCTTCGCAGTCCGCCATCGGGAGAGCAGATCGACGCGAATGGGGTAATCGCTCATTCGCTCGCGCAGGGTCCGCCAATGCTGCTCGGCGAGCACTGTTGTCGGTGCCAGAAGTGCGACCTGCCGCCCTCCCATGACGCTCTTAAAGGCGGCACGAATCGCCACTTCGGTCTTGCCAAAGCCGACGTCGCCGCAAATGAGCCGGTCCATCGGGCGCTCAGCTTCCATATCAGCCTTGCTCTCGCGAATGGCGCGCAGTTGGTCGGGAGTTTCCCGATAGATGAAAGCATTCTCGAATTCCCACTGCCATTTGTTGTCGGCAGGATGCGCGAGGCCTGGGCGCGTTTCGCGCTCTGCTTGCACAGTGAGCAACCGGGCCGCGTAGTCGAAAATAGACCGCGCTGCCTGCTTCCGAGTCTTCGACCATCTCTCGTCTCCCAGTTTGCTCAGCTCAGGGAGCTTTTTGCGCGGCCCGACATAACGCGAGACGAGATGCGCCTGATCGAGTCCAACGTACAACCGTGCGCGGGCCGCAAACTCGAGCACGAGAACATCATCTCCCGTCTCTCCGTTTGCACGGGCAAGCCCCTGATAGCGAGCGATCCCGTAATCGTGGTGGACGACGATGTCGCCGGCTTCAAGTTCTTTTGAGTCAAGGGCGCTGCGGCGGCCGAACTCGCGTTTTTCGCGGTTGAAAAGGCGGCGGGCTCGAGCATGCTGGTAACGGCCAAAAAGTTCCGCGTCGGACAGGATGACCAGCCTCGCGGCCGGAACGGTGAACCCGTGATTGAGCTGACCGAAAAGGCATTCGAGGCCGGCGGTTTCGGGAAAAATCTCACGGAACCGCTCAATTTCCCCCTCGTTGTTAAAAAACATGGCGACTCGCCAGCCGGCTTGGCGCCATTGGGCAAGTTGCTCGCGCAACGCATTGCGGCGGGCTTCCTGCAAGATGAAATCGCCGGTCCCAAAGCTGCCTAGCGGATGCTCATGACAGGCGGTGTCGGGATGCTCTGTTTCGACATAGCCCGGCTCGTTTTCCGACGCTACTGCCGCAGCGAACTCACCGCGGGTGCCTTCGATAATGTGCACCTGCGCGTCACGGTTGTCCGGCAGGTCGATGGCAATGACGAGATCATCCGTAGCGATGTAGTCGCGAAGGGGGCCGAAGTCGGCCTGCGGGCCGCCGCGATCCATCAAAATGACGGTTTCGTTCACCAGGCCAACACTGGTCTGGCTGTTTACATCGAAGTTGCGCAATGAATCGATGGTGAGGTCAAAGAACTCGATGCGCACTGGCGCCGACGATTGCCAGGAAAAGACGTCGACAATTCCGCCGCGGACAGCGAACTGCCCGCGTTCGTTGACCACTGAAACACGCTCGTAACCGGACTTCTCGACTTGCGCCGCAAACTCTTCGAGCCGCATTTCGCTGCCAACGGCAAGCCGCAATTCGCGTTCTGCGAGAGACTGGGGACGCGGAACATCCTCATCCAGACTGGCGCCCACCACCACGATAACGGGCGTCACCTCCGGGTGCCCGCTGGCTCCGGCGGATTCCCGCCATTCATGCAGAATGGCCAGGCGTTCGGAAATCAATTCCGGATCCGGCAACATTTCTTCGAATGCCGGCTTTTCCATTTGCGGAAAAAATGTGGGCGCGCCATGCCAGGTCACGAGGTCGTTGAAGAGATTCTCCTGGGTCCGCAGATCGGGAACAAGAACCCAGGTCCGGCCCCGGTGCTCTCGAGCCGCCAGCGCCGCCACGAAGCCTTGTGCTGCGGGCGCGATGTGCTCGAAAACAGCCCCGTCGAGGGTTGCCAGTTTTTGGGCAAACGGGCGTGCGCCTCCCGCCCACGCGAGCAACTCAAAGGGCGTGCGTGAGGTGAGGCCGCGGGGGATTTCAGCCGTCGCCACTGGAACCATGAACGCGCAGTTTACTCCCGCCGCTCAATTCGTCCAACGTGGCAGCGACACTCCTGTCGCTGAGCGACTTACGCGCTCGTAACAGCGACATTCTTGTCGCTGCCACGTTGTGCGCAGGGACACTTTTCTCGCAGTTACGGAACGCTGGGCAATTCCCAATTGCGCAGCCATCCGGCACTTGGTATAACAACCTTCCCACATGAGACACTCACGATTGTTGGAAAACATCAAGCGCAGCCGGATTTTTTTGGCGGCTGCGCTTGCGCTCAACCTCACCCAAGCCGGCATCACTCCCCCACCTGACGACGGAAAGCTGCGCATCATCTGCTTTGGCGGGCATCCGGACGATTGCGAAATTCAAGCGGCCGGCACGGCGGCCCTTTGGGCTGCCAGGGGACATCATGTTCTGTTCGTCTCGGTTTCCAATGGCGACATCGGCCACTGGCGCGAGGCGGGCGGCCCGCTTTTCCGCCGCCGCAAGGCAGAAGTCGATGCCGCACACAAGCTTCTTGGTATTCGCGGCGAAATCCTCGACATCCACGACGGGGAAGTTATGCCCACCCTTGAAAACCGTCGCATGATCACTCGTCTAATCCGCGAATGGAAAGCCGACATCGTCATCAGCCATCGCACGAACGACTATCATCCCGACCACCGCTACACCGGCGTGCTCGTGCAGGACGCCGCCTACATGGTAACGGTGCCGCAGTTTTGCCCGGACGTGCCTCATCTAACCAAAAACCCGGCTTTCTTCTATTTCCCAGACCGCTTCCAAAAACCGAACCCGTTCAAGCCGGATGTCGTGGTGGGCATAGATTCAGTGATGGACAAAAAACTCGATGGCCTTGGGATCATGGTCTCTCAGTTTTACGAGGGTGGCGCGAATGGATCGGCCGATCTCATGCCGGCCGATCCGGAAAAACAAAAGGCCCGCCATCGCGAAGTCCGGGAGGGATTTGCCAGGCGCAACCAATCCATCGCCACCCGCTTCCGTTCCCAAATCGCCGAATGGTATCCCGCCGCCCAGGCCGAAAAAATCAAACACGCAGAAGCCTTTGAACTCTGCGAATACGGGTCACAACCCGACAAGGCAGAACTGAAAAGGCTTTTTCCGTTTTTTGAGTGAGAGGTTCGCCGAGAAGCAAGGGGCGGCATGCCCAAAGAGCATCGAACGGTCGGCGTTCCCCATGCACCATCGGATCAAGCCCGGCGCGCTCAAAGGCGGTCTTAAGGAAGGGTCTGCCGAAGCTTTTCGAGTCGATCGACCAGTTCGGGCATTTCCTTAAGCTCTGCCAAGGGAGCCAGTTCCGCGAAGACATACTTCCAATCCAGATTAGCGCCCTGGCGGACGAGAATGCCGCGCACATCGATCCAGTCTTGGTCGCGGTTGGCAAAAGTTTTCATGACGATCAGGTCCTCCGGCGAACACAACCGCAGAATGAGGGCAGGCATCAATTCGATGTCGCTAGCCCGGCGCACGGCACTTTCTTCAAAGGGCAACGCTCCCATCGCAATATCAATGCCGATGCCGTCGGTGCTCTTGAGAAGGAGGACGCGGTTTCGCAACGCGAATTCCTTTGGGTTTGCCACGCGCCCTTCAAATCGCGCCAGCAGGAGATCAACGAACTTCTCCTCGTTTCCGAAACCCGTAAGCAGAGTCATGTCGACATCCTTGGTGAAACGAGGTTCGCCCCAATGCTGAAGAGCCAGTCCACCGATGAAGCAAAACTTCCATCGATGCTGTTCGCAAAATTGCTGCAAGTCGGCCGCCAATGCCGCCAGATTTGTCATTGGCCGGTGAGTTTGCGAAACCACCGTTGTTGTTCCACCAAACCTGAAGAAGGCAGCGGGGGATTGGTGCGAATCCAATGTTCTGACAGACTTGCAAAGGCCGTGAATGCATCGGCTGTTTTCGCGGCGCGAATTTCCTCGTCGCGAATCGCCTGCAAAAGCGGACCGGCCCGCTTCCAGGTTTCCACCCAACGCTTGGTCAGCTCGCGCTCTTCGTCAGTCACCGCTCATGGTAGCACGGTTGAGGCCAACTGCCAGGAAACGGGAAAGACTGCCGCAGCGCGGCGCGAGGCTATTTTTTCGGCTTCTTGACCCATTTGTAGAGGCCACTGCGGTCGCCAGTAACTTCCATCCACTCGCCAGCGTATGATCGCTCGACGTTGAGTTTCCATTCACGTTCCTGAACCTCGTGCATTTGCAGGTTCTCCCTCCTGGCGCGATCCACCATGAGAAAAACGCGGTCCTGGTTCTCGGCTTCGATGACTTTTTTGACATAGTCCCCGTCGGTGCCGGCAGGCAAATCCTGGATCGAGAGCAGGCCTCGATGGTTTTCGCCGATCAGCCGGTTGTTTTTCAGAGTTTGCAGCTCCGCGATCCGGTTGCGGCGGCGTTCGGACACGCTTTCGACAGTCTTTGGGGTGTCGCTGGCCGCTTCCGGCTGAGCCTTGCTGTACTGGTAAACATCGAGTCGAACATTGATGTCCACCTTCAGCGGATCCCGGGTCGCGAGGTTGACATCGGGCAAGTTGCAGGAGGGCACGGCGGCGGAGGCGATGACCATCACGAGCCGGGTAACGCGGGCGGCCTGGGGAAAGGAACACGAGCGTCTCGCCCGTGGCAAGAATGGTGGTCGAAGTTCATCGCCACGGGCGGGACGCCCGTGCCCCTTTGCCTTCGCTGTCGGACCATCACTCATTTTTCGAAAGGCGAGGGGCTGGGACGCTGTGGTTGTGCACGCGCAGATCAAAGAATCGCGTGCCGGCAGGACCTTTGACATCAAGTTTGAGGTTCGCTTCACGACCAAATATCTGGAAGTCGCCGCGGCACGTTTCATAGGGAAAATTTTGCAAGGTGTCGATCCCATTTTCGGTGAGACTGCGCTGCAAAGCCGACCAGTCCGAAGGCAGCTGTTTTTTCAATGAATCCAGACCTGTAATGGTCATTTCCCCCGCGGTTACGGTCGAAATGGTTCCCGTGGCCGTATACAGCGATTCCATGTCTCCATAGGCAAGCAATTTGAAGCCGCAAGCTCCGCTCATGCGAAAGTATTCCGGGGTCATGATGTCGGTCAGCGGCTTGGTTTGTATCTTTTCCCCGAAAAGCCATCCATCCCATGACAGGTTGTCATCGAGGTAGAGATTGAACGCTCCGCTGGCATAACCGCCGTAGAGTTTGCCGCCGAACTTCGCGTAGACGCCGCTTTTATCGTAAGTCACCGAGGCGTAAGCATTCTGTGCGCGAAAGGGTTTGCCGCGGCCGTAACGAAGCTCACTTACCCGAAACATCTGCACGAGATTGTTGCTTTCCTGTTTGAGCGGAAGGTTGAAAACCGCCGATCCCTCCTCGACATCGAGCTCGATCGGAACGCGGGTCGATGGCCGGTAAGTCCCGCGTGGAATCTCGAGCACCAATTCGGCGCGGCCTTCGTCGAGTTGCGTCGAGCAGGAAAATGGGAGCGGGGGCATCGCGTCCAGCACGTCCCCTTTCAAGGCGAGCACCATCCGGCCAAAGTGGGCATCGATGCGTGAGACCGACCAGCCAGGTTCATCGGCGCCGCTGGCTGGCGCTGTTTGTGGGGGACGTTTTTCACCACCGGTCGTTTTTCGAAAATAATCAACATACCAAAAGAGCTGTTCGCCCACGTAAACCACAGGACTTATCAGCTCTATGTGATCGATTCGCTGTTCGAGGAGGCCGGCCATGGAAAACCCAACAAAAACCGTCTCGAAGCTGGCCACAGGCAGCGGACCGGTCGGCGATGACGAATTGAGACGGATTCCGGTCAATTCTATGCGCTGAGGATCGTTTTGGAGAAGCAATCCGGCCCGCGAAAGGGGAAGCTGGGTGGCAGAAAACGAAAGTTGAAAAGTTACAGGATCAAGCAACGGAACGATGTTTGACACGGTGACGCCGGTTTCGGCCACCGAAGCTTGCCCAATTTGCCATGGCTGGCCGGCTGGCGACGCGGGCGCCTCCCGATTTTCTTCCGCGGTCCCATCGGCCGGTTCAGCGGATTTTAGGGACCGCATCGCCTCACCGATGTCGATGCTGCCACCCTCGATCGTCACCGACTCCAATTGGCGCTCCCATACCCGAAGCGGATCCACTTCTCCGACAACCGAGGGCAGGCGTCCAAACGGCAGGTCCGGTATCGCCGGGGCGGCTGCTTGCAGGTCGGAGAGCTCCACGTGGTAATGACCCGACGACCCGTCGGTTTGAATCCCGACCTTAGTATCAATGTTAGGAAAACTGCGGCCGAACTCAGCCAGCTTGAGACGTCCGTGGACAACTTCGAGGTTCCTGGCGCGGAGACCATGCCAGAAAGATTTAGTCCCGGCTGGCCCTTGGGGACAGGCGGCTGGTTCCGAGGTTTCAGCCCGGTCTGGGCCGATCGAATTGGCTCGCGAAGTGTTGGCATTGGCTGTCACCGGCAAGACGCGCTTTTGAAATGCAGCAAACTGGGAAGGTGATAAATGGACTTCGGGTTCGAGCCAGCGCAGCAGTTTCAGTTCCCGGCGCGCGAAAAAATCATCCGGAACGATTTCGATCTCGGCGGTGGGAAATTGAACGAGCGGGTCCCCGGGGTCGAACGCCGCCTGGGCCTCGCGCAACACCAAACGCTGCATGTCGGCCGACTCGATTTTGCCCCCGGGATGAATTTTCAGCTCTTTCACCGCAGCGTCGACCTTCCATTGTGCGTCGGGAAGCGCCAGGGGCAGGTGGGGGGAGTTGGTGAGACTTAAAATGGAAATCGCGGCATCGGTCAGGACCAGGTTTTTGACGTAAACTTGAGGATTTGCTGTGACCGGGGGGTTGGTTCCGGGCGATGCTGGCGCGGGCTTTGCACGCGCCAACCAATCAAGAACAACGGGGCGAACGAGCAGAGATGCGTGTTCGATACTGGCATTTTCGATGGTAACTCCAGTTTGCGGCGACGCAGTGAAGCCTGCTTCGAGTGAGGGGATCGAAAGCAGCGGGATAGCCGGCTGCGCCGGGTCGATGACGAGAAGTTCGCTGACCCGCGCATGTTGCAAACCCGCGGCGAGTTCCCCATTCCATTCGGCAGACCCGCCGCTCCATTGCCCGCGAAAACTGATTTCAGGAAGGTCGACGTAGCCCGAGAAACGGAATTTAAGCGCGCCGATCTCGAGCTTTTCCACAATCAGGGATCGCAGGATAGCCCCAGCATCGTTTTGATTGGGCGTCTGATCGGGTTTGTCGGGCGGCGCGGCTATGGCGGCCATTAATCCCGGAGTGATGTGAGCGTTTAGTTTGGGAGCAGTCACCTCGTGGACGACAAGACGTTGGTCAGTACCGGCAAGGGAAAAATCAAAGGTTCCCGCTTCCATTTCCAAAGCCCCGCCGTCCTTTGCGGTGGCCTCAAAATGTTTAAGGCCGAAGTGCTGTCGGCTGAAGTTCAGCGTTTCGAAATTCAGACCGTGGCCAGAATAATCGAAAGCGGTGTCGATGGCGGGAAGATTAGGCAAATCGATGGTAATCCTGGCATCGCGCAGAGTTGCTTGCCCGATCTGTCCGGGTCGCTGGCCTGCAGCATCGCCGTCTGGTGTCGAGGTCCACTTTTCCAACTGGGTGATGACGTTTTCGGTGACGTGCAGGCGAAGGCCTTCCAATTCCACGCTGTCGATTCGACGCTCTCTCAGGCCGGGCCACGTGGCGGCCATGCGCAGGCGCCGGGCCTGCGCCCATGCTTTGTCTTGCGGCGATTCCCGGAATCGGAGATCCCGCAGCTCGACCGTCCCGCCCCGAAAATCGACATCCACGGCACCGGCTTCGACACGCCATGGCGAAAGAGTGGTGGCGAGCACATGATTGAGCGCCTGGGTGCGGCGCTGCCACAAAAGCGCCGCGACAATAACCAAGGCGAATGTGAACAGCAAGGCGCAGGCGCCGAGCGTGATGAGCCAGCGGCGCCACCGCGAGCGCCGCGGGGGAGTTTTTCCTGCCGCAGGCTGGGAGGCCTTACCCATGCCGGATGAGCCTACGACTGGCGGGCCCGAATCTCAACGTAGGAATATCCACCTGGTCGCATGATCGGGAGCATCGACAACTTGTAATCCTGCGCCAGACTCCAGAGCAACTGGCGCCGGGTAATTGCCACCCGGTAAATCGTCACCCGGGGATTTTCCAGCGGCAGGACCAGCCACCGATAATTCAATGGGCGTAGCGCCGGATGATTAAGCGTCTCCGTCAACGGCACATCTATCATCTGCACGTACACTGGTGTGTCCAGCCAGTCGTTGAGCGGGTGATGGCGGTTGAAAAGAAAATCCTGCGGCACCACTCCAATTCGATCATACGGCTTCCGATCAGGCTTCGGAAAAAAAAGGTTACATGAGGGAAGGACCGAGAGAGCAAGGATTAGTCCCGAGAGAAGGTATGGTTTCATGAGAAATGAAAAGCGGTCATTTCTGACCCGTCGGCAAGACGTTTATTAGAGTCACAGACTGCCATCGCGTTCAACTACCGCCGCGAGGTTGGCGGTTAGTTTTACCGCCCACGCGAGGTTGGCAGTGAGTTTGTTGAGCCCCGCCACACGCTGTGTGGTGTTTCGGATTTGCCCAAAACCGACGGCACTACTCAAAAATCTGAGAATTTGCTTTCCAAATTTTCCCATCTCGCATAAATGGACACTAAAATCTGATAATTTGCCATGCTTAACTATCAGAAATAAGAACCTTTCGATTTGCAGGCTTGTGGTCAGCTCCGATTCTCCCGATAAATTTCCCGCCAACTGAGAACATGGCATTTTCATTTCGCAGCTTATTCAAAAAAGAGGAACGGAGCGCTCGCCTGGAAACGGCCGGACTTTTCACGAGCCCACCAGGCGCGACAACCCCGCGAACTGGAAGGCCAACTTCCCCGTTTTCGCTGGTTGCCGAGGCGCCCAGCCCTCCGACGCTCTTTCCGGAGATGCAAGACACCGCCGACGGAGCGGCCTCACCATTCCTGGCCTCTCGGCCCGGAACCTCGTTTTCCGCGTCGCGGACGGGCGAACCTTCGTTCACGGCGGCTGAATTGCTCGCATTGGTACCACCAGGAGTAGTGCGTCATGGTGGTGTGCCACCGAGCCAGGAAATTCAGCTTCCATTGGAAATTCTGAGCGCCGGTCTGGAATCCGGGCGTCCGTCAGTACGGCTAAGCGACCTCCACAATGCTTGTCCGACTCTTTTCCTGGCACCGCTCTCTGCCGAGACAGACCTCGTGATAAATCTGCCGCCGCAAAAAGTGCGCCGCCTGGTCGATATGGCCTGGATGACCCCGCCTCCATTGGAGTCCACCGCGGGGTTTCGGGTTTTTTCTGAGTCCGCTCAAACCGCAGAACATAAAGGCTCCTCTCCCTTTGCGGTGGCGAGTCCTTGGCAGCCTGGGGCGCCGCCCGCGGCGAAGCCTCATTATGTACCCAGTGCGGGCACAAAACTTCCGCCGCCACGTCAGAGAGACAAGTTCGTCGGCCAAGCGGGTCGCTCCGCCCCGTTTTCCACCCTTGGTGGTTCCGGCGGGACGCCCTTTCATCTGGCGACTGAGCCGGTCCCTAATGCCAGGCAGGCGCCGGCACTTGACGAAGAGAAAAGCTCCCGAGCTCCAGCGGCATCGCAGTCCGAGCTTCGATCAACGCCGATCACGCCAAAACGAGAAGATCAACAGCCGGCGCTTCAGCGTGGCTCCATGGAGCAGGAACCGCTTTCACCGCCTGCCCATCAGCCTCAATCAACCGCCGTCCGTGGCCCCGTCGCGCAGTCCTCGCAGCTTCCAGCGATAGCCCACACCGTGCCGGCGTCTTTGCCCTCGCAGCCGACTTCGCGACCGGTTTTCGCCAGTCCGTTTGCGGTGGCGGAAGAATTGCCGTCCAGCCTCCCACCTCCGATTCAGTCGCGGTTGTCGTCTCCGTGGCGCCCCGAGACGCTTTCGGACTCACCCTTTGCTGTGGTATCGAACCTGGAATTTCCTGCGACCCTTGGATCGCCGTTTTCAGAACGAGCGGTGAGTGCCGTTTCGTCGGTGCCCGATCCCATTCCGGCTGCCGACTCGGATCGAGAGGCGCCCCAGGCGCCACCGGAACAGTTGCCGGTGCCGCCACCGACTGCAGTCCGGGGTTTCGAGAGCATTGCAGCCGCGACTCGAAGTCAGGCACCGATATTTGCTGCTCCAACTTCAACGGCAACACCGGCGCCCACTGCATCTCCGGCGCCTTCCCTGCCGGAGCCAGCCTCTTCCGCCGAAGCCCCATTGGCGAGTTCGGCCACTTTCGCCGAGTCAATTTCCCTGGGCCTGGGTGCCTTGCTCCGTCATATTTCTCCGGAGCATCTGGGTTTCCACCCGGAAAAGGTGCCGGCCTCGGTGCGCATACAACTCCCGCTTGCGCCGATTCGACAGCAACTCTCGTCGGGGCGTGTGGTGGTGCCGCTTCGCACCATCGTCGAGAGTCTCGATCCTCGATTGCAACCTGCGTTTGTTCGCTCTCAACTCGACTTGAATGTGAGTGTTCCGCTGGCGGAAATCTTCCGCAATCTGCCGATGGGTAGTGTTCCCGATCAGGCCCGGCCGTCTCAGCCGGTGGCGCACTTGTTCGAGACGCCGTTTTTCGCCAAGGCCCAGGAGGATGCTTCGCGATGGCCCGCGGCCGTCCCGTCGGTATTACCGCCCGCGGCTAAAACGGCGCCTGCGTTTTCGGGGCGCGAACAAACAGCGAGCCCGTCCTCGTTACCGTTCACGCCGGCCGCCGAGCCTTCCTCTCCGCCTTTCCTGCAGATTTCCGAAAAGCCCGCACTCCCGGCGGGGCCGGCGTCGCCCGATTTTACACCGGGCACCGCCATCCCGCCCAAACCGGCATCGACTGCTGGGCAGGAAGCTTTCGAGAACACAAAAGAATTGGAGGGGGCAAAGGCACCCGTTGCCGAATTACCACCTGAGGGGAAAATGGTCCGAGCGCAGCAGGATCCTCAAACACCGCCGCAGTTTTTGCCGTCGTGGGTTGGTCAGCGGGAGGTGGCGGCTCCGTTTGAAAGTATTCAGGACGCTGGCCGGGGGCCGGCAGTTTTGACACCAACTCCACCCTTCACGAATGCGCCGGGCGAGGGGTTCACCGCGCGAAAAAAAGCCGAGTTGCCCTTGCCCGAGTTTGATGAAGATCCGATTCCGTTGGAATCGCTCCAGCGCCCTGAATCGCATGGTAGTGCGCACACCACTCAGGAAGGGGCAAAGGAACAAACGTCGCCCAGTGGGGCCAGGCATTCATCTTTCGGCCCGCCTGCTCGCGCCCGGTCCGGTTCGTTCGTGTTGCCACCCGTTGTGCCTCCGATTCATCCCTCCGCGGAAAAGCGATCGTCCATCGTGACTCCGGAGGCAACGCGGGCATTCTCGCTTCCTCCGCTCGCCGAGGCGCCACAACCCGCGGCGGCCCCTCCACAAACTCTTCCGCCGCCACAACCAGCGGCACCTCCCGCAGAGCCCCCCCGCCAGGATGATTCCGGCCTCGATACCCCCGCGGTTCGTTCCCCGATTGAGGACCTCACTTTTGGTTATGTTGACGATCCAAACCAACTTGCACTGCGTGCGATTTTTGCCACTGAAAAATCCTTGCGGCCGCAGGACGTGGTCGATTTGTCATCGCAATTCCCCGGCATTCGCGGCTGCCTGATCATTACGCCCGAAGGCGTTACCCGCAGCGGCCGGCTGGACGACTCGGAAGAAGTCCGCCATTTCTCGGAAAAGGCAGGCGCGTTGTTTGAAAAGACATCAAGTCTAATCAGCGAACTCGGCCTTGGCAGCGAGCAAACCTTTACCTTGCGCACAGGCCGCAGCATCATGAGTTTTTTCACCAATGGAACCATCTGCCTCGCGGTTTTGCATGCCGAACCCAATTTCCAACCCGGCGTGCGCGAAAAACTTATTCTCTTAACGCGAGAACTCGCCAAGATGCTCGCGGCATGATTTTGGCATGTGGCCGGCAGCGGACCGCTCGCTTCCGATTCCACGCTCTCAACCCCCAACTCTCAACCCTCAACTTTGTCCATGGCCCTGGTCAATCATGAAACGCGTGAGGTCACCTTCAAGATCGTCTACGCGGGCACGCCCGTAAGTGGAAAAACCACGAACCTGGCCTACATCCATTCGCGCATCGGGCCCACCCAGCGCGGCGATATGGTTTCGCTCGCCACCTCGACCGATCGGACGCTCTTTTTCGACTTCGTGCCCATCAACACCGTGATGATTAACGGTTATATGACGAAGTTCATGCTCTACACTGTTCCCGGCCAGGTCTACTACAACGCGACTCGCCAGCTCGTGTTGCGCGGCGCCGACGGCGTCGTTTTCGTCGCCGACAGCCAGCTCGATCGCCTGGATGAGAACATCGAGTCGGCCCGCACGCTGGCAAAAAACCTGCGGGACAACGGCATGAGTCTCGAGAACCTGCCGTTGGTCCTGCAATACAACAAACGCGACCTTCCCAATGCCGCGCCGCTCAATTACCTCGATTATGTGCTGAACAGCGGGCCGACGCCCTTCGCGAGTTTCGAGTCGGTGGCGAATCAGGGTGTCAATGTCTTTGCGACCCTCAATGCCGTATCTCAACTGGTGTTGCAACGATTCCACACCATGACCAGCAGCATTCAGAGCGCTCCGCCTGTCCGGCCGGCCGCCGAACAACGCGAAATGGCGGCCGCGGGCTAGAAGCCATCAGATGGGCGATTTCGCACTCAATCTCTCTGCCGATGCCGCGCGCATACTGCGCACCGCGTTGACGGATTTCTGCGCCGACGCCGACCTCCGCTACGCCGCCGTCGTGCAGGATAGCGGCATCGTGTTATGCGAGCATGGCGACCCCGCGTTCCGCGATAACGGCGAAACCGGCGCAGTTGCCACGGGCGCGTTCTTTGCAGCGCAAGCGCTCGCACAGCGTCTCGGCGAGTCGGAGTTTTCCGGACTCCATTACGAAGGCAGTGCCAGACACTTCTTTTTGATGTCGCTGACGACTGAGTTTTTTCTGCTTTGCGTCTTTGCCAACGAAACCCGTATTGCGGTCGTTCGAGCCTGCGCTCGGCGAGCCTTGCCTTCTCTGGCGTCAGCTCTCGGCCGCATCACCTCGAAATCCGCCGAACAGGGCGACCTCGCCCTCAGCGCCCTCCCTGAACATTTCGCAGCCGTCGGCGGACCCTTTGCGCCCACCGCGGGCCGGTTTTAGTTTTTCAATCAAGTGCAGAGCAGGATCGTCTACCTCGCGCTTTAGCTGCCCGCGCCGCTTTCAATTCGGCTTTCCATTCATCCTGAGTGGGCGCCATCACACATGCGGCTTCCATGGTTTTTAATCCCTCGTCCACGTCGCCGCCAGCCACCATCGCCTTTCCAAGTGAATAATGAGCGGTCGCCCAATCTGGCAACAGCGCAATCGCCTTCCGATGACAGTCGATCGCGGCACGAAACTCCTTCTTTTCTCCCATGATCAAACCCAGATTATTCCACGCCTATGGGAGATTGGGAGCGAGCCGAAGAGCTTCGCGGACTTCCCCTTCCGCTACCGACCAGTTCTTTTTCTGGATCGCAGCCACGGCTAAGTTGTTGTGTGCATTAGCGTCCAAGGGGCGAAGCCTCACTGCTTTGGTGAGAATGCTATCCGCCTCATCCCAGCGACCGAGTTCCAACAGAGCTTGGCCCAGATTTACGTGGCCCTCGGGCATGGATGGGTTCAGTTCCAAAAAGGGCAATGGGAAGCAATCGGGTCAGAGATTTCATTTTGATATCGCTGCGAGGTCACGCCGCCATTTGGCGGCCGGGCGAGTGACGCGGGAGCGATCGTCAGCGCCGATCAGGTGGCCGGCGGGGACGGCCAGTTAAGTTTTTCGCTCAGCCAGCGAAGCAATACTCCGCTTTTCTCACGCAGCCAGCGGGTGAGCAGCGCTTGCCCGCATCCCCCCTTTGGCCAGTCGCCTGAGTCGTCGCGATCCCAACCCCAGTATCGCGGGCGCCTTCGCCGGCAGCCCGCCCGCCTCGTTTTCCTCACCCGCCACTTGCGCCGGTGCTCTTCATACCGAACAATCGCCTCGTGACCCTGCCCCTCCCACACATCACATGGCAAAACGCTCTCCCAGACAGAATGTCAAAATGCAATCTCTGACCCCTTTGACCGACCGCCTGGCCATGGCAACAAGGGCGACAATCATTACTGGACGTTTCCGTTGAATTAGCCCTCGCATTAACATCTCGGGGGTCATCTCGGGGGTCATCTCGGGGGTCACGGGGGTCATCTCGGGGGTCACGGGGGTCATCCCGGGGGTCAGGTTGAGGATTTTAGCATTTTTCCGAGGCGGTGAAGTTTATGCTGGGCGGCTTTGATTCTGCGGTCATGGCTCTTGACCAGCTGGTTGCTTGAGCGGGAGATGTTGCTGACGTGCCCC
>JBPCQC010000015.1:0-28644 GCA_050998515.1 Verrucomicrobiales bacterium
ACAGACTCGCCGTAGGCGAGCCTGAAGCGCGGCGCGGGGGCGCATTGATCTGCGACGCATCGCAGAGGGTTGCCCAAAAAGCTCAATTCCTTTATCGATGCAGCTCGATGAACGGCGCCGCCTCCCGGCCAGAAACTGGAAATGACGATTTTTGCACACTGACCCCCATTTCCAATTTTCGTTAGTCGTTGCGGTCATTTCTCGAAGCGCTTCATGTCAATGAGTTCAAACTCGCTCATCTTGTTGAATGCTGGCTCGTATGTCTTCCAGAGTTCTTTGGTGGTGCCGGCGATGGTGACGACGGCGATATCGAGGTCGTTGGTGCCCCAAAAGAGTGAATAGAGGATGTGATTCGGTCCCTCCTCGGTCTCCAAGCAGATGCGCGTGAACAGGTATTGCTCCTTGGGCTCGCAGGTCTTGATGACTTTGGCGGCTTCCTTCTTCTTGGCGGCTAGGAAGTCGAGGATGAATTGCTTGGCGGTCTTGCCTGTGCCCTCCTTGACGCCGGTGAACGTCTGGATGCGAACGCCGGTCGTGTAGGGCTTCTTGCCGCTGTCCGTATCCTCACGAGTCAGCATCCAGTCATAGACCGGCCCATGATGACCCTCGTGATAGAACCAATCCTTCGGGCGTGAAATCTTGCCTCCGGTTGGTTCGAGAACCTGTGTGACGAACTCCGTCGGCGGCGTGTCAGCGGCGAAAGCGGAAACGGCGAAGGCGAGAATGATGGCTGTGAGTTTTGCTTTCATGGCTTTCGTCGGTGGATGACGCGAGCGACGCCTAACGACCCAATATTGGAGGTCCACGATGGAGAGGCAAGTTATTCACAATGTCTGCATTGGTGTCTGCATTGGGGTCAGGTTGAGGATCTTGGTGTTTTCGTCTGCTTCAATGCGAGGAGTTTTTTCCCCGCCGAGGCAGTATCGCCGCTGTTGGCGTCCTATCGCCGCCACTGCCGTCGTCGCAACACCAAAATCCTCAACCTGACCCCAGCCGTAACCTTTCGCAG
Source organism: Verrucomicrobiales bacterium (assembly GCA_050998515.1). Lineage (GTDB taxonomy): Bacteria > Verrucomicrobiota > Verrucomicrobiia > Verrucomicrobiales > V1-33 > JBPCQC01. Next base: position 1,010 of record JBPCQC010000015.1, read on the forward strand.
AAAAGACGATTTTTGCACACTGACCCCCATTTCCAATGCCGGCATGTGCCTGACCCACGGCGCGCGATAGCGAGCGTCGCTTTGCTGTGGCTGCCGATGCCTTCGACTTCGCTTTCTGGCGTGACGAGTTTGATGTGGGTGATCTCCTCCTCTGCTTAACGAAGAGAACCACAGCCATGATCAATCCGACTCCGACGCCTGGCAGACTGAAGATAATTTCTCAACGGCAGCCCGCGCAGAGACAAGGCAATCGCCGCGCACGTTACGTTTGCGAGGGCGGGCACGGCCGATTCGTCGTCAAGTACGGCAGCTTCGCCCCGAAAGATGGGAAAGCCGACGGAGCGAACCCGGTCAACCCGGCAGGCAACAGCGGAGGCGACAGCCGGACCCCGAAGCGTGTGTCGTTTCTGCTGGAATACACCTCGATGCAAAGGATCCGCTCCGGCGCGGCCCGGGTCCCGACAAGGAGTCATTGCTCGCAGCCACGCTTCCATCATGATGCCGGTCATGAACTTGAATCTTCAAGGCCAAAGTGCGGTGGTGTTCGGCTCGGCTCATGGAATCGGCCGGGCGATCGCTGAGGAGTTTCTGGCCGAAGGCTGTCGCGTGCGCGGATTTGATCGCGTGAAGGAATCGGGACAGGACACCACGCAGGGAGATGTAACATCCTACGACCAGGTATGCGCCTTCGCGGCCGATGCCGGCACTGTTAATCACGTGGTCTTCTCCGTCGGCGCCGGCTCGGGCAAGTTTGGGTTTCCGTTTTGGAATCTCCATCCGGCTGACTGGGTCCGCGTTCTCGAGATCAATCTGATCGGCGCGGTGAACGTGGCTCACGCCTTCGCGCCCAAGCTGATCGCGCACGGGAGTGGGTCGATGCTGTTTCTCGTTTCGGTGGCCGGTCAGATGGGCTCGCAGACTGATCCGCCGTACAGCGCAGCCAAGGCGGGGCTGATCAATTTCACGCAATGCGCGGCGAAGGACCTCGCGCCGCATGGGATCCGGGTGAACGCCCTGTCCCCCGGCATGGTGAAAACAGCCTTGAATGAATCAGTATGGAAGGCCGGTCAGGCGCGGCTTCCCGAATCCGAGCGCCAAACATACGCCGCATGGGCGGAGGAGAAGATCCGCAAGCTGGCGCCGCTCGGCCGCTGGCAGACGCCGGCGGAATGTGCGGCGATGGCTGTTTTTCTGGCCTCGGATCACGCACGAAACATCACTGGCCAAACGATCAACATTGACGGCGGTCAGGTGATGCATGCGTGATCACCGCTCATACATCTTAAACAACCCCGAGTGATCCAGCTCCCCACCGCCGAGTTCGTGGACGAATGTCTCCCACTGGGCCCGGCAGTTGTCGAGGGTGGGCGAGTGGAACCCAACTGACTCCGCCAGTTCGCAGATCAACCGCACATCCTTGAGTTGCAGCGTCGACCTGCCGCCCGGTTTGAAGTCTCGTCGCACCATGCGATCGCCGTGCAGTTCGAGAATGCGGCTTTGGGCGAAGCCACCCAGCAACGCTTCCCGCGCCAATCCGGCATCGACGCCTGCCAGCTCCACCAGGCGCAGTGCCTGCGCCACGGCGTCGATGGTCTGCGCGACGATGAGTTGATTGGCCAGCTTGGCCACCTGCCCCGAGCCGGACAGGCCGAGATGCGTGATGCGTTCCCCGACGGCTTCGAGGATCGGCAGTGCCCGCTCGAATGCTTCCTTCGTGCCGCCGGCCATGATGGTAAGGGTGCCGGCCTCGGCGCCGACCTGTCCGCCGGAGACCGGCGCATCGACCCATGAGACCCGCTTGGCGAACTCCTTCGTGGCGGGCACCCCCGTCGTGCCGAAGTCGATGATCATGGCGCCCGGGCCCATGCCTTCGATCAGACCGCCATCGCCAAACACCACCTCCCTGACCACGTCGGCCGTCGTCAGATTGATGCAAATGACGCCATCGCCGATCTCGCACGCCAGTTCCGGCAGCGAGGCCGCGCGGCGCATGCCCAGTGCCACCGCTGCTTCCGCCGGGGCATCGCTGCGATTCCACACCACCACCTCGGCGCGCGCCTCGTGCAAATGCCGCGCATTGGCCCGGCCCATGTTGCCCAGTCCGACGAATCCGATCTTGTGTCCTTTGAGCGGCCTGTTCATGTTCGCGGGGGCATTCGACATGAGACGCATGGGGAATGCAAATCACCATCCCTGAGCAACGCATGAAGGTCATCATTACCGGAGGAGGGGGCTTCCTCGGATCCCGGCTGTGCCAGAAACTGGTCGATCGCGGACAACTCACCGGCCCGTCCGGCGCTCCCGAACAGCTCGAAGAGATCGTCTTGCTCGATGCAATTTTTCGCCAACCGGCGGTTGATGCCCGAGTGAAGCACGTCATCGGCGACATCAGCGACCGGGACACAGTTTTCAGCGTCGTCGGCAGTCAGGCGGGAACCTCCATCTTTCATCTGGCCTCGATGGTGAGCGGTGAATGCGAGGAGCGCTTTGATGATGCGCTGCGGGTGAATCTCGACGGTGGTCGGAACGTTTTCGAAGCCGCCAGAGCCGCCGAGGGCAGACCTCGTGTCGTCTTCGCGAGCAGCGTCGCGTGCTTCGGCGGGATGGACATGAGCGAGATCATGACCGACCGCACCAAGCATCTGCCGCAGACGACCTACGGCATGACCAAGGCAGTCTGCGAGATGCTGGTCAACGATCATTCGCGCAAAGGCCACTTCGACGGCCGCTCGGCACGTCTCCCGACCGTCATCATCCGCCCCGGCAAGCCGAACGCCGCCGCATCGAGCTGGGCGAGCGGCATGTTCCGTGAGCCGCTCGCCGGCGAACCGTGCCTGCTTCCGGTCCATCGCGATCAACCCCATCCGATGACGGGCTATCGCACCGTGATCGACTCGTTGATCGCCCTCCACGAGGTGCCCGAGGCAAAACTCGGCAAGGATCGTGCCTATGTGTTGCCTGCCCACCGGGTGACGCCCCGGATGGCGGAGACGGTGATTCAGGAGGTCGGGGCCGAGTGCGGATTGAAGCTCGGACCCATCGTGGATGCCTTTGACGCCCGCATTCAAGGGATCGTGGATAACTGGCCACAGGTGGTGGACGGTGCACGTGCCGTCGAGATCGGGATGCCGCGGCCCCCGGAGCTGAAGGTGATCGTCGAGCAATACCTCGATGATTACGGACCCCGCTGACGCCGTGCCGCCTGAACCGAATTCCCCCATGACCACCACCACCCTCGACTTTGAAAACCCGGGCAAGCCCCCCTGCACCCAAGCTTCGCCTCGCGAACCCCAAAGTCCTTGCTGAACCCGCCGCTGGGTACGTCAACGTCTTGCTTCTCTCCCCACCCTCCCTTGCCCACTTGCCTCTTACCAGAATCGAAGAAGATCCGGGGCGCCACGCTGCCTCTGCTGATGGAGCCTTGAAACGGCACCACGCGCTGTCCGGGCAGAACAAGTCTCCTGCGCTTCCAGTTGGCGAGACAGGTCTTGGACCGAGCATGCCGCTGTCTGACCATCTGCGTCCCAACGAGATCTATTCTTGTGGCAGGTGAGCGGCTGGTCTAAATCCAAGGGCGTGAGGGCTCCATCTGCTATTCGGCCCGGGGCGAAACATAAAGGCGTAGAGGTCGGCGACTTGGACGAGGCTGGCATGTTGGGATCGAACGGTGAAGGCGGTATCGATAACTTGATCCAAACGATCCTGTTTTTTCCCTTTGTCGTAGTAGTCATCCGTCCAGACGGGCGGATTCCATAAGAGTTCGGCGAATAATTCAGCCTTCTTCTTGTTGTCGTCGAATACGAGGAAAGTGTGCCCCTTGTTCGACTTCTGAGTTTGGTTCACTTTTTGCACTTGAAGTGCGATGTGGAGTCCGGCGCTGAGCCAGACGTCTCCGCAACAGGATGGAAGTCCATTTCCTTGTCGCGCGCGATGCTTGGTGCGAACAATCGCCGAGAGAAAAAGGGCGTGCTTCCGCTCACTAACCCAATCGATAAGGTGCTGAGTAATTTGCTTGCGGACGACCGGATCAACATTTCTCCAGCGATCTCTACCCAAGATGAGTTTCGCTCCCTTGAGTTCCTGCAAGTTTTCCTTAAAGAGAGCTTCGATCTTCCCGAAAATACCGGCAAATTCTGTTTCCGTCTTGTTCAGGCGAGCGGCATCAACCTGTAAGCCGACCATGACAAGGCAGGGATCCGCGTCGTTATTCCCGCTCTCGTCAACGTAACAGACCTTCATAGTTGGTCGCCTTCCTGAAGTAACTCGCTATAAATGCGCAGCCGTTCTTCCAGCACCCGCTTGTCCGGCAACAGGGTGAGGTATTCCGAAACCTGCATTTTATGGGGGCCGTGCGCCAGAAGCAGCTCGACGTGCTGCTTCTTCTTCGAGGTGCAGAGGATGAGGCCGACCGGCTCGTTCTCGCCTTCGCGCCACTCGTGTTGTTTGAGCCACGAGAGGTAAAGGTCCATCTGGCCTTTATCGGCCGCAGTGAAGGCGCCGATCTTTAAGTCGATCGCGACGAGGCATCGCAAGCCGCGATGATAGAAGAGGAGGTCGAGGAAGTAGTCATCGGCATCGATCCGAATCCGAAACTGGCTGGCGAGGAAGGCGAAGTCATTGCCCAGCTCGGAAAGGAACTTTTGCAGATTGTGGATGATTCTGCCTTCGAGGTCTTTTTCAGAATACGCGCCCGTGAGGCCGAGGAAATCGAGGAGATAGGGGTCTTTGAAGGCGTCGCGGTAGCTGGCGATTTCGGGCGGGCTTATCGCCTTCTCGGCAGCGACGAGCTTGCGCGTGTCGCGCGAGAGGGCGACGCGCTCGAACAGTGCGCGGGCGATCTGGCGGGTCAGCTCACGCGTGGACCAGCGCTGCGTGGCGGCTTGCGCGAAATAGAAGCGCCGGCGGTGCGGGTCGCTCTGTGCGAGGAGCAGGCGGTAGTGCGACCAGCCGAGGTGGAGGTGGCGGGTGAAGTCGATTTCGAGGCGGTCGGCAGACTGTTCAGTCCCTAGCTTGACAGTGCTGGCGGTCCTGGTCGATTCGGCAGGCAGCGTCTGCCGATTTTCGATGGCAGCGAGAGATTCTCTAGACACCGTCTGGAGAATCAGGGAGGCGGGCAATACTCCAGACGGTGTCTGGAGTATTTGAAACGCCGCAAAAAACCGTCGCATATCCCAGAGGTTTGGAGCGGAGAAGCCTCTGCCGTATTCACCCGCAAGGATTTCCGCTAAACGCGCGATGACCTGCGAACCGTAGGATGCCCGACTGGGGACTTCCTGCACTTCCGTGGCAATGACGCGACCGATGTTCCAATAGAGCGCGACCATCGAAAGGTTGGCGGAAGCGGCCGCACTATGCCGCGCATTTTCGATGAGGCTGCGGATTTCCGGCAGCAATGTCCTGGTGGCTTTGCCGACCCCCGCGGGGAGTTTTTTGGCCGAACCGGCGGCGGTTGGTTTAGTCATTTTCGGCCTCCTGAACGATGTCGCCAAAATTCACGGTGAAGCTCTGGCGGGTTTTGACGGCGAGTTTGAAGGCGGGATGGGAGCCGGTAGTCTCGCGGGGGAAAGCGGCGGTCGAGGATCCTGATTTGCAGGAGCGCAAAGAAACATTTCGCTCCGCGCTGACCCAAATTCCCGCGGATAAATCCGACGCTGTGGGCTATGCCTTCGTGATCAACGGCGAGATCAACACCGCTGATATTTATGGATCAGGCGCGCTCTTTCGGAAATTGTGGAGCAAACTGCTCGATGCGGTCGTCCTCGAAGCCATCGCTGAGCTCCGGACCCAGCCAAAAAACTCCACCAGTGCTCCATCTGTGGAAGCGATTCAACGATGGTTCTTCGAGAGCGAAAAGGCCGACGTTTCCGAGCGCCAGGAAGTCCCGCCGCGCTTGCGCGTCGATACCAGGCATGGCAAAAAGGCCGTCGTGTTCGATGCCTGCGACCATGCCTTCAACGACTCTGTGCTGCACAAAAACGTCGTCGCAAACTGAAGTTTGTCTCCGGGATGTGCCATGGGAATAAGCTGACGACCCATGATGGAGAACTCCGCCTCGGCAGGATTGAAGTAGCAGACGTTGCCAGCTCGCCAAGGGAATGTGATCGCGCGGCGAGTCGGCGAGATCGCCGTGCGAATCAATCAATTCCACGTCGTGCCCCAGCGCGACATGCTGCAGGATCAGATTGCGAACCAACGTCGTCTTTCCCGAACCCGTTTTGCCGATGACGAAGCAATGGTGCCTCAGGTCGGACACCGAAAAGCGCACCGGCGTCTCGCCGCCCCATTGATGCCTGCTCCCAATGTGGAAAATGTGCTCGTCGTTCAGGCCCCAGAGCCCGGCGCGACTCCGATGGAAAGACATGCTTGCGGATCGCACCCCGCGTCAAAACGGTACGCTCCTGGCAAAGCGCCGGGCAAACGCATTGTGAACGAGCCGGTCGGGTAATCGCGGCTGGCTCCGAAGCCCGAATCTGCTTCGGAGTGTAGTATAGCAAACTTGTGGTGAATCTCCGATGCGCCGTTGGCGCTTATCCACATGAACCCCGCTTGGGTGGGCGTGAGGGGGCGCAGGCACGCGGGGGACGAAGTGCGGCAGGTGCCAAGAGCCGCCTCACGCCCGCCGGTGCGGGTGAAATTTCAGGGGCTGGTTGGGAGCCGGCAGTCTCGCGGGGGAAAGCGGCGGGCGAGTCTGCCGGGCAGTGGGTGGCGGGAAAGTATCTTCGTTGTCTGGCGCAATGACGCATGGAGTCCCGACAAGATCCCAAGCCGCTAATTAGTGCAGGTCGAGTCCCGCGTGTTTCGTTTTGTCTATTTTTGGTTTGCGATGCGGTCTTTGCTCAGTTAAGATTAAAGCAGGCATTCAATGAGCGCTTCGCGCTCAAGCCGCGGCATATTGGGCCGACGGGCGGTGATCAAAGGCGTAGGCCAGCGAGAATCCGACCCCTAGGCCCTTCCAATTCAGGTGGCACGTCTCAAAGGGCGTGCCACTTTTTTTTACATGTGGTGTGCGCACCAGTCAATTTTTCAACGTGCCGACAAAGGGGGAGCATTTCTCGCCTGCCGTTGGCACGAACTGTTCGACAGATTCTCACCCGATACCTTTCAGCCCAAGCTCTTGAGCCTCGCCGCTCTGGTATCAGAGGCGACCCAGATCGCAGCACTGCATCGTAGTCTTGAGGCATGGGGCAAGCATCTAGATCTGGTCAGAGCAGAGATCGCCGAAAGGCTTGAACGCGATATCGAGCGAACGATGTGCACACCGCGGCAGTTGAACGTGCTTCGGTCGATCTGCGGATCTGAGTTCGCCGCCGAGACTGAGGGGCTGGGGCGTCTCCTCGAACTCGAGGGCTTCCAAGCCCACCTTGAATCTCAAGTCTGCTCCCGGCTCAAGAACTTGGATCCACCAGCAGCGGTGTGCCGAAAGCGTGAGACCGACATGCTGCTGACGACGCTGGCAACTCATGCGTTCCAGAAAGGCTGCTGGATCGATGGCTACTCGAACGTCGAGGAGCGAATCTGCGAACCAGCAAGCGCTGTGGTGGGATCGATCCTTGACAGCATCCCCGCTGCGGAGCGCGAGTACGACTGCATCCTGGCTATCGAAGTAAGTGACCCACAATCCTGCGGGGCTGTCCGGGCAGTAGTGGCGAGAGCGGGAGCGACTGTCACCAGTCCCCACATCCCCGGGCTACCCGATGGTGCAGGCCTTGTTTTTCTTCGCCGAAACGCAAAGGGATTCAAGTCAGCCGATGCTGTACAGCGGTTTCAGGCCGAGATTCAAGCCGACTTGAACTTGCTTGGATTCTATAACCAGCGTCCGGCGCCCCTAATTCGACGAGACGGCTGGATTTACACTGCGGGGGGGAGGGCAGAGACGGTCGAGACCCGAGCCTCGTCATTCCGAAACCTCCACCCTCGGAGGAACGCCCAAGAGCTCGCCGCGAAGACTGCAGCAGCCCTACAGTCCAGGAAGGACGAGACCGCTGTTCTGGCCGCGCTTGAGCTGCAGAACCTTGCGCTTTCGACGGACGACGACCGACTACGGCTAGTAAACCTCTGGTCGGCCTTGGAGTGCCTCGGCTCGTTGGTCGAAGGGAATTCCATCATGTCCAGAGTGGAGAAGCTCGTCGTGCCTGTCGTATCCTGGCGGAAAACCGACAAGGTTCTGCGCTATCTTGCGATCAGTCTACATTTTTGGCTGAAGGCCAATCCAGACATTGAACGAGCGGCACTTCCATTTCCGGTGTCACATAACGATTCGGTGGCACCCGAGCGAATTCTCACCATCCTGACGGAAGTAAAAGACTCGCCAAAAATACTCGCCTTATTGTCCTTGGTTTCATGCCACCCGCTGCTGCTATACAGAATTCACGAGGCTTGGAAAATCTTCCACAACCCCAAAGTGCTTTCTGGCAATCTGAGAGTATCGGCGAACCGACTCCGCTGGCATCTCTGGCGCATTTACCGAGCCAGGAATTTGCTTCTGCATCGGGGGGACGAGCCTGCCTTCCTCCCGCAGTTGACCGACCACCTTCAGCACTACTTCCAGTTCACTCTCTCCCGGTTGCTGCACGGGCTGACATTTGGGTCCGAATGGAGGGCCAGTGATTCCTTGCGGTTCTGGACGGTTAAATCCGATCACCTAAAGGCATGCCTGCATTCCGCCCCTAACGAACTGGTTGTGAGCGACTTGTTACCTGAAGCGAAGAGCCCAGACTATCCAGTTTGGCCCGCTTCTGGGGATGCATACCCTCAACCGCACGATTGAAATGCTTGGGGAGGTAGTTGCGGGGTAGGCAAGAGCAAAATGGCTATTCCTCCCGAAGTTGGAAGGAATAAAGCACATGCGCGAATTCAGCCGGCAATATGACTGCGAGCTGATCGGTGACGCGCTTTCTCATTTCAACGGCGAAATCAAGAACCCATTTGAGTTCGTCGGGTGTCACGCTTTCCGGCGAGCGGCGGTGGGGGTAGAGCAGTTTGAGCAGGCCGGCAATCGTCTTCTTCACCGCATCCTGGTTGCGGCCAGTCATGCCGCCGAAATCAGCCCAGTAGTTGACGTGAGTCTGGTAGTTAAGCCGCCGCAGTTCGGCAAAAATCTCCGCTAGGTAGTCGGTCAAGAAGCCGTAGCCGGTGGCGTAGTTTTCCGGGCGAATCTTCGGTACCTCCCATCCAGGCAAATAGGCGTGGATTCGATCCAAGAACGCGGGGTCTTGCAGCTCCTCCGGTAGCACGGAGAAAAGGTGCTTATAGTGCGAGGCTGGCGTGCGCTTTTCGAGATCCGTGTCGATATTGCCACCGAGCACGATGGAACAAGGCGCGGAAAATTCCTGGTCCCCGCGGCTGAACTTCCCGGTCTGCATGTAGTCTTTGAGCACGCTGATGCTCGCCTCGGCGTCGTCGAAGTTCGTATGCGCGATTTCATCGAAGAACACAAGGTGTTTTAGCCCGATGACGCCGAGTTTCCGTGTTGCCTTGTTGTAGAACAGGGTAGCGGGCGTGGCCTTGCCGCCAGACACGACGAAACCGCGATTTGAGGTGTTGCGGAAGGTATAGGTCTTGCCGGTCTCGCGCGGGCCGAGTTCGATGAGGTTGTAGTTCGCCTCGACAAAGGGCACCATTCGCAGGAGGAGAAGCATCTTCGTGCGCTTGTCGAAGCGTGCGGGGTTGAAGCCAATGGACTGGATGAGCAGGTCGATCCACTCATCGTCGGTGAACAGCGAACGTTTCTCTATGAAGTCGTCGAGGTTCAGGCGCGAGTATTGCAGCGGCGTGAACTCGCGGATGTAGAACGGGTATTTGCGGCTCTTGATTTCGTAGGTCGCGTCATACTCGATCTCCATCGTCCCCCATGCGCCACTGGTGAGCAGCAGATCGGAATAGGTGTCGAGAACTGTGGCTGAAATGCGAACAGTTTCGTCGCCTAGCGCCGGGACATTGGCCCAATAGTGATCTCTCGCCTGGTCGAGTCGGACGGTGAGCTGGCCGATCAGCGTGTATTGGCCCTTCTCCTTGATGCGGCTCTTGATGAGTTCCTTCTTCGCGCTCTCCGCGTAGTGCTCGGTGAGAATGCGGTCGATCTTGTGCTGCCCGGCCACCGGGTCTTCCGGCTTTACGTAGCGGCTGACCAGATATTCCATCACGTAACGCGGGAACTCCTTGTAAGCCTCATTCCAACGCGTGAGCGGCTTGAGGATGACGCGGTCGCCGAGGTGTTCGAGAATCTTCGCGTCGAGCACGCTCACGGCGGCGTGGCCGTTGGTTGCAGTGGTGTCAGGCATGTGGATCAGATGTTATCGAGGCTGGAGAGAGCGTCGGTGTCGAGCTTGGTTGGCTTGGGTTTCACCTGCACGGGCACGGTGATCTGGCCGCTCGGAGGTTCGCGCATCTCTCCCGCGAGCGTGGTGTGGCGGAGACGGAAAGAAACGGCGCGCAGCGTGCCGGACGGGTCCACTTCGCGCGCGGGTGTGAGCTTGTAGCGCCCCTGCAATTTGACGCAGAACTTTTTCGCCTCGCCGGGTGGCAGCGTGCCTTGGTCGCGAAGCAATTCTTCGCCGAGATTCGTGCGCGCCTCGACGACGTATTCCACCGGCACCGTGCCGCGGTTCTGCATCTGGAAGGCGACATCCTGCGCTTGATCCTCTGGGATTTCGAGTGCGTCCGGCAATCCTTCGAGTGTCGCGCGTGCGGATTTGGACGTGACGCGCTTTAGCGCCACTGCGGGCACCACCATTTCTGCGAGCGAGATACCGCCGTGCGAATACCGAGTCGGCTGCTTCGTGTTGTCGCGGCAGAACCACTGGCGTCCAACGGCGAGAAAGTGCTGCTGATTTTGCACGTTCACCGCGACAGCATCCGGCGCGGCAGCGGGGCCAAAGCCCAACACGTAGCGCCAACGCACGTCGTCTTTCAGGCTGCGTCCGGCGGCAGCGACTTCGGCTGGAGAGACGGGGATGCCGTGGCCCGCGAGCAGTTCGATGAAGCCGTGATCCGACACGATCACTACGTCGTCCGCCGGCTGGATGCGCCGCAAAAAGTCGTCGAGGATGCAGGCCACGCCGTGCGCTTTGTCCCCGAGCAGGTCGCTGCGGATTTTCTGATGAAATGCGCCGAGGTCGCCGTGAAAATCGTGGCAGTCGTCGGAGATGCCGTAGATGAGCACGTTCACGAGCTTCGCGTCGGAGTCGGCGCTGGCGAGTTTGGCGCGCGCCTTGAGTGTCTCGGCATCGGTGAGCAGGCGAAACTTCGCTTTCGCCTCCTGCGCCGACAACCCGAGATTCACCGCTGCGAGATTTGCCTCGTTGTCGGTGGGCTGGCCTTGGAATCCCTTCCACTCCGGCGGCGGAGCACCGGCGAGCAGGGTCTTTCGAGCGATGATGGTGTAGCTCGGGGCGACGCAAAACAGCGGGCGGTCATCGGCCACCTCAAAGTGCTCTGTGAGCAACGGTCGCACGACCAGTCTCCAAGTGTCGTAGCGCATCCCGTCGAAGACCAGAATCCAGACGCGGCCTTCTCCGTCACCAGCAGTGAGTTCGTCAACGCGGTGGCGAACGCGCGAATGCACATAGCCGGTCGTGCTCCAGGCCCCCGTGGCGAAGGCTTCGGGCGACGGGCGCACGAGCGCAGCGAGGTTTTCGTCCAGCGCATCGAGGCAGGAGCACACACGGTCTTTGAGCGAACCGGGCGCGGGCTTCGTGTCATCGCCAGCAGCACCGAAGGCGTAGCCGTGCAATGCGGTGACGACCTCATCGTCGTCAAACTGATGTGCGAGATGAACGAGCTGGGCGAGGTCGGTTTCGAGGCGGAAATAGCCACCATCCACAAACAGGTTCAGCAGCGCGGCAGGCTGATTTGCAGCGACGAGCGGACGAGCCAGCGTTTGCTCGATGCGTTGCAACTGCCAGAGCAAATTCACACCGGCTTGAACGCGGCGTGCGGTGTCGCGCAGGTCGGCCATACCCGCCTCGGCGGGAGCGGAAGTTCCCAACCAGGCGGAAAGCGCGGCGGACAGTTCGGCAGGCTCCCCGAGCACGCGCAAAAGGAGGCGGCGAAGCACAGCCGACCGCACCGGTGCAATCGGAGTGTTGGCCACGAGGCGGGCGAGCGCGGCGGGGTCGCCGGTCTCGGTGCTCGTGAGGGTCAGCAGCTTCTCGACGCGCTTCGGGCCGAGGTAGGGCGCGGCGGCTTCCTCGATGGCCCACCAGACGCCGGTGGAGGTCAACTCGCGGATGACCTTCGGCGCGAGCGACTCGAAACGCGGCCAATCGTGGTCAGCGGGGAGCAGGCCCACCCCGGCAAGTTGTGCGGTCGGGTTCTGGAGCTTTTGCTGGCCCGCGAAGGCGCGGAGCACCAGATAGCCGGCGAGGTCTTCCACGGGCGGCGCCAGCCAGAAGATCTGCTCGGCGACGCCGGGCAAGGCCACGCCACGCGCGAGGTCGAGCACCACGGCGCGGTGTGCGGTGAGTTCCGGGCGCGCGAGGAGCAGGCGCAGGACTTGGGTGAAAAAGGAGGCGGGTGATTCGCTCTCCGGCCACACGTCATCGAGGGCGAGGTGCGGCGCGTGGGCGAGCAGCACGAGCGCGGCGACCTGCGGGCGACCCCAATCGTCCGGCTTTCCCCATCGCGCGGTGATCTTCTTTGCCGCAGCGGAAAGCTCGCCCGTTCGCGCGAGAAGCGCGGGCTTGTAGTGCCGGAGTTGCGTCGGCGGAAAATTGATCTGCGGACAGAAGCGGCCGAGATACCTCGCGAGTGAGAGGTCGAGTGGCGCGGTGCCTTCGTGGCGGGCAATCAGGTCGCCAATCGTTGAGACATCAAGCATCCTTTCCGGGTCTGCCGAGCCGATGACCACCACAGCCACACGCCCCTGCGCGGCGGCCTTGCGAAAGAACAGACGAAAGCGCAGGTCATCACCGCGGAAGACGGCAAGGTGCCACGCGCGTCCGGCGGGATCGGTCACGACGGGATGGTCGAGCGCGCGATCCTCGGCGAGCAGGCGGTCGGTGTCGCACGCGACCACCACACGCGCGCTGTCAGGCTGCTGTTCCAACCACTTCTCGAAAACGTCGTGAGGTGTCAGCGCGACGGACATGGCCTAGAATTCCAGCATCAATTGATTGTCGTCCTCGGGGCGGCGCGGGCGTTTGGAGGTGGTCGCCTCGGCGCTCTCGACGACGGCGGCGAGCCGCTGACCGGCAACGCGGGCCTGTTTTTGCGCATCGCTGAACGCGCCTGGCTCGACGTCTTCGGAAACGAGGCGGTGACTGAGTTTGACGATAAGCTGGTAGGCTTCCTTCGCATCAAATCCAGGATGGGCGGCAGCCGCCTCCGCGTCGCCTTCCGCAAGTTCTTTGCAGGTATCGAAGAGCACGGCGATCCACTCGCATAGCTCTCGACTTGCGGGCGTGCGACCGAGGGTTCCGGCGGCGAGACGGTCGGCATCGTGCAGAACGCGCAGGGCGCGGTCGTCGTTGATTTTCTCGCGTTCTTCGGGCGTGGGTTCGCGCCAACGATTGCTCGCAACATCGCGCCAGAAGTTTTGGCGGAGTAGTGCTTCAAGAACCACGGACTGAGACAGCGCGGCGGAGAGCATGCCGGTGGCGCGCATCCAGACTGGCTTGAGTTCGCCGATGAGTTTCGGGCCGGGTTGCAGCTTCTGGCGCAGCCAGGCGATGGCGGTGAGCTCGTCGGCGATGGCCACTTCCTCGGTCACGAGTTCGCCTCCGTTGCCGCCCACGGCTTCACCGCGGAGATACCAGCGCTGACCGATTTTGCGGAAGAACCGGGCGCAGACGCGCTCGATGAAGGGAAGGTTCAGGCGCTCGACGCTCACTCCGCGAGGAATGAGCGTGTTCATCAGCATCGAGTTGATGGTGGCCGTCGTGCGGTGGTCGTCGCTGTATTTCGCCGACTCGGCGGTGATGCGCTCAGGCAGCGTCGCCAAATGTTGCCGGACCGCCTCCGCCACTTGCTGTTCCAGATCGCTGTCCTCGCTCCGAGCCTCGCGCCGGACAGCGGCGGGTTTATGCACGTTGAAAAGAACGTCCTTGTCCACCACGTCTTCCTCGCCCTTTTCACCTTTTACCTGCTTGAACGATTTCTGCTCCTTATCGAGCAGCAGCATGTTGGCGATTTCAAACCCTGCGACAATGATACCGCGTTTGATTGCGTCGAAAACACGACCATCTGAATTGTTGAATTCAATCGTGGCCCAACGACCGGGTTTGAGAACGCGAAACATCTCCGCAAACGCGTCGGACATCAGACCGCCATACTCATCGAGGCTCTTCCCGCCTTCCGCGGCTGTGCGTGACTTGTTCCAAACCGCTTCCTTCGATATGTCGGTGAATTCGTCCAGCCAACCTTCCCACAGAAAGGAGCAGTCGGAGTAGAAGATATTCGAGCCGAATGGCGGGTCCGCGAAGATGTAGTCAACAGAAGCGTCAGGAAGTGCCGTGAGGTTTGTCGCCGAACCGCGCAAGACCACAGTTCCTAATCCTCTGACACCCGCGAAGAGATACGCAATCTGCGCCAAGTCATCTTCGCGCCTTCGGAAGAGCAAGCCTACGTTGCTTTCGACCGAAAAGGACGGCACGTAGAGCGTCCCCAAGAGCGCACTCATAACTGGGCCTCCGCCGCCGTGGACAAAGTTTGACATCGCAACGCGTGACAGCCGTGACGCCCTCATTCCAAAAGCGGTGATGGCAAACCGAAGCATCTTTCGAAGCCGCTCACTCTCAGCCTTGCCTGCCTCGTCCCATAATCGCGCAACCGCCCATAGGTTCCGCCGCGTGTAAAAGTCGGACACCGTCCGGATGCCCGCTTCGCGATGGCCTCCGCGCCACATTTCTCGAGTCTCATCCCAAGGCATCTGCGGGGACCAACATGGAACAGGCTTAGCTTCGATTGTCTCAATCAGACGCCGCTCCGCCGCCGTCGAGCGTCGGTTTAACCGACGCCTCTTGCTATTCGGATTCAAAAACTCGTAATCCGTAATTCGTGGCTGGGAGCGAATCTTCGTGAGTTGCGCCTTTTTCCAATCCTGCCCGCAATGTGGACAGTGGAAGACATCACGGACTTCGCCGCTCTGATGATCCACTGCAACATCCCATAAAATCATTTCCATTCCGCATCCTCTCGCGACGCGTTTCTTCTGCACCATCGGCTTCCCGGCGTTCTTGCCGCGCATGCTGATTTTCCCCGTCGGCTCCTCAATGGTCACGAACCCCTCGCAGCGATATACGTCCGACCAGATGGTGTATTGTATAGTCGCTGGGATGCAGACCCATTGCTCGACGGCGGTGACGTCGAGTTTGGCCCGGTCTTCATCGCGCGGGAGTTCGTCCACCGGATAGCCGAGGCGGCGCTCGACTTCCTCGCGCGAGAGTAGTCTCCAAGTGCGCTCGGATTCATCGAGCAGCTTTAATTGTGGAACGTTGGCGGGCGGGTTCCTCAGCCGGGTGGCGACCTCGGGCTGCGTGGGCGCATAGACGCCGACGGCGGGCTCGTAGTGTTCGGTGCCGTAAAGCCAGGTGAACTCGTATTTGACTGCCTCTTTGATGCGCTCGAACTCGCTGCGCAGTTCGGCCACGTCCACGGGCGTGTTGTAGTTGTAGGCGATGTGGCACGCGGCGGGCGAGAGGTCGTTGAGGATGCACGCACGCGGCCCGACGCGCTCCTTCAACTCTGGAAACCGCTCAAGGATATCGGCCGGTACCTGCGAGCACATTCGCGCCGCCACACCAGTCATGCCCGAGCCGCAGAACGGGTCGAGGACAACATCGCCTGGCTGTGTGTAGTGAAGGATGTAGGGGACGATGCTGCGCGGCGGCACTTTCGTGTGATACGAGTGCGCGTTGTAGATGGGGTCGTTCTTGCCTTCCTTGATGTCCACTGCGAACGGCGGCCGCTCGTAGTCGTCCGTGGCGGGGTCGTAAGGCCGGACGTGCTTTTTGAGAAAGGTCGGCAGGTCAGCAGCGGGTGTGGATGCGTCGTCGCTCATGCGGCTTAGGACTGCGGACCCCCAGACGGTCGTTCAGTGCGAAGGAAGAGGCGGACACGTTTGCCGGAACCTTGCTGGGCGCGGGCGTCCTTGAGTTTCTCGCGCAGGAGCGTGGCGAATTGATCCACCACGTCGTCAATACGCTCGCCATCAATCGCGCCGATTTGATCGAGCAGGTCGGCAAGGGAGATTTCGACCTGCGCGAGATTTTGCTCCTGAAGCAGCTTGCGGAGGAATTCGAGCAGGTCGTCCGAGAGGACAGCGACGAGCTTTTCGGCGTTGGCGGCCTGGATGATCGCGAGGAGAGTCTTGAGGTCGGCGCGCTCACCGGCCTCTGCGGCTTTTTGCAGGATGGCGGCGATGGCGGCGTCTTTGAACCGCTGCATCCGATCGGCGAGGCCGAGCTGGACCGCGCTTTGCAGCGCGGCGAGCGCGGGCGCGGGCAGATCCTCGCCGGGAGTCCAGCCGCAGGTCGCGCACACCGCCCTGGCACCATCCACAGGCGCTTCGGCGGCGTCGGTGCAAATCCAGGTGCCTTTTTCGAGCGTGGTGAGATCGGCGGCGACTGACGCCGTGGCGGGGATGGGCGGGCCGAGTTCGACCAGGGAGTTTAGCCGGGCAAGACCGCGCACTTTCGGCGCGAGCGTCTCCGCCGCGGTTTTGATTTTCGCCAGTTCCTCGTAGTAGGCGCGATGCGCCTTGCGGTAAGCCTGCACGTAGCGCGTATTCCACTGCCGGAACGAGTCGAGCCGCGCGGGGATGAGGTTCGGGCTGGCGAGGATGGAATCAAACCCGAGCAAGCCGAGCTGCGCGGTGCGCTCGAACTCGACGCCTTTTTCCACGTCGCACGCCTCGCGCAGATAGCTGCATGCGCCGAGCAGTTCGACACCCGCATCGGTGAGTTTGTGCGCCTTCGCGTAGCTCTCGTGAGCAGCGGTGAAATCCTCCGGCTTGGCGTAGCTTTCGCGCACGGCCGCATCGAACTCGTGGAAGTCGGCGGTCACCGCGATGGCGGCGAGGCGGGCGAGCGTGAGCTTCAGGTCCGGGGGAACAGTGCCGCTCATGCTGCTGGCAATTTGGCCAAGGCTCGTCTCGACTTGAGGAACGTCAGTCTTGAGGACTGCGAGGAGCTTGCACAGCTCGGCGTCGCGCTCCTGCTCCTCGTCCGGCGTGCTGGCGGTCTTGAGATTCGGATCGAGGACGCGGGCGTAGGGCAGCACTTCGTTCCAGCCCTTTTGTGTGGAGAAGACGAGCCGTGCGCCGAGCAGGGATTTGTCGAGCTTGGCGTTCCACTCGACGAGGCCGAGGGTATGCGCGGTGAGTTTGTTGCCGGGCAGCGGCTTGCCATCGGCGAGCTGCGCTGGCGTCGCCGGGTTGAGCGCGAGTTCCCACCCGCCGAGCTTGAGCAGAGCGAAGACGTAGAGCTGCACCATCCAGTCGGTGAGGGCGTGGGGCGCGGCACAAAGCCCGGCCTTGAGGTCTTTGACCGGCACGTCGGTCCTGCCCTTGAGCAGATCGCGGATGCGCTTGAGCGCCTGCGAGTCGTCGCAACGGAATTCCTGCGGCGCGCTTTTCTTCGAGAGTTCGAGGCCGGGGCCGTAATTGGTGACGGCATCGCGGTCGGCCTTCTGCGGCTCTTGGCCGAACAGGCCGGCGCAGACTTTGCGCGCCTCGGTTTCGGCGAACGGCTTTTTGATTTCCGTGGGGCTGAAAAGCGGCTTGTCGTATGCCTTTTCGAGAAGCCGGCGAGCGAGGTCTTCCGTCTTGCTCGCCGGTGCGCTAAAGAGTTCGGCAGGTGGAATTCCGTAATCGGCTTTGGTGAGCACCTTGCCGGTGCGAAACTCAAGGAGCTGTTGCTTAAGAATCTGCTTGATCGCCTTGGCACGCCGGTCTTCCGCGTCCGCACGCAGCGAGGGCGTTTGCGCGTGGTCACGACGCATCTTCTCGGCGGCGAGCAAATCGGCCAGAGCCTCGCGCGTGTCGGCGCTAAGGGCTTTCGGATGGCACACGGCGATGCGGGAGTCGGCGAGCGCTTTTACGATGGCGTCGTCTTTCGCGGAGCCATCGGCCGTGAGATAGACGACGCGAAAGTGGATGTCCGACTTGTCGAGCGCGTGCCCCCATTCATCACGCCACCGCTCGGCAGCAATCGCTTCCCCCGCGTAGGCGACGCTGTGGACGCGGCGGGTCGAGCCGGAGATGGTCTTCGGAAGCTGGAAGCGGGCGGTCGCGCCTTGTTTGATCTCATCGTCGGAGCGTTGATCGTCGGGCTGAAACTCCGAGAAGATGCCGCCGTTGAGCTGAAGCTCTTGCTGGATCTCCGGGGTGACAATCGTGATGTCCCAAAATAACGACTCGAGCCATTTGGCGTCCTGCGCGGCGGAGTCGTCTTTGAACTTCTTCTTCAGCGGGCCGAAAACCGTGGACGGGTTTTGCTTCAGTGCTGCTGTCTCGTAGGAGAAGACGGTGACCTCCGCTCCCCCCCGGCTCTTTTTATCTTTGCGGACCGGTGAGCCACCGGAGATGAGCACATCCAGCAGATGCTCCGCCTGGCCGGTAGCACCCACCGCGACATCCACGAGCCAGGCAGCTTCGGCCACTTCCTGGGCGGTGAGGCCGTCGCGCATATTCTCCGGGACGCTGATGGCCTGGAGGAACAGCGTCTCCAAAATGCGCTGGGCTTGTGCGCGTTCCTCGGGCGCGAGCTGAAACTCGGCGAGCTGTTCGATGGCCGATTGCAGGTTGAGATACTTCTCGCGGTAGAGTTCGCAATTGAGACCCTTCCGCATTTCGTCGCTACGGACGAGGTCGGACACGACGACGAGGCGCCTTTCATCAAGCAGCTTCCCGTCGGAGATGCACTGCCACGCCATGCGAATCGCCGAACGGGCGGTGGGAAGATTGTGGCTCTCCGCGCTCTGCGTGATGCGGCGAAGGATTTCGAAGACGCGCGGCTGGAACGGAAAAATGCCGAAGAACTGCTCGAATGAGAGATTCGCTTGCTTGAGGAACTTATATTCCTTGCGGCACTCGTTGAAGTATTCGCGCACATCGGTGCTCGCGCCGGCGACGTGCTCGATGGTGCGGAACGCGACGATCTCGCCGAAGTCGTTCTTGTTCTGGTCGCCGAGCAGGATGAGCGGGATGAAGCGGTCGTTCTTACCGCCGCCGGAAAGCTTCTGCGGAACATCCCCCTGGCTGGCGATGACCGTGATGACGTTGACCCCCTCACCGGGGAGAATGTGGGCGAGCGTTTCGAGCACGTCCTCATCTTCGCCTGCAACGCCGCTGTGCTGAACGTGGCGATCCTGCCAGGAACGAAATTCGTCCACGACGAAGATAACGCCGTTGTAGCCGCCGAGCTTGATAATCTGCTGGCAGATGTAGGTAAATCGCTCCTTGTATTTCGACTTGAGATGGGCGCCGACGAGATTCGACGCAGCGATTTCCTGACCGAATTTTTTGGCGCCATGCTGCGCACGAAACTCCGGTGCACCGAGCTGATGGTGCTCCTTGAGGTAGGCATCAACAGCCACTTTGAAATGTCCGGCCGCCTGCTTTTCATACCACTCCAAGGCGAGTTCGGAACTGGTGACGCGGACTTTCTTCGCCAATTCAGGAGCGAGTTCTCCGAGACTCTCAACGATCTGGTCTTCGAAAATCCGCATGAGGCTGTCGAACTGAGCACCACGCGCGTCCCCCAAGCCCTTGACCGAAAACGCCACGGGGAAAAGGCGGAGCTTGGAGATGGCGTGCTCGTATTCGTCGCGGAGTTCCTTGTCGCGCAGAAGCTCCCAGACCTTCTCCTCACCGCCCCACATCAACAGGCACAGCATCGCGCCAAGGAATGAGGTCTTGCCGGCGCCGTATTCTGCTTGAACCCAGAAGCCCTGGCCCTTCTGGTGGACGGCACACTCAAAGATCCGCTTTGCGTAGGAGCGCAGCGCAGGTGTGAAAAGGTAGTTGGCGACGGTCTCCCGCGAACGATCACGACGAATGATCTGGTTGAGCGTCGGTGTCGTCTCGGGCTCGGATTTGAGCGTGAGGATTTTGCTGAGAATTGGAAGGGATGCGGGCATGGCTCAGGCGGCGGAGAAGCAGTGTTTGGCGAGATCGGGCCGGTCGAAGTAGTCCACAATGGCGCGCGGATGGCACTCGATCTCGGATGGAAGTTCAACTTTCTCCGGCGTGCCTTCGATCAGCAGAACGACGAGGCCGCGGTCGCCACAGAACCAGTCGAAAAATTCTTTCAAACCGAGATTGTAGCGCACGAGTAGGCCCACAGATTTCACGACCAGAATCCGCCGATGACCGAGCGGTGGGGCAACCGAGGACAGCCTCTCGCGCAATGCGCGCCGGAGAAAATGCACGACATCATCCTCGCTATCCGGGAGAGCGGCCTCGTTGAACAAATCGAGCAGATCGAGAGTGAGAATTCCGACGGTCGAACCGCCGGGAAGTGCTGCTGTGAACGACGATTCAGGGCCAAGCCAGACGGCGACATCCTTGTCCCAAGTCCGCTGCGAGGCGAGACGCGTGAAATCAGAAACGGTTTTCATAGTCGCACGCCCCTTTCCAATAATTCGGAGAGAGTGAGGCAGGTCGTGACCTGTTCCAGTCGATCCGCTACCACATATTTTCCAAGGTATCCCGCGTGAACTGCTTCCTTCAAGAAATCACGCAGACCGTCCTCCGAACGAAGCCCGATGAACCGCCAGAACGGGTTGGCAGCGAGTGTGGCGAACTCGATGCTGCGCTGGCGATTCACGTCGAAGGCGTGATGCAGTGCGATGAGCAGCGCCGACTTGTTCACAGCCGGAGAGACGACGCGGTCGCCAGCCGCGGAGCGTTCCAGAAAGCCGAGTTTGCGAAGATTCGACAAGAGTCGCTTTTTGGTCTGGGGGCTCAGTCCGTGGCCGAGAAGTTTGGCAGTCGCTCCGGCTAGGTAATCCCCGGGAACGAGAACCCCTTCCGAGAGACGGGAGAGCACGGCGGCGACGCACGTCCCGATGATCGGTTCCGCGGCAAGGTAGAGGTAGCGGTGGATCGCGGTTTGGATTGCATCGCTTTGAAATTTTTCCCAGACCGTCGTGGCAAAGCCGCGTGCTCCATCGCGAAAGAACCAACGGATGACTGAATCAACGTAGCGAAGACGTGTGACCTGGCTGTTCTGCGGAAGCGCCGTCGCGAGCTTCTCTCGGACGTCGTTGATATCGCTCGTGCCTTGAGCGAGTCTCACAGCGACCAACGATTCCTTGAGCAGCACGTCCTGAAGCGTATGCTGCGGTCGATGCAGAATTCGCGGAAGATCGCGGGCTGCGGTCTGCCGACCATGGCTGAATTCTTCTGAGAATAGTTCCTCTTGGGTCAGATTCATTTGGACCTTCCGCCCTCCGGCTTTCCATTGTTCAATCAGCCACTATTGCCGCGCGCGCAAAGTCAAAACAGCGGCAGAGCTGCTGTTCGACCATGGACGAGTGATGGGAACTCCCCCCCCGCCCTCGATCTGCTGCGGGAGTTGAACGTCAATCCGGTGAGGTCGATCCACGGGAATACCAGAGGCCGGTTCGGTGAAGTTCCCGGAGTCCGGCACTACGGAGGCAGGGAGGGAGCATCGAAGGAGTCGACGGGGATGTTGGGGCTGACTGGAACGGACATGGAGATTTTGGTAGTCCATTTCAGAGCGGGTGTCATGACCGATTCGTGAGCGACTTGACGGCGCAAGGACGTGGGTGGAACCCTCCGGCATGGAAAAGATTCAGCCGCTCTTCAATCCAGAACGGGTGACGGCGACTGAGCATTCGCATACGACGGTCTATCTGCCGAAGGAGAATTGAACTCGTCGGATCACAACCAACCGTACGGCCCGACGCGGACTCCAGGCTGGGCGCGGGCGGAGGGGGTAGGCCCGGAGCCGGGAGTCCGCGTCGGGCGGTGCGACTGGATTTCGTGGCGGGAGGCGGGACGGCAGTCTCCGAAGGACACGGGACGGGGCCGGAAGAAGTCCTCGCTCGGCAGCAAGAAGCTGCGCATGGCCGCCAAGCTTAGCAAGAGCCAGGCCGAGGTTTGGGAGAAAGTCAGCGAATCTCAAAAGCTTCTCAGCGCCAGCCCGCCTCGGCAGGATTGAAGTAGCAGAGATGGTCGTCACGCGCCGGCGGTATGTGATCCAGGAGTGAATCCGCCAGGTCGCCGTGTGGATCGATGAGGCCAACTCCATGTCCAAGCGCGATGTGCTGCAGGATCAAATTGCGCAAAAGTGTGCTTTTCCCCGAACCCGTTTTGCCGATGATGTAGCAATGCTGTCGCGCGTCAGGTGCGCGAATACCAAAGAGGGGAGAATCCCCACCCCATTGCGTGCGCTGTCCGATGTAAATGGTGTTGTCGCTCATGGCCCCAGAGCCAGCCCCGACTCCGATGCACAGGTGACGCTGCCTGCCTCGTCCAAGTAAGGCCGCCTCATCCGAGTGCTCAAACGACTGGCAAACGATGTGTGAACGAGCCAATCGGGAACCGAGTCCGCGAGATGGACGAAGTCAAATCGGCAGCTGGCTGTGAGGAGTGAACACGACCAATTATATCAAAGAATCAATCACCCTGGTGAGCGAGTAGGGACGGCTGCGATCCCAAATGGATAATGACGCTCCAAAGGCGCTCAGCCAGCATTGCGCTGTTTCGCGATTCGCAGTTGATGCGGCTGGCGAAGCGAAATTCTGCAGTGATTTTCCACGCGGGGCGCCACTCGACGAGGCGCAGTGAAATTCGACCCCCGCGGTAATTGTTCCTCGCGCCGAAGAGGGTCGGCCAATCCACGCTCGGAGCGATAAAAAGACCGACGAGATCCAGCTCTCCCGCTTTTTTCAGAATTCGAGAAACGAGCTTCTATTTAGAAATGGCTACTTCCGCCTCGGGTGGTCAGCCGCAAAATCACGACACGAGCGAAACTGGCGAAGAGCCATCGACCGCGTCCAGTTTGGAATTGTCCTATGCAGCCCGTGCTGTCTGGCATACAAAGAAACGCCGAAATTGAAACAGGTCGATGACCCTGGACCAACTCAAACCGAACAAGATTCTGCGCGGGCCAATCTTTCCCGAGGCGGTTCAGGTGATCGTCACGATTCCGATGGGCGACGCTGTGAAGGTGGTTGCGAAGGGACTGAACACATCACGGCTCTACGAGCCAATCCTCACGTTGGAAAAGCTCGCATCGCTGGAGACCACTCCAGATGTCCAGCTCTTCGACGGCGATTCCCAACGATTCCGGCTCGGTATCGAGGCGCATCGGCTGGCGCTGGCGTTCGAATACGATCCGTATTTCTCCCTATCCATTGCGCGGGTTGATCCGCTGCCCCACCAGCTTGAGGCGGTTTACGAGTATTTCCTGGCGCTTCCCCGCATCCGCTTCTTACTCGCGGATGACCCAGGGGCCGGCAAAACGATCATGGCCGGCCTCCTGCTCAAGGAGCTAAAGATTCGCGGCCTGGTCTCTCGCACCCTAATCCTGACGCCAGCCAGCCTTTCTTTCCAATGGCAACGAGAACTGAAAGACAAATTCCGCGAGAATTTCGAGGTGATCCGCAGTGATGTGCTTCGGGCGAATTACGGATCGAACCCGTGGCAGGACAAGAATCAGGTGATTACTTCGGTGTCGTGGGTCTCTCGCATCGACGATGCGAAGGAAAGTCTCCTGCGCAGCCAATGGGACCTGATCATCGTGGATGAAGCCCACAAGATGAGCGCGGCAAGCCGGGACAAGAAAACACTAGCCTACCAGTTGGGCGAGGCGCTGTCAGGAATGACGGACCACTACTTGCTCATGACCGCCACGCCTCACAAGGGCGACCCGGAACATTTCTGCCTGTTTCTGGAGTTGCTCGATCGGGATGTCTATGGCGATGTGAAGAGCCTGGAAGAGGCGATGCGCAAACATGAAGCTCCCTTTTACCTGCGGCGCGTGAAGGAGGCGCTTGTCAGCTTTCCCGATCCGCAGACTGGCAAAGTGAAACAACTTTTCACCAAACGCATCGTTCAGACCACCGAGTTTAAGATCACATTGGAGGAACTCGACTTCTACGATGCGCTGACTCGATTCGTAGAGGACCAGTCGATAAAAGCGGCAGCACAGGACTCAGCTCGCGGGCGCGCACTTGCATTCACGATGGCGATGCTGCAACGACGATTCGCTTCCAGCATATACGCCGTGCGCCGGAGCCTTCAGCGCATGCTGGACAAACGGGAGCACATTCTCGCTGATCCTGAGGCGCACCGGCAGGCGCAAATCGACAAACGGCTGCCCGATGACTTTGAAGACCTGCCGGAGGACGAACAAGACCAAATCGTGGCGGAGCTGGAGGAACTGGTGGCGTCTTACGACCCAGTGGCGTTGCGCGAAGAAATTGCCGAACTTGGCAAACTCATTCAACTCGCTGAATCCCTCGAAAAAAGCGAAGTCGAAACGAAGCTGGTAAAACTTCGAGATTTGATCACGCAACGGGGGGTGTTCAAAGACCCGCGGATGAAACTGCTCATCTTTACGGAGCACAAAGACACGTTGGATTTCCTGTGCGGCGACGGCAAGGCGGGTCGTCCCGTTGGCAGGCTGCGCGAATGGGGATTGGAGGTCACCCAAATTCATGGCGGCATGAAGATCGGTGATAGGGACACTCCGGGTTCACGCATTTTCGCCGAGCGCGAATTTCGTGAGTCTGCACAGGTGCTGGTCGCAACCGAAGCAGCCGGCGAAGGAATCAATCTTCAGTTCTGCTGGTTGATGATCAACTACGACATCCCGTGGAACCCGGTGCGATTGGAGCAACGCATGGGGCGCATCCACCGTTACGGCCAGGAGAAGGATTGTCTTATTTTCAACTTCGTCTCCACCAACACTCGCGAAGGTCGCGTGCTGCACAAGCTCTTCGAACGCATTGAAGCCATCGAGATTGACCTGGACCCGAAACGAACCGGAAAAGTCTTCAACGTCCTCGGCGACGTTTTCCCGGCGAACCAATTGGAAAAAATGATCCGGGATATGTACGCGCGGAACCAGATGGACGAAGAGTTGATCAAGCAGCGCATCGTCGAGCAGGTCGATACCAGACGGTTTGAGCGAATCACCAATTCCACTCTGGAAGGGCTGGCCAAGCGGGAACTCAATCTTTCGGCCATTGTTGGCAAATCAGCAGAGGCGAAGGAACGCCGGCTCGTGCCTGAAGTCATAGAAGACTTCTTTATTCAAGCTGGCCCGATATCCGGTGTCCACGCCAGGGAAACTCGGGAGAACTCGCACGTTTACCGCCTCGGTAAAGTGCCCCGCAATCTCTGGCCCGTTGGTGAACGCCTGGAGCCGCGCTTCGGTAAGCTTGGTCGCGAGTATCGAACCATCGTTTTCGATAAAGAGCACTTGAAGCGCGATCCAACGTTGGAGTGGGTCACGCCGGGCCATCCGTTATTCGAGACGGTCCGTGAGGACGTGACTGAGCAAGTGCGCGACGATGTGCAACGCGGAGCGGTTTTCTATGACCTCCACCATAATCTGCCCTACCGGCTCGACGTGTTCGGCGCATCTATAAAGGACGGACGTGGGAACCAACTCCACCGGCGCCTTTTTGTCGTGCAGACTGATTTGGCAGGGACGATGACGATTCGCCAACCGACGATATTTCTCGACCTCGCTCTCGCGCCAAAAGCGACCCAAGTGCCAGACGGAACGACGATGCCGGATGCCCCAGCGGCCGAGCGCTTCCTCGTGACCATGGCCCTAAATCCGTTTCTCGCGGAGGTCGCGGCGCAACGCCAACGAGAGACGGCGGTGATTTCGCGCCACCTGGAAATCAGCCTCAATGAATTGATTCACCGGCAGAACCTCAGGCTCGCGGAGCTATTGGAGATGCAGGAACGCGGCGATTCCTCACAACCACTGGCCGCCAATCTCAAAACTACTGAAGACAAGATCGATGAACTGAACGGCCGCCTGGAGCGCCGGTGTGCAGAACTCCGTCACGAAGCCGAGTGCATGATTGGAGATATTCAACACATCGGAACGGCATGGGCGCTACCGCATCCCGAGCGGAATTCACCTGCTATCGCCCCGATGGTAAGCGACCCGGAGATTGAGCGCATCGCGATCCGATGCGTCATTGCACATGAGGAAGCTCGCGGCTGGAAAGTGGAAAGTGTGGAAGCCGACAACCGAGGTTTTGACCTCATATCGCGGCGCTCACACCCGGAGGACCTCCGCACCGCCATTGAGGTCCGATTCATTGAGGTAAAAGGCCGCGCCCACACTGGCGAAATCGCGCTCACGGCCAATGAATACAAAACCGCTCAGCGCCTTCGCAAAGATTACTGGCTTTACGTCGTGTTTCATTGCGCCACCCCTGGACCATCCATCAACATTTTGCACGACCCCGCCACCTTGGATTGGCAGCCCATCGTGAAAGTCGAGCATTATCGGCTGCGGCAGGATTCGTTGAACCAGCCTGTGAATCTAAGGGAAGAGTCGCCGCCCGGACATTGACACTTTATGAGCCACTGCCATGACTTACTCAAAACGTCTCATCGAAGTCGATCTTCCGATCAAGCGCATCTCGGCCCACGCGCGGCGGGAGAAGTCTATTCGGCACGGGCACATTTCCACGCTACATATCTGGTGGGCGCGGCGGCCGCTGGCGGCCTGTCGGGCGGTGATTTGTGCGGCGTTGTGGCCGGACCCGGTAGACGTGACCGAGAAAGACGTTCACGAAGCAAGGAAGCAGGGTCGGGAACTCCAATCAAACACTTGTCCTTCGGCCTTCCGTGAAGCCGCCGCCCGGCTTCTCCTCGACTTCGCCCGCAAGGTAACGAGCGACACCAAGCTGGCAAACGAGCATTGCTCGTCGGAGAACTTCAAGGTTTGGAGCCGCCTGGTCGCTCAACCATCAACTCTCAACGAGCAACCAGGCGAACTCCGTTCGGCTTTGCTCGATTTCATCGCCGACTTCGCCAATTGGGACAACTCCACCGTGCGCGAATACCTCGACACCAGCCGCGCGCTCACCCAGGCCGCGCACGAGGCGTTGGGCGGCGCGCCCGGCACCCGGCCGCTCGTCGCGGACCCGTTTGCCGGCGGCGGCTCCATTCCGCTCGAAGCCTTGCGCGTCGGCGCGGACGCCTTTGCCAGCGACCTCAATCCGGTGCCGGTGCTGCTCAACAAAGTCGTCCTCGAATACATTCCCAAGTATGGGCAACGCCTCGCCGATGAAGTCCGCAAATGGGGCGA
Organism: Verrucomicrobiales bacterium; assembly: GCA_050998515.1. Taxonomy (GTDB): domain Bacteria; phylum Verrucomicrobiota; class Verrucomicrobiia; order Verrucomicrobiales; family V1-33; genus JBPCQC01. Next base: position 28,261 of record JBPCQC010000015.1, read on the forward strand.
GTGGATCAAGCGCGAAGCCGAGCAGGAACTGGCCGAGTTCTATCCCGAGAACTCGGACGGCGCGACGCCCATCGCTTATCTCTGGGCGCGGACAATTCAATGCGAAGGTCCGGGTTGCGGTGCGGAAGTACCGCTCATCAAATCGATGTGGGTCGCGAACAAACAGAACCGCTCCGTTGCACTGCATCTTGTGCCAGAAAAAGGGGCGAAGCGCGGGTGTATCCGACTGATGGTCAAGCAGAGCGACGGCTGGGCGGATCAAGAGAATACTGATATCAAAATCGAAAACCCACAACTCGACGGAACGGTAAAGCGCGGTTCAGCAACATGTCCTTGCTGTGGTTACACAGTGCCAGTGGAGCGCGTTCGCGAGCAACTTAGGAA
>JBPCQC010000023.1:0-48001 GCA_050998515.1 Verrucomicrobiales bacterium
TTGTGCGAACGTTGGAGGAATGGCGGAAGTGGGGATTTGACCAAGAAAAGCGGTGAAACCCGCGCTGGTCCATGGAGTTCCTCGTCCCAACCATGCAGACCGCAGTTCTCCGACACAGCAGACTGAAAGTGTGCGGTACGGTGCTCGTACCGCCGGCCTTTGGCCTGCCGTGTCGCGGGCTTGCAGCGCTTGCAGCCTGCTGCATTGAATTTTTGCTTCGGAATTCAAGGCCAACGAAGGTTGAATCGTTCATTGCTACCCCGCTAATTCACGGCAACCCCAGGAGTGTCGCCGCGACGCGGGAGGAATCTGACGTCCCTTGTGGCGTCTTCGATAGAGATGCTGCCGCAAAAAGGGGCGGATGCCGCAAATCCCCGGATAAGCGATCCGGTTTGGTGTAAGCTAGGATGGTCTGAAATGCACGGCGGATGAAACCCGAACCAATCACCGGAATGCTGCCGCCGGAACTCGAGGCGTGGCTTGCCGCGCGCGGCGACCCGCCTTTTCGGGTGCATCAGATTTTCGACTGGATCTATCGCAAGCGGGCCAGCTCCTATGCCCAGATGCGCAATTTGCCGGAATCCCTTCGCAACGCCCTATCCGACTGTCATCCGTTGCGATCGCTAACGGTGGCACGCCAACAGGGTTCGCAAGACACCACCCGGAAGTTTCTGTTCCGGCTTTCTGATGGGCGATACATCGAGTCAGTGGTCATTCCCGCCAACCCGGCGCTTTACGGTCGAAAATCGGACCGGCACACCCTCTGCGTTTCCACTCAGGTCGGCTGCGCCATGGACTGCAAATTCTGCGCCAGCGGGCTCAACGGATTGACGCGCAATCTCGAGACCCACGAAATCGTCGAGCAGATTCTCGAAGCCGAGCGCCTCGCGGCTGTTCGCATGGACAATCTCGTCTTCATGGGCATGGGTGAGCCGCTCGCAAACATGACCAACTTTTTGCGCGCGGTATCGATTCTGAATGCCGAATGGGGCGTCGGCATTGGCGCCCGAAGCATAACGGTTTCGACGAGCGGACTAGTTCCACAGATCCGGCAACTGGCCGAACTGCCGCTGCAAATTCGTCTCGCGGTTTCGCTGCATGGAGCCACCGATGCCGTGCGCGAGCGGATCATGCCCATCAATCGCAAATATCCGCTCGGCAGCCTCTTCGAGGCCCTTCGTTATTACTCGATGCTCAAAAAACAAATGATCACGTTCGAGTACATTCTCATCGAAGGAATGAATGACTCAGTCGAGCAGGCGGCCGTGCTGGCCCAGCGCGCGCGGGGCCTGAGCGCGAAAGTGAACCTGATTCCCTACAACTCCGTCGACGGACTTTACTGGAAACGTCCTTCAGAAGCGCAGCAGGATCGGTTCCTTGACGTCCTTCGCGCACACCGGGTCACGGCCACTCTCCGCCGCGAAAAGGGGCACGATATCGATGCAGCTTGCGGCCAGTTGCGATTGAAAGAGGAACAAAGTCTCCCTGATCTGCTTAGTAAGCCGGCGTAGCAGCGCCTATCTTGTCGCGGTTACTGAAAGACAGCCACAAGAGTGGCGCTGCCACAGCGCTCGTTCACTCAGGGTGAAACGATTTCCCGACGGCTCTTGAACTTGATTGGACTCACCAGGAAATAAGGCTGCAAGAGACCGGGCTGTGTTTGAAGTTGTCCACTGCGGGTTAAATTTCCATTCAGTTCTACAGCCAGGTCCAGCTTCGTGGTCAGCGAGCGCGTGACCGTGCCTCTAGATCTTAGCTTTAGCCTGGTGGTGGGACTCTTGGGCGGCGCCAAGACTGCCGCGACATCAATTTCAAGGTCGACCGTGGCCTGCTCCTCGGTGCCTGCTTTGGCCACACTGCGCAAGGTGGCCGAGACGGTGCCCCGCGCCTTAGACACGTCGTCGTAGCCCGCCGCTTCAAGAAAGTGCCGGGGATCGATGCTCCAGGTGTCACCGATTTTTTTTTCGGTAGCGTTTTTGAACAGATCCGCTTCCTGGTTCATCCGCCGCCTGATTCTGGCGAGGTCCGGGGCCTGCTCAGCGGTCGGCTCACCGTGGGCGAAGGCAAACTGCCACTGAGAATCAGCCAGGGTCCCTACCAAAGGAACTCCTTCGAGAGGACTGATGCTCTTACGTGTCTCTTTGTCCTTGCGATCGGGAAACTTCTCGACCTGCACCGAACGAGATTTCGTAATGGTCGCCTCACGGCGCGACGGGGAAATATAACGGATCACCATCTCGCGCTCTTCACTCTGCTCGATCTTGCCGTCCATGGGAACGATCCCGCGGACAGCAGTATAAGTTCCGCCTTCAAGTACTGTGGTAGTGACCCAGCGCACAACGGTGGCATCCGGGGGCGCAAACGACCCCTGCAAGTCGTAGAGTTTGTCCTCCGCGGCAGCACCGATTGTCAGGATGAACAGAATCGTGAATATAATTCGTTTCATGGGGTAAGACTCAGCCGGCCGAGAGACATAAAGCAAATCGAGTATGCATCTGGGGGTCTGTTCGGTGCATCAATTCTTAAGCAGAGCCGCATGACTACCAAAGAAAAGAGCAGCAGGCGAGAAGCCTGCTGCTCTTTTAAATCAAGTCACCTGACCGTGTTAGCGGCGGCGGCGGAAAACCAACCCGGCGAAGCCCAGCATAGAAATGCACAAAGCAGTGGGTTCGGGAATCGCCGCAAGACGGGCAGCGGTGAGTTGTTGCCCGCCCAAGGGGCCCGTCGCATAAAATGCTTGGGTGCCACCTTCGAGTGCGCCAACCAACAGGGTCCCGGCAGGAGGGGTGCCGACGAAGTCGGCATTGGCACTCGGTGTAGGATCTGTCGCGAAAGGGGTATCCGCCTTGAAGATCAAGCCTTCGTCGGAGCCAGCCAAAGTGTTCCCAGTTCCGACGACGGTATAAATGTTCTTGCTCTCGAACGTCGAGCCGGGTACAACGGCAGTGCCAACCGTAAACTTATATAGACCGGGCGTATTTCCTGCAGCCGCACCACCCACTGTCGCAGAAGTTCCAAACTGCACAAACTGCGTGATGGCGGACTGCCAGGCAGCCCGGCGACCTGGCCCCGCTGGGATCGAGTCGATTGCATCCAGGACTCCGTCAGGAACGTTGAAAAAGCCGACCGCCAAAGTACCCGAACCGTTGGGCAAGAGGGTGGACGACACAGCACTTATCAGCGGATGGCTAAGGCCGGTATTGGTTGGACCTTGGACAAAGTTGGTCGCGATAACGTTCGACGCCTGAGCGGCGAGCGCAAGACCAACCAATGCGGAGAAGGATAGAACTGCTTTTTTCATATTGTGTGTGGTGAGGTGAGAGGAAAACGCTGTCGAGTGCGGATCAGATGTCCAAACCAGGCGGGATGATTAGATCCACGCTTTGGGCGGTCGCGGAAATGCGGCGGATGAGAAAACCCGAAGTCAGAACCTGGGTACCGGCCAGAGCGCCGTTGACGTCGTGCCAACCGACAGGGAGAAACCCAGTGCCATCGCTGTAGAAACAAATGCGGTAGGCCCCGGGCCCGGTGGGGATGTAGACGTTGTCGGCCGTGGTCTCGTCACCGCCTTGGGCCAAATCGTCCTTCAGATTCGAGACGTCGAGCGTCATGCCGACGGGCAGCACACGACTGACGTAGTTGAAGTTCTGGGTCACCGTCACTTTGGTGCTGGTGGTGATAACATGACCGACGAAGACCACATCCTGGGAAGCACCCGTGTTGCGGATGAAAAATGCCGTGGTATATGGAATTTCGCGGTTTGCCTGATCCAAACCATTTACGTCATGCCAGCCGACGGGGATGAAGCCGCTGCCGTCGCTGTAGAAGATGATGTCGAAAGCGCCGGGGCCGGATGGGACGTAGATGGAATCGGCGGTCGTTTCGTCACCGCCCGCGGTCAAGCCCGCTGAATTGGTGGCGCCGAAGAGCGATGAAACGGTGTGTGATTTGCGTAATTCGTAAGTGGCGCCCACAACAAGCGCTCCGGAGGGGTTGGCGACGGTGAGACTGTGCTGGCCGCTTTGGTTGGCCTGATAGAGGACGCCAGCGTCCGCGCCATTGGTAATCTTCAGTAGGAGATCGGCGGTGCCGAGCGATGTAAAGTCGACGTCGTTGTCGACGGCTGTGGCCCCAGCGGTACCAGCATCCAAGGTGCCGGCAGCTTCGATTTTCTCGGCGAGATCCGCAGCGAGAAGATTAAAGCCGTTCGCCAGAGTTTCCGTGCGATAGCCGACAGGTTTGGTGGTGGCGGTTTGCGCGAACGAGGGGGTGAGAGTCGCCGCCAGGAGAGCAGAGCTCGATAGGAGGTAATGGAGTGATTTCATAGCCGTTTTGGGGTGATTTTTTCAGGTGGGCGTCTTTGAAATTAGAGGAATAGCAGAAGCAAGGCAAGGAATTCTCTGCTTTTTTCGTGTTTTTTTTTGAGGCAAATCGATCCGCTTCAAAATGTCAACATATGTCGTTCAAGATAAACCAAATAGAAACGTCTCTGCCTAACGTTAATTTAGTCCTTTTTGCGCCAATTCCATGGCAGGAGCTTTTTGAGGCCTGTTTTGGTGCCTTGGGCGGGTGGCGGTGGCGGCGGTTTTTCCCAAAATGCGGTCTTGGGTTTTTCGTTAGGGATTCGGGTGGTGCGAACTTCTGTGGAACGCGCACGGCTGGCAACGGGAGGCACCGGGGCCTTGGCGGATTCCACGACCACGGTCTCTTCCGTTGTCTGGTGGGTAACCGGGGGCAACAAGCTGTCAGCGTGCTCGAATGGAACATCTCCATTTTCGGTGGGCATGACGACACCCTCCATATTGTAGGGCGCGAGCGCGGTTTCCTCGGCCTCGCGGCCGACAACGCTGCGGCGGATATGATCCGCGTGCATCGCGGCGAGTTCATCGGAAGAGTCCACGATGCGGGGCTGAATGAAAATAAGCAGTTCGCGGCGGCTCTTGTTGTTGGTGGTGCCCCCGAAGATATGTTTCAAAATTGGGATTCGGCCGAGGATGGGCACGCTGTTATTGCTCACGGTTTCCCGATCGCGAATGAGGCCGCCGATGACGGCGATCCCGCCGTTGGGGATGGCGACTTCGGTATCGAGATTCTGTTGCGAGATACGCGGGGCGCGCTGATCACCGAAGGAGACGAACTCGAGGATGTCGTCGTTGGTTTCGGAAATGGTGAGGGTGACTTCCTCCCGTGAGTTGATAAGGGGTGTGACGAAAATCTCGAGGTTCACGTCTTCATATTCGATGGCGGTATTGAGGCTGGTGGTCCCCCCGGCCACGACGCTTGACTGAGTCGAGGCCGGCACCGGGACGCGTTCCCCGACGGAAATAGTGGCCGGCTTGTTATTGGCTGTAAAGACAAACGGGCGGGCGATAATTTTGGCACGCCCCGTCGCTTCCAAAGCCCGCACGTAGATATTAAAAAACTCACCCAGGGCGGCGTAAGTGTTCAGACCGCCGGTCAGAGCGCCTTCACTGCCGAAGGCATCCACCGTGAGCAGGCGATTTGGGTCGATCATGCCGGTCGAGCCTGGGGTAATGAGATTTCTAAATGAGCCGGCCCATCTGGTTCCGCTGGCGCTCGACGGGTCGACTTTGCGCAAGACGTCCATTCCGAATTCCATGTCATCACTCAGGGTGACTTCGGCGACGACGGCGGCGATGCTAACCTGCCACGGCCGCTTGTCCATTTCCTTGAGCACTTCTTCGATCCGCTGGATATGCTCAGGCGGCCCGGCTACGAGCAAAGTATTCGAGCGCGGCTCGGAGATGAGGAGGGTTTTGCCCACGACGATCGAGCTTGGGGTAAGTTCCTGGGTGGCCCCGCCGGTGCCGCCGCTGCGGCCTCGGGCCAGCCCTCCCCCGCCGCCCCCCCCTGCGCGACCGCCCAACCCACCGGTGGCGGCGCCGCGGCTGCGGGAGCCCTGGTTTTGATTCGAGGTAAACGTTCTGCCACCGCCGAATTCGGGGCTGCCAGTAAACCCCTGGGCGGTAGTGCCGGTGCCGCCGGGACGGTTGGTGCGGGCTCCGGCGGCACCCGCACCGCCCGCGCCGCCGCCTGTTCCTTGAATTTGTTCCTGGCCACGGCTGATCGCCTGCTCTGCCACTTCAAGAAAGTCCTCGACTCGAATAAAACGCAATTGAAAGGAATGCAGGTTTTTGACCTTGGCTTCCTTATCGAGCTCTTTAATCAAGTCCTGAATGTAGGTGATGTCGCTGGGGCGGCCGCTGACCAGGACTTCGTTGGTGCGGGTGATCGCCTTGACAATCACTGTGCTTTCGTCCGGCGGCTGCAGACCGCCCGGCTGGCCCGGCTGCCCCACGACATTGGTCTGTGGATTCACGGCGCCCGGGGGTAATGCCACAGCCAACTGTTGGGCGGCGGCACTGGGCGGCACTGAACGGCTGCCGGTTCCACTCTGCTGATTGCGCAGCTTCGATTGCGCCGCAAGAATTTCGGTGATGACCTGCGCCACGTCTTCCGCGTCGGCGCGTTCGAGCTGGAAAAACTTCTTCACCACCTGGGTGGGCGGAACGTCAATTTTTTCCTTCAACGCCACAGCCAGGCGGATGACAGGAACCGAGTCCGAAATGATGAGCGCCCCGGCCTGGGGAACCGCAATCAATTTGGCGTAACCGTGCCCCTGCAAGGCCTGTTGCATACTGCGCAAGGCCTCGTCCGGAGAGATGTTTTTGAAATACATCACGTAATTGATGACTTGTTCGGTCTCAGGAAGCTCGATGGCGTCCGTATAGACCGCGCGCACGTCCTTGCCTTGTTCGAGGGTCGGCAATCGTCCCTGGCTTGTCTGGAGGATTTTGTCGGCATTCCTCACGTCCGAAGCCACAATGCTGATGCCATTGAGCAGAAGGTAAGCTTTGATAAAATCGATGGCCTGGCGCCGTGTCATCTTGCCGTTGGACTTGAGCGGCAAACTGGTGCCCTGAACGGCGCCGTCTCGAATCGTGTGGCGTCCGGTCAGCGCCTCGTATTTATCGAGAATCGCGCCCACTTCCATGGTGGCTTCGGTGAACTCGATCTCGGGAATGTCGGTGTCGGGACCGGTCGTGGAAACCGGTGGAACCGGGAAAAGTACGGCCGCCGGGCTGCTGCCGGGAGCGGACACGACCGGGACCGATGCCGGTCCGGTCCGAGCCGGCGGAATCGGCACGACGGGAACCCCGCCAGGCGTCGGGCGCGCCCCTGCACCCGCCGCGGTAGTCGCGGTTGGGTTTACAGTAGTGGCCGGCGTTTCAATAGTCGGCGGTGTCGGGGTGCTCAAAGACGGGGTCGGTGTGCTGGTCGGCCTCGCTGCTGAACCCGGCGTGGGGGGAGTGGGCGGCGGGACGGTCTTGGGTGGCTGCGGTGGAGCCGCAATCGTCGAAGTCTCGAGGACATTCACAGGCGTACTGGTGCCGGGACTGGCGGCAGTCCCCGCCGGGGTTGCGGTGGGGATAGCTGGAATGGCGGGGGAAGTTGCCGGCGCCGCGGCCGTTGGCTGCGGCGGGGCTGAGGTGGGACGCACCACAGACCGTCGAGTGGTCTCACTGGAGCCAGGCGTCGATGGCTTCGAGGCCGGACCCTGGTTTTGAGCCTGAAGAACCACCAGCAGGACAATAGCGATGCCAGCGGGAAGAAGAAGCTTAAGATAGTGCGACATGGAAAATCAGGAGCCTTGGCGGCCGCCCTCGAATATTAGGAGGAAGCCTCCCGGCGTCGCACCAAACTGGGATCACTGGTTGGTGGGAGGAGCACTGACGGGAGGAGGTGGAAGGATAACCCGGCGGCGCTGCGGCTGTTGCTGCTGGGTGTTGGTTTGCGCGTTGGCAGCCGGAGCCACAACTCCGGGCGCGGCGGGCTGAGCATTCGAAGGATTGGCCGGGTTCGGTTGGGGCTGGTTGGGATTCGGCGGTGTGACATTCAATTGCGCGTTGATTTGATTCTGCACAGCGTTGGCGCGATTGGCGGCCGCCGCCTGAGCGGCTGGATTATTCGCCATTCCCGGTTGTCCCTGCTTCGGCTGGACCGTGGGCGCCGCGACAGTGGCTTTGCGCTCGAGAGCCTTTTTGCTGAACTCGAGAACCTCCTCCTCGGCTCCTTTTCTGACCCGAACTTTGCTCTCGGTCCACTTCTCGGCCTTTTCGAGTTGCACGAGCTGAATGCCGCTGGACCGATGGGCTTCCAGGTTGTTGATGACCTGAGTCTCGCTGCTTTTCTCATTGAAAAGCGTCCCATAAACAATCCCCCGGCCCTCGTCGATGGTGAATCCGGCCAGTTTCCAATCCGCAAACGGCGAGGCCGCCGGCGGGCCCTGCTGCCCGAAAATCTCGAAGGCAAAAGGCGACTTCCGAATAAGCGGCTCGTAGCGGCCGCCATCGTACTTCTTCAATTCGGTGGGCGAGGACGGGTCTTTCGGCATGTCTTGAACGAGTGGCTCGGCCGCTGCCGCGACGGCGGGCGCGGGGGGTTGCGATCCAGCGACGAGACTCAGATCCTTCGTCGTCTGTTTGGAGGCGGGAGGCGCAGCCAAGGCTGTCGCTGTGCTAAGGGCGAGGATACCGTTCAGAAATTTCATGGCTGGGTAGGGGGGGCAATAGAGATAGCGGGAGCCGCCGGCACGGGCGGTCTCGCTTCAGTTTTGACCGGCGCACCGCTGGATCGTTCAACCGGCGTCAAGGTAATGCGTTTTTCGCTGTTGGCGGCCGGACCGGCAGCGCCCGGAGCGGAGGCGATTTCAAGTGATGAGCCTCGAGCCTCCGACCGGCGGCCGTCATTCGGGAGCATCGTCGAGTCCGCAGGAGAACCGCTCTCGACCCCCGAGATGGCAGGGGCCGTGGAAGGCGCGACGGCGGGCATGGTGGGGAGGTCCGCGGCCAGACTTTCGCTTTCGGGGTGCCACCATTGTTCGATGCGCGCCTGACAACGGATGTTTTTCGGGTCTTTTCCGGCCGCCAGTTCAAGGTGGCTGATAAAACGGAATGCTTCCTGGTCCTGAATGGCGTGCAGAAACTTGGTTACCGCCTCAATTTCGTCGGTGAATTCGATATCCACAATCGAGCGATGGACCAATTCATCCTTTTGCGTCGGCCGCGGGTCCTGTTTGGTCAGCTCGATGCCGAGGTCCTGCGCCCTGGCCGATACCGTCCGGTACAAGTACGTCTCGAGCTGATCGACGTCTTTGTAGGCAGGCAATCGCGAGGCGAGCCACTCTCGATTGAGTTCGGCGTTTGGCTTTTCGAGCCTCAGTTGTTCGAGACGAACGATGTCGGTGCGCAGCATGCGCTGCTGGCCCAAAGCCCGGGTGCGGCGCAACGCCAGTTCGTTGTAGCCCCAAAAGTTGAGGATGACGAACCCGGCACCCAACAAAACCCATAACAGGCGCCGTTCACTTGTTGTCAGGGGGCGCATTCTTCAAGGTCCCAGTCATTTGGAAACTGGCGATTCCGGTTTTCTCGGTTTTGGGCGGATTCTTATCCCATGAGTATTCGGCCAGCGTAGGATCGCGGGTTATCGCGTTCATGTAATTGATGGCCTTGGTGACGTCCTGGGCCTCGCCGGCGATTATGAGCTTGTGGGGTTCAAATGTGAATTTTGTCAGGCGGACCTTGCTCGATTCATCGAGGGTTTTGGTGACCTGGTAAAAGCGCTCGATGGGATAGCGATCGGCGTGAGTCACATCCAGCATGCGGACCCAGCGCTGCTGCTCGGGCGCTACCCACCCCGCTTCATTTTCGAGCGCGGAACTCCGCTTTTTCAGGTCATGGGCGGCCTTCACTTCCTTCAGGCAAAAGAAAGCAAACAAACCTGCGGCCATGAGGTAAACGGCAGCACCCGCCATCGACATGCGACGGATGCGGCGGCGCCGTGCTGCGGTCTGGCGTGCCGCGGCGATCTGGTTTGGCAGCAAGGGGGAGGCGCGCGGCGGTGGAACCGGGGCGGGTTTCGGCTCGCGCACCACGCGCACCCCCAATTCTTCGCGCAGCAATACCTCGGCACCCGGTTCCACGGCATCGGTCCATAAAACCGCGCTCTCGAGCTCGCCCAGAACCTCCTGGAGATCGAGCTGCATGAGCAAAAGCTTGATCTCGTGGATGGCTTCGGCCCCCAGAGTGGCCGATCCAAGGGCCTGGAAATAAATGACCCGATCACCGCGGGTGAAAGTAGCCACCAGCTTTCCCAGTTCGTTCCAAAGCGTCAGGCTGTTGTCGGCGAGGTAAAAGAGCGACGGCGTCACCTCGAACTGGGAAGGACTCTGCCGCGGAAATTCGCGCAGGTTTCGTTCATTGAGCACCGTCACGAATACAAGCGTCTGATTTTCGGCCTGCTCGATGACCTGGCTTTCGACCAGCCGGCCACCACCCTCATCGGAGCGCAAATTCATTTTTTCCAACTGCATGGCGACCGCGCTGTCGATGATTTCCGGATCGGTCGAGGCGACCCACAAGGGGACCGCAAACGCGCTCGTAATCGGGCACCCGAAAATCTGCGCGGCTTTGAACGATGCGGGGCCCCCACCCTCTTCGAGCGGGATGCTGGCCGCGCGTTCAAATCCCGATGACCCCTGCCGCCAAAGATCCCAGGAGGTCTCGGCGGGGCAAACAATCGTCGTCTCGTTTCGGGATTTCTGGCTCACAATTTAATAGCTATGCAGCGGAGTGTCCGTGGGCGGCGGCCGATCAAACAGCGGCACCTCCTCGCGGACGAGGATTTGTGGGTTGTTGGAACGATTGCGCAGCACCAAAACGATCCGCTTGCGAAAGTCGCCCACGGTCGCGGTGCATTCGATCCGCGTCGTCGTGTCCTGATTGGTCAGCCGGGCGTTGGCCAGCTCGGTTTCGAGGCCGAGCGAAGTGGCGACGGTGGCAACGTCGAGCTTTTCGTCGTCGTCTGTGTCCTCCATTCCGTCGGCGCCCCAGCGCATTTCGATCACCTCGCCCGCTTCTTCGATGCGATGACTGGGATCACGTCCGTCTTCCGCGGCTTCGAACTGCTGTTCGTAAAATGTCTGCGCCGCGCGCACGTCGGGCAGCGAGGCGACCGCCAGCAACTCGGCATTCGCCTCATTCACATCGAGCTTTCCGGCGCTGTAGATCGTGAAATAGTCACGCCACCGTGGGCAAACGCCGGGCAGGACTTCCATGCCCCTGACCAACAAGACCTCACTGAGATTGTAGAACGGGCGGTTGAACGGGTAATTGAAAAAGCCTTCCGCCTCGTAGCGCTCCTTTTCATAGGTGTCCTTGTCGCCTTCAGGAATGTCATCCTCATCGGTCCAGTTGACCAGGTTGTCCACTATTAGACCCCGTTGGTCGTTGTCGATGATCCCCATGGCAGCCAGCACCACCTCGAGGAAGTTGCGGCCCTCACTCGCCGGGTCGGTTTTGGCTGCTTGAATCAGCGTATTGATATTGAACTTGCCCCCTTCGCCCTTGATTCTTACGGAAAATGAATCGCCGTCCGGCAGCGTCTGGTTGAGCAACTGGAGATCCGTTTTTTTGACAACGGGGTTGGCAGCGATGGCGATCCCCATCTCGGCGACCTGGGTCGCCCGAAACGCCTTTTTCTGGGTGGTGGCCAGCTCGGCGTCGCTGCGCACCAGCATGGCGGTGGTCGCCAGGACCAGCGTCAATACGGCAATGACAAAGAGCACCGCAATTAATGCGGCGCCGCTCTCTCGTGCGCGCAAATCAGCTCTCGGTATAAAAATCATCCGACGGGTAAAACTAGGACGCCGAACCGGCATCCTGCGTTGAAAATCATTTTTAATCAACCTGCGGTTCAACAATCCCAGCGACAAGAGTGTCGCTGCTACTTTGCAATCGACGCGTTTCACAGAAACGGATTCACCACCACAACACCGCCATAGTCTTGGCCGTCGGAGAGATCTTCCGAAAGCACCTCGCCACATCCGGCGGCGCGGGCGGCCTCGATGATGGCGGCATCCCAATACGAAATTTGCCACCGTTGCTTTTGTCGAAAGCGCCGCCATCATGAGCGGCACCGTCATCGGCTGAACCGGAAAGCGAAGCCACTTCATCACGAAGGCGGTGGCTTCAGCGTGAGTGAGACGTCGGGCGTGATGGGAGTGTGGCCTGGGCGTAAAATTCCTGCAGCACCTGAACCGATAAAGCCAAGTCAGCCGATGTGAGCAGCGCAATCGCTTTCTGTGCTTTCTCCTCGTCGGCAGGAACGGCGCAAACGCTATAAATCAGGATGTTTGTGTCAACGAAATCCATTGCGGTCATACAGAGCTTCGCGAGGCAGATTGTCCGCGGCACGAAATCCGCGACCAGAAGCTCTCAGCTTTTCCCGCAGTTCCTTCTCCTCCCGTTTCAAGCGCTCGAATTCCGACTCTTCCTCGACGAGCTGCCGCAAGAACGTAGCTACCAAGGCCGAAAGGGAGGTCTTCTTTTCCGCGGCTTTCACCCGCGCGCGATGGTAGATGTCCTCATCCACTGAACTGTGATATTCTTCATGGTTTCACAGTAACTGATTTCTCCTCTTCGACAAGTGCCACCACTTGCGTCGGCGAAAGGTCAGCGGTCTGTTAGCCTGTTTTTATCGGGCGCCTTTCAACCATGATCGAGCTCATTTTCCTCAGCCCTTTGCTTGTCGTCATTGTGGCTGCGTTGGCGGTTCGCTTCGGGGTTTTGCAGCGACCGTTCCCGCTATCGGGTTGGGCGATCCTTGTGATCTGCGCATTCGGCAGGCCGAAAAACGTTCAATGGTGATTCTAAAAGCAGCACGCGCTTTTTATTGGTTGGCTAATCTCGCTGCCGTGATCGCGGCGGGTATGGCGGAGGGCCGTGCCGATGGCGTTGTCGTGCGGATCAAGGTGGTCGAGCCGGCGGGGAATGGGTGGAAGGTGAAGCTTGGCGGCTATATCCACAACGACCCCTGGCGGCTTCCCGAAGTGCAGGCCGAAGTACCGAAGGATGGTTTCAGTTTGTGGATTGATCTCGCCGCGGCGTTTCGCGGGAAACTTCATGGGCGGCTGAATCGCGCCGGCGGCGTCGCTGAATTCCCCAACGTGACGGCGGATTTTTCCGCCGGCCCCGAGGGGACCAAGAAGCTCGTTATCGAGTTGGCCACGGCGGCCGATGAGAAGGCTGTCGCAAAGCGATTCGAGGAGACCTTTACCGGCGCCGAGACCAGCTTCACCGTTTCGCCGGATCTAAAAAAGGACGCAGCCTCGCTCGAGACAGCGAGTGAAATGACCGCGCGACGGCTGGCGTGGGCGCGCGAGGCCAGCGGTGGAAAAACTGTCACGCCGCAGAAGCTTTGGGTTCAGACGTCGTTCTGGTCCCCACAACGTCCTGAACTCAACGTGCTCGAAGGCGAGGTGCTGGCACTTCTCGGTTTTAACCTCGTCGGCAACCAGAAAGACGAAGTCCATGAGAAATGGAGATTTCTTCAACCCGGTGGGCACCACTGGACGGAATTTGGACCGGCTCTCAGCCGCGAAGAGATCGAGGCCCAGATTTCCGGACCGGCGAAACGCGCGGTGAAAGGACTGCGACCGACGCTCTTCAACTTTTCCGATGAAATCGCCTGCCGCCCGCCAATCGGAAAGGATGCCAAGGCGCTCGCCCATTTTCGCGCGTGGCTGACGGAAAAGGGTCTGGCTCCGCAGGAATTCGGTGTCGACGCGCTCGACGTGGTCATTCCAATCGAAACACCGCCGGATCTGCGCGAGCGGCAAAAAGTTGATCGCCGAGCCGCGAATCACACGTTTGTTTGGACGACCCGCTTTCGTCACGAGTCAGCAACGCAACGCATTCGCTGGCTAACGGAATCATTTCACCGGCACGCCCCCGAGGGCATCCTGACCTCGGCACTGGTGGCGGACCATCCCTATTTCGGCGGCTCCGGGCTGGGCATGGGGATGCATCGCGAGAACACGACTTGGGGCGGCTGGCCGCTCTCGCTCGACTGGTTCAGTTTGGCCCGCGAGCGCGCCGTCGATGTCATCGGCATCGAGGACTGGCTTGGATTGCAATATATGTACGGTCCCGGGACGACCTGGGAGGGGTTTCAACTAATCGGATTTCAGGCCGCGCTCTTCCGCAGTGGCAGCCGCGGCGAGATGCCGATCATCACCTGGATCACGCCGAGCGACGAAACAAACCTCCGACTCAAGAGTGCCTCCGCGCTTTGCCAGGGCGCGAAACATTTCTTCTACTGGACCTACGGCCCCACCGCAACGAGCACCGAGAACTATTGGTCCGATCTGCGGAGCGCTTATGACGGCATCGTCGCCATAACGCGGCAACTCGCCGGCGCGGAAGATATCATCGCTCCAGGAAAAACCAGGGCGGCGCGGGTGGCCGTACTCTACAGCCTCTCGACGGACCTCTGGCAACCGTTTGGATATGTCAGCATGCTCGAACGGCGGCTGACCTATTTTTCGCTCATTCACGATCAATTCCTCGTCGACTTTCTGACTGAGCGCGACATCGACCACGACCGTCTTAAAGATTACGCGGTCCTCTACGTCTGCGATCCAAATGTCTCGACTTCCGCCAGTGGCAAAATTCGCCAGTGGGTGAATGGCGGCGGGAAAATCTTCGGCAGCGCGGCCGCCGCCAGCCGTGATGATTTCGATGACGCTGCCCCAGGACTCGCGGAGGTTTTTGGGATTGACCCGAGGATCGAAGTCACCACTCAGCCCGGGCGATTTGACGTGCGCGGAGCCTTGAACGGACTCGCCTGGATTGATCAGGTCAAACTTGGAAACGGCACTGGCTTCGGTGCCCTCGGGATGACAGTTAAGGTCAAGCCGGCCGGCGAGGCGAAGGTCATTGGCACGTTTGCAGATGGATCTCCGGCGGTCATCGAGCACGCATACGGAAAAGGCACGTCGGTTTACGCCGCCACCTGCCCCGCGGTCTCTTACGCAAAGGACGCGAAGTTCGCCCCCGAGGCACTCAAAGAACGATGGCCCGCGCCCCAGCGAGAGTTTATTAACGCGCAGGCCAGGGCCGGAGCCAGTGCCCTGGTTCGGCTTTCGCATCCAGTGGTGGAAGCCGGGATTTATGACGCCGAAGGCGGATCCGCCCTCGTGCTCGCCAATTTCACTTACCAGCCAGTTCCAAAGCTCGACATCGAACTGGCTCTCCGCCAAAAACCGGCAAGGGTCCGCTCGATGGCCACCGGACCTTTGAAATTCGAATCCGTGCGGGCAGACGGCGAGTGGCCGTGGAGTGTAAAGACCGAGGTGGCGCTCGGCGTCAATGACATCATCATTCTCGAACACTGACCGTCTCCCATCAATCAACAATCAACAATCACCTTTCAACCAGCCCCTATGCCCACCCGCCATCTCGCACTCATCCGCCACGCCGTGGCCGAGCCGGAAGTCGAAGGACAACCTGACTTTGACCGTCAACTCGTCGAGCGGGGGCGCAAGGCGAGCCGGGAAATGGGGGCTTACCTCAAGGAACAGGAAGGTTTCCGACCCGAGGTGATCATTAGCAGTCCGGCCCCGCGCGCGCTCGAGACCGCTCAACTCGTGGGAGCGCCCCTGGGCTTCCCGCCAGGTTCCATCCACGAGGATAAACGGATCTTTGAGGCCAGCTCGCACGATCTCGCCGAGGTGGTGCGCGGATTGCCAGCCGAGTGGCAATTCGTCGCTCTGGCCGGCCATAACCCCGGCTTCAGTGATTTTGCGGGCTGGCTTCTCGGCCAGCGGAACTTCGATTTCCCAAAAACGGCCGTGGCTTGGATCGACTGCGGCCAGCAACAATGGAGCGAAATCGAGAAAGGTGCCGGTCGCCTCCGCCATTTCTGGAAACCCCACCAGCTGGGAATTGGTTAAGCTTCGGTTGCAATCTCATGCCTTCATTAAAGCTAGCCATGTTTCTACTGACCGCGCTCCCATTTGCGAATGCCGCCGAGTATTTGCAGCACGCCAAAAGGCCGCTCGTCACACCGCCGGCCGAAGCCAAAAGCGAGGCAGTTGTATGTCAGAGCCAATATTCCGGTAACCTCGCCCGCTTTTTGCTGATTATCCGGCAAGGAGTGCTCACAAGCTGATGACCTAAAAAGTGCGCCACACCCCAGATAGGCGATACCAGAATACGACGTCCCCTGCTTACCCGGCGGTTCGATCTCCGCGATATATTTTAGAAGCGGCGAGCGACGATGATCGCCGGGAGATTTACAGGATCAGGCACGAAGTCTATGCGCGAGAAATTGGCCAACACCCAATCAATAGCACGGGACGTCTCAGCGACTTCCTCGATAGCCACAATACATATATTGTCGCACGGCGGGCTGGGGTCGTAGCAGGCTTCATCAGTATCACGCCGCCGGAAAGTCCTTCCTATTCCATAGACAAATACTTCGACCGCGAGCGGCTGCCATTCGCGATCGATGACGGGACCTGGGAAGTGCGGCTGCTCACGGTCTTGCCAGCGCACCGAGGTTGCGACCTCGCGGTGATGCTGATGTATGCGGCGTTTCGGTGGGTGGAATCTCGGGCCGGTCGCAGCATCATCGCCATCGGCCGGCGGGAGGTCATTGGAATCTATCTGAAAGGTGGCCTGCGAGCTGCGGGTCTGAGTACGCGCTCAGGCGCGGTTACCTACGATTTGTTGCACTCGCGCGTTGATGACATGAGCGCCATGATTGCCCGACAAATACCGCTCCTCGAGCGACTGAAGAGGAATGCCGACTGGAGAGTCGGGGTGGCGTTCCGCACGCCTGCGCGTTGTTTTCACGGCGGCGCGTTTTTTGAAGCCTTGGGAGAGCGCTTTGATAATCTTTCGCGTGCGGCCCGCATCATCAATGCGGACGTGCTCGACGCCTGGTTTCCGCCGGCACCGCGGGTGATTGAGACCCTCGCGGCGGAACTGCCGTGGCTGCTGAGCACTTCTCCGCCCACGTCCTGCAGAGGGATGATCGAAGCTATCGCGGAAGCGCGCGGCTTAAGGCCATGCAACATTCTGCCTGGCGCCGGCTCCTCCGATCTCATGTTTCGCGCGCTCACACGCTGGATTAATCCTGGATGCCGCGCCTTGCTGCTTGATCCAACCTACGGCGAATACCGCCATCTTCTTGAAAAAGTCATCGGCTGCCATGTCGACCGTCTCACCCTGCGCCGCGAAAAAAATTACGATGTCCCTTTGGACGCGCTGGCGTGTGCACTGGAACAACAATACGATCTTGTGGTCATCGTTAACCCGAACAGTCCCACGGGTCGCCATGTTGCGGCCGCCGAGTTGCGGCAGCTTCTTGGCCAGGCGCCGTCCACAACGCGCGTCTGGCTGGATGAAACCTACATTGATTACGTGAGCAGCGACGAGTCCCTCGAGCGCTTCGCGTCAAATCGCGAGAACGTTGTGGTTTGCAAATCTCTCTCGAAGGTTTACGCCCTCAGTGGTGCAAGGGCCGCGTATCTCTGCGCGGCTCCGCACGTGCTCGAGGAGTTGCGCGCCTTCACGCCGCCTTGGGCCGTCAGTTTACCCGCTCAGGTCGCCGTTGTTCGAGCGTTGCAGGAAACGGAGTATTATCTCAATCGTTGGGCTGAAACCCATCAGCTCCGTCAATCACTCGCAGAGAGTTTGGGCCAGCTCGAATGGGACGTCGTCGCTGGCCGAGCGAACTTCCTCCTGTGCCATTTGCCGCCCCATCATCCCTGCGCAGAGGATCTCGTGAAGCTCTGCCGCGAGCACGGTCTTTTTCTGCGCAATGCTGAAACGATGGGCGAGCACCTGGGAAATCGTGCCCTGCGGATCGCAGTGAAAGACGCCGCTGCCAATAAGAGAATCATCGAGATTCTGCGGCAACTCCTGAAGGAACGAGGCGACACGCTTCACCGCAACCGTGTGCGCTGAATGCCGATGACGGGTTTGACCGCCCAATTTATCCTGCGCTGGCTTTTCGCATCAACACATTCGCTTCCGCCGGCACACGCCGCGTCGCTGCAATCCCAAAAATCACCATTTCTTGGTCCGCTCACTCACGCCACAAGAAAAACCGCCAGAACAAAAGAAGTTTGCCGGCGGAGGGAAGCCGGGCTTCCCATTCGGTCGCGCCATCGAGTGCAGCCGCGGTCCGGATCGAGGCATGGACGCCTTCTTCGCCGTTGCCATGCCATTCGATGAAATTCTCAGACCACTGTGGAGCGGCCCGCACCCCATAATCCTCCGCACCCTGCCGCCAGCGAAACCAAAACTCATCCGCAGCGGCATCGTAGCCGGCTCGCCCCATGACATCGCTTTGCCCGGTGAGTGGATCGAATCCTGCATAGGCCTCGACGAGATTTGGAAGCCGGTCTTTATCAGGATCGGCATTCGGCCCCCAGACGCTGGCCTCGAGAGCGGGGTTGTTGACGCTGGCGTCAGTGAAGGTGCGCCGCAGCCATGAATCGTAATCGGAGCCGGTAAGTTGGAAGATTCGGATGTCGTTGGGGCCGGCGCCCACAATCGTCCGATGGCTGATGGCGACCGATGCGTGCAGAGGGTAGTCGATCGCCGCCTCGAGTCCCCAATTTCCCGATCCGCCCTGATTGCGAGTTCGAGGCGACGACGGTGCCTCCCGAAATATCCTGCATCGCGCCGCCTTCGATGGTGCCGGCGGGGAATTCAAGTGCTCGAGTGCCAAAGCTGATGATCGGCGGGTCCGGGTCGAACTCGCTGGCCAGGCTCGTCACGGCTACGCCCCACGGCTGCGAAGCGCCGCCATCTTTAAGACTGCCGGCGACCAGCCAGCCTCCGCTCAAGCCGATATGTAAAGAGCCGTAACTGACTCCACCGGAAACGGGATTGCCCACGAAAGCGCTCTCTCCCCATTGGCCGCTGCCGCCCTGATTTCGTCGGTGCAAAAAAACGCGCCCCGCATTGCCATGGTTGGGTGCGCCAATGGCAGCCACGTCCGCATCGAGCGCGATACTTCTCCCAAAGCGCGCTCCGGCCGTCGGTGGATCGGAAAGAATGCGGCGGACGAAATTCCATTGCGGCGCACTGTCATCGTTACGTTCGTAAACATAGGCCGCGCCGGCATTGAGGTGCGACGCATCCGAATCATAGCCCGAGGCTCCGATTAGCAGGCGATCGCCCTCGAGCGCCACATTGCCGCCGAAACGCTCGTCATCCTGGCCGCCTGGGATTCTGAGGATGTACCCCCAGCCATTGCGCGAGGGGGTGTTTTGCTCGTAAAGAAAAACGGCACCGTTTCCGTTGTATCCCAGTGAATCCGCCGACGGCGCGCCAATCGCAAGATAGCGACCCCACAACGAGAGGCTGGCGGGAAACCCGGCTGCGTCCGTCCCAGCCTCGGAGATTTTTTTCACGACCCCCCACCGGTCGATTCCGCCAGTGTTTCGTTCGAGGATAAACACCGATGGATCATCGAGTGTGAAGAAATAGCCAACGGCGGCCCGTTCGGTGTGGATGTCCACGACGTGAGCGGAGTTCGAGTTGTAACTGGTAGGATCTGGCAACGTACGAGAAAGTCCCCATCGATCGCTTTGCCGGAAAAATACATCGACATGGCCGGAGGCGGCTCCTGCGAAGAGCGGGCTCGGGCTGCCCAGCGCGAGTTGCCGGCCCCATACCGCGATCCGACTTGGCGCCACAGCACGGCCGCCGATGGCATTCTGGCTTTGGATTTCCACATGGGCCGCCACACCATCGAAGCCATATTCATCAATGCCACCCTTGTTGCGGATAAACGCGCAGGCTACCGCTGAATCGAGGCCGAGTTCGTTACTCCACGCCGCCGCAGCCACGACGGTGTCATCCTGAATCGCCACTGAAGCACCGAGGTCCTGGATCGGATAGTCCGCCGGGACCTCGACGACAGCGACCCGCCCCCAAGTGACCGTACTGACGCCTTCGGTCCGTTCATTAATGTGCACTCGGCCGCGGTCGGCGCTTTCGCCCGGCGCTCCCACGGCGATTTGAGTGCCCTGCATGGCCACGCTCCAGCCGTAGTTACCGCCGGCCTCGCCGAACGGAGTGTTGGCAATTTGAACGATGGGCAACTGTTTGATTCTTTCCCACCTGTTAGCGCCGCCCTGCTGGACTTCATAAAGATACGCGCGGCCAGCAAACGCCACCGGCTCCTGGGCGCCGATTCCCTTGCGGCCTTCTGCAAATGGCGCCCCAATCATCATGAACGAGCCGGAAATCGCCATTGCATGCCCGAAAAGGTCACCGCTCGCCTCGCTCGCCTCCGCCGGATTGTCGATCGTCTGCGTTGTGGCCCATTGGTCGGCACCGGTGCGGTTGCGCAGATGCACGAAAACCTGGCCGCCTGTCCCACCATTGGTATAGCCGACCGCGAGCCAGTTCTCGTCAAGAGCGAGAGCAGCGCCATAACCGGGCCGATTATTGGCGGGCACTTCAGCGAGACGTTTGATCTCGCCCCAATCGAAGCTGTCCGCCACGTGCTGGCGGAAAATATAGACCTCGCCCGTGCGGGTGACATTTCCCAACAAATCGACCCGGCCGGGTGCGCCGACCGCCAGCGTGTCGCCACGCAGCGCGACACTCGAACCAAAGTGGTCCCTAAACTGGGTTAACGATCCGCCTTCGATTTTTTTCTGCAACGTCCACGAGTCATTGCTGCGTGTGAAGACAAAGACCGCGCCGGCATCGGCTCCTCCTTGCAGCACGTTGTCGTAGCCGGGTGCGCCGACCGCGAGAAGATCGCCCTCCATCGCCAGCGCCGCCCCAAATTCCATGCCAGCGGCAACTTGCTCGGCACCGGGCGAGGCCACTCGCGCCCAGCAACCTGCCAGGCGCTCGATGAGCAATCCGCGTCCGGAATTGGTGATGCCGCCGGGCGCGTCGGCAGCCGGATTGCCGAAGAGAATTGTCTCGCCAGAAACACTCACGTTGTCGAGCGGAAGCGGAGCCGTCAGCGGCTCGCCGGACTCCGCGAATGTTTGAACATGCTGAAATTCGGGTGAAGCGCCGGGAGTTCGCTCGAAGACGAAGCAAGCCGGATCGTCGAAGGCGGCGGAATGCAAACTGGCCGAGATGGCGAAAGTGTTGCCATCGAAATCGGCTGCTATCCCGAATTGTCCTCCCGCGATCGCTTCAGGCGATGACAACGTGGCCAGGAGACCCCAAACGTTCGGGCCGTTTTTATTTCGTTGGAAAACATAAACCGAGCCGGCTTCTGACTTCGCGGACACAGTTCGGAGCGGGGCGCTGGCGAGCAGGACGTCATCTTCGAGCGCGAGCACTCGGGGGAACGAGATTCCCGCGGTCGCGGGCGCTGGAATCGTTCGTTCGATCCCCCAATTGTTGGGACCGCCGATATTTCGTCGCAGAATATGGACAAATGGCGAAGCTGTTCCCAAGTCGCCCGCGACCGCCAGCGCCCCGTCGCTGCCAAGGGCGACGGCCCCGCCGTAGTTGGTCGCCGCCGCGCTCGATATCTTTTTCAGGAAGCCCCATGCAGCGGGGCCGCTTTGGTCGCGGGCGAAAAGGTAGATCGCGTTTTCGCCCGGGACGCTCACCGCCGCCAGTTCCCCCTCGACATCGAGGGTGTAGCCGAGACCTCCCGAATTCTGGTCCGCCTGCCTGGTGGCGACGAGGCCCCAATTGTTCGCGCCACCGGCATCGCGTTCATGGAAAAACACCTTCGGTTCGCCACTCGGCCCGGGAGGCAGATTACTGGACACCGCGAGCGTGGTTCCGCTCAGGCAGACCTGATAACCAAACGAGAACTCGCCCGCTGGCGCGTCCAACTTCTTGACCAGGGTCCAACCGGCGGTCTTTCGTTCAAAGAGCTAGACCACACCAGCGATCGGTACCGTATAATCCCCAGGCGCGCCCAGCGCGGCGAGATTGCCACTTAACGACACGCCCCATCCCGCACGTTGCTGGGCTATGGGCGGGCTTGGGTTGAGCGTGCCCGCGGTGCGGGTTATGAGCGGATCGACGGTGATCGGAAAAGTCGCCCCGGCCGCATCCACGAGCAGAGCTAACGGCCATGATCCATCGGACGCAGATTCGCCAAGCTCCATCGTTGCGGGCAATTGACGCCCGCGCGCGTCATAGGCGAGCAGGTTCTCATACCGGAGTGCCGTTTCACCCGCCGCATCGCGAAAGATGACTGATCGTCGGTCGGGGGTCATTTCGGCCGCGAGCGCCGTTCGGATGTTGAGGGCCAGCCGCACCATGCCGCCGTCTTCGGGCACCAACGCCCGCTCGCCAAGGGTAAATCCATGTTCGAGGCCCTCCGGCTTGTTTTCAAACCACTCGTCTTGATCATCGCCACGACGGTAATTCACGCGCGTTCGTCCGTCGGATGTTGGCGGCGTCCGGTTTCCCGCCCATTCGAGCGCCCAGGTCCAGGCCGGCGCCTCGCCAGACACGCTCGCCGGGCGGACAGCAATTCCGGCCGGGTCAAAATGCGCGGCCAGTCGCTGACCGAGATTGCCTGCGCCCAAACCCTCGCCGCGATCCCATCGTCCCGGTTGTGCCGTAAACCAATACGATGCCTCGACCACTTGCCGGAGCACGCTCGTTTCCTTCACAATCTTGCTTGCCGCGTCCAGTCGTCTGTCAGGCGCGAAGCGTGGTCCGCTTTCGATCTTGCCGGAGCCCCGGCACCTCCTGCGGAGCCATCGGTTTCAGATAGCGAAACAACGGCAGGCGCCACCTCACCGAGAGCCGAAGGGCCATAACCATCCGAAGTCGTGACAGAAGAAAAGAAGTCGCGTCGTTCGCTTGCGAACCACAGGCCCAGCAGAACAAGAACCAGCATCGGGACCAACTTTTTCATGGTATTGGGAGGGGCAAAACTCATGACTCAGGAATTAAACTATCTTTTAACCGCGCGAAGCTATGCTGCCAAGCAGCCGATTTCTTCAATTCGATATGAAGGGCGGGAAATTTCCTGCTCGACAAGCACAGGCGCCCACCTAAAATGCGATCTGTTCATGTGTTTCACATCGGTCAGCCGTCTTTCGCGCGCCCGCAGCTTGATGCTGCTAGGGCTGGCTTCCCGTTAACTCTTTTCTTACTCCGAGTGCCTTTTTTTGGCGATGTTCCGCACACGCGGCCCCGCCCATTCAGCGCCCCACGGTCACCGACCTCTTGGTGTCCTGAGGCAACCTAACTTCTGCATTCTTACTTCTTACTTCATTATGTCCGACCAGGTTATTATTTTCGATACAACGCTTCGCGACGGTGAGCAATGTCCCGGCGCTTCCATGAATCTTCGGGAGAAACTCGAGGTCGCCCGGCAACTCGCCCGGCTCAACGTCGATGTCGTTGAAGCCGGTTTCCCGGTGATCAGTGATGGCGACTTCGAAGCGGTCCACACTATTGCCGGCGAAGTTAGCGGCCCCATCATCTGTGGGCTCGCCCGGTGCGTTCCGAAAGACATCGATGCGGCTGGTGCCGCAATCAAGCCCGCGGGCGACAAAGGCCGCATTCACGTCTTTCTCGCCACCTCAAAACTTCACCGCGA
Source organism: Verrucomicrobiales bacterium (assembly GCA_050998515.1). Taxonomy (GTDB): domain Bacteria; phylum Verrucomicrobiota; class Verrucomicrobiia; order Verrucomicrobiales; family V1-33; genus JBPCQC01. Next base: position 23,431 of record JBPCQC010000023.1, read on the forward strand.
ACACAAGCTCAAAAAAGCACAGGAGGAAATCGTGCGTCTGGCAGTCGAGGGGGTGAAGCGAGCCAAAGGCTGGGTGCAGGACGTCGAATTCTCACCCGAGGACGCCTCGCGGACCGAACCTGAATTCCTGGCGCAAGTCGTCGAGGCGGCGATCGCCGCCGGCGCTACGACGGTGAACATCCCAGACACTACCGGTTATGCGGTTCCTGAGCAATACGCCGCCCTCATCAGGCACCTCATCGATCACGTGAAAAACATCGGCGAGGCTGTTATCAGCGTGCACTGCCATAACGATCTCGGTCTCGCGGTCGCAAATTCACTCGCCGCGGTGAAAGCGGGCGCCCGTCAGGTCGAGGGCACCATCAACGGCATCGGGGAACGCGCGGGCAACGCATCGCTCGAAGAAGTCGTCATGGCCATCCGCACCCGCGGTGACTATTTCGGCGATGTGCACACCAGCCTCAACACGCGCGAGATCGTAAAGACTTCACGGCTTGTCAGCCGGGCCTCGAGTTTCCTCGTGCAGCGCAACAAGGCGATTGTGGGCGAAAACGCATTCGCGCATGGCGCCGGCATCCACCAGGACGGCATCCTCAAAAAGCGCGAGACCTATGAAATAATGGATCCGCAGGATGTCGGCTGGGGGGTCACAGAACTTCCGCTCACCAAACACAGTGGACGCAATGCGCTGGCGACCCGGCTCGACCATCTCGGCTACAAGCTCAGCGAGGCCGAGGTCGAGGGGATATTCAAACGCTTCAAGGACATTGGGGATCGCAAGAAATTTGTCTACGACGATGATCTCGCAGCTCTTGTCGACGACTCACTCACCAGCGGGCACGAGACCTATGGCCTCGACTACATTCAAGTCACCAGCGGGACGCACCTGGTCCCCAATGCGACCATCCGGCTCCGCCGCGGCGAGGAAATCTTCGAAGATTCCTCGCCTGGCAACGGCGCCGTCGATGCCGCCATGAAAACCATCGATCGGCTTCTGAAAAAGCGCGGCCACCTCGTCGAGTACCACGTCGCCGCCACCACAAAGGGCAAGGACGCGCTCGGCGAAGTCACCCTGAAAGCCGACTTCGGCAATGGCCAGATCCTCTCCGGAAAGGGCGCCAGCACCGACGTCGTCGAGGCCAGCGCCCGCGCCTACCTCAACGCCGTCAATCGCATGCTCGCCATCGAAGCCGCCCAGGAACGCGCCGAAGTCACCTCCCACGAGGAGATCGCGCAAACCCCGTGACCGAAAGTGGTGCGCTGATCCAGCGGGACAATGATCCACCGCAGCTCGCAATACGCTCGCCCTTTCGTCGCTTCGCGCCCAAACTTTGTCGCATGTGCGACAAAGTTTGGACGAGCTTTGGGCCCGTTCACGCCACCAGCGCGCGAATGACCTGGGCCGGTTCGACCCCTGTGAGTTTTTGATCGAGCCCTTGGTATTTGTAGGTGAAGCGCTCGTGGTTGATGCCTAACAAATGAAGCACGGTTGCGTGAAAGTCGCGCACGTGGACGGGATCCTTGATGATATTATAGGAAAAGTCGTCCGTTTCGCCAAAGATGGTTCCCCCTCTGGCGCCGCCGCCCGCCATCCACATGGTAAAGCAGCGTGGATGGTGATCGCGCCCGTAGTTCTGCTTGGTCAGCCCGCCCTGGCTGTAAATGGTGCGGCCAAATTCACCGCCCCAGATGATGAGGGTTTGATCGAAAAGCCCGCGCTGTTTGAGGTCCTGGACAAGGCCGTAACACGCCTGATCCACATCCTTGCATTGACTGGGCAGGCGGCCTCCCACATTGGCGTGATGGTCCCAGTTGTTGTGGTAGATCTGCACGAAGCGCACCCCGCGCTCGACGAGCCGCCGCGCCAGCAACGCGCTCGAAGCAAACGTTCCCGGTTTTTTGGCGTCATCGCCATACAAACGGAATGTTGATTCCGGCTCGTTCTGAATGGCCGTCAGTTCAGGGACACTTGCCTGCATGCGAAAAGCCATCTCGAACTGCTCGATGCGCGTGTGGGTTTCGGGATCGCCGACCAGACGAAAATTCATCTCGTTGAGCCTGCGCAAACCATCGAGCTGGCGACGGCGAAGATCAGGCGGCACGCCGGGGGGATTATTGATGTAAAGAATCGGATCGCCACTGCTGCGGAAGGCGACGCCGGCATGCTCGCCGGAAAGGTATCCGCTGGACCAGAGCCGCCCTGAAATAGCCTGGAGCTGTTCTTTGTTGGACGGCTCAGCCACCAGCACTACGAAGGTGGGCAGGTTGGAATTCAGTGAGCCAAGTCCGTAACTCACCCAGGAGCCAAGACAAGGGCGCCCGGTCACCATGTTACCGGTCTGCATCGCTGTAATCGCAGGCTCGTGATTGATTGCCTCCGTGTGCATCGAACGAACAAAGCACATGTCATCCACGCATTTCGCCGTCCAGGGCAGCAGCTCCGTCACCCACATGCCGCACTTGCCATGTTGCGCGAATTTGTACTTCGAGGGAGCGATGGGAAATCGCGCCTGCCCGCTGGTCATCGTAGTCAGCCGCTGACCCTGGCGCACCGAATCCGGCAAGTCCTTGTCATACCATTCATTCATCTGCGGCTTATAGTCGAAGGTGTCCATCTGGGACGGCCCACCCACCATGTGCAGATAGATGATGTGCTTCGCCGTCGGCGCCACATGCGGGAAGACAGCCTTCGGTTCGCCTTCGGCCGCACGCGCCAACTGCGCAAAAAAGCTTTCGCCCAACAGCGAGCCCAGCGCCGCGGTGCCCAAAACATTTTTCCCGCGGGCAAAGAATTGCCTCCGGGTCTCGTAGCGTTCGTATTCTTCAAATAGGCTCATCGAGTGGCACAGTGAATGGCGATTGAAAGCTAATCTAAGCCTTTGACGAGCCTCTGTCAGGCAGGTTTTCAGGCACCGGCTCGCCAGGAAAGTCGATTCGCCTTTGGACGGAAGGAAGGCGCAACAAAGCGCACCAGCTCAAAGCTTCGCGCAGGGGCGCACCGATGGGTTTTATTCCTTCCAGTCTTCGACCGCAAAGACGGCGGTTTCCTTCGTGAAATTGGCGCGCACTTTGAAGACAAGATCGGCCTCATCGGCCAGCGACAGTTTCGCGGCCCCCCTGGTGGGCGGGGCCGATGTGGCTGACACTCACCACCCGGTCGATCCGCTCCTCTCCATCCTGGTCGAGTGCGCTAACCACGCCGCCGACATTTGAGTCCCGCTTGTCCTGTCGCTGAAACTCGACACTCACTTTGTAATCCGCAGCGGGGAGTTTCAGCGAGTAGTAGGCGTCCCGTTTTTGGGTGTTCTCACCGTCGAGGAGAGGGGTTGTCACTTTCCGCCCAAGTTGGATGGGAGCAACAGGAGGAGGATTGACGAAGAATAGGCCATTGAGGCGATCGCTTGCTCGAAAGACCCCGAGGTAGTAATCGGAGATCGTGAACGAGTTTTCGTAACGCAGAACGCCCTGCAAGGCCTGCTCCATTTCGATTCGAAACACGCTGCGGTGTCGATGATCGATCTGGCTCATCGCCCCAATGCGTTTCCCCTCCTTGCCATCGGGGTTGATCATGAAAAGCCTGCCCCCGACGTTGGAATCTCTCTCGTCGGCGCGTTTCACATCGAGGACAAATTTGTATTTACCGGCAGGGAGATCGAGAAGCCAGTAATGATATTTTTTGGTCTCATCGGATTTGGCCAGCCGGCCTTTAACGACCTCGCCGAGGGCCAGCGCGACTGGTGCCTTGAAATCACCGCTCGGCGCCTTGTCGGAAATGGCCGTGCCTGGTGTGGCTTCACGACTGACGGGTGGGGCAGAGGTGGGCTCGACCGGCGCCTTTTCCGTCGCAGCGACCCTCGTCTGCGGCATATACGACTTGGTGCTGGTAATCGGTCCGACCTTTAATTGCACATGGTGCTCGCTGCCGTCCGCCGGCAGGTTCGAGGATCGCACAATTCTACCTGCCATCCTTTTTCCGCTTGCAAGGGAGATGAGATTCCATATGTTCTGAATCAACAGAAATGAGATGAAGGGACTCTCGCCATCGGCTCGTCGCTTTGTGCTCCATTGGGGAGAAATGGGGACGCGCTGGGGGATCAACCGGACGGTGGCGCAAATTCATGCCCTCCTGTTTCTGGCGGAAAAGCCGCTCAATGCCGAAGATATTGCAGAGACCCTGAAGGTGGCGAGGTCGAATGTCAGCACCAGCCTGAAAGAACTCCAGAATTGGGGCATCGTCCGCCTCGTTCACCGCTCGGAAGACCGGCGTGATTACTTCGAATCGCTCAAAGACGTCTATCAGATGTTCAGGGTCATCGCCCTCGAGCGAAAGCGCCGCGAAATTGATCCGACGCTGGGAATGATTCGCGGATGTCTTGCGGAAGCGGATGATGGTCAAGCCGATGCCATTACAACGGCTCGGTTGAAGTCGATGCTCGAATTCTTTGAGTTGGCCGACAAAGTGGCCCGCCAACTGGAAAGAATTCCCACGCCGGCACTCATTCGCATGGCCAAAATGAGTGATTCGCTGCTCAGCCTGGTGGGTCTCGGGCCGGGCGAGCAAATGACTTCGACTTTTCCACCTGATCCGGCACACCTCGCTGAGGAGCCAAACCTGGCGAATCAGCGGAGCCATGACGTGAGCGTTTAGCGCCAGGCTGACTTAACTTTCCAGATGAATCCTCACCGAGTACTTCTTTCTTAACAGAAATGTCAGAAAACTTCGATTCATACCTCGGTTTCCCAGTGCCTCCGCTCCCGGCCTGGGCTTGGATGTGGAGTGCGGTCGTGGGGCTCTGGTTGGCAGCGAAATGGTTCATGCTAAACCGGCTGCGGTCAAGAGGGCCCCGCGGCAGGCTTCAGGGACCTCGTGTGTGGGCCTTCCTCTTTCTGTGGGTCGGAGTCGATCCGCGTCCATTCACGTGTCGCCGCGCTCCGCCCCCACCAGTGAATCACAAGCGGGTTCTGGCAGCCCTTTTTCACATGCTTCTCGGCGTGGCTCTGCTTTGGGTTTTCTCCCGGCAATTCTCTCAACCGCTCGCTGCCGGATGGATTGGAATGATCGGAGTGTGTTTGATCCTGCACTTTGGTCTCCTGGCCTTTCTTGCCGAGGCATGGCGGGCGGGTGGCTATCCAGTGGAACCGATCATGAATCGCCCCCTCACCGCTACTTCGGTCTCCGATTTTTGGGGGCGGCGCTGGAATCGGCCGTTTAATGAACTCGCCGTCGAGTGCGCCTTTCGACCCGTGGCGCGCCGGTGGGGCGTTAGCGCAGGCACAGCTGGCGCTTTTCTTTTCTCAGGCTTGCTGCATGAAATCGTGATCTCCTGGCCCGCCCAAGGCGGCTGGGGATTGCCCACGCTTTACTTTGCCATCCAAGGGGCGGCGCTGCTTGCCGAACGCCGCTGGTCCCTTCAGGGTCGCATCTGGACGCTGGCAGTCCTGATGGTGCCGGCGTTTTTGCTCTTTCATCCTCCGTTTATTCTGCGCGTCATGATCCCGTTTTTTCACGCCATCGGGGCGCTTCCTCTGAATCCCATACTGTCATGAACAAATTCCAGTGGCTTATTTGGCTGGCGGGTGCTGCGCAACTTGCCATTCTCAGTGCCAGCGCGTTGGTACCAAAGATCTGTGACTGGCGAGCCGCGCTGGCGCCGCTGCCGCCATTTTTGCGCACGCTGTTTTGGGTCTATGGCACGTTCATCGTCCTCACGATTTGCGGTCTTGGTTTATTGACGATGATTTTTGCTCGCGAAATGGCGGCCGGGCAGCCGGTCGCGCGGGGTTTGGCTGCGTTTGTTGCCATCTTTTGGAGCGCGCGACTGCTGGTTCAACTCTTCGTGTTTGATGCGCGAGCTTATCTAACCACGCGCTGGCTGAAGGCCGGATACCATGCGCTGACGCTGGCGTTCCTTTACATCACTGCCGTTTGCGCTTGGGCGGCGCTTCCCCATTGATCCGATGGAAAAACCCAAAATCATCCTCGCGGGCGGCAGCGGTTTTCTCGGCCGGACGCTGGCTCCCGAATTGCTCTCACGCGGTTACGATGTCGTGATTCTTACGCGGGACGACAATTCCGACCTTGCGGCAGCGCGCGCAGTGCCATGGGATGGCGCCACTTCCGGTGCCTGGACGGCTGAATTGGAAGGCACAAAGGCGGTGATTGGGCTGGCGGGTAAAAACGTCAATTGCCGGTACACGGTGAGGGCGCTCCGCGAGATCAATGAATCCCGCATCCGCAGCACGCGGGCGCTCGGCGACGCCATTCATCGGTGCAGTGTGCCGCCGTTGGTTTGGGTGCAGGCATCTTCACTCGCCATTTACGGAGACGCCGGGGAAGTCGAGTGCACTGAGGACACGCCGGTCGGCCAAGGCATCCCGGTCGAGACGTGCCTCGCCTGGGAGCGCGCATTCGCCGAGAGTCCTACGCCCCGGACCCGCCGCGTGCTGCTGCGGATCAGTTTCGTGCTGCGCCGCAAAGAAGGCGCGCTGCGCTTGATGGAGAAAATCACGCGCTGCGGCCTGGGCGGTACCATTGCCAGCGGCCGTCAATACGTGAGCTGGATCCACTGGCACGATATGAACCGCATTTTTGTCCGCGCGATTGAAGACGCTTCGTTCGAGGGATCCTTTAATGCCACCAGTCCAGGGCCTGTGCCTAACGCTGATTTCATGCGTGAGCTTCGCCGGGTGCTTCATCGCCCGTGGAGCCCGCCGCTCCCGTCTTGGCTGCTTCCGCTTGGCTGTTGGCTGCTTCGGACCGAACCGGTGCTCGCGCGGACTGGACGCCGCGGCGTTCCCACTCGCCTGCTCGACCACGGGTTTTCATTCGCATTTGCCGATCTTCCAGCGGCGCTCCGCGACATCTTTCCATGAAAGACCCGGCCACCCTTGAACTCGCTCTCCGCGCCGCAGCCGTCGGTCAACTGATGATCGCCGTTCTCGGCCTCGCGCTTCCTCGATTGCTCGACTGGCGCACGGCCACAGCCGCAATGCCACTCCTGGTGCGCGAGGTGTTTCAAATACATACCTGGTTCATCGCGTTGACTTGCGCGATTTTTGCCGCTCTCACCTGGCACTTTGCGACCGCCCTGGCTGCTGGCGGCGATGAACTCGGTAGAGCGCTTTGCGCAGCCATCAGCATCTTCTGGGGTTTCCGCTCGATCCTGCAGTGGACACACTACAGCTCATCGCACTGGCGGGGAAAAACCGGCCCCACCATTGTGCACTGGCTGCTCTTTTTCGTCTACGGAAGCTGGGGCTTCATTTATGCGATGGCAGCCCTCCCACCCTGAAGCAAGCCATGACAAAACCCGCAGTGAAATCAAGCATGGCCGCGGGATCTCCGCCCCATGTTCGGCCCATTCCGATCGTCACACTTTACCGACTGAAGCTCGCCTGCCGATTGTCGGTCGGTTTTGTCTGGGTGTGGGAAGGCCTCGTTCCCAAGATAATAAGTCCCGGGCTGAACCAGTTTGCCATGATCCGTCGCTCGGCCTGGTGGTGGGGAACTCCCGAACTCACTCTCCACTTGCTGGGTTGGGCGATGGTTGCCGCGGGTCTCGTCATCATGTCTGGCTATCGCGAACGAATCACTGTCCTGGTCGCCAGCATCGCCCTGCTCGTCCTCATGGCGCTCGTCATGGTCAACGAACCATCGTCGATCATTGATCCCTACGGTGGCCTCGCCAAAGACGCCTGTCTCTTCGCCTGCGCCGCGGTCGTGTGGTGCCTGGCTCCCGCAGCTTCCAGCGGAAAATCACACTGATGTCGCACAGCCTATTGCATCCAGAACGACATTCAGCCTCCGAGAAGCGCCCTTCGCGATTGGCCTCACAACAATAATATCATTACGCGATCACCCCAATATCCATCGGGCTTTTAATTCCGTCACTATTGGTCTCGCGACTTGACCTGACCGAGCCCGAACTGACAGCCGGCCCCCACTGGGCGGCCATCCTTGAAATCGATCTCGATCAATTTTTCGCTGTGCACGGCGCGACCATCCTCGTCGGTCAACGCAGCGACAATCTTCCTGCTCGGAATGTCGATGACTTCGCCGGTAGACAGCCACGCCAGCCGGCCGTCGATCGACATCGTGACCCACCCCGGTTCGTCGCGCAGCGCGATCGATTCCAGCAGTTTCGGTGGCTCTGACTTGGCATCGAAGACATGAACTTTGCGATCGTGAGCGCCCGCCACCCAGATCTCCCGCTCGTCGGGGGTGAGGGCGATCCCGTGGCTCGGGCAGCCGTGACGTGCCACCGGGAAGGCTTTTCCCGGCACCTCGACGCGATGAAGCAATTTGCCAGTCTCGAGGTCAGCCACTTCGAATCCGAGCAGGTCATTAACGCAACAAAACGCCAGGGTTTCGGAGCCATTGACGGTAAACGGGCGAATCGGCGCCGAAAGCGGTCCCGCTTCGCGCAAAATCGTCGGCGCCTTCGGATCTGCCAGGGTCAGCATCGGCGACCGCAGGCCGGCGCAATAGACCGCCTTCCCGGCCGGGCCCCACACCGTGTTGTGCGCCCCTGACTTCGGCGAGATTTTCCCGCGCACCTCGCCGGTCACGGCGTCGATCACGTGCCAGTCGTCCTTTTCGAGGGTTGGCAGGTACATCGTGCGGCCATCCGGCGAGAGCGCCATCCGGTCGCACCCGCCCGGGTAGGCGCGCTCCCATTTTAGCCCATCTGACACCAGGTCGAGGCATTGCAGCTTCGTCAGCGTGGCGATGTGCACCAGTCCAGTCGCCGCGTTCGCGCAAATCCCCTTCACGTTCTCCGGCTTGCTTTCGGAATTCAGCCCGCGGCACGCGATCCGCTTCACGAATCGATGCCCGTCGTCAATGTCGAAGACCAGCAGCCCGTGCCCGCCACGCTCGAGATAATTGCGCACCCCAGGCACCGCCACATACAAAAAACGCCGCTCGCCGCCAGCGACCGCGCTCAACGCCAGCCCCAGCAAAACAGCGGCGCCAAAACAAAGAAAGCCCGATCGTCTCATCGAATGGAATATTGCTGCAATGAATCGACATGGTTCCCCCATTCGGTATCCGGACCGGACTTTGTGGAGCCTTTCACAAACCTACAAGTAAAATTTCGGCGTTGAGGAAAAAAGCTGTCAGGACTGCGTGTGGGTCCGCAAACTATCGCACGTGCGTCGAGCTTTTAGCTCAATGGGAACGGCGGCATGCAAATCGCGGCTGCGACGGCAAGAGAAAGCGCCACCGATTGGGCGGGTTTACGATCCATCCCTGAGTGTCAGGCACCCTCATGCCCCAAATAAACGGGCCGCAGCAGTAAGAGCCCTTAGCGGGCCTACGCACAAACCCCACTCGAGATGCGAGTATTTGACGCAAACCATCCCCCTCCCCGAAAGCGTAATGAATAAGCGCCTCCCATGTTCCGATCTGTCAACAAACCCGAAAACCAACCATTCTATGAAACTTAATCTACTATCTGCCACCCTCTCGGCCAGCCTGCTCGCCTGGACCGCCACACCGGCTCTGGCAGCCGATGAAGAAAAGAAGAAATCCGCAGACGCCAAAACGGGGGAATTGAGCTCGTTTGACGCGAAATTCATCAAGGAGACGGCTGAATGCGGCAACCTCGAGATCAAACTAGGGGAACTGGCCCAGCAAAAAGGGGCGACTGCTGAGGTTAAGGACTTCGGCAAAAAAATGGCAGCCGACCACTCCAAGGCCAATGAAGAACTGCGAGCGCTCGCCTCGACCAAAGGGATATCCCTGGCTGACGAGCCCACCGAGAAGAAAAATCTCGTCGAGAAGCTAACGAACCTCAGCGGAGCCGCCTTCGATGAGGAATACAAAGAGCAGATGCTCAAAGCGCACAAGAAGGACGTCGCGGCATTCGAAGAGGCGTCCCGAAAGGTAAAGGACCCTGATTTGAAAATGTTTATCGATAAGACTCTGCCGATTCTTCGCGAGCATCTCCAGCACGCCGCCCATTTTTCGGGCGAACAGAAACCCAGCCGGGACTTGGAGAAGAAGAACGAGAAAACTGAAAAACAGCGCGAGTAGCTCGCGTGACGTTCACCAGTGGCTCTCTGGTGCGCAGAGAGCCACTGCGGTGCCGGCGTCAACTCCGCACGGTAGAGAAACGATCGCGTTCATGCCATACGCGCTAACTTGACGCCCGATCCCGTCAGGTTTGCCTCGGTCACCGACGCGAAAGGCAAAGGCCAGCCGACGCTGCGAGCTGAGGAGCTCGAGACAGGCGCCGTGGCGTCATCGATCCACTCTTCGCCACATTGCATGCAGACGGTGGCGCTCACCCGCCGCACGACCACGAGCCCGGTTCCGAGATCAGCCGTAAAGGTGATTTTTCCCGGCGCTTTGTTCCCGCCACAGAGCGGACAGAGATCAGTTTGAGGATTGGTCATTTTCGTTTGGTTTTGTGGTCATCTTCAAAGATGTCCAAGGAGGATTCGTAGGCCGTGATGACAAACCATTGCGAGAAGATTCTACTTGCATGGCTTCAACGAGCGGTCGTTCTGACGAGATCCTCGGCGGTCCCTGGCAAGTCTCCCCGGTGAATTGCAGCTGTCTTGATCTCGTCAACGCTTCGTGCTCGCGGTAAATGCCACGAAAACGAATTCGGATCGGTGTCTCGAAGTCCACGCCCTTTGCTGCGTGCGAAGCGGCTAAAGGATGAGTATCTTTAGCGGATGGCTACGATTATCGCCGGTGCGTTGAAACTTGAACCCTGGGTCGGGGCACGGGCGGCGATGCTCGCCATCGCATTCGCGACCGTCGCGTATTTCCCCACGCTGGCGGTGGCCGACACCGCAACTGCAGCCGGCACAGTGCCAGCCGGTGCGCCGGTGCCCGCTCGCGCTTCCGAACTACCTCCCGCCCTAACCGAATACATGGGGCGAAAGATTGCGCCCGCCATGTCATTTCACGGGGGCGGGGCCAGCTGGTTGCTGCGCAAAATGCGCGAACAGGAAGAGGGCACCACAACCCTCATTCCCCAACTCGGATTAAAAGCCGGCATGACAGTTTGCGACCTCGGTTCCGGCAATGGTTACCATTCCCTCATGATGGCCAGAATGGTGGCTCCCCATGGGCGCATCCTCGCAGTCGACATCCAGCAGGAAATGTTGGACCAGCTCAAGGAACGAGCCACCCAATCAAAGATCGAGAACGTCGAGCCTGTGCTCGGCGAGGTTCATGATCCGCATCTGCCGCCGAATTCATGCGACCTCGTTCTCATGGTTGATGTCTATCATGAGTTTTCCCATCCTGAACACATGCTGGGCGCCATTCGCAAGGCGCTCAAACCCGATGGCCGCGTCGCCCTGGTCGAATTCCGCGGCGAGGACCCGGACGTTCCCATCAAGCCCGAGCACAAGATGACCAAGGCCCAGATTCTCAAAGAGTGGCTCCCCAACGGCTTCGAACTCGCCGAACAATTCGACAAGCTCCCATGGCAGCACCTCATGTTTTTTAAGAGGAAGCCATGAACTCGCAGCAGCGGCTCTCCTGTTGCTGAAGTGAACAAACCCAGCGACAAGACTGTCGCTGCCACGGTGAACAAGCTCAGCGACAGAAGTGTCGCTGCCACGGTGACTAACCATCCGCCACAAACAAGGCGGCGAAGCCGCCGTCGAAACCAGTTTTATGCGGCAGCAGGAGACACGATTCGATCAGCCGAAGATGGGGAAACTCCTTCTGAAGGCGCTGGATCTGAAGTTCGTTTTCCTCGGGTTCAATGCTGCAGGTACTGTAAACGAGGCGGCCTCCGGGCTTCAGTACGAGCGCGACATTTTTCAACAGTGAAAACTGCATCTCCGCCATCTTGCGGATAGTATCGGGAGTCACCCTCCAGCGGACATCAACCCGGCGGCGCATCACACCGGTATTCGAGCACGGAACGTCGAGCAGGATGGCATCGCAGAGCGGGAAATCTGCCGGTGCCGGCTCGCTCCAATCGATCAAGCGAAGTTCCGCGCAGGTAACGCCGAGGCGCGCCAGGTTCTCTTGCAGTCGCTCGAGACGCGAAAGGCTCGCGTCGCTGGCCACCAGCCGGCCGCCATTTTCCATCGTTTGAGCCATGATCGCTGACTTGCCTCCTGGGGCCGCGAAGGCATCAAGCACAGTTTCGCCAGATCGGGGTGCCAGCAGCGCGGGCGCAACTGCAGTCGATGGGTCCTGGACATAACCGTGCCCCGTGCGCAGCAACTCACGCGGAATCGTTTTCACGCGATAAAAATCCGGGGCCGCGTCCACCGATTCGCCGGCCGGTGGCCCGACATCGGCCTTTAAGCGGTTCAAGCGGACGAAGATTTCCGCCGGCTGATTCACGATCCGAGACAGTCGCTCGAAGTCCTCGAAGCCAAAGCGCGCAACCCAGCGATCGACGAGAAATTTGGGAAGCGAGTGGCGGATCGCCGGAGGCGCCTGGTCCGCCAGCGCAAGAAGCTGTTCTTTTTCGCGCAACGCCCTTCGCAGAATGGCATTGATGAGAGATTTTTCACGGCCTGCGAGTCGGACGGTTTCATTGACCGCGGCATGCGCGGGCACTTCAAGTTTTAAAAGCTGATAGAGGCCAAGCCGCAGAATCCAGCGCGGGCCTGCTCTCAGCCGCCCCCGGCCGCGCAGGTGGTCGATCCAGTGATCGAGCAGCGACGCATGGCGAAGAACGCCAAAGACGAGGCCTTGCAGCAACGCCCGATCCGCAGCACAGAGGGGGCGCCGGCGGTCAACCTCGGCCAACAGCGCGTCAGCGTAAGCATCGGATTTATCCCACTGCAACAGCAGGTCGAGCGCCAGTTGGCGTGCGGAAGGCATTACCGGACCGCGTTCCGGCCGACACAGTGATACTCGAAACCGAGCTCACGAATGGTGCGCGGGTCGAGCAGGTTGCGGCCATCGAACAGCAGCGGCGCAATCATCCGATTCTTCACCTCTGTGTAATCCACTTCGGCAAATTCCGGCCACTCCGTGGCAATGACGAGTGCCTCCGCTTTCTCCACCGCCGCGAGAGGATTGTCGGCCAGCGTTATGCGCGAAGCGAGTTCCGGCAAGTGCGTGCGCACATTGTCCATCGCTTTGGGGTCGTAAGCGGCCACCTGCGCGCCGTCGGCGCTCAGCCTTTCGACCAGCGCGATGGCCACCGAACTGCGAACATCATCGGTATCGGGTTTGAAACTCAAACCCCAGACCGCGATGCGCTTGTCCTGCAAAACCCAAAGCGCGTCTCGGATCGCTTTCAGGAACCTTTCAAGTTGAGCGGCGTTAATGTGATGGACCTCTTCCAACAGGCGAAATGGAACACCCAACTGGTCGCTGATCGCCGTAAAGGCCGCCAGGTCCTTGGGAAAACACGATCCCCCGTAGCCGATACCGGCATTCAAAAATGCGCGTCCTATGCGCCTGTCCATCCCGATTCCCTCGGCGACCAGGGCCACGTCGGCCCCGGCGGCATCACAGACTGCCGAAAGGTGATTAATATAGGAAATTTTCAGCGCCAAAAATGAATTGGCCGCGTGTTTGATCAACTCGGCGCTGTTGATGTCGGTCATAAGCACCGGCGCCATGAACGGCTCGTAAACTTTTTGCATGAGCGCGCGGGCCCGATCGCTGCTGGTGCCGATGACGATGCGGTCCGGGTTTAGCAGGTCCTCGACAGCGCAGCCCTCACGCAAAAATTCAGGGTTGCTAACCACGTCAAACTCCGCAGTCGGAGCGTATCGCCGTATTGTGTCAGCCACTTTTTCCCCGGTCTTTACGGGGACCGTGCTCTTGTCGACGATCAGCTTGTAGCCTTTCAAAACCCCAGCGATCTCCCGCGCCACCTTTTCGATGAAACGCAAATCCACACCGCCGTTGGGCAGCGGAGGTGTCGGCACGGCAATAAAAATCACGTCGCCGAAATCCACCCCTTCCTGGGTGCTTGTGGTAAAGGAAAGACGCCCGGCCGCCACCGTTTGTTTCACGATTTCATCGAGGCCCGGCTCGTAAATAGGAACGTGCCCCTCATTCAGCGCCCGGATCTTTTGCTCGTCGTTGTCCACGCATATGACCTGGTGGCCGACCTTGGCGAAACAGGCGCCCGTAGTCAGACCCACATAACCAGACCCAATGATGGCAAGCTTCATGGCAGCAATAAAAAATGCACGACCAGAAAAGAGAAGCCGCGTTCTTAAGCGAGACCGCAATTCAAGTCAAACCGTGGGTGGCGCGGAACGTACCGCAGACTTCCAAGTCTGCCGTGTCGCAGGCTTCCAAGCCTGCAGACCGCGGCGTTTGCAAAGTGCGCAGGAGGTTGAAACCTGCGGTCCGTTGCGGAGATGCGCGCTACGGCCGCTGGGCGCCGTCTGAACGGATAAGTTAGCGGGAAGTGGAGCATAGCGGAGTCGAACCGCTGACCTCTTCAATGCCATTGAAGCGCTCTACCAGCTGAGCTAATGCCCCCGACTTCTCGGTGCGAAAACAGCCGCGAACGTAGCTCGGCCGCCATGCTTGCCAAGGAGATTTTTTGCTGCTGGTGAGCCGCACCGAATGTCGCTGCTGTTGAAATCGCCGACTTCAGGCGAAGAACCGACTGATCGTTTGTTGGTCCGGCACCGCACATGTTGAGCCGCCAGACTTCGACAGCCAATTTCTGCGCCGGGCGACGAAATCGTAGGCGGCGTCCCGACAGGCGCGGGGAAGCACGACCAGCAACGCGCCGAGCCGCCAGGGAAATGGCAGACGTGCCGCAAGATGCGCAGCGGCGGTCGATTTGATGTAAACTGCCTGGCGCTCAGTCTGGCATGCGGTTACGAACACCATCGTCGAAAGTTCATTCGACAACTTGGGCACCACCTTTCGAGCGAGTTCCCCTTGCAGCGGCGCAAAAAAAATCATCCCATCGCGGTCATGGCGCAACAGCCATCGCACTCGGCGCTGGCAAAACAGACAATCTCCGTCGAAAAAGAGAACGTCTTTGCCCGTGGGATCAGTTATCAAGCCAGCTTCCAGGGTGCCCGGAATTCCCGGCCGAGCAGCTTCGAACCTTCAGAATTGCCGATGACTTCCTCCTTCGCGGCGTCCCATTTTACTGGCTGGCCGGTAAGGCAGGCAATCAGCGATAAGTGACCTGCGGTTGCGCTGCGATGTCCAATTTCCGCGGTACAAACAGTGGGCTGCCGCGATTTCACGCAGTCGATGAAGTTTCGATGATGTCCCGGGGATTTGAACAGCGAAACCTTGCGTTCCGCTTCCGGCAGGCGGCTGAACTTGCGGAAATCCGGGTTCGATGACTCGAACGCACCGCGGTTGACCCAAATCCATCCGTCGCTGCCGATAAACTTGGTGCCGTCTCGAATATCGGCATGACCGCCGGCGATGGTCATCCTGACATCGCCGGGATAGGTCAGCTCGGAGCGGTATCTCGTGGCGGTGTTCCACATCGCCTCGCGGGGCGGAAAATCCGCCTGAATCCCCTTCACTTCGGAGGGGCCAGTGGCATCCCATCCCATCCCCCAATGGGCAATGTCGCAGTGATGGCCAATCCAATCAAGCAACTGTCCGCCACCGACGTTATAGTTCCAACGCCAGTTCATATGGACCCGCGCCTCGATGTAAGGCTCCATTTGCGAAGGGCCGAGCCACATATCGTAATCGAGGTGCGGGGGCGGGTCGGTCACCTTATCCTTGCTGCGGGTTCCGGCAAAATCAGTATGCCCGCCTGGCAATCCCACCTCGACCGCAGTCACCTTGCCGATCGTGCCGTTGCTGACCAATTCGCACGCTTTGTGAAATTCATCGCTGGACCGTTGCTGCGACCCAACCTGGAAGATCCGCTTGTTGTCTTTGACCGCCTTCACGATGGCCTGTTGCTCGCGAATCGTGCGCGCCAGCGGCTTCTCCCCGTAAATATCCTTGCCGTTTTTAGCTGCTTCGACCGCGACCAGTGCGTGCCAGGTGTCTGGCAGCGCGAGCATCACCGCGTCAATGTCCTTGCGCTGCATGACCTCGCGGAAGTCTTTGTATGATTTGCAGTCTTTGTTCTTGTAGTGGTCGTTTATGCGATTCAGCGATACCTCGAGGTGCTTTTGATCGACGTTGCACGAGGCGACCACCTGGACTTCGGGCATGCCAAGAAACTGGCCAGTGTTGTGCGGCCCTTGCATGCCCCAGCCAAAAATGGCCATGCTGATTTTGTTCGAGGGAGCGGTGGCACCATCAAGACCCAGAACCCGGCTCGGGATCACGGCCGGTGCCAAAAGCACGGCTGCGCTGCGCTTTAAAAAATGACGGCGGGTGACAGATGAACCAGAGGTTTTCATGGCATATGACCTTTGTATGAGTTGTGGCGGCACATTGGCAGAGCGAAATGCAAGCCGCGAGTAAAAAAACCGCGCCGCTTGAATCTGCGAAAAACATGATGGCATGGACGGCCCGCCCATGGGCCCCAGCGGCGGCCCGCCGCTGATTGGATCAGGCCATCGAAATGTAAGGTGATGCAGCCGTCACGCCTGCGCGTACTTCAGGCATCCTGCCTGAAACCGGGTGGCCGGCCAGGATGGCCGGGGTACGCACAGGCAAGATCCTGCATCACGAATGCCAAAGTCCGACAGGCTGGGGACTCATCGGCGCATCAGCCGATGCTGTGCCATGTGAAGTTTCGCCTTGTGGTGATCGGTCGCAGGCACCAATAACCAATCACGAATTGGCAGTCCCTGCCGATTTTCTCACTCGCTTTTCAACCTGAAAAAAGCACGCTGGCCGCTGCCGTTCACGCGGAGCGGGCTCTGCAAATCCGGGCGGTACGTCCAGGTGACCAGGTCATCGCTCTGCTGCGGGGTGACCGTAATGCCCGTCGCATGCCACATGAGATAAACCGCTCCGTCGAGCGAGGCGGCCTCCCAATTGAATCCGCCAGGTGGCGGGGGGGGATTGCCGATGAGCTCCAGGTCGAAGTTGATGTCGCTGCTGCTGGCATTGCGCTGATGGACTTCGACGGCAATGATGTTTTCGCCGGACTGCAGCACGGATGGGAGTTCGGTGTCGGTATGCCAGACATTTTCATCCAGGTTGTTGACACTCGCAGGGGTCAAATACGTGATCGGCCCGCTGTCCGGCATGTTCGAACGCCAGACCTCGGCGCCGTTGATGTAGATGACTGCTCCATCATCGCGCAACAGATTAATGGTCACGTTGGAGAAGGCGCCCGGATCATCCACCGTGAATTTGCGGCGAAAATAGTATGTAAAACGTCCTTCCGCGAGCGGCGGTTGCTGGCCATTGCCCCACCCAAGGGGGGCCGCTTGTTGACCCCAGCCGGAGTCATTGTAGCCGAGCGTCGTCCACGGGGCGGCTCCGATATCCCCGGCATCATAGAAGCGCCACTGTGCGCCGCGTGGAATCAGCGTGATGCCCCCATCTCCTCCTTCGGTCTGCACGGAAGTAAAATGCAAAGAATCATTGCCGGTGAATTCAGCCACGGAGGCGAGCGGAGTGCCTTCGCCAATGACGGTTTTAAAGACGACCCATGGCGCCGATGCTGCCGCGCCGGCGAGCGCCGGTAGCGTGACCTGCCGCGCCGATTCGCCGGGATTGAAAATGGCTTCGCCAGTGGCAACGTCGATGTCGAGGCCGTCGTCGTAGGCAGTGCGCGCGACAACTTTCCATGGCAGCCGCACTTCACTTGTAGCCGGGCGGTCCAGTCGCACAGTGGCGAATCCACCATACGCTGAGCGGCCATTCTGACGCGGACGCCCGACGACTCCCACTCCACGTCGATCCTGAGGCGCGGTGACCAGTGGAGCGATGCCGGGCAACAGCGCCGGCGGCACGTAGAGCGTATTGTCAGGATGAAACGAATTCGGCTCGGTAATGACATTGTTCTCGATCGTCATTTGTTGCGCGCGGTAAGTCCAGTCATCCCAATTCATCCCCCACACATCATGGAAGCGATTGTAGAGGATATAGGAATCACGCACCGTGAGGTGGCCGGGGTAATCCCAGTCATAGTTGTCGCCGAAGCGAGCGCCCACCGCGTTTTCGGATAATAGAGATCCCGTCACCGTGACTTGAGGTCCATTGCTGCTCGCGCCGAATCCACATTCAACTCCCTGACCGTTGTTCAACGAGACTGTGTTGTTGACGGTCACAACCCGCGCGGTCGACCCTTCGTTTGACCAGGCCATGCCTTCGTGAAAGCACGATTCTATCCAGCAGTCCTCGACCAGCATGGTTCCGCCGGGACCACTGCCCGCGTCGAGTCCGTCATCCTTGCAATAACACCATACGCTGCGGCGCATTTCGTGAGCGCCTCCGGTAAGATACAAGCCGTCATTGTCGTCATCTTCGAAAATCCCGTTGGCGAGGTTCATTTCCACAAAATGCGATTCGATGACTTTGATCGAGCCATTGTCGCACTGTCCGCCAGTGGTCGCTCGCTGCACTAAGCAACGAGTGAGCGTCATATTCGAGGCCTCGGTGTGAAATGCCTGGCCGGGGGCGTTGTCGACGATGTAAACATCCGTCAACGTGGCGATTGCATCCGGCGCGAGGTTGGAAAGCGTGATGATGGGCTGGTCCGCGTGATGGCCGCCAAAGTTGTGCGGTGCCTGGCTGAGCCAGTTCGCACTCGCGCAACCGCCGGTGAAAATTCCACCCGTAATCTGCAATTGCGCCGCAGTCCCATTCGCCCAAATCCCTCCCCAGCGCTGGCCGGCGCTCGCAGGACAGAAAAATACCGGCTCTTGCGGCGTGCCCTCGATAATGAGACTGCCTTTGACATCAAATTCCACGCCGGCAGAAAGCCGCACGACCGTTCCGGCGGTGAGACGCAGTGTGCGTCCTGCAGGAACCGTGACATTGCCGGTCACATTGACCAGGTTTTGCGAATTGGTGAAATCGGCCGCCAGCGTTCCGGTCAAGGTGTCCGCGGGATCCGTAACGCTGAACGAAGTGACACTGCTGGTTTGGAGCGGCGAGTTGTTCCATCCAAAGCTCAAGGTATGGTCACCCGCCGCGGAATAGGCCGGAAATTGCCCGCAACCCGCGCCGCGCCACACGCGATGCCGCATGATGTTTTCGCTGGGACCGGTGTCTTGCGTCAGCGCCGTTCCCATAAGTTTGGCAATCTGGCCATTCGCTTCAGTCAGCCGGTAAATCACCGGGACTGTTATGCCAACGGGAACACGTCTCGGGACCACCACTCGCAAAGTGGCGGATGCAAGCACGCTCAGGGGCGCATCGACCTGATCGACGGGCACCCAGCTAGGCAGGCCGGTATCGGCCCTCCCGCCGTTCCGCGCACTATCGCGGATAATAAATTGCACCAACGCCGTTTCAGCAGGGCCGCCGGCGTTCGGCGTTTTGGTCACGTACAACTCATGATAACTCGGTGCCCTGGCAGTATACCCGGCCGAGGCATCAATGGTTTGACCGTCAAGCTGTGAAACAATCGTGAATCCGGCCGCAGGCGGAACCGTGAACGTGACACTGTTTGCATAATAGGACCGATTCGAAACCCCATTGATCGTGATTACCGCCGAAGCTGGTGAGATCAAAAGCAGCAGAGCCAGAACGCGGAACGGGGGAAATCGCAAGGAACGCATGAAAGACCATCTTAGCTCAGATTGGAGAATTTTCCACCAGCTAACCCGGCGGGACTCTTCCTTTCCAACCCCAATGCCCTTTCCGTTGTGGCCGCGCCGGAGCACAACTCCCCGTCGAAGGACTCTTTTAATTACCAGATCGAGGCAGCTCCGAGTAGAGAAAAAAGTGGATCCGGGGTGACGATCGAGAAGCCTCGCGAGATCGCCTGGGCACCAAGCAGGCGGTCGAACGGGTCGGCATGCACGCGAGGAAGTTCGACGCTGAGCAGGAAGGCTTCCATCTCAATGGCGAGAAGCTGGACCTGGAAAAAGCTGAGTCGTGGGGGAAACCACAGCCTCGGGGTGGCCGGCAGCACCAGCTTTCCGCCTGAGTGTTTGAGGGCAACCTCCCAAACACTGACGTGACTCAGAAAGAGGAGGTTTCCGGTGTCGTTGATCGCGGCTCGCGCTGCCTCCGAAAGACGATTGGGCTGGAGCGCCAGCCAAAGAAACGTGCAAGTATCGAGCAGAACATTCACAAGCCCCACTCTTTCAATTCATCCTCGGTCAGCGGCGCAAAAACGGAATCGGGGATCTCCATCGGGGTATCCACCGTTTCGCCTACTCGAGGTCGCGGCGCCCGGACTTGCGGAGTCAACGGAACCAGGCGGGCAATGGGACGCGACCCTTTTGCGATAATGAATTCTTCACCGCGTTCCACCGCCGCCAGATAACGGGAAAGGTGCGTCTTGGCTTGGTGGGTCGTGATCGTCATTCAGAAAACTTCTTCCTCAATGGGACGTAGTCAACTTAGTTTTGTCTCCCGCCAGTGCCGAGCGCGTTTTGGTTCACCGGAAGTTTCCCGCACGCAACGCGTCCAGCGCGTAAAAGGTTTCGCGCCAACGCACGCCACCCTGACGCAGTGTGACGAAGGCTGAGTTCAACATGGCGTAGAAAAGTGCGGGATAGAGGAAAGGCATGAGCGCCGCCCCAGCAAGCGACCACCCAAGGCGCCTGGCACAGAGGCCAGCAGGAATGATTAGCGACAGGAGTGCGGCCCCAGCAGCCAGACCGGCGGCCGATCCATGGAAAAATCCGCCGATGGCACTGCCCCACAGCAATGTTCCGCAGAAGCCCGCGGCGAGCGCCGTCACCGTGCGATAGTTCATCAGCGCGAAATAGTTTTTCTCCATGATCTTGATCATGCTGCGGACGGTTGTCCCCCACTGGCAGAGCGCGTCGTTTCCGCCGATGAAGCCGCGAGTGCGATTGCCAGCACGCCTTAGTAACAATCCAAGCTTCAGGTCATCCACCACCGTGAGGCGCAGCGCTTCGTAGCCGCCGCACTTACGATACGCCGAAGTTTTCACGAGATTGAATGCGCCCATGCCGAGATATGACATTGGTTTGTCGCGGTTGACGCCGGCAAGCCATTTCACCAGGCTGACAAGGACCGCCAGGTGCCAGGCTTGCGCGCCGAGCGTTTGCGGAGCAATGCCGGGAGTGAGGACGATGTGATCCGTCTCTTCGAGTTCCGCGACAAGTAACGCGCGTGCCACCACGTCCGGCTTCAGCCAGCAATCCGCGTCGGTGAAGAGAATCCATTCCCCGGTGACGGCGCTGGCGCCAATGTGACACGCGTGACATTTGCCCAGCCAACCGGGAGGCAACACTTCAACCCGAATCACCTTCACTCGTTCATCTTCGTGGGCGAGGCGGTTCAGAAGTTCGCCCGTCCTGTCAACCGAACGGTCATCGATGACGATGATTTCTGAAAGCGGTGGATTTTGGGCGAGGAGGCAACGAACGCTGATCTCGATGCGCGCCTCTTCATCGCGCGCCGGCATCACGACAGAGCAGGCGCCCGCACGGCTGTTAGGGCTGCCGATTGGGTGGGCAAATGTATTGATCGAAGGCAGGCGCTGCGCCCAACGCAGATGAAAGAGTGCCCTCAATGTCATCGACAGGAAAACAACTGCCGTGCCACTGAAAAGAAGCGTGAGCCACATGATCCTACCGTTCGGATTTTCACCGAACCTTGCAAACTTTCATTGCCGTAGCGAAGGTTTACAACCACGTCATCGAAAGGAAGCCTGGAAACGTCCGTTTACACTGTCCGTAAATAGCCTGTTATGGCTTTAGCGCCTCCAGACGTTGTGGTTGTTGGTGCCGGTGCCTGTGGCGGCCTGGTAGCGAAGGAACTGACCGAACGCGGGTTTTCGGTTTTGGTCTTGGAAGCCGGCCGGCGATTTGATGCGGCCGGCGAGTTGCGAAACAGCGAGGCCAACAGCACAAAGATTATCTGGAGCGAGCCGCGTGTTTACGCTGGGACGCACCCGATCATTCCCAAAGCAGGGGTGGGCGTTGGCGGCGGGACGCTCGCGTGGCTGGGGGTGATGCCGCGTTTTCACCCCGCTGATTTCAGGACACAATCGGCGCAGGGTGTGGGGGCCGATTGGCCGATCTCCTACGACGACCTCAAACCCTGGTATCGCAAAGTCGAACAGGAATTTGGGGTGGCTGGCGAGTGCGGTCCGTTTGCGCCAGAACCTTACGAACTCCCAATGCCGCCGCACCGAATGAACTGGCATGGGCAATTGCTGGCGCGGGGCGCGCGCAAACTCGGCGCCCATCCATTTGCGCCGCCCATCGCAATCAATTCGGTCGAAAATCAAGGCCGGCCTGCGTGCTGTTATTGCGGCTGGTGCGGCTCAGGCTGCCCAAGTGGCGCCAAAGCGACAGCAGCGAACACCTATTTGGCGTCAGCGGAGGCACTTGGTGCGGCGGTCATCAGCGAAGCGTTTGTGCATCGGATCAATTACGATGCCTCGACCGGCCGCGTGAGCGGCGTCGATTATCTGGATGCGGAAAACCGGGAGCATTCGGTGAAAGCGCGGCTCGTGGTGCTGGCTGCGCACGCCTTCGAAACGCCGCGGCTTTTGTTGCTCTCGTCCAATGCCACCTTTCCCGATGGTCTGGCCAATTCGAGCGGCTCAGTAGGAAAGTTTTTCATGAGTCATCCGACCTGGCAGGTTTTTGGGCGATTCCCTGAACCGGTCAATGCCTTCAAAGGGATGCAGATGGGACACGTCATGGTGCAGGATTTTTACCCGGCCGCTGCCGGCCAGGATTACGCTCGCGGGTTTATCCTGCTTTCCTACATGATGACGCCGCTGACCTACGCGAACCTCAGCGGCGCCTTTTACGGCGCGGAGTTCAAGCAGTTCCTCGGCGACTACGCGTACGCCGCCGCATGGTGGGCCCACGCCGAAGGACTCCCCAACGAGCACAACTCGGTGACCCTGGATCGGGACGTCAAGGACGCGCACGGACTGCCCGTGGCGCGCCTGACGTTCGAATGGGGGGATAATGACCTCAAACTGGCTGCCGCTGCGCGCGACAAGGCGGCCGAAATGATGGCGGCTTCCGGCGCGGAAAAGGTCCGCATCGGCCTGAACTACGGAGCCCACGCCATGGGAACGTGCCGCATGGGAAACGATCCAAATGACTCGGTCGTGAACCAGTTCTGCCAAACCCACGACATCCCCAATTTGTTTATCTGCGACACCAGCGTCTTCGTCACCGGCTCAGGACTCAATCCAACCCTGACAGCCATGGCCATCGCGAGCCGCGCCGCGGCATACATCGTCTCAATCCGTTGGTGATCTAGGCAGGAGGCATTTCGGAGGTGACGAAACTGTGACCCGGAACCCTTAGCGAAGGGTCGGGATATCAGCGTTAGTTAAGGCACCCAAAGCTTTATTTATGGAAACACATACACATAGAACCGATGCGGCCTCCAGCGCACAATCCGCTCCTGCGACCGTTATGCGAGGTAGGCACAACCGAGAAAACCCAATTCTGGGACCTCGATGAAATCTACGGTGCGCTTCGCGAGGCCAACGGATGTCATCCATAACCGTATCATACGAGCAGCCGACTATGTAGCAGCGAATGCAGAGGGTGGCACCAACTACCAGCAGCACTCGCGAGCCATTCTTGTATTCCTGTTTACTTACTGGGAGGACGAGGTTCGTCCACGTTTGGCCACTGCTGGTTCATTCCCGGCCAGCGATATCAGGTCCGACATTATGGGAGATCTTCGCCTCTTGCGGAACGTTATCTTGCACGCCAAAGGCTTTTTGCCCGCCGACAAGCATCGGTCCTTGAAACTACTCTCCAGCACCTTTCCGCCTGATACTACTCTCACCATTTCCTACGAGGAAATGCACAGGATATTTGTGCTCGTGAAGCAAGACATTGCCTCGCGAATCATTCCTTCAACAGCCGCAGCCGCCGGTTTCGCCGACTGATATCCCCGACATTGCCATTCAGCGACTATGAGCAGCCACACAGCTAACAACAAGCCGAACGAAAATAAAGCAACTCATCGATGTCCTCTGGAAAGACATCGAGAAATTCAGGTCTAAGGCGAAGCAGTTCGGATCGATGCATGTGTAAAAGGGTCTAAAACCAAACCTCGAATACCATATAGAGAATACCACCTACGAGTGCAGATGCTCCAAGCCAGAGTGGCGAGAGAAAGGCTCCAAATGCTGTCATGAGCACTACCAAGATTTTATCCCCAATAGAGGCAGTCCCATTGGCTATCTTGTGAACAACTAAGCCGACGTTGGCTGCTCCTCGTGCTCCAATCTCGCCACGCGCACCGAACTTCGTCACCGCCAGCAAGGAAGATGCGACGATGAAGAATAATAGGACACTTAGCATGTAGATTACGAACATGAGCTATCGGTGGTAATTGGTTTGGGCGAACGACCCAAGCTCAGCTGCGCCGGAGCAGTGGCGTGGCAGGTGCCGGATGGCGGAGAGGCGGCGGGAGGCTGGTAGCACCTGCCATGACACTGCGGAGGTGTCAGCTGCATCGCATGGTTGAACGAGTTCGCTCCGCTCAAGCGCTTCGCGGACAACGAGTACGCTGTGCTGGTTGGGAGGCAGTGAAAGGTTGGGCTTGTGAGGCGGGTGGGTGAGGGGCGAGGATGGACCACTTATGAAA
>JBPCQC010000054.1:0-9507 GCA_050998515.1 Verrucomicrobiales bacterium
GGCGAGACTCAGTCGAGCCGCCGACTAAATTCAGCAGCCGGTGGGGCGAGACTCAGTCGAGCCGCCGACTAAATTCAGCACGGCTCGACGGAGTCTCGCCCCACCGAAGGCAGGGCCGTCCTGGCGAGACGCCGTCGAGCCGCAGACCAAACTAATCACGAGCCGCCAAGTCTCGCCCCACCGAAGGCAGGACCGTCCTGGCGAGACGCCGTCGAGCGACAAAATTTCTGTCGGATTCTCAAAGGCGGCCCGTTCTAAGAGGTGAAGGCAGCATCGATCCTGACCCCGACCTTTTCCCTAACTCCACAAAACCGAAATCACTATGAAAACCACTCGACATCTGCTCATCGCCCTCGCGGCGGTATTTCCGGCGATTCTTAACGCCGCTCCCAATCGCAACCCTGCGCCGGCCTCGACGACCAACTACACTCTTCACGAATGGGGCACCTTCACCACTGTCTCCGCCTCGGACGGTGCGCTCCTGCCTGGTCTCCAGCGTGAAGAGGAAGCGCTGCCCCCTTTCATTTATTCCCACGAAGGCATGCGCAGCGAGTTCAGCATGTTCAAAGGCTGGCAGCGTCCACTCGCCAATGTGACCGTGAAAATGGAAACCCCGGTCATTTACTTTTACACTGAGCAACCCTTCCGCGCCCACGTGCAGGTCGGCTTCCGCGGCGGATCAATCAGTCAATGGTATCCCGAGCGCTCGGGGGGCGAAATTCCGCCGCCGCTCAAACGCAACGCCAAGGGCCACCCGCTCACCACCGAAAACACACTCGACTTCGCCACGGCCTACAACGGCCGCATCGCGTGGGATGTCGATGTCACACCAGCCGGCGAGAATGCGTTCGGCGCCGTCTTCAAAGGCAATGAGACTCTGAGCTGGCTCTTCCCGCGCCAGACCGACGCGGCACTCGTCAAGAACGCCAAAGGCGAAACCGAGAAGTATCTCTTTTATCGCGGCGTCGGAAATTTCGGATTGCCGGTGGTCTTTACCTGCACTGCCGATGGCCATCTGAAAATCAAAAATAATGGAGACTCTGCGGTGCCAGGCCTCTTCGTTTTCAATTCCCTTGACGGCCACCAGGCTGCGTTTGCCAGGCTTGGTCCTCTCGCTCCAGCCGCTGATGTCACCGTTGATATCAACGCGCTCAAGCCACGCGATAACTGGAAATCCGCCGTCTATGAAGATGGCGCCGCCCTGCTCACCGCGGCCGGGCTTTATCGCAAGGAAGCCGACTCGATGATGCAGACGTGGTGGCGCAGTTATTTCGATCGCGCCGGCCTGCGCGTGTTCTGGATCGTCCCCGAGTCGTTCACCGAAAAGATTCTCCCGTTGCAAGCCACGCCCGCGCCCGCGAAGACGGTCCGCGTGCTGGTTGGCCGCAGTGAAATACTGACGCCGGCCTTCGAAAAGCGCCTGGTGGCCGACTTTGCAGCCAAACCAAACCCGCCGGAAAATCCATGGGTCAACGACCGTTATTTTATGGCCTACGAGAAACGGGTCGAACAGTTGGCCGGCACGACCGCATCTGCAAACAGTGAGCCAGACGATCTCTCTCCACTTCTGACCCTGGGCCGCAAGTCTCCTCTGCGCCAGCCGGCGCGTCCAACAGCGGGGCGTGCACCGGCATCGCCGATTGAAGCCCTGACCTATGGTACCGAACGAGTGACCGATCTCATGAAGGCCGCCGCTGAAGGCGACGCTTACCTTGTGGAAAAGCTCATTCTCTGTGGAGCGGAGGTGAACGCTCGCACCAACGACGTCAGTCCCGCCGGCGCTCACGTCGGTGGCCTCACCGCGCTCATGCTTGCGGCCGGACTTGGGCATGCCGACGCGGTTCGTGTCCTGGCTTCGAATGGCGCCCGCATCGACGAGAAAAGTGCCAACGGCCAGACCGCGCTTTCCCGCGCGATTTTCGCCCCCGAGGATTCCGGCAAAATGGCCGCAATCACCGCCCTCCTCGAAGCCGGCGCCGACCCGAATGCGGCACGCCCAAAGAATCGCTCGCTCGTGAACGCGGCAAAAAGCCAGGGCCTCGATGAGGTGGTGACTCTCCTCAAATGGCACTCGCTGGCAAGTTACCGGGTCGACGATGATTGCTAACTAAAGCTCCGAAAAGCTGACCTGCCGCGCAGTGATTGTTTGACAGTCACTGCGCATTCTTTTTACTCGCAACCACCCATCCCAAATCAGCAGTCAGCAATCAGCAATCAGCAATCAGCAATCCGCAATCCGCAATTCAAAGATGCTTCTCCGTTCCGACGAACACTTTGATCTTGCGACTCCCAACGGCTCCATGCGGACCTGCCTCTTTCGCCCGGTGGCCGAGGGCAAATACCCAGGCATCCTCCTTTATTCCGAGATTTTTCAGGTCACTGGTCCGATCCGGCGGACCGCCGCCTTGCTGGCCGGTCACGGATTCGTCGTGGCAGCTCCGGAGATCTATCACGAAAGTCTTCCCGCCGGGACCGTTCTCGCTTACGACCAGCCCGGTGCCGATGAGGGCAATCGGCTCAAGACGACCAAGGAACTCTCGAGTTATGACGCCGATTCTCGTGCCGTCCTCGATTTCCTGAAATCCCACCCGGCCTGCACCGGGCGCCTCGGCGTCCTCGGCATCTGCATCGGCGGCCACTTGAGCTTTCGCGCCGCCGCAAAGAATTCAGATGTGCGAGCCGCCGTTTGTTTTTATGCCACCGACATCCACAAGAATGGCCTCGGCAAAGGCATGAACGACGATACCCTCGAATCGATTAAAAACACCGGCGCCGAGTTGCTCATGATCTGGGGCCGCCAGGATCCGCACGTTCCCCTCGAGGGACGCCGCAAAATCCACGCCGCCCTTGAAGCCGCGGGCGTCAATTTTACCTGGCACGAGTTCAACGGCCAGCACGCCTTCCTTCGCGACGAAGGCCATCGCTACGACCCCGAACTCGCCCTCAAATCCTACGGCCTCGCACTCGAACTCTTCAAACGCCGCCTCCACGAAGGCGACCTGCCAGCCAAAACTAAATCCGGTCCCGCCGAGTCGAGGCACTGAGAGCAGTTGTGAGTTATATGAGTTATGAGTGGAGAGTGTGATGGGTTGATGGTCAAAGGTCGATGGTTGAACACACAGTGAGCGCCACCAGATGGTGGGGCGAGACTCAGTCGAGCCGCCGCGAATCACGGCGCAATTGCCACTCGGAATTCCGAACTCCGCAATCCGCATTGACGAGGCTCCCCAGCCTCGCCCCGCGGGCAGCGGTCCGCTGTCTATCTCGCTCCGCTCGATTCCGAAATCCGAACTCCGCAATTCCCAATTCTCCCTTGCTTTTCAAATCCGCTCCTCTCATATTCCCGCCCACATTTCAAGCGGGTGTAGCTCAGGGGTAGAGCGCAACCTTGCCAAGGTTGATGTCGCGCGTTCGAATCGCGTCACCCGCTCCCCTCTCGATTGGTTGGGAGTTGTTAGCCGAGGGTTGAGAGCATCTGAATGGTGCGATCGCGCGATGTATTGTGTGAACTTGTTGAGGAGAAGCGGGAGCGCCAGCGAACCACGGTGAGCGCCGATGCCTGCTGGCGGGGATTATTTTAAACTCTCCTCGCTGTAGAGCGTCAGTTCGATGAGGCGCTCGAGGAGCTGGTCGGGAGCGATGCCGGCGAAGTTGCGCATCACGAGTTCCTTCGCGAAGAGGCGGGTGAGGTAGCGAAGCTTGAGGGCTTTTTGGCGGGCGGCATAAACGAAGTCGCGATGGCCGCTGTTGACGACGACGAGGTTGCGTTCGGGGTCGAAGCGGGAGCGCCAGAGTTCACCGGGAGCGCGCTCGAAGGTATAGCCGGGGATGCCCCGCGCATCGCCGGTGGGGCGGGCGCCGGCGGGTAGCAGGGTGTCGGTCACGGTGACAAGGGCCTCGGCGCGACAGACCATCTCGCCCTGACGCGCGACCAGTTCGATTCGGGTCAGGCCTGGTTCGCTGGGCGCGTGAAAAACGGCGCTCTGCTCGCGGGCGCCGTCGAGCGTACCGCTGCCTTCAATAGTGTTCCAAACAAAGGCGATGCCCGCATCGGTGACGAGTCGCACCGCGCGATCGCGCGGGACAGCCCGCAGAGTGCGGTGGCCATCGACCGGCGTGATGCACGAGGAGGGCTGCACACGAACAGCGAAGAGCGGTCCGGCATACTCGAAGAATTGCGGCGGCGGTTCGATGTCAGCGCTTGCATGCGGCAGGCTGGAGGCGCCTGCCGCCACGGTGTGCGGGGAACCGTCGGTGCCGCGACCTTGCTCGGACGGCCTTTCAGCGAGCTGCGCAGTTTCCTCCGCATTGGCAGACGAGGGCCTCGGACGCGCCGGGCGCCCGGGGAGGTTAAACCAGTCATATTCCTCGGGCGGCAATTGTTCGAGCGCGTCGCGCAGCGCTTTCTGGATCGAGCGCAAGACATCGCGGCTCGCGCGCTCCTCCTCGGCGCGCTGTTGCTCGGTGATCAGTTCGTTGAGCCGCGCCTCGACCGGCGCGAGCTCGGCGGCAAGGCGTTCGAGCGCCGCATCGTGGATGACGCCGAGGCGGGTGCCGGGCGTGAGATTGAGCCACGGGGCGTCGATGATCCCCTGCAGCCAGCCACTCGTCCACGGGGCGTGGCGCAATGGCTCGAGCTCGGCGACATTGGCAAGCACACGCGTGCCATGTCGCGACAGCGCGACGGCATTTCCCGGCGACGGCCGATCGAGATAGAGTTCGAGATAAAGCTCGGTGCTCGCACCCGGCGGCTTGAGTTCGTGCAGGAGGCGGCCGCCGAACTCGCGCGGCTCGACTCGCGCCTCGAAGCGAGTCGTTTTGTCGATGATCCGCACCTCGACGCCGCTTGACTTGATCCGATCCCGCAGTTCAGCGGCGAGAAACCACTGGATCTTTTCTCCGCTGAACTGCCGCACGCCCGGAAGGAGCCCGCGGACCAGCACCTCGGTGCCCCGTTCGCCGAAAAGCACCTGCCGGCGACTGATGCGATAACCCGGTTCGCCCTTGTGCAGGAGCATTTGCCATGGAGCGCCGTGCGCATCGCACGCCGTCATCGTGAGTTGTCTGCCGAGCGTCCAGAAGCTCAGCAGCCCGATGCCAAACTCGCCCTGCAATCCGCCGGCGCCTTCCGCTTTCAGCCGCCGCTTGATCGAATCACAAATGTGAGTGGCGACATAGGCAAAATCGGGCTCGCCACAGGCATTGAGCCGGACTCCTTCGCCGTCGTCCACGATCCGAAGGTAGTGCTCGCCACGATCGCGGCCGCGGGTGATGACGACGCGGCGCGCCCTCGCGTCGATGCTATTTTCGACGAACTCCGCCACGGCTTTCAGCGGGTTGCTTTGCGACAGCGCGATGATCGTGATCGCGTTCCAATCATCGCCGATGCGCAATCGGCCCCGCTGGGAGCCATCGACCTTCCGGGAGGTGCTGGATTTCATGCCGGCCGAATTGTCGCCATGGAAACGAGAGATGCCACCACAGCATCATAATAACTCATGAAGCCAGCGGCCAAGGTATGTCTCGTCGGAGGACGAATGACAGGCTGGCCGACTCTTTCGCTCAAAACACTTACTGCGACTGCTTGGAGTAGAACTCCATCATTTGTCGTTTCAGTGTCTCGCGTTCGGCCGCACGGTACTTGTCGAAGATGGCTGCCTGGTCCGGCGTGAGATGTTCGCGGATGATGCGGTCGCGCCCCTCCTGCTTTGATCCGATTGTGGGAAATGGGTCATCGCTCACCGCAGTCGCTGGCGCCGCGTTGGTGAGTTCGTGATGAGCCAGTGCCTGAAAGATTTTGTCCTTCTGTTCTGGGGAGAGGTCAAAGCTGCGGCCAATAAATTGCAATGTATCGCTGGCGGTATCTTCTGCATTGGCGATCCACCTGGCGTCGCGTGCTTGCGTGTGCGCGCCATACTGTTCTGGGGTGAGAATAGTCTTGAGTTCCTCCTCGATCGACGCGGGTCCTCCTTTTCGCGGATCGATGTCAGCAATCCCGGCAAGTGCCGCTTTTTCCGCCTCCGATAACGCCTGCGGGTTCTGAATCCCTTGAGCCACCGCGCCGCTCTGGAATGCGTGCATGATTTTGTCCACCATGGCGAGACCCTTCGTTTCAAGCGCGGTTCTAATTTGTTCCTTTTGCTCATCGGTCAGGTCGGGCAAACTGAGGGAAATGCGGTGAACTCCACGTCGGCGAGACGCTTTATCTTGGACTCTGCTTTTTTGCGAAACGCCGCAATGGCCGCCTCGTCATGGTTCATCACGCGAGCTGTGGAGTTCCGCACCGGTGCTGATGGTAAGGGAGCCGCGTTGCCCTCCAATTCCGCTTCGGTAGGCGCTATGCGGCGAAGTGGGGAAATGGTGTTTGAGGGCGCTTGTGCGCGCTTTGCGGCTTTCTTGAGCGCGTTGTTCTCGCGCCAGAGAAGGGTGATTGGAATGGCCGTCAGCACAGCAACAACGGCGGCAATTTTGGCGATC
Organism: Verrucomicrobiales bacterium; assembly: GCA_050998515.1. Taxonomy (GTDB): domain Bacteria; phylum Verrucomicrobiota; class Verrucomicrobiia; order Verrucomicrobiales; family V1-33; genus JBPCQC01. Next base: position 6,478 of record JBPCQC010000054.1, read on the forward strand.
GTGGTGGTATTCATGAGATTAAGAAGCGGAAGGGAGAGAGCGGTGGTGGAAAGAGTGGGAGCCGCCTGGAGCGCCGTGGCTGCGAGCGCTTCCGCACTTGCTGGCGGAGCGCAAAGACTCTGCACGGCTAGCAAGGCAGTGAGCGGCGCACTCGATCCTGAGAAGGCTACCCCACGGCGTCGGAGCGACGTTTCCATCCGCCGGAGCGCTCGCTGCAGGCTCTTGCGGCACGCTTCAGCACTTTTGCCGGTGGCGGCAGCGATATCCGCGATCGGCCTTCGCTCAAGGTGCCGCATAACGACTAAATTTCGTGACTCCGCCGGCAACCGGGCGAGAACTTCGTCGAGGTGCGGCCGCAGCTCCTCCCAAGTGGCGGCGGAATTCATATGTGAGGGCTCATTCATGACGTGTTCGCTGTATTGCCGCAGTGCTGCTTGATACCGGGAGGCTTTGCGGCTGGCATTTCTGCACTCCAGAACTGCGGCGTGGTGAAGCCAGCCGGCGAGCTGTCCGCCCGACACTGATCCCGCCTTCCGCGCGAGCACGGCGAACACATTCTGCGCCACCTCATCCACCACCGCCCAATCCTGCGTGCGGCGCCACGCCACCCCGCGCACCATGGGCGCGTGGCGGACGACCAGCTCGGTGAATGCGGCGCCATCACCTGTGGCAGCGAAGCGGCGCAAAAGCTCTAAGTCGCTATCCATGCACATTCAACATGACACGTCGCTGCGCTGCGCAAGTGGGACAAAAATTTTACCCCGCGACTGTCCTTAGCCCGTTTTCCCGAATCTCGAAATGGCGAATCGAACGTTTCCCAGGGACCTGCGATCGCCCTGGGAAATTTGAGGGGCCAGTGCCCTTGGCAAGTCTCCAGGTTTTGGCGGGTGTTTGACCCCGCCGGGCCGCGATAAGCGCGAGGGGACGTTCCACGGAATGTATCTTGGAGGCGACGAATCGCTCCCCAGCCGCGAGTGGATCGAGACCAATGGCTCCGTTGCGCAGAGCGCCTTGACGCTGATGACCGTGGCGCTCACCGGCCTGCGGGCTGAACAATCAGTAACAGTCTGGATCGAGCGCGCACCGAGTCTCAACGGCCCCTGGACGAAGCTTGACCTCCAAACCGCGACGCTCGATCCAAACGGCAATCCCCGTCTGCCGGTTAACACGCCGGGCGAGTTCTACAGAACCAGAATTGCCCTGGATTCCTCGGCGCAGCTTGGCGATCCGATTGCTTTGGCCGAGGTGCCGGCGGAATTTCGCACCCGAGCCGAGGATTTTCTGCGCCGGCGCATAGCTGGAAATCCTGCCGTTGGCACAGGCGAAGAAGAAGGGTGGCCGCAGGAAGCCCAACTCGGGCCGCATGTCATGCCCATGCATGCAATGGCCGCCGATGGCTCGGTCATGCCGGCTTACTTCGAGTTCAAGTTCTGGGTGGTCCACGCGTTCCGGCCCAAGGGTGTGGTGGTGGACCCGCCGGGAGACTCCCGACCCGAAGAGGCGGGCTACATTCTTTGTCGGCCACGACGGATGACTTTTCCATTGCCGAATTCAGCGACGCTGGGAAAACTCCCTTCGAGGCGCTGGCGGAGCGGGCGAAAACGCGGCGTCTTCGCGTGATGCGGTATGGCCCCACTTTCCTGGTCGGTGAAGACGAAACAGGCAACGCGCTCGCCACCATAGGAAATGCCCCCTTTCGCCATGATGCAAAAGTATTCGAACTCGATGGGCTGGCATTGAGCCAGGGCTTGCGCATGAAAGCGCAAAGTAATCATGGAAAATAGAAAATAAAGGTTTCCGAGAGAACCGCTGTACAAATTGTCATAACGACTGGATACAGTATGGATGAAACCTTTGTTGATTCCCGCGCCGTTGTCTCCGGGCCACAGCCAAGCCCTCCAATCATTGCGCGAGCGTTTCGCCGCGTTGCCCGATTCCCGTGTCTCCGGTCGCACTCTGCATCGGCTCGATGAGGTGCTCATGATCGCCTTCTGCTCCATGCTTTCGGATAACGACGGCTTCACGGACATGGAGATTTTCGCGCAAACCCAGCTCCCCTGGCTGCGCACCTTTCTGGCCTTGGAAAATGGTGCGCCCTCCCACGATGTCTTCCGCAACCTTTTCATCATGCTGCGACCCCAGGCCTTGGTGCGCATTCTCCAAGAGTGGTGCGGGGATCTGTGCGGCAAACACATCGCCATTGATGGCAAAGCCCTGCGTGGCACCTACGATGCCGGAGCCGCCAAGTGCTTGGTGCACGTGTTGCGGGCCTGGGTGAGCGAGATTGGCTTGAGCGCCGGCCACGTCACTTGCGCAGAAAAGAACAACGAGCTCGAAGCCCTGCCGCGCCTGCTCGATTCTCTCCAACTCAAAGGGGCTGTGGTCACCATCGACGCCATGGGCTGCCAGCAGAACATTGCCCAGCAAATCCACGAGGCCGGAGGCGATTATGTCCTCACCCTCAAAGCCAACCAGAAGAACACCCATGCCGAGGTCGAAGCCCACTTCCAAGCCGCCGATGAGGCGGCTTGTGCTCCGAGCCACCACAAAACGCATGAGACTGTGGAGTTTTCGCACGGACGATTTGAGCGCCGGGAATACACCCTGACTTCCGAACTGGAGTGGTTCTTGAAGAGCTGGAAGTGGTATGGACTACAATCCGTGGTGCGCGTGCGCCGCTGGACCCATCGGGGGCAGCAGAGCGCGGAACTCGCCTTGGAAACCCATTACTATATTACCAGCCTGAAGGCGGAGTCCAAGCGTCTGGCCGCTCTCATCCGCCGCCATTGGTCGGTGGAGAACCAGTGTCACTACGTCTTGGATGTTACCTTCAACGAAGACCATTGCCAAGTCCGCGATGCCAACGCCGCCCACAACCTCAGCATCGTCCGAGAGATCACGGCCAAGGTGCTTAAACTCCATCCGAGCAAAGCCTCCGTGCGCGCCAAACGTAAACGCGCCGCCCTCGACCCGACCTTCCGCTCAGACCTGCTCGCTCTCATTCCTCAGACTTTTGGTGCGTAAGCCCTG
>JBPCQC010000062.1:0-6047 GCA_050998515.1 Verrucomicrobiales bacterium
CGAAGAACACGCAGAACAAAACGCAGGAAGAAGAGTTCTTTGTGAAGCGTTGGAAGAAAATCCCGCAGCCCATACTCCGACTTTCAAACCGGCTGATCTAGCCGATTTTCACATCGCCGCTGGCACAAGTGAAAAGGTGAACAGCGCGGGCGCTGGAAAGAGCAGGAGGTCCAGACTGCCGAACAGCCGATTACCCCGTGCCCCAACCAGAGTGACGGCGTATATCGTGGCGATGAGCAGCAAGTAGACGCCGCCAGCAATGGCTGCGGCCGCGCCCCATCGAACGATCCCTCTCTGGAATGGTGGGTTCATCGGTTCGACCATGTTTCAAGTCTAACGAAAAAAGCTCAGCGACGGCGGCCACGAGGCGCGCCAATTGCAACCGCCATGGCCCGCCGCCGTGAAATCATCTGCCATAAACAGAAATGCGAACGGTTGCTCTTTGCACACGCTGCACGGCTTCCTTGCTGCTCTTTGTCGGCTTGGAGTCGGGTAGCACTAATTTCCATTTCTCGATGAGACGGGACACTTTGTTTGCCTTCAATGCGTAGTTTACGTTTTGTGCAATGTCTCCTGTAACTTTGGCGGCCAAAACTGCATTAAGCTTGGCGTCCACGATGCCGATTGCCAATCCTTCGTTAGTAACAAGCGCCCCGCCGGAATTGCCCGGCTGAACTGGGACGCTGATTTGAATGTGGTTCGGGTCATCGGAGGGGCCTGTAAGAGAGCTAATCTCTCCACGAGTATATTTCGGTGAAAAGCCCTGGATAGTTGTATTCGGGAAACCAATAGTGAACACCTCGTCGGCAAGTTCCGGTTTGGCGGTGAATTGCAGAGGCAGTGGTTCAATGACGGGAAGCTTGAGAACCTCAAGCACCGCAACATCTAGGTCTTTGTCTGCATAAGCGACTACCGCATCGAACGAGGCGGTCTCGGAATCGACCTTTATGAAGGCCGCTCCGTCCACGACGTGATAGCAGGTAAGGACGTGTCCTTTGGTGTCTATCACAAATCCCGTTCCAGTTGCTTTGAGTCCGAATGAAGCAGCGCGAGGCGGTGGAGCGGGGTCTGCCGGGTGGGGTAAGTCATCATGTAATGAAACTTTGAGAGAGCGGGCATCGAGCTGCACGCAGAACTTCTTTGTGACGTGTGGAGATTGTCCTGCGCCCTTGAGGGCGTATTCGCCGAAAAATGTAAACCAATATGAATTCGTAACAGCGTCGAAATAGCGACAGCGCAAGTATGTATGATCAAAAAGTCCACCGTAATCTATATCCTTTTTCCGTGGAACTCTTCCACTGCGCTCGGCCTCGGTGTAAAACGTGGAAAACGAAGTCACCTCCTTGACGGCACCTGAGTCAGAGATTTGAAACAGATATGGGTACATATACGTGCTGTATCCGGTGTTAAAGGCGACGAGGTGCGAATCGGCGCTCCAGATAGGGCCGCCCTGTATTGCTGCGTCAATGGTAACGAATTTCTTGGGTGCCGACAACTCTGGGTGGCGTAGGGCCAAATAGGATTTCTCCCAGCCGTTGTCCTTGGAGTAATGGTCAATTGACCATTTGCCGTTTGGGGCACGGAAAGTGTCGATGCGAGGTGCCGTCTGCGCGGACAGCGAGAAGCTCATGGAGCACCATATCGCAAACGAGAACCAAAGCTGGTGGAAAACTGGCATACGCGAGTGGCCTAACGTTATAGGAATGGCGCGCCGGTGGGAAGCTCCGAGTTTAATCAGACGGCTTCCTCGGCGTCGCCATCTCCGTCTTGTTCGGCTTCTCTATTATGTTCTGCGATGTTCACGTCGCCTAGTCGCGCTCTGCCAATACCAGATTTTTGCCACTTGGTGAAATAAAGATGTCCTGAAATAGAGTCGAAACCAAACGTCCGACAAAGCGATCTTCGATGAAGAAAAACACCACTGTATATCCGCGCTCTCCGTCACTCCCATGAAGCGCATATCCGTCCAATCCATCTATCTTACGAACTTCGGAATAGTGCGCGGATTCGAGATCAAGGTTCCACAAATCAGCCGTGGCCGCGGAAGATAACGAAAGCTTCTTCGAACCGTCACTTAGACGCAGATCGGAAACTAACGTCTGCTCACCGTCGTAGCCGTTTGAGAATCCGAAGCCTCTTAACGAATCGTTGGCATCTGGCGAAAAGTGTCGACTCACTTGTCCAGCCGCCAAAACCATTCTGCGATCTGAGTTATGGGCGTAATCCACGATCAGCGGTCCATAGGGAGTGCTGACGACCCTTGAGGAAGCTACACATGATGCCAAAATTACTGAGGATGCGATGGCAAGCGCTGCAATTGAAGAGTGCATTTTTTCTGCCTAGACCTTATGGCTGCGGCTGGATCTGCGGGAGCGGGTCTTGAGCATGCAGCCTTTGGTTGAAAAGAGGCGGCGTGCTGGTCGCATTGGAAAACGCGGGCTGCCCGTGGCCGGGCCTATCCGCATGTTCGGGCACCGCCGGTGAGGCGGCGCGGACGAACAGAATCAAATAACGCAAACCAGCACACCATGAAAAAAGAACTACTCTATGTGGGGATGGATGTCCATTCCTGGGAAATCCACATCGCAGTGGCCGAAGTCGGCCGCAATGTCGAGGTCCGGCACTACGGGACCATTTCGGGTGATTTCCACGCCGTGGAGAAGGCGATGAGCAGACTTGGACACCCGAAGAAGGAACTGAAGGTCTGTTACGAGGCGGGGCCGCACGGCTTTGACTCGGTCGCCGATCACGGCTCCCTCACCCCTTCGGGGCTGTCGCTTCGCTCCAGTCTGTCTCGCCTCCCGCCAGTCGGCTCGGCTGTGCTGGCGCGGCGGCTGCGGCAGCTGGGGATCGACTTGCACGGTGGTGGCGCCCTCAAAGACGCCGAAGGGGAGCGGCGAGAAGGTGAAGACCGACCGCCGTGATGCGCTGAAGCTGGCACGGCTGCATCGCGCGGGGGAGTTGACGGCTGTCCACATTCCCGATGAGTGCGATGAGGCGATCCGCGACCTTTGCCGCGCCCGGACCGATGCGGTCTACGACCAGCGCTCGGCGCGCCAGCAATTGAAGAGCTTTCTTTTGCGCCACGGCTACCGCTACAGCGGGAAGAGCCCGTGGAGCGAGGCGCATCAGCGCTATCTGCGCGAGTTGGTTTTGCCCCATCCGGCGATGAAGATCGTGCTGGAGGAAAAAAGCCGAGGGGCGGTGGCTTTTTGGACGGAGCGAAGCGCAGCCCGCAGGGCGAAGGCGCGGGGAGCGCCTGAGTCAATACTTGCAGGCAATCGAGGCGGCCGCGGCACGGATCGAGCGGTTGGAAAAGCAGATAGAGGATCAACTGCGGGAGTGGCACCTCGATCCGGTGGTGCGCGCCTTGATGGGACTCAAAGGCTACCAGATGATCGCCGCGATGATCGTGGTCGGCGAGCTGGGCGACATCCACCGCTTTGATCACCCCCGCCGGCTCATGGCAAGTTCCCCTGGCCTGGCTGGCAGCCCGCGTTGGTCTGAGCAGCGCCGCCAACGTCAGTCAGCAGGTTCGCCGATTGCCCCAGCGTCTCTAAACTCATGCTGAAATCCGTCGCCAATATCAAAAAGTGGCGCAAAACCCTGTCAGGAATTTTAGCTTGACCCGAAATTCGCTTTCAGCCTATGTCACCGGTGGACCTCTGCCGAAGACGTATCAGTGGTGGAAGGAGTCATTTTTTAATCGATTGAACGTGACCCAACGGCCGGAAGGTGGAGGCGGATTCGATATTCACCACGATGTGGAGAACCGCATCCTGGCCCGCTTCGGTATCAAGGACGTTTCCGTGGGCGATCAAGAATGAAAATGATGACCGGATTGATATACCCTCCACTGTGCTATGCTGGCACAAAAACAGCGACCCGGAATTGCGATTCCCTCCTTATCATAGTGGCGCCGGAGAGGGACTCGTTTCACGCATTCGTAGCGAGGTGATAAGCAAGACAGATGACCGGGAAATGCTACTGGCACTGAAGCAGCTTTACACTTCCGATCCATTCAACGAATTAAATATGTGGCGGATCACTCGCGACGTTTTAAGTGCTGAACTCGATCGGGCTATTGGAATGCCCGGCGTCCCGCCGGGTTCGATTGTTCCGGATTAGGCAAAGAACAATTGATGCCTGCGGTAACATGGACCTTCTCCGTAGAATTGACAGCGACGCGCAAGCCAAGCTTTGCCTCCTGTGTTCATACGGCAGACATTTTGCTATTCCGTCGCGTTATCCAACTTGGGTTCAGGGAACAGACAGGAAAACCCGAAGGTTCGATCGGAAACTTCATTAAAGTTCAGGCGGTGGAGGATGATCCAATGTTGCGCGCTGCATTGGACCTACTTGCGAGGGCGGATTACTTTCCAACCGCCCATGCTATTACGCCGTACACCGATCGCGATCGTTACTTCCAGATCCAAAAGGAGCGCAAATACACTCAGGCAGAACTCGCTCTATCCGAATACCTCTGTCTGATGGCGACTGTCCCGTGGCGGGTCATGGCCAATGTGAAGTCCTCGAATCCTTCACCTGACTGGATGGCTGAGGTTAACTACAAACAGAAGAGTCAATTTCCGTTGGGGACGTTTGATTGTTTTCCAGGCATTCTCGTCAACGAAAATGTAAGGTTACTGATGGAGCGCGAGTTGGCCAACGTCCACTTTGTGGAGGTAGATTATGACAAGCCGGAAAAAGTAACCAAACGCCTCTGGAAGTTTGATTCGGAGCGAAAGATGCCGCGCTGCCTGCTGCCAAGACAAAACCTGGACGGCGAGACCCTGAGTGCTGACCAAATAATGCCCGATCCACGACTGGGCGGCCATTGGGACGAAGGCGCCTACACCCCTCCTGAATTAGTGTTCAATGAACGCGAGGTTCGAGCCATCGAGCCGTTTGACGTGGCCGTAACCCAAGAAATGGTGGGAGGCCGTATCACTCTCTTCAGGCGCGAGATTATCGTCTCCCAAAAATTTCGTCAGCTCATCGAGCGTGAAAAGCTCAAGGGGATTGCGTATGCGCCGGTGCGGCTGGTTTGAGGCATTGCACTTGCCTGTTTGTGCGCGGAGTATGGCTTACGCACTCTCGACGATAAGTGCCGTAATTCTCGCCTTGGCTGGAATCAGTTCGAGCAAGGGATGGTCCGCGCCAGAAGACCGCGCGAATGCCGGCCATATCCTTTCCACGCCCGGGGCCATCCGCTCTTCGCTTTCCACCACCGGCGAACACCCGTTCTTTGTCTTGAGCGCCGCCAGTCCGGGCTTCGTTCAGGCCAAAGACCTCCGCCCCGGCGATCAGTTTTTCCTCTCCGGAGGCCGCCATGCCTTCATCGCCTCGATTGTCATCGAAGGGGCACCCATGGGGGAAACGTTCACTACTTACAACTTCGAAGTCGATCAGTTCCACACTTACTTCGCCGGTCCACTCGGCGTCTGGGTCCATAACAGCGGACCAAACTACTGCGGCATGATGATGGGCGAAATGCACCGCATCGCCACCTCGCGGGGCTTGACGACCGTCGTTGGCCAGCGGACGGAACTTTTGATCGATGTCGTGCGCAATTTGGACAACCGCGGAATCATCATCCCGCATCAGGAAATCGCCTGGGCGGCCCGGAGAGTCTGTGAGTATGAGAACGGCGGTTACGTCACCGGTGAGCCTTGGACCAGAACGTACCAATGGTGGAATGAATCCTTCTTCAATCGCTTAGGTGTAATCCGCTGGCGAGACGGCGGAGGTGATTTTGACATCCATCACAATGCGGAAAATCGGGTACTTGCCCGATTGAAGGTGAGGTTTTGGGTCAAGCTAAAATTATTGACAGAGGACGAATGGTGCGGCAGTTGGAGGGATGCCGCGGCAATTGCGCATTGAAATGGCGGGCGGGATGTATCACGGAGGGGTCAGTTGGGGTCAGGTTGAGGATTTTGGTGTTGCGAGGACGGCAGTGGCGGCGATAGGCTCTCAGCGATGGCACGGCCATTGCGAGTGGAGTTTGCGGGAGCTTTTTATCACGTCATGAGCCGTGGCAACGG
>JBPCQC010000065.1:0-10247 GCA_050998515.1 Verrucomicrobiales bacterium
CAGGGCTGATTTTTTCATGGTACTTCAGGTTTCCAATCCTGCCCATCCGACCGGGGTCTCAGACCCCGGCTACAGCGTTGTAGCCGGCCTCTGTGAGGCCGGAGAAATCAACCGCAACCGTTGACGACGGTTGACGTCAGCGACAATGAAAAAATCAGCCCTGGCAGGACTTAATGCTTTTTCTTAGCGGGTCAGTAATCGTCAGTAATCGGGTCACGTCAGTAATCGGGTCACACGTCAGTAATCGGGTCAAGCTAAAATTATTGACAAAGGCGAATAGCGTGGGGGTTGGGTGTGAGCAATGTTGGTCAGTGTGCAAAAAGAGGCTTTTTCCCACAGCACGTCGCGTTCGGCGGAATTGCGCTGTTCGGCCTTCGATACGGTATTGATCTGTGTGCGTGAGGCACTGGGCGCAGGGAGAGGTATCGCTTTCAGGTCTGTCCGGGGCGTGCGGGCATTGACAGTTCCTGATTTTTTGGCAGCGTGCACCAGTGGCACGAACCACCCTTCCTGGTTATCGCGATCCAAAATACCCTTTATGCCTCGGGCACCTTTCCGCTGCCCGAACCGCAACTGGCAGATTTTTGCTGTGCCTGACGCCCCAAACACCAGACCTCGATCTGCTGGGGAAAATCCTGGCCCTGCACGCAGCGCGGCCGCAAGCGCCCGATGATCCCCGGTTGTTGCAAGCGGCCGAGATCAGGCAAATGCAGCAGGCCGCCCTGGCCGTGCCGGCGAATGACCGCCTGACCGGATACATTGCGGCCCTGTGTCATGGCACGCGCAAACACGAGGGCCTTCGCGGCGGACTTTCGCCCCGGGCAGCGATTGCCTTGCTGCGTGCGGCCCAGGCTGTGGCATGGATCGAAGGCCATCCATGGGCCCATCCGGACGATGTGAAGCGGGTCGCCCTGCCTGTTCTGCAGCATCGCCTCGCTACGCGTGACACGCCTGATGCGTCGCCAACCAGCGCCCGCCAATGGCTCGAGCATCTGCTGCGTGTCGTGCCTGTGCCCTGATCCCGCCGCGGTTATGCGTGTCCTCATTGTCGAAGACGAACCCAAACTCGCCTCCTTTCTTGCCAAGGGTTTCAAGGAAAATGGGTTGATTCCCGAGACGTGTCATCGCGGAGATGTGGCGGTCGAACGCATTTTGACTGCCTCCTACGATGCCGTGGTTCTCGATGTGATGTTGCCGGGTCTGGACGGGCTTTCGGTGGTGCGAAGACTTCGTTCAGGAGGAAATTCAACGCCAGTGCTCATACTTTCCGCCAGGGGAGTCGTCGACGAACGAGTCGAGGGCATTGAAGCCGGAGCGGATGACTATCTTTCGAAACCATTCGTCCTGCGGGAATTGGTGGCTCGGGTCAAAGCCTTGGGAAGGCGGGGCGGCGAGAGCAAGGCTCAGGTCTTGAAACTTAATGATCTCGTCTTTGATCTCACCACCCGGGACGTGCGCCGCGCTGGAAAACGAATCGATCTTTCAGCGCGGGAAATGCTCATGCTCGAAGTTCTGCTCCGCAACGCCAGCCGCATCTGTGGACGAATGCTCTTGCTGGAGAAGGTTTGGGAGTACCATTTTGATCCTGGTTCCAATCTCGTGGACGTATATATCATGAGGCTGCGCAACAAGATCGATTTGGGTCACGAAGTGAAACTGCTCCACACCGTGCGCGGCTCAGGATATATCATGAAGGAGGATGTTCCGTGAAGCTGGCGACCCGGCTTTCATGCTGGTTTGCGGCTCTCCTCACAGCGGCGGTGATGGGGGTGCTCGGGTTTTCCTATCATGAACTGGTGATCGAGCCGAATGATCCCGTGGCCATGATCGAAGAAGGGCCTGAGCCGGTTTGGTGGAGACTGGCTGAAATCTGCCTGCGAGCCGCCGTCCCGCTCGCTCTTCTCGGACTGGCCGCCTGGTGGGTCATACGCAAGAACCTGGGACCAGTCGAACAACTGGCCGCCGCCTGGCGCCGAATCGAGGGAGGCCATTTCCGGGAATGCCTGCCCCTCAGAGGCACTGGCGACGAACTCGACGAATTGACCGGCGTTTTTAATGCCATGACGGAACGCATCGATGCGTCTTTCCAGCGCGTTCGCGATTTTACGCTTCACGCCTCGCACGAGCTTAAGACACCCCTGGCGCTGCTCCGGGCTGACTACGGCGAGTTACTGGCGGAAGAGAATCTCAGCGGGGCCGATAGAAGCCGCTTTGCGTCTCATCTTGACGAGATCGAGCGGCTCACGCGGCTCGTCGACGGGCTGAGCTTTCTGGCCAGGGCTGATGCACACTTGATCCAACTCAAGCGAGAATTGATCGCCTTCGACGTCCTGCTCAAAGAAGCCGCCGAAAATACCACGGTGCTGGGGGAATCGGAGAGCCTTGCCGTGCGTCTGAACTCTTGTCCGCCGCTGACGGTCAACGGAGATCGCCACCGGCTGCGGCAGCTCTTACTGATCCTTTGCGACAATGCAGTCAAATACAACTGGCCAGGTGGAGAAGTGAGCTTCGCTCTGGAACAAGCGGGGGACCAACTCCTGTTGCGCATGGCCAATACCGGGCGCGGAATCGCGCCGTCCGAACAACCGCGCATCTTCGACCGCTTTTTTCGCGGAGATTCGGCCCGTGAGGGTGCCATCGAGGGCTGCGGCCTCGGTCTCAGCGTCGCGCACTGGATCGCGATCGAGCACGGAGGAAGTCTCACCTTCAGTTCCGATGACAAACTGACCGAGTTTCAGCTCAGACTTCCCGTCATCGAGACGGCGGACGGCTTCGGCGATAAGGTTGCTGCAATGAAGGACGAGTCATTCAGTTCCGACACTGTCGGCCATTCGCCTGGCCGGGCGCGTCATCGAGGCCTGCGCCCCGAGCAAGTCACACACTAAAGTCGCATACCGCCTCGATCACAGCCGATTGCTCCGCGGGCGTGAGGTCAAAATAAAATGGCAGCCGAAGAAGGCGGTCGCTGATGCTTTCTGTAATGGGACACTGGCCGTACCGCCTTCCGAAGCTCCGCCCCATCTTCGAGAGATGGAGTGGCAGGTAATGGAAGACTGCCATAATCCCGAGCGTCCTGAGATGGTGAATCAATGCCGATCGCGCTTCGTGCGTAGGCAACACGATGTAAAAAAGGTGCCAGGGATGTTCGCACTCCTTTGGCACTTCCGGCAGTCGGACGTCCTGCTTTGCCGCCCAGGCGGTCAATCCTGCGAAGTAGCGCAGCCAGATGGCCCGCCGGCGAGCCTGGATGAGTTCGCTGCTTTCGAACTGACCCAGCAGTATAGCGGCGAGAGGATCAGCCAAGACGTAGCTCGAACCCAGATCGACCCACGAATATTTGTCGACCTCGCCTCGAAAGAATCGGCTGCGATCGGTTCCTTTTTCGCGAATCACCTCAGCGCGCGCAATGAATTGCGCGTCATTGATGATGAGCGCGCCACCCTCGCCGCAACTGAAGTTCTTCGTTTCGTGGAAACTCAGCGCGCTGCACATGCCGAAACTACCGAGATGTCTCCCGCGAAACTTTCCCAGCAGGCCGTGCGCGTTGTCTTCGATGACAGCCAGACCATGCCTGGCGGCGATGGCGCAGATGCGATCCATTTCACACCCTACTCCGGCATAGTGCACGACCGCCACGGCTCTCGTGTGCGGGGTGATAAGGTCCTCGAGGCGCGACTCGTCGAGGTTTAACGTGTCGGGCCGAATATCACAAAAGACAATGCGCGCTCCGCGCAACGCGAAGGCATTGGCGGTTGATACGAAGGTGAATGACGGAACGATCACTTCATCATTCGCGTCGAGGTTGAGAAGCAAAGCCGCCATTTCCAGGGCATGGGTGCATGAAGTCGTCAACAGCGCCCGGGAGCCTCCCAGGGCCGACTCGAGCCACGCATGGCATCGCCTGGTAAAAGGACCGTCCCCGGACTGGTGAGGAGAACGAAGCGCCTCCATCGCGTACCGAAGGCCGTCTCCTGCCACGACCGGTTTGTTGAATGGGATCACTCTAGTCGAACTTCTTTAGAACCATTTGTGCCACCAGATATGCATATCGGCCGGCTTGAATCCGACTTCGGCATAGACTCGCTGGGCGGCAATGTTGCGACCCTGGGTAATCACCTCGCAGCGTCCGGCTCCCCGATGATGCGCCCACTCAAGCGCGCGTTTCAGGAGCGCTGGCGCGGCCCCGCCGCCGCGCAAGTCACTGCGCACGCCAAGCAAACCAAGGCGGCAGATGGTGCCATCACTCGATAGTTTGCAACTCAGGTAACCGCCCGCCTCTGAACTGGATTCGAAAACCCACACGACATCGGCTTCGCCCCCACATTCTTTCTGAATCCACACCCGGTACAAGTCAGCAGCCCTGGCTGGGGCGAAGCCCGGATCGAAGTGGAAACGCGAAGTCACGTGCGCAGTGGCCGCAATGTCACAAAGCTTCGCCACATCATCTGGCACAGCTTCCCGGATCGTGTGTCTAGAGGGCGCCGCTGGCGGCAGCGGGGCCATTATTTCACGATCCAGCCTCAACCTGACATCCACCAGGGTGAACCCACCCAGCGACGCCAGCCTGGCGGTCTCATGGCAGTCTGACGAAGCCAGAAGGTAAAGGCATCGAATAGCGTTTTCGTGGCACCAAGCTTCGACCTCCCTCAGAAGTGTCGGATTCAACCGGTCTCGCTGGACTCGGGCGATTTTGAATCCAAAAAAGTCCGAATCCCAGCTCAGAAACTCACAGAGCGCCGGACTCTGGCTGCTGTGGTTCGTCTGGTTGGGAGCATATTTCGGCGATGACATAAAGCGGTTTCTCCATGAGGCGGAAGTGCATTTTCGCGAGGTACTCGCCGATGAGCCCGAGCGCGAAGAGTTGGGCGCCCGAGAAGATGGAAATGATTGCGGCCAGGAACGCAAATCCGGGCACAGCGCGGCCAATGATGAAAAAGCGGATCATAACATAACCAAGGGTGCACACACCAAAGCCGGCACACACAAACCCCACCACGCTCGCCAGCCGCAGGGGAAGCGTGCTGAAACCGGTCATCAAATTGATTGCATGAGATACGAGCTTCGAAAGCGTGTAGTTGGATCGTCCGGAGGACCGCGGCTGGTGGGGCACTCGAACGGCTCCGAAGCGCGAGGTTCCCCAGGTCAGGATCACATCGAGCGAAACGAAGGGACTGGTGTAACGGTCGAAGGCCACTCGCAATCCAGTGCGCAGCACACGGAAAGCACTGATTTTTCGGGCCGTCTCGGCGCCCATGACTCCGCCAATAGCCAGCCTGGTGAACTGAGAAGCCAACGAGCGCCAAAGTGCGCGCCGCTCTCGTTCCGGTGTGCCGTAGACCACATCGTAACCCTGATCCAGCCAGTCCAGCAAACGTCCCAACTCCTCCGGGGGGTGCTGCAGATCGTCATCGAGTGTAGCGCTCAGTTCGTAACGCGCGGCACGCAGGCCGGCTACGAGGGCGTTATGCTGGCCATAGTTGCGCATCAGTGAAATGCCCCTTATGAATCGATGCCGCGACGCGAGTTGCCTGATGACATGCCAGCTCTCATCCGAGCTGCCATCGTTGACGAGAATCATCTCGAATGACTGTCCGCGAGTCTTCATCGTGGCTATGGTCCGAGCGATCAACTCCGGGAGAGACTGGGCGCTGTTGAAGACGGGAATGACCACCGACACTCCCGGCAGAAGCTGGGATGCACTGGTGGACAATGTCGGGTCGCCGCTGGCTGGAGTGATCACGCGCTCATCAAGGCTGGCGGGTTGGCGAATGAGGGATTCCTGCGCTTGAGACGTCATCTGTAAAATCACCACGGGGATGCTGGGCATCAGCTCCAGCCTGCGCAAAGATCACTGGCAAGTATGAACGGAGGATGACGGAAACATGACAATGATGTCATAATTCAACCGGGCGCACGCGCCACCTTGACGGCTTACTATTGCCGTAGAAAAAACAAGCAGCCCGCCAGCTTGGGAGCGCGTCGTCCTACCATTCCAGCAATGCACACCAATCAACTTGCCTCGGATGCCCGAAGCGGCCGATGGCAAATGTGGTCGAGGTATCTCCTGGCAATTCTGATATTAGTCCCGCCGTGCGTCATGACGGCGCTGGTAGCCGAAAATTGGTGGAATCAGCGGTACCTCGATGATTGGTTGTTCGTTCCTGACATCGACAAGTTCTATCGGGGCGAGCTCAGCTTGCGCGATATCCTGGCGCCGCAAATGGAGCATCGCATCGCCCTGCCGCGAGTTCTTGTCATCTTGCTGACCTGGCTCTTTCACGGCGACGTCCGAGCCCAGAACGTTCTTTGCCTTATGCTGGTGTGGGGAAGTTTCGCGGTGATGGGCTGGTTCATGCTGCGACGCCGAACAGGACTTTCCATCCGGGAGTCGTGCCTGCCGCTCTTTTTGGCCGGTGCGATCATGTTTTCGCCCTTGCAATGGCAGATACTGCTTTGGGGCATTTGCTTCACCGGCTGGCTGCCCGGATTTTTTTTGCTGCTGGTTGTCGCCGTCTTCGTGTCTTCCCGCTCCAACTGGCTGAAGCTGTTGCTGGGCGCGCCGGCGGCCGTGCTCTCGTTGCTGAGCTTTGGAGCGGGTCTTGCCACCTGGATTTTGCCTGGGCTGGCCATGGGGCGAACTGACATGGGCGCCCGAAAGCGAAGACTGCTATTTTTTGCCGCGTGGCTGGGCCTCTTTTGCGTGAGCATGATTCTGTATCTGCACAACCTGAGGAATACAGTTCCCGCCAACTTTGCCTACGGACAGGGCGAGCAGCCCACGATGGGCCGCAACTTCGCGGACCTGGTGTCGCGCCCGCTGCATGGAATCCATTTTTTTCTGACTTTCTGCGGCGCAATTTTGGTAAGAGGCCTGCCATGCGATGTGTTGAGCCTCGCCCCGGTCGCGGGCGCCGTTTTCCTGCTTCTTGTGGGACTGCTGCTTGTCTGGGTCTGGCGGAATCGCCAGGATCAATGGGTGAGCGGGGCCGTACTCCCCTGGGTGCCGGTTCTTCTTTATGCCCCATTTAGCGGAGCTTTGGTCACGTTGGGTCGCGCGTGGGTGACGAAGGGCGCCGCACCGGCACTGGCCGGACGCTACAGCACACTTCAGCTCCCTTCTCTGGCTGCCATGGTGGTGATGTTCTTCCTGATCGCGCGGGTCATCGGGCCGCGCGTTCCGCGTTCCATCCGCCGTTTCGGCTGGGCTGCGACCGGCGCTTTCATGATGCTGATCGCCGTCCAGTGGGCCTACGGCGCTTCCATGATGACCCAGTGGCAGGCCGCCCGCATGAAAAATAGCGCCGCCCAACTGTTCGATACGCTGCGCCCCCGCAGCGAGGCCATGCGAAGAAGTGGCGTCCCTCTCGACATGGTGTCCTCGTGGCTGCAGATACTCGCTCAGCATCATCTCACTCCCTTTACTCCGCTGCCCACACCGTCCCTGGCGCACTTCAAACAAAAGGCATCACCGCTGCCTGCTTCGCTGGCGGCCTTCGAGGGCATCGAAAAGCAGTCCGACAATACCTGGGTCGCGAAAGGATATGCCCTGCTGCCAGGCCGGCGCCGAACGCCCGAAGCCGTCTTGTTCGCCTGGCGCAAGGACAACAGCGAGTGGACCATTTTCGGTTTCCTGCAGTCGGACACTCTTCCGACTTATCTTCGTGCGACGCAGGCCAAGGATGTTGCTCACATGACCTTCTCGGCGTGGGGATCCGAAGTGCTGGGCGAGTGGTGGCCGATTGTTGACGTAATAAGCCCTCCCCCTGCGGGAGCGGAAATCTCCGCCTGGGCCCTCGATGTCCATGAAAGGTCGGTAGCGCAGATTCTCCCACCGCCATCAAAAAGGTCCACGCTTAGAGGCGTTCGGAAGCGGGACGCGGGGAAACCGCGTTAGGTCGCCGCGCCCGATTGCAGGTTGAAAACCTGCGACACGGCAGACCTGGAGGTCTGCGGTACTTTTGATTCCGCCTTTGCCCGCTCAAAACGCAGTGCCGGGCCTAAACACACTCTGGTCGCGGAATGCGTTGTAGGGCGTCCGTGTCAGACGCCAGTTGGTTGGCAATCGGCGGGAAGCGATCTTTCTGGCGGACACTCGTGCCACTGGTGCACGCTGCCAAAAATCAGGAACTCTCAATGCTCGCGCGCCCCGGAGAGACCTGAAAGCGATGCCTCTCCCTGCACCCAGTGCCTCGCGCACACAGATCAACACCGTATCGAAGGCCGAACAGCGCAATTGCGCCGAACGCGACGTGCTGTGGGAAAAAGCCTCTTTTTGCACACTGACCCTCATACTGACTCCCATTGCTACACACAAGCGTGGCATTTTTGGTGAACGGCCCATCCCCGGAAAGATGGCCGAGCTCATGGGCTTGACGGATGTATTTGAGCTCATGCCCAGTCATATATGGTTTATTGAAGGGGATTTTTTTAGGCGCGAACATGGCCATCCTTTTTTACGGCCGCCAGTAAAAGCGACCCTCCCGCCGGAAACGAGACTCCGGCGCGGATCCATTGTCTTTCAAAGTCGAGGACACGTTCAAGCATAAAGTTTACGGCGGGACTTTTTTTGAGCTCCTTCAGGCCGTCATAACCCGCTGAGGCATCGGGCTTTCTCCGAGACAAAACAATTGCCGGCAGGAGGAGTGATACGAAAGAGCTCGCGCGCACCACTCGGAAACCCGCGGCCTCCACTTTTTTCTTGAGCTCTCCGGCCGAGTAGCGCCGGACATGACGCGAAAAAACGTCGAAAGCGCTCCAGAGCCAAGGGTGCTGGGGGACGGTCACCAGAAGCCCGCCGCCCGAGCGCAGGGCCTGGTGAATTTCCGAAAGAACCGTTTCATCCTCTTGGATGTGCTCCAAAACGTCGAAGGCGCCGACTAGGTCGAATTTTTCTTTGAATGGAATTTTCCGGGCGTCCATTTGAAAAAGCTCGACGCCAGGCACGCGCGAGGCCGCAAAAGGCAGGCCGTCGGCCAAAAACTCACTGCCGTGAAGGCGTAAAGCGGGAATCGCTTCGTGGATCCCCGAAAGGACGAAACCGGTCCCGCAGCCGATTTCGAGCATGTCGGCCGCTTCCGGAAAATAACGGCGGATCGCCCAAACGATCAGCTTATTGCGCGAGCGAAACCAGAAATTGCCGGCTTCGAGCGAAGCCAGCTTCGGAAAGTAAGACGGATCAAAGCCTTCATTCATCGGCTAAACGAGCTTATGGTAAACGTCGACGGGATTCCGGAAATTGAACCCCAGGGAAGCGTAGAGATTGACCGCGGCCAGATTTGTTGTCGACACGGAACTTGTGATTTCCGCGGCGCCGCCCAAAAAAAGTTCCCGGCAGGCCAGGCTCCAGAAAAATTTGGCGAGTTTTTGTCCGCGAAACTCCGGCGACAGCGCATGAAGCACGATTTTTTTGCCTTCATAAGCCAGGTAGCCTGCGAAAACTCCGTCATAAAAAAAGAAATAAACTTGGGTGTTTTTAGCCAGTTTTTTCAGCCACTCGAGATAGCGCCGGTCGGCTTTGGCGCGGTCGATTTTAAAGTCGCGGTGGAACCGGCCGTGGCGATAGGCGTCTTTGGAGATCGCCTCGATTTTTGAAAGATCTCCGTTTTTGGAAAGCGTCGCGCGCGCATTGAGCTGCGGGCGGAAGTCTTCGGCGCGGCAGAAGGGCTCGACCAATGAATCGCAGTAATAAAATCCCTGCTCATGCAGGATTTTTTTACGGAAAGGGGATCGACTTTGGCGGTGTAGTGGCCGGGGCTCGTGGCGGCCCTAAGGGCGTCGACCGGCCCTTGGACTTCGAAGACGTCGATCCCGAAGGTTTCGGAGTCGTGTGGAATTTTAAAGATAGCGGGATGCGGCATCGGGCGGGCATAGGCCGGCGGTTTTAGAAATGACGTAAAGCGGTCTTTTTTTGGTTTCGTCGAAGGTTTTGCCGATGGGTCAGAAATGGAGAAATGGGGGTCAGTGTGCAAAAAGCGTCATTTCCAGTTTCTGGCCGGGAGGCGGCGCAGTGGGAGAGGCATCGCTTTCAGGTCTGTCCGGGGCGTGCGAGCATTGACAGTTCCTGATTTTTGGCAGCGTGCACCAGTGAGTGGTCGCATTGAGTTCCCCGGTGCTTTTTATTATGTCATGGCACGCGGCAATCGGCGGGAAGCGATCTTTCTGGCGGACACGGACCGGCAATTCTTTCTCGACACCCTGGCCGAGGCCTGTGCGATGACGGGCTGGCGGGCCCACGCGTGGGTTTTGAT
>JBPCQC010000046.1:0-4179 GCA_050998515.1 Verrucomicrobiales bacterium
CTGCCCATCCGACCGGGGTCTCAGACCCCGGCTACAGCGTTGTAGCCGGCCTCTGTGAGGCCGGAGAAATCAACCGCAACCCTTGACGACGGTTGACGTCAGCGACAATGAAAAAATCAGCCCTGCCAATGCTCCCTGATTCACGAAAATTGATTGGCTTGAAAAACTTCCCCGCTGCCCTTGAGCAAATTGATCAGATTGTTGCAAGCCTTCATGGCCTGCCGCGGGACGCTTTCGTAAGTGCGGGAACCGATGTGAGGAGTGACCAGCGCCTTGGGATGTCGCAGCAGCGGATGGTCCGGCGGCGGCGGCTCCTGCTCCATAACGTCGGTTGCGTAGCCCGCAAGCTGCCCGCCATCGAGCGCCGCCAGCACCGCCGCCGCATCCACCAATTCGCCGCGGCTGGTGTTGATGATCAGGGCGCCCGCCGGCAAAAGCATGATGCGCTTGGCATTGATAAGATGGTGCGTTTTCGCATCCAGCTTGGTATGCAGGCTTACGATATCGACCGCGCCAAGAAGCGACTCGATGCTTTCGTGCCGGCGCATCTGGCAGCGGGCTGCGAATTCCGAAGGCCAGAAATTCCCGAAAGCGTGGACTTCCATTTCGAAGCCAAGGCAGCGCTTTGCCATTTCCTGGCCGATGCGGCCAAGGCCGACGAGTCCGATTCGTTTTTGCCACAATTCGTGCCCGGTCATCCGCGTCCACTTGCCGGCGCGGGTGGCGTTCACCGAATCAACCAGGTTCCGCACCAGCCCCAGCAGCAGGCAAAACGTGTGCTCGGCCACGGTGGTGTGGTTCACTCCAGGCGTGAATAGGACGGGAACATGCAATCTCGTCGCTGTCGCCATGTCGATCTTGTCAAGACCAATCCCATACTTGCTGATCACTTTTAAGCGGGGAGCGCACTTCTCGAGGACGTCTCGAGTCAGGGCATCGTCACCGCAGAGAAACGCCTCGAAGCCGCCCGCCAGCTCGAGCATCCGCCCTTCGCTCAGCGGCCCCCGTTCGCGCACGATCTCAAACCCCTGACTTTCGAGCAGCGCGTGGTGCGCTCCAGGCGTGTCTTGAAACGATGTGGTGCTCAGGAGAACTCGGGTGGCCATGCCGTGGGTGGATTCGAGTTCAATAGGTCACACGCGACCGGCTTTCAAACAACCATGACCAGAAAGTCGAACCATTCGCCGAGACGAGTTTTGTCCACCGTGGTGTCCAGCGCGATCATTTTTAACCCGGGCTCGCAGTTTGCATCGGCGCGCACCACCAATTCCACAACTGCACTACCGCCGGGGGCCACAACTTCCTCCCAAATGGATGGAGAGACGGTAACGCCCTTGGGCGAATGCGGAACCAGTCGAAAGTTTCGTTCCCGGTCGAGCCAGTTTTTTACCCGCAGGAGAACCTTTCCTTCCTGACCCGGATCGATGGCGGTGCGGTAGGGTTCGGCGCGGACCCAGAATGGATCGAACATAACCCGGTAATCGGCCTCGGTGCTGAGGTCTTGGAAGGCGTCGCGGAGGGCGATCATGCGTTTCCGGAATCGTTCGATCAGAGCGGCGGGTTGATCGAGCACCCAGCAGTGACCGCCAATGATAAGATCAGGGTTCAAGCTGTGGAGATACGCTGCAGCGTAGAGATAGCCTTCCTCGAGAGTGCCGCCATTTCGCGCGAGAACACATTCGTTGCCCCCTTGTTTGGGGTCCGTAGTCGAGGCAAAGATGTTGTCGCCGCAAAAGGCGACGCGGCGGCCATCAATCTCGCCATGCAGACAGGCGTGATATTTCGTCTGCCCCGGCATCCAATCGACGGTGAAGTGATATCCTTCCCATTCGAACGATTCTCCATCGCGGAAGAGACGATCGATGCTCAAGGTGGCGGCATAGGCCATGTGACCAGGGGAATTGCCTGGCGTCTCAACGCACCAGATTTCGCGCCCGCGCCACCCCATGACGTCCATTTTCTTGAACACTTGATCGATTTTGACCGGATCGAGGGGCGGGCGCGCGTAACTCGCGCCGTAAACGCTGTGCGGGTCGCTTAAGGTGGGACGCCATTTGCGCCACGCGCCCGGGTTCTCGAAAAATCCGCGCTCCGTTTCTGAGGTTGCCACTTTCATGCCGCGATTTCGCCACGGCGCCAATTTCGCCCCTCCCTGGCATTGTTCGCGATGGTGGTGAGTGAAAAGCAACCAATCTATCCGCCGGATGCCGATTTCACTCAGGTGATCGAGCACCGAACCGTCGCCAAGATCAATCAGCAGTCCTGCGTCTCGATCCCGCAGGACGTAAACATGGCACGTATCGGTCCACTGGAAAATGTCCGGCTTGATCTCGACAAAGGGCATCGGCGCAATCGGTTCCAGATCTGTAGCGCAAGTGTCCTGCAAGTTATTCCGAGTGCAAGTTCGCGAGCTTCAGTGCTCGCGCCCTAGCACTGGAACACCGCCTTGGGAATATGAGTGATGCGGCACGCCAGGTCGATCTCGCCCGAGGCGACGATATAGTTTTCACCGTGATCGACGATCCCGGTAGTAAAGACGACATCGGACAAATATCGCTGGTCCTTGATCTGTTCGGTCAGATCGGGACGGCTCTCGAGCAACGGGTGATCGTCGCACAACCGGAGCACCCGGGAGGGATCATGCAAATCCAGCAAAGCCCAAAATGTTCGATACACTCCCACCAGCGTTCGCGACTCGACGCCGTGATAAAGCATAAGCCATCCCTCCCTGGTTGCGACGGGTTGGCTGCCACCGCCGATTCTCATCGCCGAGGTTGAACCCTTGCGCGGGCGGATCAAGGGAGTTTCGACAGGGCGCCAGTGGAGGCCATCAGGCGAGGTCGCCAGGTTAATGGAAGGTCCTGCGTGGTAGGGATTGTCGGGGGGATACGCAAAATAGAGGTCGCCCAGCGGGCGTGTCAGCGCATAAAAGCGTCCATTAGGCCTTCCTTCGAAATACAGCATGTCTTTGTTTTGATGATCCAGCACGATGCCTTGCAAGGTGTAATTCAGGCCGTCGGGCGAAGTGTAAAGCGTTGTCGAATGGCGTTCGGCGCTCACTGAGCACGTGGTCATGTAATAGATATCTTCGATCCTGGATATCCGCGCGTCCTCGACGCCATACTCCTGATAGCTTCGCTGAGGCGCGATCACTTTGTCGTAATGAACAGCGACGACCTGCTTGCCTTCGCTATCGAGCTCGACCGGGAGGAGCCATGAGAGTGAAGTCAAGGCCACCACCTTGCTGTGGTAGCCGAGCAGCTGAAACTTTCGCGGGTCGCTGGCGTTGGTTTGCGAAACCGGATAGGCATCGAGCTGAAATCCCCGTTCGGATTGCCAGCGAATGGCGTGGATATGATTGTCGACGGTCGCTTGTCGGAGCGCCTCGGCGACGCGGACCATGATCAGGACGTTGCCGTTGGGCAGGCGGGCCAATCCCGGGTTGAAGGCGCCAAGCACAAATGTTTCCGCGTTCAACGACTTGCGAAGCGGCGATTGCTGCAAGTCCACGTCACCCGGCCCAAAGACCAGAAAATCGGTTTCGAAAGTCACGGGCAATCAAGTCAGGCAATGGAGGGAACGCTGCAAGGCGCGGGTTGGTTTCCTGCCTTCTTTCTTTTGAGAAACCAACCGACACCCAGGGAAAAGAACCTGAGCAGCGCAAACTATTTTAGCCGCCGTCGCCGGGGCACTGGCCGGCCAGGCAATCAACGCCCAGCGATTGCCAACCCGACGTCGTCCAGCGGCCTGAAACCAAGTCAACCGCCTGTTTGCGTGCCCAAGCATCCATTTCAAACAACGCCAGGGACACACAGTTTTTAACGAGCTCGTGCTCGCGTTCTGAATACGGCCCTTCCCGCAAGATTTTAGTCAGGCTGGCGCGGTGTGCTGACAACACCGTTAGAACGGCGGCGCGGTTTTCCTCAAAAGCCTCATTTCCAAGTTCCCACGGCATAGATTTATTAGGTGAAAAGAGCGTCAGAAAATAACGATCTTTTTTACACCGGATCAGGGTATGAAAGCAAGATTATTTTCCATTGGGCCGTTCTGGCACAGGGCTGATTTTTTCATGGTACTTCAGGTTTCCAATCCTGCCCATCCGACCGGGGTCTCAGACCCCGGCTACAGCGTTGTAGCCGGCCTCTGTGAGGCCGGAGAAATCAACCGCAACCCTTGACG
>JBPCQC010000049.1:0-26574 GCA_050998515.1 Verrucomicrobiales bacterium
ATTATGGAAGAGATCGCCGAGTATGATGCGAAAAGCGCGGAGGTGCTGAAGAATATCAAGGCGTTGCTGTGAAAAACGGGTGGCAAACTAAGCGCATCGCCGACGCTGCGGTAATCAAGCCGTCGAAAAGCGAAGCGCGAGAACGAGTCGCGTCGGAAGCACTGGTTTCATTCATGCCGATGGAAGACCTCGGCATTGATGAAAAGTATCCAGGGGCAACACTGACAAAGCGGCTGTCAGATGTGGTCGGGAGTTACACCTACTTCGCGGAAGGTGATGTCTTGCTGGCGAAGATCACGCCTTGTTTTGAAAATGGAAAGCTTGGGATCGCCAAGGGACTTAAAAATGGGATCGGGTTTGGTTCGAGTGAGTTTATTGTGCTGCGTCCGGATAGGACACTTAGCAAAGATTGGCTCTACTACTTCCTCTCGCGAGAGGACTTCAGGACCGAAGGAGCGGAGCGAATGGGAGGCGCGGTCGGACAGCAGCGAGTTTCAAAAGAATTTGTGGAGAGCTACCCTATTCCGCTCCCGCCGCTCCCCGAACAGCAGCGGATCGTCGGCCTGCTCGACGAAGCGTTTGCCGGCCTCGCCACCGCCAAAGCCAACGCCGAACAGAACCTCCAAAACGCCCGCGCGCTCTTTGAAAGCCATCTCCAATCCGTCTTCACGCGACGCCACAAAGAGTGGGTGGAGAAGCCGCTCGCCGAACTCTGCGAATCTGGCCGGATCATTACATACGGTGTAGTTCAGCTCGGTAATGAAGTGCCGGGCGGCGTACCATGCTTGCGAACGAGCAACGTGAGATGGCTTCGCATTGAAACCGAGGGGATGAAACGCATCGCGCCAAAATTGTCGGCGAGTTACTCGCGAACGGTCCTCCGCGGCGGAGAGGTATTGGTAAACGTCCGAGGGACTTTAGGTGGTGTAGGCGTAACAAACGAAGCAATGAAGGGCTGGACTATCTCACGAGAGGTCGCGGTCGTTCCAGTGGATTCGCGAGTCGTTGATCCGCGATTTGTCGCATTCAGTATCGGCGGCGGCGCAAGCCAAGCGTGGCTCGGCCGAATGAAGAAAGGCGCTGCCTACGTCGGAATAAATATCGAGGACTTGCGTAACCTTCCCGTTCACGTCCCGGGCTTGGGTGAACAGACCGAAATTATTTTGCGACTTGAGCGTTGCCAATCCGAAACGCAACGCCTCGAAAGCCTCTACCAGCAAAAGCTCGCGGCGCTGGAGGCATTGAAAAAGTCGCTGCTGCACCACGCCTTTACCGGTAATCTCTAAGAACCATGCCTCCGAATCCCGATGTCCGCTGGCGCCAGCGTTTCCAAAACTTCAAGCTGGCTCTGCTGCAATTGCAGGAAGCGGTCGCACTCGCCAGCGAGAGGGACCTTTCAAAGCTGGAGCGGCAGGGTTTAATCCAAGCCTTTGAGTTCACCCATGAGCTGGCATGGAACACTTTGAAGGATTACCTGGAGGCCAGCGGAGCCACCGGTCTTTTCGGCTCGGTGAAGGCCACACGGTCCGCTTTTGCCGCCGGGATCATCGAGGACGGTGAGGCGTGGATGGAGATGATCAAACATCGAAATCTGACCACCCATACTTATGACCAGCGAACAGCGGAGATGATCGCGGCGGCGGTGCTCGATCGCTATGCCGGGGAGTTTGAAAAAATGCGGGCGAAATTCGTGGAACTGGAAAGCGAAAACGAATGAATGCTTCGCATGGTCTGAGCGAGATAACGGTGCAGGAAATGCGCAAGGTGCTGGCGACTTTTCCTCAAGTGGATAAGGCCGTGATCTATGGATCCCGAGCCAAGGGGAACTATCGAAATGGATCGGACATCGATCTTACGTTGTTCGGGGATGAGTTAACGGACCGTCTCCTATCGCAGATTTACTGGGCGCTCGATGATTTGCTGCTGCCCTACGAAATCGACCTCTCTCTGTTTGCGCATCTCAGGCATCCCGAGTTGATCGATCATATTCGCCGGGTCGGGATCCTCCTTTACGAGAGGCAGCACGCGGCGGCGGCTCACCGATGAACGAGGCAGAGACCCGCGCCGAGCACATCGATCCCGCCTTGCGCGCGGCAGGCTGGGGTGTGATCGAGGGGAGTCGCATCCGGCGCGAGTATTTGATCACCCTGGGCCGGCTGGAAGGCCAGGGCCGCCGCGGCAAGCCGCTCTGTGCCGACTACGTGCTCGAGTATCGCAACACGAAGCTCGCAGTAATCGAGGCGAAGGCGTGGGACGAGCCGCTCACGCTCGGAGTCGCGCAGGCGAAGAACTACGCCGGCAAGCTCGCGATCCGTTACACCTACGCGACCAATGGCCAGGCGATCTACGGCGTCGACATGCAGACGGGCGTCGAAGGCGAAGCGGCGCACTACCCCACGCCCGGCGAACTCTGGGCCGCCACCTTCGCCGAGCCGAACGCGTGGCGCGACCGCTTTGCGGCGGTGCCCTTCGAGGACAAAGGTGGCAGCCATCCCTCGCGCTATTACCAGGATATTGCGGTTGAGCGGGTGCTCGAGGCTATCGCGACGGACCGGCAGCGGGTCCTGCTGACGCTGGCGACGGGCACCGGCAAAACGTTCATCGCTTTTCAAATCGTGTGGAAACTCTATCACGCGCGCTGGAACCTAAGCCGGAAACCGACACGCCGGCCGCGCATCCTTTTCCTGACCGACCGCAATAACCTCGCGGACCAGGCCTACAATGCCTTCTCCGCGTTTCCTGAAGACGCGCTGGTGCGCATTGCGCCGGATGAGATTCGGATGAGGGGACGAGTGCCCAAGAATGGCAGTATCTTTTTCACGATCTTCCAGACCTTCATGAGCGGACCGCCGAAAGATGGAAAGCCATCGCCGTATTTCGGCGCGTACCCGGCGGACTTTTTCGACTTCATCGTCATCGATGAATGCCACCGCGGCGGGGCCAACGACGAGAGCACCTGGCGCGGTATTCTCGATTATTTCTCGCCGGCGGTGCAGCTCGGCCTCACCGCCACGCCGAAGCGCAGGGACAACGTCGACACCTATGCCTACTTCGGTGAGCCCGTCTTCATCTACTCGCTCAAGGAAGGCATCAACGACGGCTTTCTCACGCCGTTTCGCGTGCGGCAGATTTCCACCACGCTCGACGAATATGTTTATACGCCGGATGATGCGGTAATCGAAGGGCAGGTCGAGGCGGGGAAGCGATACGGCGAAACAGAAAAAGGTTTCGGCCGGGAGCAGATGGCGGAGATGCAGAAGATCATCGATGCGGAGAAGAGCGACCTGTTCGACGTGCTGGCACACGTCGCCTATGCGCTGCCGCCGCTCAGCCGCGAAGATCGAGCGGCGAAGGCAAAAGTCGAGATCAGCACCCATTTCAACAGCAAGCAGCAGGTGTTCCTCGATTTTGTGCTCTCGCATTACGTAAGCGTTGGAGTCGAGGAACTCGATCAGGAAAAGCTGACGCCGCTGCTCCGCCTGAAATACCACGACTCGATCGCCGACGCCGTGGCCGATCTCGGCAAGCCCGACGAGATCGGGAAGGTATTCGCCAGTTTTCAGAAATACCTCTACCAGGCGGAGGTGGCGTGAGGGGAGGCGCAGATGCCGACCAACGCTCCGCGCAAATCAATGTAGGGACGGTCTGGGACTTCCCGTTGCTCATCCTCCTGCGGTTTTCCCTGAGGTGTTGCAGCTCCGGCCCCAACGACTGCGCAAACGGAAGCTGGCGGAAGGGGTGGGATTTGAACCCACGGTTGGGGATTAGCCAACGCTCGATTTCGAGTCGAGTGCCTTAAACCGAACTCAGCCACCCTTCCGAGGCGTTTTAAAAATAGCCGGAGCGCTCGAGCATGCAACCACCAGCTGCCGACCCGGGTTGGCTGCCGTTGCGGGCGGCCGCTTCTTTCATCCAAAATTGGATCGTGGCAACAGACTTCGAATTTCGGCACGACTGCATTGATTGCGGACGAAGCAGCGGCTTCGCCGATTTTGATCTGATGGCCGCCCGAGGCCGGCGGCGCTCCCAACGCGTGGTTCATGGCGTGCCTCCGCGGCTGCACTGAATTTGACGGGCACATCCCAAGGCAGCTTCCGGGCATGACCATTCGCGCCGCCACCGTTTCCGATGTTGCGGACCTGCATGCCATGATCGGCGAACTGGCGGATTATGAAAGTCTCGAGATGACGGCGACCATGGCCGACACTGAAGCCGCGCTCTTTGCCAAGCCGGCGGCGGCCGAGGCTCTCATCGCCATCGGCTTCGATGGCGCACCCGCCGGTTTTGCGATTTATTATCCTTGTTACTCGACGTTCCGTGGGGGGAGGGTCCTTTACCTCGAAGACCTTTTCGTCAGGGATTCGTTTCGCCGCCGCGGGATCGGAAGAGCACTTCTCGCAGAGTTCCTGGGCATCGCGCGCCAGCGAGGTTGCGCGAAAGTCGAATGGCGGGTTCTGCGCTGGAATACTCCCGCCATCGAATTTTACCGCTCGTTGGGCGCCACAATTCTCGACGATTGGGTGCCTGTTCGGCTTGAATTTAACCCATGAACGCTTTTTCGCCGTCGCGGAACCATCCCCGTGTCCGGGGTCAGCGGCATCGAATCATTCGGAAACCCCTGAGGGTGAAAGGATCTTATCTCGGTGCGCGAGGGAAGCCAATAGGTGTCGCTGTTCCACAGATCAAAACCCATGGAACGCCCCTGCCAGCAGGGCCCACTGAGACGCCCTGATCGGCAAGATAAAAAAGTGGGCAAAGTTGGCGGAAAATCTTGCATCGCTACCACATATTGGGCATGCTCGGCCCCCGCTACCCCATAAATTGGGGTCACCAGCGAGAGAATGTATCGACAGCGACCCCCTTTCAGGCTAAAATCAAATAATCCAAGAAGTTTAGATTTATGGAAAAGACGTTCTTCGTGGGCAATCGGGCCTTTGTTCTGGACCAGGCTAAAGCCGAGCGAGCGTTTGCCGAAAAGCGGGTGATTAACGGACGAAAATCTGAAGCTTTCAACTTGCTGCCGCTGAGGTACCAATGGGCCTACGATCTTTACAAAAAGATGAAGGCCAATCACTGGGAACCCGAAGACGTCCAGATGCAAAAGGATGTCGAACAGTGGCAATCACCTTATCTTATTACCGACGTCGAGCGGTGGGTGATACGCATGGGGATCGGCTATTTTTCGGCTGCAGAAGGGATCGTGGGCGATAATATCATTCATGTGGTGCGCGAGCTGGTGACGGCGCCGGAATTAAAGCTGGTGCTCGGCCGGCACGCACACGAGGAGAACATCCATGCGGATTCGCTGCTCTACATGATAGCGTCACTGGGCATCAATCCGCACGAGTGCGAAGCGATGTTCGAGCAGGTCGAGACGGTAAAGAGGAAGAACGAATTTGTCACGGGAGTAAGTCGCGCGCTGCGCCGGGACCTTGATCTTACCAAGACACATAACAAACAGTTACTTGCGAAAAACATCTTTGTTTTCGGCCAGTGCATGGAAGGAACTCAGTTTTATGGCCTCTTCGGCATGATACTAAGCCTTTACCGTCAGAATAAGTTTCCCGGCATCGGCCAGATGTTTCGTTATACGCTGCGTGATGAGTCCAATCATATCGAAGTCTTTCGCAATCTCTTCATGGACCTTATCGAGGAGAATAAGGACATTTGGACGGCCGATTTTCGGCGTGAGCTGTGCGCGTTGATGAGAGAAGCAGTGGCGTTGGAAAAAGACTTCATCGCGGATTGTTTGCCGGTCAGCAGCGTAGGTTTAACCAAGGATGAGTTTCTTCAGTATATTGACTTCATCGCCGACCGGCGGCTGGTAGGGTGCGGCCTGCCACCACTCAGTCCGGCCATTCCGAACCCCCTGCCATGGCTGGCCGAACTGATGGACATCAAGAAGGAGGAGAATTTTTTCGAAACGAAAGTTACCAGTTATCAAAAGGCATCGGCTCTCACAGTTGGCAGCGATGATGAGCTGTAACATTGCAGGGCAAGCGTCCGGATTGCCGGGTCCGGAGACGGCACGGCTTTTGGCGGCCAAGGACAATTGTCCGGAGGCTGCCCGTCCGGCCGCCTGGGTGATGGCATCGGCGGCCCCAGCCTGTCGGACTTTGACGCCGGTGCCGCAGGCAACTTGCCTGTGCGTACCCGGGCCATCCTGGCCGGCCGCCGTCGGGAGGCATTGCTCTCAGGCAAGACGCCCGAGGTACGCGCAGGCGGGACGCCTGCGTCACATTAAATCCAACCAATGCGTAAGTCCGACAGTCTGGGCCCGCCGATGGAGTATCACCGACGGCCCGGCGCTGAACCACTATGGCAGCGGGAAGCTTGCTTCACTTTTTCTCCTTGAATCTGCATCCAACTCAACACTTCAACAGTCATGTCATTCACATCGCCCGATTTTGTCCGCCAGGATCTCGAACTCAAACGTGTGGCCCACAGTTCGGCTGAACGCCCGCGTTTTGACTGGGGGGCTTCCACCCGTTCGCTTTCGGTTCCGCCGCGGGTTCGCGTCGGCAGTGGTGACGAGCAAAGGCCGGTTGATACGGCGCACCTCGCGGAACTTATCGGTTCCGCATTGACGGATCTGCTGTTGGCGCGCCACGAGCAGGATATTTTCTGCGAAAAGAATCAGCGGCGGGTGGCGGCGCTGGCGGCAGCGGTCCATCAGGAGCTGGACCGGCGGGCCCAAGCAGACCCGCTGGCGATCGCGGGCGATTTCGTGCTCAGCGAGGAGGAATTGGCACGCATTATTGAAAGCGCCTTAATTCGTCACAATCAATTTGATATCGCCCGCAGCCTGATTTCCCGGCACCGCTCGGCGGACAGGACATCCGCGCTTCCCGACCTGTCTGCGACTCCGCAAGCTACGGCGGCGCCACTGCCACGGCTGATTCGCCGCAACGGCCAGGCGGTGTCCTGGAACCAGAACAAGGTCGAGATCGCCATCGCCAAGGCGTTTCTCAGCGTACAGCAGGATCCCACTCCGGCGGCGGGCATCGCGCAGGCCGTCACGGATAGTTTCGCGCAAAAAGGACAGGACTACGTCAACATCGAAGACGTGCAGGACCAGGTGCAGGAGGAATTGATGCGGCGCACCCACTACAAAGTCGCCGAACATTACATTCTCTACCGGTCACATCGCGCCGAACTGCGGCGGCAGGAAAATGAAACTGCCGCACTTCATTCCATTGACAGCCAGCAAGCCGCCTTCATCGAAGTCGTCAACGAAGACGATTCGAGTGAATTTTGGGCCGGGCAGGACTTGCGCAAGCGGATCGACTTTGCCATGCTCGGACTCGACCTTTGCCTGAGCCGCGACCAGATCGAAGTCGAGCTCCGGCGCAGCCTCTTTAACGGAATCAAGCGCGACGACCTGCAAAAAGTCATCGTTCTCAATGGGCGCACGCTCATCGAAAAGGACGCCGACTTTGCCAAGTTTGCCGCGCGCCTTCTGCTCACCTATATCTATGAGGAGGTACTCGGCTGGGACATCGGCCGCGATGGTATCGACGCGCTGCCCGAATTTCATCGGCGCGCCTTCAAGGCGAATCTCGTTCGCGGCGTCGAGATTCACCGCCTAAATCCCGCGCTGCTCGATCTTGAACTCGACAAGCTCTCCGGGGCGCTTGACCCCTCTGCCGACCTTGATTTCGACTATCTGGGCATCCAGACGCTTTATGACCGTTATCTGATTGTCGACAAAACCGCGAAGCCGCACCGCCGGATCGAAACCCCGCAGCTGTTCTGGATGCGGGTGGCGATGGGTCTCTTTCTCAACGAGCCTCGGGAGATGCAGGCGCGGGATATCGTGGCGCTTTATCAGCTTTACAAATCCCGGCGCTTCTGTTCATCGACGCCGACGCTCTTCAACAGCGGAACGCGTCACAGCCAGCTCTCTTCATGTTACCTCTACAAGGTCGATGACACCATCGAATCGATTATGTATCGAGGCATCGCGGAAAATGCGTTTCTCAGCAAGTGGGCTGGCGGGCTGGGCGGGTCGTGGACGTCGGTGCGCGGGACGGGCAGCTACATCCAGGGCACCAATGGCGAATCGCAAGGGGTCATTCCCTTTCTCAAACTGCACAACGACCAGCTCGTCGCTGTCAATCAGGGGGGCAAACGCCGCGGTTCCGGCTGCGCGTATCTCGAGACCTGGCATCTCGATATCATGGACTTCCTGCGGTTGCGCGAAAACACCGGGGACGAGCGGCGCCGCACTCATGACATGAATACGGCGAACTGGATTCCCGACCTTTTCATGAAACGCGTCGAGGCGCGCGAGAACTGGACGCTTTTTCGCTCGAACGAAGTGCCGGACCTGCACGAGTTGTTCGGCCGCGCGTTCGAAGAACGCTACAGCGAATACGAGGAAATGGCCGCGCGCGGCGACGTCTACGGCAAAAGCGTGCCCGCCATCGATCTTTGGAAGGACATGCTCAAGATGCTTTTCGAGACCGGGCATCCATGGATTACTTTCAAGGACCCGTGCAATGTCCGCAGCCCGCAGGACCATGCCGGCGTCATTCACTCGAGCAATCTTTGCACAGAAATCACGCTGAATACGTCGGCGGACGAAACCGCCGTCTGCAATCTCGGCTCGATCGTTCTTGAAAACCACCTCACCCCCGACGGCGCCCTCGATCTCAAACGGCTTCGCGAGACCATCCGCATTGCGGTGCGGGCCCTCGACAACGTCATTGACATCAACTTTTACCCGACTGAGCCGGCCCGGCGCGCGAATACCCGCCACCGCCCCATCGGTCTCGGCGTCATGGGCCTGGCCAACGCCCTTTTTAAAAAGGGAATTGCCTTCGCTTCGGCGGAAGCGGTGGAATTCAACGACGAGTTTATGGAAGCGGTGGCCTATTACGCCTATGAGGCTTCGAGCGATCTGGCGGCCGAGCGGGGTTCCTATTCCACCTTCCAGGGCAGCAAGTGGCAACGCGGCCTGCTGCCGCCCGATACCGTGGACCTCCTTGAACAGGAACGCGGGCTCCCCATCAACGTACCGCGCGGCGGCCGCATGGACTGGACCATCCTTCGCGACAAGATTGCCGTGCAAGGCATGCGCAACAGCAACGTCCTGGCCATCGCGCCCACGGCCACCATTTCCAACATCGTCGGTTCGAGTGCGTGCATCGAGCCTGCCTACAAGAACCTCTTCGTAAAGGCCAACCTCAGCGGCGATTTCGTCATCCTGAATGAGTATCTCGTGCGCGACCTCAAGAAACTCGGTCTGTGGGACCAGCAAATGGTGGACGAACTGAAATACTTCAAAGGTGAGCTAAGTGACATCCCGCGCATCCCGGCCGACCTGAGGCATCGTTATCGCACCGCGTTCAGTATCGACTATCATTGGCTGATCCAGGCTGCTGCGCGGCGGCAGAAATGGATCGACCAGAGCCAGTCGGTAAATCTCTTTCTCGCGGAGCCCGAGCTAAAAACCATGTCGCACATGTATCGCGCCGCCTGGCACGCCGGACTCAAGACGACTTACTATCTTCGCACTCTGTCGGCCACCAATATCGAGGAGGCTACTGTCGCCGTTGCGAAGGAACTCCGCGGAGTGATCGCCACCACCGTAGTGCCGTTGGCCGCAGTCGAGGAAAGCGGGCCAGGGGTGCGGGCTTGTGCTGACTCCGAAAGGACCGCCTGCTCACTCGAAGCCGCCCTGAGCGGAGTGACTTGTGAGGCTTGTCAGTGAGATCCAGCAAGCCGGAGGCTTGATGGAAATTAGCGGTGGCGTGAGCCACCGGAACGCGGGTCAGAAAATGTTGCGCCCCAGCGGGGCGCCGACAACAATGCCACCCATGCCCTCGACCCATCTCTCGCTCCACTACCACCTCATTTTCTCAGGAATACCTCGATCTCCTGCAACGCAGCGGGGTGGATACGATGAGCGCTGTTTGTGGTTGAACGAGCTCCGCTGCCCCGCCGGGGCAGCTTCTTAGCGCCATTCGGGGCTGGCCGAGTGATACGAATGATTTGATGTCAAGCTCCGGCCTGCTCATGGCTCGATTCCCGCCTCGACGAGATCATTGAAACGGTCGACCGGTTCTTTGGCGCTCCAGGCAAGGCCGCGCAATAAAAGCACGCGGAACAGCGGATCGTCGAAGGTCCATGAATAGTGGCCGGGAATGGAAACAAAGACGCGGCCTTTGCGTTCGTTCCCGCCCCGTTCGGCCGTCCAGAAAAGCGGCTGCGGCGCCCCGTCTTCGATGGCGGTGGCCAGAGGCGTGATCGTGCTCGGATCGCCGATGAGTTTCCAGTAACTTTCATCGTGAAAATGCACGCGCGTGAAGTTGCGTGCGATGGGATGTCGGGAGTCGTCGGCGAAAACGAGATCGAACGGGCCGTGTCGCCACGAAGTTTTCGGGCCGTTGGATGCGAGTCCGATGCGGCGGGCCAGTTCGGGCGCTTCCTCTCCGGCCTCAACGGCCCAATGGATGTAAACCAGCCCGCCGCCGCGGTTGAGGAAGGCGTCGATGTCTCGCGCGCGGCCGAGTGACCAATCGCCCTTGCAGAAAAACACGACCGAGTCCGCCGTTTTCCACTGCTCGGCAGAGGGCCATTCCCACGCGGTTTCAATTTCGGCTTTTTCCGCCATGGCGAGCAGACGGCCCCACGCCCTTTGCCAGCGCGGATAATCGTGCTCGCCCTTGCCATGGTCCTTCTCGCCGGCGACGAGGATGACCCGGATCGGCCGAGTCGCCGGCAGCGGATTTGGAGCGCCTGCCAGCACACGATCTACATCTTCCGCCGCGCGGGGTGGCGGCGGATGCTCGACGCCATCTCGCGGAACGCTGGCGTATTCCCCCATCAATGGCGGCTCGATGAGAAGAAACGTGAGCAGGTCGCGAAGGCCGTCTTCACCCAGAATTAAGTTGAGACTCGCGGGCATGAGCGAAATCGAGAGCGGCTTCATCGACTTCACGTCGGCCTTCGCGATGGGCAGGAAGGCGCCGGCCCCGATGCCGAGCTGCCATGAGCCGTCGGCCTGCAACTTTGGCACGCCAGCAATTTTTGTGCCGTCGGTTTTTTCGACCTCATAAGCGAGAAAGTCGGGGTTGAGGGTCGCGCTTGGCTCGAGCAAATCGCGGCGAACTGCGGCCGCATCGCGGTGAACGAGGTTCGAAAGATCCGGCCCTAACATTGTTCCATGGCCGCGGACGGTGTGGCATTTCGCGCATTGAGTGTCCTCGCCGAAGAAGATTTCGCGTCCGCGCGCCCAGTTGCCGCCTTCGATTTTTTTCGGGACCAGCGCCGAAGCCAACTGGGACCTGCCTGGCGGTTCCTGGCCCAGCACGAAGGGCATGAAATAGCGCCGGCGCGGAAAGGCGCGGAGCCGTTGATCCTCGTCCGTGTGCCACGCCGCAGTAAGATGCGGCTTTTCGCCTGCTTTTACGCGCAATTGAATTTCGACCGCCTCGAGCCCGAACGTCGTGGCAGCGACACTCCTGTCGCTGCTTGAGGCCTCAGGGACACTTTTCTCTTTATCTGTGCCGCCACTGCCTTTGGCGCTGCGCCCGTCACCCACACCTCGCGTCGTCACCGTGAACATCGCATCATTGCTCACATGGCCTTTTTTGGATGGCACTCCCGCAACGCCTTTCCGCTGCATTGAAAATTCCTGCGATTTCGAAGCGAAATAGACAGTCACCTTTTCGGCCGGATAATCGAAATCGAGCGTGGCGCCCGGCTGAACCGCGGGCTGAAGCATATGGGTGAGGTCGAGTTGGGTGCGCAAGGTGAGGATGCCCTCCTTTGGCCGCTGCTGCGAAAACAGGGTGTCTCCTCCGGCTTGACGCAAATCCGCTGCTGCTTCGAGATCGAGCACCGGCGCCCAGCCGACTTCGCGTTCGCTGCCGTCAGCGCTGCGCCATTCCACTTCGACGCCGGTCAGATCGTAATGAAGATCGTAATTCGGCAGCGTGACTGCAAAATGATCGCTGGCCCGGCGTTGCGGCTCGGTGCCCAGCATCACTCGTCGAAAATCCGGCGACAACTGCACACTCTGGACCGCCACGTCGAAACGGGGCTCGGCCATCATCAGGGCGACCACATCATACGGTGGCCGCACGCCTTCGAACCGGTCACCGGCGCGCACCCACCGGCCTCGTTCGATTTTTGCCGCGCCTGCCCAATTCTTCGTGAGTTCCGGCGAAAGCGATTGATCGAATTCAACGACCAGGATGCCCGGCGCTTCAGCCCAAGCCGCAACAGGTTGCGGCGCTGCACCATCCGTGCGCGAAATCTTGAAGAGTTTGCCCTTTCCCTCCGGCCCGGTTCCCCAGTCCGGCGGGCCGGTGTGGCAGCAGAGGACGGCCTCTCCGCGCGGGCTGACGCACACATCTGTGACAAGCATGTTCAGGCAGGCGAGCAACTGCGTGTCCGCCACATAGCCATGCTCGGTTTTCGCGAGCCTGGTCCGCCAGAGCTTGCCGCGTGATTCCCCCACGATGAGCGCGTCGCCGCGCCACGTGTCCGGACCGAAGATCGGGCCGCCATTGACCGGCAGGTTGAAATTCATCCCGCATGTCGATTGGTGCTGGGGGCCAAAATCGAAGACGCTGGGCTCATCGATGACATTGGGCAGGTGCTTCGGATGCCGCGGTGGAAAGCCATAGTGCCGTCCGCGTTGAATGTGCAGCAGTTCATCGAATGGGTTTCCGTTAGGCAGCCACGTCGCCCCTTCCTGTTCGGTCGCAAAAAGATCGCCCTCGGCATTGAAGCGCAGCGCAATGGGAAACCGGATGCCAGTGCACAAAGCCTCGCGCTTGCGAAAATCCGGTGAAATACGCTGGATCCCGCCGCGTTCATCGGTCGGCTTGTAGTGGGCGACACCCTGGTCGTCAATCTCGTACGCATTGTCGAACCAGCGCACGCCGAGCCCGTGGTAAATGGCGCCGTCACGTGGATCACGCGCGACGGCGGTGATGTCGACGCCGCCACGCGCCGGCGGAAAACCCTCCGCGATAATCTTTTCCTCGTCGGCTTTGCCGTCGTGATCGTGGTCGAGGATGAGTGAAACCTTGCCTTTCGACGGGGTGAAGACGCCGTGACCATCGGCAGTGAGGTCGATGCCGACCGGCCCGACAAGCTTTCCCTTTCCGGGATAAAAAATATCCGCTTTGTCTTCGAGACCGTCGCCATTCGTGTCGCTGAGCAAGAGGATGTCTCCGTTGTAAGCAACCGCGACCAGCTTCCCGTCCGGACGGTAAAGCAGGTTGTTGATGTTGGTCAGGTCGACGGGGAGTTCGCGCACGGTAAAGCCGGGAACCAGCATCTGGACCATCGGCGGATCTTTTACCACCCGCAGCCGATGCCCTTCGCGTGTCGCTGCCAGCGCGGCTTCGAGAGCCGCGTATTTTGTCTGCAGGTACTTGCGCACCGCTTCCGCTTCGGCATCGGGGAGCGAGCGATTGAATACGAGAACCTCGGCAATTTCGCCGTGGAAGAATCCATTCACGAACGGCGGTGCCGGCGTGTTCGAGGCCAGCCGGGCGCCGATTTTCAACTCGGCGATCCGCAGCGGTTCGGGCTTCCAGGATCGTTGCCCGCTCGGCCGGCCATCGACGAAGACGCGCACCTGCCGGGCCTCACGGTGCGCGTGCGCATCGACAACCCTCGGCTTTTTCCACTCAAACTCGGCATCGAGCAGATCGCGCGCCCCACCAAAGCCAGCACCCTCAGCATTTAGGACCGTCCAGGCTCGCGTCGGTTCCGGCCCGAGATCGATGTTGAAGCCGGTCTGAAAATCGTTGCGCCCGGTTTTATGCCCACAGAGAAGCGCTCGAAACGCTCCTGAATTCGAAGCCGGTGCCGCTACGACAAACACGGAAAAGGATTCCCAGCTTTGAGCACTGCCGATTTGCGCTCCGAGGAAATCATCGATGCCATCGAATGCTATGACCGCGCCATTTACCGAACCCCGCCAGGTTGGCTGCGCTCCCGCCACCGCTTGCACGGCGTGGTGTGCGTGGTCGGAGCCATCGAAAACGACATCCAGAACGCCGTCGGAGGTAAGCGCACGTTTGCCATTGGCCTGCCAGGCCGCCTGCTGTCGTGAAGCATCAAGCCACCAGACAACCCCTTCGCTGATCGGCATCGCGCGATCCGCCCATTTTTCCGCCGCGCCCGCGTTGAGCACGACACAGACAAAGACAAAGAGACGGCGCCACATGACCGAACCGTCCTGAGCGCGGGGGCTGCGTCAACTAGCGGCGAAACAGAAAAAGCTACTGAGGCTCGACCGTCCAGGTCTGCAGGGCGTTTCGGACAGCGCATGGCAGTTCGGCTCGCCGACCGGGGCTGTATCTTGCCAATCAGTCGAATTTCGTGCGCGCCGGAACGCGGTCACCCCACCCGGTGGGGCGGTCATTCAACCCGGTGGGGCGAGACTCTGTCGAGCCGCATTGAACCCGGAGACGCGGAATTCAACGCGGCTCAGGAGACCTTCGCCCCACCGGGTGCCGATCAGCCAACGTGGTGGGGCGAAACTCTGTCGAGCCGCATTGAACCTGAAGACGCGGTATTCAATGCGGCTCAGGAGACCTTCGCCCCACCGAATGCACATTTTGTTTGTGGTTCATCGCCACGGGCGGGACGCCGGTGCCCCTTTAATTCGATGCTGCTCCCACTACCACAAACTTTCCGGCACTTCTGTGACGCGGTGGCGTGCGATACTGAAAACGCGATCTCCAGTTTCCGGCCGGATGACCGCCCTGCCGGTGAAGGATCCGAAACCGGGCAATACGAGGAGATTGCGCCGCAGCCAGAAACAGGCGGCGCAGAGCGAACTTTGGCGGGAGTGGCCGAGCCTGATCGCGGGGTGGAGATGACCGCAGATAAAGAACGAACCCGGGTCAACTGACGACGGGTCGTGAGCGAAGGTGAACGGGCTGTCAGCCAATCGCGCCGCGCGTATGTCCACATCCCATTCGCGAGGCACGCGCTCGAGCTGCCGGTCGTGATTGCCGGGTACGAGGGTCAATCGGAGATCGGGATGTTTTCTCCGCCACGCCCCAATAGCTTCGAAAACTTCGCGCTGGTAGCCGGAAGGCGAATGGAAGAGATCGCCGACGATGATGAGGCGTTCGGCAGCGGTATCGCCTAACACTTTTTCCAAACGCGCCAGATCGTCCTCGGTCCCTCCTTCCGGGACGGCGAGACCGTTCTGCCGAAACGCGGCAGCCTTTCCCAGATGCAGGTCCGCTACGATGAGGGTGCGTCGTTCCAGCCAAAACGCGCAATGGCTCGGATGCAGGTCGAGCGTTTGTCCGCAGATCTGCAGGCGAACGTTGCCCGGGGAAGGCGAAGAGAGCTGCGCGCTGGAGACGCCCAGCCCTCGGGCCGGGAGAGTTTTCCCATCGGCGCGAGGGCGGACGGTCTCCAGCACGCAAGGCTGGTCGGGTTGGGATTGAATCTCGGCCGCGCTCATGCCGCGGCGAGCATTCGTCATTTGGGCGGGCTGGCAAGAAAGTTTTCAAATGTCGATGCGCGCGCCGCCGGGCCAGGGCGACTATGTTTAAACACCGCCGCACCGAGACGGTTCCCAGGCGAAAAGGCTCAGGGTCGTGAGGCCACTGCCTCACACTGACGGATCGGGGCTCATTCTCTTTGCCGCCGCGGCTTCCAACTGCGCGAGCATTTTTTGCAGGCGAGTCGCGAAATCTTCGGTGCTGAAATTCGCCGAGATGCTGTCGGCCCAAAGCGGGAATGCCATGGGCGACAAACGTTCGCATGGCAGGAGGACGATCTCTTTTCCACGGATGCCTTCGAGGGTGTCACGCAGGCGGGCGATCTCGAGCTGGCGTTCGAGGATTTCCCGCTGGGCTTGCTCGAGCAAAAGATTCTGCGGATCATACTTCGCGAACACGTCGTAGAGCAGTCCGCTTGAAGCTTGAAGGGCCCGTGCGGTTTTGGGATTGCCGGGAAAACCCTGAATGACCAGACCGGCGACACGCGCCACCTCGCGAAATTGATGCCTCCCGAGTTCGGCGGTGTTCAGGCACCCGAAAAGGTCTTCCAGCAAACGATCCGCAGTGAACAAGGCGCGCCATTCGTCGGCGCTAAGGTCAAACGGCGCCGGGGAATGCAACTCGATCCCGTAATCGTTCGGCGTCACCTGGATGGAAATCGGACCGGCGCGGGACATTCTGTAGGCCGCAAGCATGCCAAGGCCCTCATTCACGAGCCGCCCAGCAAATGGATAGACGTACGCGTGATGTCCGTCACGCGTGGTGACAATTTCGATCAGCAACTGATGCGGATCGGGGATAATCGACCAGTCCTGTTGCAGTGTCAGGATTGGCGCGACGCAAAGCATCTCGGGGTCGGAAGCGGGAATTTCCAATCTTTGGGCACCATCGTTCGAAGAGCGAGGTGCTGGAGGTTGGAACGGCTGGGCCTGTCTTACACTGCGCAAGTCCGACAAGCTGCGGAATTCGCCACGGTTAAACTGTTGAAGTTTACGGCCGACGGCGGAGGCGAGTTCAGTCGAGAGCGGGCTTTTGCTTCCCTGCCAGGTCGGGATTTGCCCACGCGCGTTCTTCTTCGTCGCGGGTCGAACGGTTGCGACCAAGCCTTGATGGCGCACCAGTTCGAGGCGCCGCCCTCCGAAGATAAAGATCTGGCCAGGCCGGATTCTCGAGATGAAGCCTTCTTCGACACTGCCCAGCCGGCGCCCACCCGTCAGGCGGATCGAAACCGCCACGTCGCTGACGATGGTTCCGATGGTCATGCGGTGCAGACGGGCCAGTCTGGCATCGGTGACGTGATAAAGGTCATCGTCACCCACCACGACCTTGCGATATTCGGGATAGGCGCGCAGCGAACCGCCGGTGGTGATGAAGGTCAGCAGCCATCCCCACTCACGTTCCGGAAGTCCGGCATAGGCGTGCGTCGAACGGACTTCGGCCAGCATGTCATCAGCCCGAAACCCGCCGCCGATGGCGACGGTGACCAAGTGCTGCAGCAAAACGTCCAGCGGCTGGCGCAGCGGACGGCGCGACTCAATTTTCTTTTCCTGCAACGCCATCCGCGCGGCGGCGAACTCGACGAGCTCGAATCCATTGGTGGGCACGCCTAACACTTTACTCACGGCGCCCGGTTGATGTCCGCTGCGGCCAGCCCTCTGCATGATGCGCGAAATCCCCTTCGGGCTTCCCACTTGAATGACCTGATCGACCGGGGAAAAATCCACGCCGAGGTCGAGGCTCGAGGTGCAGACGACGCATTTAACGGCGCCGGCGCGGAGCCGGCGCTCGACCTCTTCGCGGATGGCTCGTTCGAGCGAACCGTGGTGCATGGCGAGCAGCGGTTCCCAATCCGGTCGCGCTTCGAGCAGCTCCTGGAACCAAATTTCTGTCTGGGAACGAACATTGGTAAAAAGCAGCGTTGTTTTCGCCCGCTCGATCCGTTCGATCACCTCGGCGAGCATCCGGGTGCCGAGATGCCCCGACCACGGAAACTGTTCCATCGTTACGGGCAGCAACGTCTCGATTTCGACTCGTTTTTCCACCGTCGAGTGGATGATTATTCGCTCTGAGCGGAGGCTCTTTGATGGGAAGGTGGAAGTGCCTGCCTGGATGGGCCGTTTGCCTAACAAAACTTCGAGGGCTTGCTCGAGGTTGCCGATGCTGGCTGAAAGTCCCCAGGTGCGCAGCCTGGGATTGAAGGTGCGGAGGCGCGCGAGGCATAGTTCGGTTTGCACGCCGCGCTTGCTGCTCATCAGCTCGTGCCATTCATCCACGATGACGCACCGCAGGCCGGAGAAACGTTCCCGGCAATCCGGGTAACTCAGCAACAGCGAAAGACTCTCCGGCGTAGTGATCAGGCAAAAGGGAAGGTGCTCCTTGAGTCTGGCGCGCTGGCTTTGCGAGGTATCTCCCGTGCGTGCGGCGACGCCGAGTTGCGGCGCGAGTTCGGCCAGCGGCTCGCGCAGGGACATGACAGTATCCGCCGCCAGAGCGCGCAACGGGGTCAGCCAAATGACTCGGAGCAGAGACGCCTCACTATTTCCCCTTCGGGCGCCTTCATTCAGTTCCTCGATGACCGGTCCCAACCAGGCTGCGAGCGTTTTTCCGACCCCTGTTGGCGCATGAATCAAACCGCTTTGGCCCTCTGCATAAGCCTCCCAGGCCTCACGCTGAAATGCGAGCGGACTCCAACCTCGGCGCGCGAACCAGTCGCCGATGGTCCGGCTTCCGAACGGAAAATCCGAACGTGGCGGCGGACTCGGTGCGTGTTTTGGCGGCAGTGACAATGCCGACTCTCGTTTGCGCGGAGGTTCTTTGGACCGCGCCGGCGCACTCGCCGCCTCGACCCTCATCAGAAGCCCATTCCTGGCAGACCCAGGCCGCCCGTGATCTTGCCCATCTCGTCGGCGGCCAGCGCCTTGGCTTTTTCGATGGCCTGCTTCACGCCCGTAAGCACAAGGTCCTCGAGCATTTCCACGTCCTCGGGGTCGACGACTTCACGCGCGATCTTGATTCCCAGGATATCGCCGGCGCCGTTGGCGGTCACCGTGATCTTGCCATTCGCAATGCTGGCCTCGACAGTTTTTTGCGCCAATTCGGCCTGGGTGTTTTGCATTTGCTCCTGCATCTTTTGAGCCTGCTTGAGCATTTTCTGGATGTTCATGACGTCGTAGTTCGGGCGGGTTAGGTAATGCCGGCGCCGGCCGGTCAAGGTTTGAACGCCGAACATCGCTGCGGCGCGTTTGCTGTCACTTGCAAAATTCGTTGCCGAGTCGTGGTGGCATCGGCCTGACCAGGCGCCGCTGGCGCCTGGCTTTCAGCGGGGGGCCCGCCGCTGTGACTCATCGACGAGCCGTCGATGCCACCATTGGGCGTTGACCCCATCACGTCGCAGGTTGCGGCTTCGACCCGTTGGTTTTCGTCAGGCGAGTTGGGGCGAACCGGCGGGCGTAAACCTGAGTAAACTCGGCGCCGAAAAAGAAGATCTGGGCTGAGTATTGCACCCACAGCAGGAAGACCACGAGTGAACCGGCGGCGCCATAAGCGGAGGATGTGCTGGCCCGTCCGAGATACCAGCCCAAGGCCAATTTTCCAAGAGTGAAGAGCGCGGCTGTGAGGACCGCGCCAAAGATGACGTGACGCCAGCCGATCTTCACGTCGGGCAGGACTTTGTAGATGGAGGCGATGAGCACCGACGTCACTATCAACGCGAGGCCTCCATTGCAAAGCCGCAGGAGGAGGCCTGACTCGCCGCCGCCGAAGACGTACTCGCCCACCGCGCTCAAGGCGGTGCTCAGCGCCAGCGATACCAACAAGAGAAATCCGAGTGTTAACACCATCGTAAAAGACAAGAGCCGCTTTTGGATCGTCCGAAGAAAGCTGATTTTTTTGGGCGGGGGCGCATCCCAAATGATGTTGAGTGCGGCCTGCAATTGCGCGAACACATTGGACGCCCCCCAGATCAGGACGAGAATGCTGAGGATGCCTGCGACGCTTCCGACCACGGGCCGTTTGGCATTGGCGATGATTTCCTCGAATAAAGCCGCGTTGGCCTTGCCCATGGCTCCTGTCAGGTAACCCTGCAACTGGCCGCTTGCCGCCTCCTCGCCCCAGATCGCTGCCACCAATCCGAGCAGCAGCACGATGAGCGGCGCCACCGAAACAGCCGTAAAATAGGCCAGCGCCGCCGCCCAGCGCCCAACATCATCCTTTTTCCATTCTTGAAACGTCTCCTTGAGCAGTTCCTTGATCCAGCGCGCATTGAGACCTGACTTCATTGGCGGAAAAGCTTGTGCCGCAATGCCTTTCGGATGCATCCAGAGCGCCAGCACGTCCCATTTTACGAAACCCAGGACTTGCCGGACGCCCAATACCATTCGCACCGCCGTCAGTCATGAATATGAGAACCAGGTGATCGCCACCTTTCATCACCGCGATTTTCAGGACACGCGTGCCCTGTTGCAGGCGAAGAAAGAGCAAGGCGTCTGCATTTCGTGCTGCGTGCCCACATTGAACGAAGGGTCGACCATTGGAGAAGTGGTGGCGGCTCTTAAGGCAAGTCCGCTGACCGATGAAGTAGTCGTGATCGATTCGGGATCCGGAGATGGGACTCGCGAAGCAGCGTCAGCAGCCGGGGCCGACATTTACCAGGCATCGGAAATCCGCCCGGAATTAGGAGCGGTGCAGGGAAAAGGCGAAAACCTGTGGCGATCTCTGCATG
This sequence comes from Verrucomicrobiales bacterium, assembly GCA_050998515.1. Classification (GTDB taxonomy): domain Bacteria; phylum Verrucomicrobiota; class Verrucomicrobiia; order Verrucomicrobiales; family V1-33; genus JBPCQC01. The sequence goes on from JBPCQC010000049.1 coordinate 20,212, forward strand.
TACTGCACGGCGATATTGTTGTTTTCATAGATGGTGACATCGTCGATCTGCAACCTCACTTTGTGAGCGGATTAACCGGGCCGCTCCTGACTCGCCCGGAATTGCAATACGTCAAGGCGTTCTATGAGCGGCCCGGCGGAGGAGGCCGGGTGACAGAGCTTCTAATGCGGCCTTTGCTGCGCCAGTTTTTTCCCGAACTCGCCGGTATCAGGCAACCGCTGGCTGGTGAATGTGCCGCGCGCCGCACCCTGCTCGAAAAGTTGTCGTTTCCGGTCGGCTACAGCATCGAGGCAGCCCACCTGATAGACGTCGCGAAACGATGCGGCATTGGAGCGATTGCACAGACTGACCTGGAACAGCGCATCCATCGCACGCGCTCGCTGACCGAACTGGGCGCGATGAGTGAGACGATCCTGTGCACGGTCTTGATGCGCCTGCATGCGCAAGGACGATTGAGGGAAGCGGTCCGGGCAGAGCAGGAGCGTCCGCCGATCTCGCCGTAGTTTTTCGGTCCAGAGTACCTGGCGGGCGCAATGGGCGGTCACGGACCGCCCCTGCAACCAAAAGATGTATGGGCATTCTGTGAGCGCCCCTGCCTCGACGAGTGCCACCGCCTAACTAAAACGATACAGCCGCGTCGGTTCAACGAGATGACCATCGCCCGTAAATTCGACGCCTTCCCGGTGGAGCAGCGCCCGTTTGCGTTCGATCTCGGCGCCTCGCGTGGTGCCCGCAAAACCACCAATCGTCAGAGTACTCGCAATTACGCGGTGGCACGGCACCTGCGGCGCAAAGGGATTTCGGCGCAAAGCCTGTCCGACGGCACGCGGCGCAGGGACGCCGACGGCTCGGGCGACTTCGGCGTAGGTGGAAACTCTTCCGCGCGGAATCTGGCGGATCGCTTCATACACCCGCAATTCAAACGAAGTGGGCGAGCGAGTCATTTTCCATGAGGCGGAAACCATCCCTGTTTATTCACGAATAGACCGGCGTGCCGGTTGATGACGCGATTTCCCGAAAGCGCTCGGTTATGCGCAGGGTGACCGGCCCGGGTTTCCCGGCGCCAATGACGCGCCGATCCAGGTTGATTACCCCAATCACCTCGGCCGCCGTTCCGGTCAGGAAGCATTCATCAGCCGTGAACATGTCATGGCGGCTGAAATCCTTTTCCCGAATCGGGATGCCCAATTCCGCGGCGATTTCCATGACCACACCGCGGGTGACGCCGTCGAGCGCGCCGGCTGCCAGCGAGGGCGTGCTGATGACCCCATGGCGCACGATGAAAACGTTTTCCACGGTGCCTTCGGCGACCAGTCCGCGGTCATTCAACAACAATCCTTCATCGGCGCCCGCATGTACCGCCTCAATCTTGGCCATGATGTTGTTGAGGTAGTTGAGGCTTTTCACCTGCGGGCTGAGAATGTCATGGGACGGCCGCCGGGTGGCGCAAGTGGCCATGGTGAGCCCCGTGCGGTAAATCGCTTCTTCGTACAAGGCGATGGCCGCGGCGATGATGAAAACTGTGGGTTTTGGACATTGGAAGGGATTGAGGCCCAATGGCCCCGGACCGCGGGTCACGACCAGGCGGATATACCCGTCATGCAGATCGTTCGCGCGGATCGTCGCGCAGATCGCCTTTGACATCGCTTCAGGCGACAGCGGGATGTTGATCAGGATCGAGCGAGCGCAGTCGTAAAGTCGCCGCATGTGCTGTTCCAGACGAAAGATCCGGCCCTTGTAAAAACGAATGCCTTCGAAGACCCCGTCTCCGTAAAGCAGTCCGTGATCGAAGACGGAAATGCGCGCGTCTTTCTCATCGACAAGCTGGCCGTCGAGATAAATTTTCATTGGCGAGAGCTGGCGATGTGAGCGGGCGCGGAAGCAACGTTGGAAACGATTTGTCCCTCGGCGAGGATAACTGTTCGATCGCCGAACCGGGCCAGTCGCGTGTCGTGGGTGACGACGATCAACGTCTTTTTTGTTTCGGCAACGAGTGAAAGCAGCAAATCCATGACTTCGCCACCGGTGTGTTGGTCGAGGTTGCCGGTGGGTTCGTCGGCGAAGAGCAGTCGTGGATCGTTGATGAGAGCGCGCGCGATGGCGACGCGTTGTTGCTCGCCGCCACTCAGTTCGTAGGGCAAATGCTGCAATCGCTCTCCGAGACCCACTTTGCGCAGTAAATCGGCGGCAGCGCCCCGGGCCGCTTTTCCTCGAATCATCGCTGGCAGAGAGACGTTTTCGAGCGCGGTAAGTTCGGGCAACAAAAAGTAGCTCTGAAAGACATAACCCATGAGAGTGTTGCGCAAGTGGGCCAGGCGGTTGCTGGACAGCGCATAAAGGTCCTGGCCTCCGACGTGCACGCTGCCCTCATCAGGGCGCTCGAGGCCCGCCAGGGTGTAGAGCAGCGTGGTTTTCCCGGCACCCGAGGCCCCGCACAGAAAAAGCCGCTCACCCGCAGGCACCTCGAGGGTGATACCGCGCAGGACAACGATATGGTGCCCCCCAATGTGAAACGAGCGCTTGAGACCGGTGGCGCGCAGCGTGTAATCGGAACTCACGGGACTTGCGGCCACTTATTTCCGCTTGCCCGCCCCCTTGTGCAAGCCGGGGCCGCCGTCCTGCTCAGCCAGGTGTTTGCGCGCCAGATCGAGCGCCTTTTTCTGGCCATGCTCCGCGATGGAAAACTTCGTGGTGTGGCGCCGTCCATCCCGGCCTGTCCATGCAGCCTGCCAATACTCGTAGGTTGTTCCGTGCTGATCCTGAGTCACGACATGGGTCACGCCCTTGATGCCGCTTTGCTTTACGTGGCGGCGCCGGCGCTCGAGCGACTCCTGGCGGTGTTTTGGGAGCTTGCTAACCAGGACATCGCGGTGCGCGCGGGCCTGCTCGAGAGCGGCGGTCTTGCCACCCAACGACTTGTCGGCAAAAAATTTCGACTGCACCGCACCTTTGAGAGTGACGCGCACGAACCAGCCGTGGTTGCGTTTGGCGGGCTGATCGATTCGGCTGATGCCGTAAGTGGGCTTGGAGAATCTCATGTTGGAAGTCGTTCCACCATTGGATTAAATCGCAGGTGCGGGCTTTGGCAAGGGGAAGCGCCACGTGTAGGCTGGAAGTGAGTTTTCTCATGGACGATTCTCCCGCTGCCTCCGACCTGCCTAACGTTGCACCAGTCGCGGTCTATCCGACCCGTGCTCTGGCGCGCGAGCGCAGCGCGGTTTTGCTGGCCAAAGGATTCACACATTGGACCAACGAAACCCAGAATGGATTCGAGCTGTTCGTCGAGGGACGGCATGTTGCGGAAGCGCGCACGCAGCTCGATGCTTACGACAGAGAGCAAGCCGAGGTTGCACAGCATCCGCCGAGTGCGCCGTTGCAGCAGCATGCCGCCGGGTGGGGCGGCCTTATTATCGCCGCGGTGTTGCTGAGCGCCATTTTCCGCTGGCAGCATAAGAATGGCAGCACGCTTTCCCTGGAGTGGAGCCGCGACTCCGTGCAAATCTTTGGCCATGGGCAATGGTGGCGCGCCGCCACGGCGCTCGTGCTCCACGACGATTTCGCCCATCTGGCGGGAAATATTTTTTTCGGCGCTGTGTTTGGGATTTTTGTCGCGCGCGCGTTCGGTCCGTGGCTTGGCTGGAGCCTGGTTCTTGTGAGCGGCATCCTGGGAAATCTTGTGACCGCCGCGGTGTGGTATCCGGATCCTTACCGTGGCATCGGTGCCTCGACCGCTGTCTTTGGCGCGGTCGGCATCCTGGTGGGCGCCGGCGTCATCGAGGCCGCGCAGCATCATGGGCTTCGCCATCACCGTGCCTGGATGTTGCCCCTCGGTGGAGGCCTTGCTCTCCTGGGGCTGTTTGGCTCTGGCGGCGAAAAGGCGGGTGTCGACCTCGCCGCTCATCTCTTCGGATTTTTGTGCGGGCTGCCGCTGGGCGCATTGGCGGGCGCCTGGCAGCAAAAGCAGTGGCGCCGCAGCTTCCATCCCGGCGGCGCCGACTCGATGACCCGCTGATTCACTGACTCGCTGATATTTCTCGACCCGCCGCCAATCGGGCTAAAGTCCCCAACTCGAACCCCGCTTGTTCCCATGACTACACGCCGTCGATTTCTCAATGGTTGTCTGGCGACACCGCTGGCCGCCCCGCTGTCAGAATCTCTCGGCGCGGCCGAGACGGAACAGCTCTTCGCGATTTCGCTCGCACAATGGTCGCTGCACAAAACCATTTTTGGAGGGAAGCTGACCAACCTGGATTTTCCGGCGGCCGCAAAAAATGATTATGGGATTGATGCGGTCGAGTTCGTGAATCAGTTCTGGAAAGACAAGGCGACGAATCAAGACTACCTCAAGGAGCTCAAGAAGCGCTGCGAAGATCTGGGGGTGAGGTCGGTTTTGATCATGTGCGATGGTGAAGGCGCCCTGGGAGATCCCGACGCAGCAAAACGCAAGCAGGCCGTGGACAATCACCGAAAATGGATCGCGGCCGCAAAGTTCCTGGGTTGCCATAGCATTCGGGTGAACGCACAAACCGGTGACCAGGGATCCCGTGAAGAACAGGCGAGCCATGCGGCTGAAGGGTTGCGTGCGCTGAGTGAGGCCGCCGCTCCGGACAAGATCAATGTCATCGTGGAAAATCACGGCGGACTTTCATCCGATGGCGCCTGGCTGGCGGCCGTGATGAAATCCGTGGGCCTGCCCAATTGCGGCACGCTTCCCGATTTTGGAAACTTCAAGGTGAAGCCCAGCCTGGAATACGATCGCTACAAGGGCGTTGACGAACTTATGCCCTTCGCAAAAGGCGTCAGCGCCAAAAGCCACGAGTTCAACGAAAAGGGAGAGGAAACTCAGACCGATTATCGAAAAATGCTCGATATCGTGGTGAAGAAGCACGGTTATCGCGGCTTCATCGGAGTGGAATACGAAGGGAATCGGCTCTCCGAACCAGAAGGCATCAAGGCCACCAAGGCATTGCTCGAGAAAGTGCGCGGCGAACTTGCAGTCGCGTAGGCTTGGGATCAGGCCAAGTGAGATTCCGCCGGTCTTCGGTTCAGTGGCGAATCCACCTTGTGCTGCCGGTGCCGAGGGATATTCGACGTTATGCCCAAGCCAATTCCAGACAATTCTGATGGACTGAGGCGGCTCGCCGCCGTGGTGCACGATTTGCGCGCGCCTGGAGGCTGTCCCTGGGACCGCGAGCAGACGCACGAATCGCTGTTGCCGAATTTGATCGAAGAGGCTTACGAAGCCGTCGAGGCATTGCGAGGTGACGATGTTTCGGCCATGCGCGAAGAGCTCGGCGATTTGCTGCTGCAAGTCGTCATACACGCGGAGATCGGCAATGAGCGCGACGCGTTTGACTTGCAGGAGATCGCGCACGGAATTGCAGACAAGCTGGTCCGGCGCCATCCTCACGTCTATGCCGGCAGCGCTGCCGCTACCAGCGCAGCCGTGCTAACGCAATGGGACGCGATCAAGCAGGAGGAAAAGGGCGGCGCCCCTGAATCACCGCTGTCAAGCGCAGGGAAAGGATTGCCCGCTCTGGCGCGAGCAGCCAAAATCCAAAGGAAAGCTGCGCGAGTCGGCTTTGACTGGCCGGATTCAGCCGGCGTCATCGACAAAATTCGCGAGGAGCTTGCCGAGGTGGAAAAAGAATCACCGGGAAGCCGCAAACGCGCTGCCGAAATCGGAGATCTTCTTTTCGCGGCCGCCAATCTGGCGCGCAAAGAAGGCTTCGACCCCGAAATCCTCTGCGCCGCGGCCAATGAAAAATTTGTCGCGCGATTTGGCGCCATGGAGCGAAAGCTTGCCGCGACTGGGCAAAAGGTGGGCGAAACATCGCTCGAAGAAATGGAGGCTGCCTGGCAGGCGGTTAAAGAATGATTCCCCCTACCTGAATCTCCAAAGATCATGCTTGCCCACGCCGTGGGAGCCAAGGTAATTAAGGCGCGTTTCCCCATTTTATGGTTCGCTGCGGACGGGTCACAAAACTCTGGCGAAGCGAACTTGTGTAGCACCCATCCCATCGGCCCCCCACATCATGAAACAACTCGTCACATGCGCGGTGGCGCTTTCCGGCGTCGCCTTCCTCTCAACTCTGGCTTCCGCCCAGGTGCCGCAGCTGGTCAACGACCAGGGCCGCGCCGGCGTCGGCTCGGCGGGTGCCGCACCACGCGACCTTGAGGCCGTGCCGGAGGGCCTGGCCAAGTCCGACTGGACCAGCATCCGCGCTGCTTACGAGGCGGGGCGTCATGCTTTCCAGCCGATCGAAGGCGGGTGGCAGGCGCGCAATCCGGGGCAGCGGTGGACCACGAAGTTCGACAGTCGCGGCTTTGTGGCCTATCCGAGGCAGGGCGAATGGAGTTGGG